>JAYREE010000001.1:0-316755 GCA_041909105.1 Azonexus sp.
TTGACGCTTCCGAAGAAAACGGCATGGTTGAAACCGGCCTGACCTTCGAAGTTCAGCAACAGCTGGGTGACGGCGTGGTCCGTACCATCGCCATGGGTTCTTCCGATGGCCTGCGTCGCGGCATGAAGGTTAACAACACCGGCGCTGGTATCTCCGTGCCGGTCGGCATGGGTACCCTGGGTCGCATCATGGACGTGCTGGGTCGCCCGATCGACGAAGCTGGTCCGATCGATTCCAACGAGCTGCGTGAGATTCACCAGGCGGCTCCCAAGTTCGACGAACTGTCTTCCTCCGTCGATCTGCTGGAAACCGGCATCAAGGTTATCGATTTGATCTGCCCGTTCGCCAAGGGCGGTAAGGTCGGTCTGTTCGGTGGCGCCGGCGTCGGCAAGACCGTCAACATGATGGAACTCATCAACAACATCGCGAAGCAGCACTCCGGTCTGTCCGTGTTTGCTGGCGTGGGCGAGCGTACCCGCGAAGGTAACGACTTCTACCACGAAATGAAGGACTCCAACGTTCTCGACAAGGTCGCGATGGTGTTCGGTCAGATGAACGAGCCTCCGGGCAACCGTCTGCGTGTTGCGCTGACCGGTCTGACCATGGCCGAGCGTTTCCGTGACGACGGTCGTGACATTCTGTTCTTCGTCGATAACATCTACCGTTACACCCTGGCCGGTACCGAAGTGTCCGCGCTGCTGGGCCGTATGCCTTCCGCTGTGGGCTATCAGCCGACGCTGGCTGAAGAAATGGGCCGTCTGCAGGAGCGTATTACCTCGACCAAGGTTGGCTCCATTACTTCCATCCAGGCCGTTTATGTGCCTGCGGATGACTTGACCGACCCGTCCCCGGCTACCACCTTCTTGCACCTCGACTCCACGGTCGTGTTGTCGCGCGACATCGCTTCGCTGGGTATCTACCCGGCGGTTGATCCGCTAGACTCCACCTCCCGTCAGCTCGATCCGCAGATCGTGGGCGAAGAGCACTACGGTGTTGCTCGTGCCGTGCAGATGACCCTGCAGCGCTACAAGGAACTGCGTGACATCATCGCGATTCTGGGTATGGACGAACTGTCGCCGGAAGACAAGCTGGCCGTGTCCCGTGCTCGTAAGATTCAGCGCTTCCTGTCGCAGCCGTTCCACGTTGCCGAAGTCTTTACCGGTTCTCCGGGCAAGTTCGTTCCGCTCAAGGAAACCATCAAGGGCTTCAAGGGTATCTGTGCCGGCGAGTACGATCACCTGCCGGAACAGGCCTTCTACATGGTCGGCGGCATCGAGGAAGTTATCGAAAAGGCCAAGACCCTGCAGTAATGCAGAGTCCGCATAGGAGCCAGCAATGGTTATGACTGTTCATTGTGATGTCGTCAGCGCCGAAGAATCCATTTTCTCCGGCCTGGTCGAAATCGCGGTGTTCCCCGGCGAAGCCGGGGAGCTTGGCATCCTGCCGAAACATACCCCGCTGCTGACTCGCATCAAGCCCGGCACCATTCGTCTGAAGGTGCAGGACAAGAGCGAGTTCGAACTGGTCTATGTTTCCGGCGGCATGCTGGAGGTGCAACCCGACATGATCACCGTGTTGGCCGACACCGCCATCCGCGCCCACGATCTGGACGAAGCCAAAGCGCTGGAAGCCAAAAAGCGTGCCGAAGAAGCTCTGGCCAACCGCCAGGCCGAAATGGACTACGCTGCTGCCGAGGCCGAACTGGCGCAAGCCATCGCCCAGCTGCAAACCATCCAGCGTCTGCGTAAGCACACGCACTAAGCTTTCACAGGCAAACAAAAAGGCAGCTTCGGCTGCCTTTTTTATTTTCCGTTAGCGGGGCTTGACGCTAAAGCCTGGCGATCCGTTTTTCCAATTGGCTCAAAGCGTCGTTCAGTTCAGCCATCTTGGCCGAGAAATCGGCCATCTCGGTTGCCGAAACGAGTAGCCCGGATTCTTCGCCCAGGTACTCTGCAATATTGCCGGCAGCTTTTCGCGTGCTCTCGCGTATTTGCGAAACGGCATGTGTCCCGAATTTATGCGCCCGATGCGCCACGATATCACCGAACACCGCAGCGAGATCCGCCTCCACATCCCACTTCAGATTGCGGAAAACGAAGCCGATGACTTCGGCGAAATCGGCCTGGCCAGAAATTTTTGCGCTGCTAAGTATCCGCTGTGGATCGGTAACGGCCAGCACCGGTGTATCCGCGGGCAGCGTGATGCTGACGGTGGGCGGCTGCTCGCTCGATCTCTCGGCGAATTTGCCTTCGCCGTCTATCGCCATTCCGACTTCGAATTCGCCGAAATACACTGCCACCTGCCCACCGGCAAAGGGGCGTAGTCTTTCGGCAGCCCAGCGCTCCTGGCTGGCCACATGATTCAGAGCCTTGATCAGCGCCGAGCCGAGAAAGGACATCGCCAAAAAGCTCTCAGAACTTGTAGCCGCGATGCAGGGCGACTACACCGAGGGCAAGGTTGAAGTACTCGACATTTTCCAACCCGGCTGTCTCCATCATTCCCTTGAGTTCCTCCTGACCAGGGTGCATGCGGATCGATTCGGACAGGTAGCGATAGCTGTCCGAATCGTTCGTCACCAATTTGCCGATGCGCGGGATGACATGGAAGGAATAGAAATCGTAGGCCGGTGCCAGCGGTTTCCAGACTTGCGAGAACTCGAGCACCAGCAATCGGCCACCGGGACGCAGCACACGCCGCATTTCGGCAATCGCAGCGTCTTTGTGGGTCATGTTGCGCAGGCCGAAGGCCACTGTCACGCAATCGAACCAGTCGTCGGGGAAGGGCAGCTTTTCGGCATCGCATTGCGCCACCGGCAGCATGTAGCCCTTGTCGAGCAATCGATCGCGGCCACGGGCCAGCATCGCGTTGTTGATGTCGGTGAGCCAGACCTGTCCGCTCTTGCCGACTTTCTTGGCAAAGGCTAGGGATAGGTCGCCAGTGCCGCCGGCCACGTCGAGTACGCGCGAGCCTTCGCGGACGCCGCTGCGTTGGATGGTGAACGCCTTCCACAGGCGATGCATACCGCCCGACATCAGGTCGTTCATCAGGTCGTAACGACTGGCGACGGAGTCGAACACATCGGCGACACGCCGGGCCTTTTCGGTTTCGGCAACGGTTTCGTAGCCGAAGTGGGTAGTTTCTTTGGTCATGATCTCAGTGGTGGCCGCAGCTGCCGCCTGACTTCGGGCGGCTGGTGGTATCGATATCGCGGGAAAGTCCCTGGCTTTCGAGCTGATTCAGGTACTCCTGCCACAGTTCGTCGTGATGCTTGGCGAGGTTGTACAGAATGTCCCAAGAGTAAAGGCCGCTGTCGTGGCCATCAGAGAAGACAAGCTTCAAGGCATAGGTTCCGACCGGCTCGATGCCGATCAGATCGACGTTGTGCTTGCCGGTCTGCAAGGTCTCCTGACCGGGGCCGTGGCCGCGAGCTTCGGCCGATGGCGTATAGACGCGCAGGTATTCGAAATCGAGGCGACAGGAATCGCCGCCCTCATAGACCAACTCCAGAACGCGGGATTTCTGGTGGAGTTTGATTTCGACAGGAATGGGGGTATTTGCTTCGATACCGGCCATGTGATCCTCCTCAACAAGGCCGGTAGTTTACCGTACTCCAGCTCGCGCCGACGCGAACTGGATCAAACCAGCTGGTAGCTGACCCGGTCGAAATCGGAACCGCGTTGCAGCACATGGTTCATGCGCAACTGGGCAATACCTTCTTCCATGAAGATTTCCAGTATCCGGCTGGCTTGATACATTCCGGCGGGCAGGACGATGGAATCCTCTTCCTTGATCGCCGCGACACCCGGTAACAGGAATGCACGAACGAAGCGATCTACCGTTGTGGTACCGTTGGCCAACGGCCGTACCCCGATACCCTTTGGCATGCCCGGCAGCATGGCAATGCCGGCAATCAACCCACCCTGCTGTTCCTGCATCAGCCAGCAAACCTGAGCCAGCAAAAAACGTTCTCCATCGTGCGGACAAACGGCAATCAATTGTCCATGCGAGATGCGCTGTCCGGCCGAACTACGGCCTAGACGGAAGCCGTTGGCCGAATGGTTGATCACTTCCCAGTCGTCGACCGGAAAGTTGATCTGCGGCTTGATGTTGAGCGATACGCCGGGATCGACCCGCTCCCGGAAAGTAAACAATTGATCGAACTCACCGCGGGAGTATGCCGAGGCCGAATCCGGCTGGGTGAACTCGCGGCCGGTCACGCAGAAATGCATCGCCTCGAAACCAATGGCGACGCGGGCACTACCGCTGCTGGCAAAACGCCGGAAACGACGCGGCGAGGCCGACTGGGACCATGGTCGGGAGAGATGGCCGAGCAAGGCCATGGCCTGTCCCGAGGTCGCGTCGCCCAAGCCGAGCTGGGTCGCCGTAATTCGCAGGCGCAGTTGCGACAACATATGGTCGATCTGTAGCGCCAAACGGTTGGTATCGAGGCGACGGGCATCGTCCCCTGGCTCCTCGGCCACTGCCGCCGGATGCATCGGGGCGTCCTTCATCAGATTGACGACGTAGGCCGGGACCTCAAATTCCTGATCGAGGCGGTGCACCGAGACGAGCGGCGACCACATGCCGGCCCAACGCCGGATCAGCCCGAGGTCACGCACAGTATTACTGTAGGGGCTGGCAAGGTCGACCAACAATACCGTGGCATAGGCAGCAGTGCAGTGCGTCGCCTGCAGATTGTTTTCCAGCGTATCTTCGACCGGTGTGTAAGCCACGCCCCATTCTTCAGCCGTCTCGTAAAAGCCGTGCAGGTCGAGCCAGGCACCGGCAGGCAGTTCACGACGAGCGCGGTAGTGTTCGAGGATCACCATCCCTGCGTAATACAGGCAGCGATGCAGGATGGTAGCCACCAATACGGAATACTGAGGGTTGTCGGCGTCTGGTTCTTCAAGACTTGCACACAGTGCATAGGCCTTGCCCATCTTGCGCCACGCGGCGACCACTTTCTGAAAGTAGTTTTCCTCCTCGTCGCCGAGAGGAAGAGCACGATTGTGATAGCGGCGTGAGATCTCGTCCTCGACAAAACCAAGCGATACACGAGCCTGTTCGAGGAGGCGTAGCAGGATGCCAGGATCGGGCGGGCTGCTCAGCAAGGCGTCGAGAAAGGCCATCAATTTCTGCTCGGCAACCAGCGGATTGGCCAGCGGCAATGCATTGAGGTAGTCGAGTCCGGACTGCATATCGGAGAAGACCAGCGGTGCGTGTGCGTTATCGTTGCTCATCCTCATCCTGCCTTGTCAGTGGTTGTCCAGTGCGGCCGCCAACCCGCGGGTCAACGCTTCGTCGCTGACCTCACGGCGTTGGGTAAGGCTGTCCCTCTGCTGCTTACCCCAGATCGGTTCCGGAAAACAACGATCGTCGGTCCAGCGGGGAATGATGTGCCAATGCAGATGCGGCACGACATTACCGAAACTGGCCAGATTGATCTTGTGCGGTTGGAACAGTTCGCGCACCACCGATTCGACAGCGAAGACGACCTGCATCAATTCGCCGCGCTCGCCGGGTGTCAGGTCGGTCATTTCGCGCACATGTGCTGTCCAGATGACCCGGCAGAAACCGGGATAGGCGGGATCGGCGACACGGATCACACGGCAGTTCGACGATTGCCAGAGGAGGGTGCCGCCCGGCTGGCGGCACAATTCGCAGTTCGGATCGACTAGGCTCACGCTTCAGCTCCATGTTTATTCCGATAGGATTACACCAGAGGCTGAATACCGCAAGACTCCCTCGTCAAAAGGGAGTGCTGCGGTGCACAGGCCAAAAAGGCAAAAAATCAGAGCAGGACGCGCTCGATGCCGCCGTTGTTCGCCTTGCCGACGTAATCGGCCATCCAATTTTCGCCGAGCAGGTGCTTGGCCAATTCGACCACGATGTAGTCGGCCTGCGTTCCGGCATCGTCGTCGTAGCGAGACAGACCCTGCAAACAGGCCGGGCAGGAGGTAAGAATTTTGACGTCGCCGGCGAAGCCGTCGGCGCGCAGTTTCTCCGCTCCCTTCTCGATTTCCTGTTGCTTGCGGAACTTGACCTGGGTGGCAATATCCGGCCGCGAGTAGGCGAAGGAACCCGAATCGCCGCAACAACGATCGTTCAGCGGCACCTCCTGGCCCATCAGCTTCTTGGTCACGGCCAAGGGGTTGTAGGCCTTCATCGGCGTATGGCAGGGGTCGTGGTACATGTAGCGCGTACCGGTCACACCGTCCAGCTTGACGCCCTTTTCCATGAGGTACTCGTGGATGTCGAGCAGGCGGCAGCCAGGGAAGATTTTCTCGAACTGGTATTTCTGCAGCTGATCCATACAGGTGCCGCAGGACACGATGACTGTCTTGATGTCGAGGTAGTTCAGCGTGTTGGCGACGCGGTGGAAGAGCACGCGGTTCTCGGTCGTGATCTTCTGACCTTCGTCCTCGTTGCCCGACGACGTCTGCGGATAACCACAGCACAGGTAGCCCGGCGGCAACACCGTGGTCGCACCAGCTTCGTAGAGCATGGCCTGCGTGGCGAGTCCGACTTGCGAGAACAAACGCTCGGAGCCGCAGCCCGGGAAGTAGAACACGGCTTCCGAATCCGCACTGGCCACCTTGGGATTGCGGATGACCGGGATCACCTTGTCGTCTTCAATGTCGAGCAGGCCGCGCGAAGTACGCTTGGGCAGATTGCCCGGCATCGGCCGGTTCATGAAGTGGATGACCTGCGTCTTGATCGTCGGCGCACCAACGCTGGCCGGCGGATGCGCCCGCGTTTCCTGAACCAGGCCGAGCGCCTTGACCGCCTTGTGGGCAAGACGCTGCGCCTTGAAGCCGAAATCCATCATCACGCCGCGCATCAACTTGACCGTGGCTGGATCCTTGGCCGTAAGAAAAGCCATGGACGCCGCCGTACCGGGACTGAAGCGCTTCTTGTCCTGCTTGCGCAGGAAGTTACGCATGGCCACCGAGACATCGCCGAAGTCGATATCGACCGGGCAGGGCTTCACGCAGCGGTGGCACACCGTGCAATGGTCGGCCACGTCGTTGAATTCGTCGAAGTGCTTGAGCGAAATGCCACGTCGCGTCTGTTCCTCGTACAGAAAAGCCTCGACCAGCAAGGAGGTGCCCAGAATCTTGTTACGCGGCGAGTAGAGCAGGTTGGCGCGCGGCACGTGCGTCGAGCAGACCGGCTTGCACTTGCCGCAACGCAGGCAGTTCTTGACCATGTCGGAAATCTTGCCAATTTCCGACTGTTCCATGATCAGCGATTCGGTACCGAGCAGGCTGAACGACGGCGTGTAGGCATTGCCCATATCGCCGCCGGGCATCAGCTTGCCCTTATTGAAACGACCTTCCGGGTCGACCTTCTGCTTGTAGGCGCGGAAGGGGCCGAGTTCTTCTTCGGACAGGAATTCGAGCTTGGTGATACCGATGCCGTGCTCGCCCGAGATCACGCCGTCCAAACCACGCGCCAGGTGCATGATGCGCTCGACGGCCTTGTGCGCCGTCTGCAACATCTCGTAGTTGTCGGAGTTGACCGGGATGTTGGTGTGCACGTTGCCGTCGCCGGCATGCATGTGCAGGGCAACGAAAACGCGGCCGCGCAACACTTCCTTGTGGATGGCCTCGATGCGCTCGAGCACCGGACGATAGACCGACCCGTCGAAAATCTTGGTCAGGCGCGCCTTCAGCTCCTGCTTCCACGAAGTTCGCACCGAGTAATCCTGCAAACGGTGGAAGAGCTTGGGATTGGCCGCCTTGTTAGTCAGCTCGCCGGCGACCACGCCATAGGACAGGAAGCGCGATTCGGCCTCGGCCAGCGGCATGTCCAGGTTGTCCAGCAACCATTCCCAGCGCAGGCGGACGGCCTCAACGTAATCCAGCGCCGCCTGACGGCGGTCGCCAATCAGCACATCCTTGTCCACACCGGCATCGCCTTCGTGTAGCGGCAGGTCACCCTTGAGAAAATCGGCCAGTGCGTCGCACAGCGCCAGCTTGTTTTGGGTCGACAGCTCGATGTTGATGCGCTCGATGCCGTCGCAGTACTCGCCCATGCGCGGCAACGGGATGACCACATCCTCGTTCACCTTGAAGGCGTTGGTATGGCGGGAAATGGCCGCGGTACGCGAACGGTCGAGCCAGAATTTCTTGCGTGTTTCGGCATCGACCGCGATGAACCCCTCGGCGGCGCGCAGGTTGCACATGCGCACGACCTCGGAGGCGGCAGCCATCACGGCCGTTTCATCGTGACCGACGATATCGCCGATCAGGACCATCTTGGGACGCCCATGGCGCTTGGCCTTGGTTGCGTAGCCGACGGCCTTTACGTAGCGTTCGTCCAGGTGCTCCAGGCCGGCCAGCTGCACGCCAGCCGCATGGCCGGCACCGCCCGGCTTGAAGTAATCGGTGATCTCGACGATGGCCGGCACGGCTTCGCGCACTTGGCCGAAGAACTCCAGACAGACCGTGCGCGAAATCGGCGGCATCTTGTGCAGCACCCAGCGCGCGGCAACGATGATGCCGTCGGTACCTTCCTTCTGCACACCTGGCACGCCGCCGAGGAATTTGTCGGTGACATCCTTGCCCAGACCGACCTTGCGGCAGGCCGCGCCCGGCATGGTCAGGATTTCTTCCTTGAGCAGCTTCTTGCCCGAGGGATCGAAACGCTTCAGGCGGAACTCGACCTTCTCCTGCTCGTGAATCTTGCCGTAGTTGTGGTTCAGGCGTTCGACTTCCAGCCAGTTACCGTCCGGATCGACCATCTTCCACCAGGCCAGATTGTCGAGCGCGGTGCCCCACAGCACGGCTTTCTTGCCGCCGGCGTTCATGGCGATGTTGCCGCCGATGCAGGAAGCCGAAGCGGAGGTCGGATCGACCGCGAAGACGCGGCCCGCGGCCGAACCGGCTTCCGACACACGGTCGGTGACAACGCCGGCACCGGTGCGGATCGTGGCATAGGGCTCGTTGTGGCCGGGCAGGACAACTTCCTCGACCGGTCCCAGATCGATCAGCTTTTCGGTGTTGATCACCGCCGAATAGGGCGTCAGCGGCACGGCGCCGCCGGTATAGCCGGTACCGCCCCCACGTGGGATGATGGTCAGGCCGGCTTCGATACAGCCGCGCACCAGATGGCCGATCTCTTCCTCGGTATCGGGGTAGAGGACGACGAAGGGGTATTCGACGCGCCAGTCGGTGGCATCGGTGACGTGTGAGACGCGGGCCAGGCCATCGAAAGCGATGTTGTCCTTGCGCGTGTGTTTGCCCAGCACCTTCTGCACCTTGCGGCGTAGATCGAGCGTTTCGCCGAAACGTGCCTCGAAACGATTGACCGCCTGATGGGCCGCCTCGACCAGACGCTTGACCTTGGCCGCGCGTTCCTGATCTTCGGCTTCGCTCTCGGCACGTCGCTTCTCGACTTCGGTCAAACGATGGCGCAGGGCATTGACCAGCGCTTCGCGCCGCTCGCGGTTGTCGAGCAGATCGTCTTCCAGATACGGATTGCGCTGCACGACCCACATGTCGCCCAACACTTCATAGAGCATGCGCGCCGAGCGCCCGGTGACGCGCTCGCTGCGCAATTCGTCCAGAACGGCCCAATTGTCGGCGCCGAGCAAACGGATGACGATTTCACGATCGGAAAACGACGTGTAGTTATAGGGAATTTCGCGCAAGCGGGCAGTCATTGGAGCAGCCAGAGTCCGTCAAAAGCTGGATTTTATCGTATCGCGACGCGACACGCGGGGTCGGTAGACGGGTTTTCGCTGCAATAGGTTCCGTTTTAGCTCGCCAGATAGACAATCAGGCCATAGCGGGCGAGCTTGCCGAGGGCGATAAACATGCAACAAGGCAACCAATTGAGCCGTAGCCAGCCGGCCGCCAGACACAAGGCATCGCCGACTAACGGTAGCCAAGAGAAGAGCAGGGCAGGGCTGCCCCAGCGCTCGAGTCGCTCCTTGTGCGGCAGGGTTTCCAGACGCTGCCACTTGGGCAGGAAACGGCCGCACCACCAAGTCACCATGCCTCCCCCGGTGTTGCCGAGGGTGGCCAGCAGCAGAGCGAGGCTGGCCTGCTCCGGACGCAGGCGCAAGAAGGCCCACAGCAGTGCTTCCGAGCCGCCTGGCAGCACTGTTGCCGAGAGAAAACTGGCCAGAAACAGGCCGGCCAGCCCTTGTTCTGCCGTGACGTTTAGCCACTCCACCCGTAGAATCCTTCTTTTGCCTTTATCAAGTCGCGCATCATGCACCCGGATTATCTCGAAAAAGTTCTCAACGCCCAGGTTTACGACGTGGCCATCGAATCGCCGCTCGAACTGGCCTGTAACCTGTCGAGCCGAGTGCAAAACCGAATCTGGCTGAAGCGGGAGGATATGCAGCCGGTATTCTCCTTCAAGCTGCGCGGCGCCTACAACAAGATTGCCAGCCTGTCGGCAGAAAAGTTGAAGCGGGGGGTGATCTGTGCTTCGGCTGGCAACCATGCCCAAGGCGTAGCCCTATCGGCCGAAAAGATCGGTTGCCGCGCGGTAATCGTGATGCCCGAAACAACGCCGGCGATCAAAGTTGATGCTGTTCGGCGACTTGGCGGTGAGGTTGTGCTCGCCGGATCGTCCTTCGACGATGCCTATGCCAAGGCCGTCGAGTTGGAAAAGGCGGAGAAACTGACCTTCGTCCATCCCTTTGATGACCCGGAAGTCATTGCCGGACAGGGCACCATCGCAATGGAAGTCCTGCGCCAGCATCGCCGCCAGGACGGGCCGATCCATGCCATTTTCTGTGCTATTGGCGGCGGCGGGCTGGCGGCCGGCGTAGCGGCCTACATCAAACGCCTGCGCCCCGAAATCAAGGTCATCGGGGTCGAGACCTTCGACGCCGACGCCATGAAGCGCTCACTGGCTGCCGGCAAGCGTATGCGGCTCGATCAAGTCGGGCTGTTCGCCGACGGCACCGCCGTCAAGTTGGTGGGCGAGGAGACCTTCCGCGTCTGCAAGGAATATCTGGATGAAGTGATCCTGGTCGATACCGACGCCATCTGCGCCGCGATCAAGGATGTTTTCGAAGACACCCGCTCGATTCTGGAGCCTTCCGGTGCGCTGGCCGTCGCCGGCGCCAAGGAATACGCCCGTCAGCACAAGCTGAAGGATAAGAACCTGATCGCCGTGACTTCCGGCGCCAACATGAATTTCGACCGCCTGCGCTTCGTTTCCGAGCGCGCCGAGTTCGGCGAGCAGCGCGAAGCGGTATTCGCGGTCACACTGCCGGAGAAGCCGGGTGCCTATAAGAAGTTCCTGGCCCTGATCGGCAATCGCAATGTGACCGAGTTCAACTACCGCTATCACACTGCCAGCGAGGCTCATGTTTACGTCGGCGTGCAGGTGGCCAACCGTAAAGAGTCACTGAAGCTGGTCGACAGCTTGCAGAAGCACGGCTACCCGACGCTCGACCTGACCGAAGACGAGATGGCCAAGAACCATATCCGCCACATGGTCGGCGGGCATGCACCGGCGGTCTGCGAAAAGGGCATGAAGGAGCTGGTCTATCGCTTCGAGTTCCCCGAGCGGCCGGGTGCGCTGATGAATTTCCTGAACCAGATGAGCAGCGGCTGGAACATCAGCCTGTTCCATTACCGTAACCACGGAGCCGATTACGGCCGTGTACTGGTCGGCATGCAGGTACCGCCGGGCGACATGTCCGCATTCCAGGCCTTCCTGACGAATCTTGGCTACGCCCACTGGGACGAGAGCGACAATCCCGCTTACAAGCTTTTCTTGGGCTGAGTCTATCTTCGTTTTTGCCGGTGTTAGCCGGTGCACCGCAGCAACGGCTAACACCGCACGCGCTTAATCCGGCAATTGTTCGAGCTGACGCGCCCGCCAGTTAAGCACGGCCTGACGCACGATCATCCGGTCAGCGATGTCCGGGTGCTCATGACGGATCACCTCCTGAGCGAATCGGGCCAGAAATCTCGACTTGAGTTCGGCCCGCGCCCGCTCGACACCGATCTCGTCATAGGGCACCGAAGCGAGCAGCAGGAAGCCATCGCTCGGAATTCGTCCTGCCTCCATGTTGCTCTTGATGATTCCGCCCGCCTTGCGCACGGGCTCTGCCAGATCCGGGCTATAGGGGCCAATAATCAGCGCGAGATTGGGGGCGTGCAGAAAATCGAAACCGCGACCGATGCAGAGCGCCCACTCGCGATGTTCGATATCCAACTCACGCTTGCCGTTGGCCGCTTGCCCCCGGATCTCGGCAATATGGGCCAGGTTGCCAAGCAGCAACGGTAACAGGTCGGTCCGCATTTGTGCCGGCATGTCCGGCAGCAGGGCGGCCAAGCGCGGTTCCAGACTGTTGACCGCATCCCCCTCGAGCGCCGCCAGGTCCATGATGGCGCCGTTCTCTCCGTGAATGAGCAATGCCTCCTCATCGGTTTCGAATCCGCAAACCAGCGGATAGACCACCCCATGCCCCTGACCGAAGATGTGCTCCATCTGCCGCCGAATCTGCTGCGTGTGGGCAATTGCCGCCGCGGTATCGCACTTGAATCCGGCACATCCGCGCTTCGGATCACCGCGCGACCAGTGATAGGTGATCAAAAACAGTAGGCGCCGCCCGGAATGCACCATGCCCTGGACGTAATGCGCCAGTACCTCGCCCAGATGAGGCCAACCGAGATCGAAGATTCCACCCAAGTTGCGGAACGGCATGAGAATGCCGGTCGGCGTTTGCGTCGCCAATGCTATGTTGATGCGGCCGTCCATGCACTTGAGGACACCAATCGCCGTCGGATGTTCGGCCACGTATCGCTCGCGAGCCAACCAGGCCTCGGGGCTGCAAAACGTCTCACCGTGACGCCGGGCAAAATCAAACAACCAGTCGACCCGCTCAGTAATCGGTCGATCATGCATATGCAGCATCTTCTCTCCGCTCCCTGTTCTGGATATCCCTGTCCATGCCAGCCTGTCGCACGGAACATGCGTCGGACGCATTTAACGCCGTGTGGGGCGTCTTGCCTAGCCGAGTCTAAATAACATTTGGTAATTAATTGACAACAATTAATTCTTTTACGGACTAATGCACGATAACTAGACTCTACTCCTATCGAAACACTCACCGTGCCGAAGGAGGCCGCCGATGCGCCAATCTATCCTGACCGCCCTATGCACTTTCGCACTGGGTATCGGTTCTGTCTTTGCCCAAACTTCGCTGCTCAATGTCTCCTACGATCCGACGCGGGAGTTTTACAAGGATTTCAACGCAGCCTTCAACAAGCACTGGCAGAGCAAGACGGGCCAAGATATCAAGGTTCGCCAGTCGCACGGTGGCTCCGGCAAGCAGGCTCTGGCCGTGCGGGACGGACTGGAGGCCGATATCGTGACACTGGCCTTGGCCTACGACATCGATGCGCTGGCCGAGAAAAACCTGCTGCCGGCCGACTGGCAAAAGCGTTTTCCACACAACTCCTCTCCCTATACTTCCACCATCATCTTTCTGGTGCGCAAGGGGAACCCCAAGGGCATCAAGGATTGGGGTGACCTGGCCAAGCCCGGCGTTACGGTCATCACGCCGAATCCGAAAACCTCCGGAGGGGCTCGCTGGAACTATCTGGCAGCCTGGGCCTGGGCGCTAAAGCAGCCTGGAGGCAACGAGCAAAAGGCCAAGGAATTCGTCACCTCCCTTTTCAAGAATGTACCCGTCCTCGACTCGGGGGCCCGCGGCGCGACCACCACCTTCGTCGAACGCGGCCTCGGCGATGTGCTGATTGCCTGGGAAAACGAAGCCATTCTCGCGATCAACGAATTGGGCAGGGACAAATTCGACATCGTCGCCCCCAGCCTGTCCATCCTCGCCGAACCGCCCGTCGCAGTGGTCGACAAGGTAGTCGAAAAGCATGGCACACGCCTGACCGCACAGGCTTATCTCGATTATTTGTATTCGGAAGAGGGGCAGAACATTGCCGCCAGACATTATTACCGGCCGCGCGACCCCAAGGTGGCTGCCAAATTCTCCGGCCAGTTTCCCAAGATCAAACTCGTCACGATCGACGAGATGTTTGGCGGATGGCAGAAGGCACAAAAGACGCACTTCGCGGATGGCGGCAGCTTTGACCAAATCTATCTGAAAAGATGAGCACCATGCCAGTTGAAGACTTGATCCGTTATTTCAATACTGCCGACCACGCCGGCGACAGCCTACTCTACGCAAAGGCGGAAAGAGTCGAGGCTTGGTACAACGGGCTTCGCCTCAGTTCGCTATTCGAGCCGATCATTGACTTGTCGGCAAACCGCATCGTTGGCCACCGCGCTTCGCTTCACGCCGAAAGAGAGGACGGCACACCCGTCGATTCGCTGACACCCTTTGCCTTCTGCGAAACGGAACAATCCGTCATCCACCTCGACCGCCTGTGCCGTACCTTGCACGCCCTAAACTTCCTGGCCCAACAACGGAGCACCGGCGGCTGGCTGCAATTGGCCGTACATCCCCGACATCTTCTGGCCGTGCCAAACCAGCATGGGTTGGTCTACGAGGCCATCCTGAAGCGCTGCGGCCTGGCGCCGGAAGACATCGTTCTCGAACTCGACGGCGGGGCGCGAGATACATACGGCCGCTTCGCCCAGGCTCTGGACAATTACCGACAGCGTGGTTATCGGCTGGCCCTGCATTTAGAAAGCAGCAAAGGCGGCCCACCGGCAGCACTTGAGCTCCGCCCGGATTACGTGCGTCTGAGTAACGCCCACCCTGAGTTCGCACAAACCGCCCGCTCCTGCGGAATAGTCCGCCAGCTTACCGGCATAGATGACGAGAGCGCACAGCGCTCCGCAACTCGCCTCGGCATCGAACTCGCAACCGGCCAGTTGTTCGGTTCCCCAGCCCGAGATTGCCAGCCTACGCACAAAACTGCCGTAACCCCCTACAATCTGCCATCCTCCCGTGGAGTTCCCCATGAAAATCGCCAATAACGTCACCGAACTGGTCGGCAATACCCCGCTGGTCAAACTCAATCGCGTCACCGAAGGCGTCGGCGCGACCGTCGTCGCCAAGCTGGAATTCTTCAATCCCGGCCACAGCGTCAAGGATCGCATCGCCGTCGCCATGCTCGACGCCGCCATTGCCGCCGGCAAGATCGGGCCGGATACCGTCGTGCTGGAACCGACCTCGGGCAATACCGGCATCGGCCTGGCCATGGTCTGCGCCGCACGCGGCATCAAGGCCGCGTTTGTCATGCCGGAAACCATGAGCCGTGAGCGCAAGCTGCTGTTGAAGGCCTACGGTGCCGAGCTGATCCTGACGCCGGGACCGGAAGGCATGGGCGGCGCCATCGCCAAGGCCAAGGCACTGGCCGAATCCGACCCGAAATACTTCGTCCCGCAACAGTTTGAAAATCCGGCCAATCCGGCCGTGCACCGCAGCACCACCGCCGAGGAAATCTGGCGCGATACCGATGGACAGGTCGATATTTTCGTGTCGGGTGTCGGCACCGGCGGCACCGTGACCGGCGTCGGCGAAGTGCTCAAGGCGAAGAAGCCGGGCGTCAAGATCGTCGCCGTCGAGCCGGATGCTTCGCCAGTCCTCTCCGGCGGCCAGAAGGGTCCGCACCCGATCCAGGGCATCGGCGCCGGCTTCGTGCCGGGCGTGCTCAATACCGGGGTTTACGACGAGGTGATCCGCGTCAAGAACGACGACGCCTTCGCTACCGCCCGTCAGATGGCGACGGAGGAAGGCTTGCTGGTCGGCATTTCGTCCGGCGCCGCCACCTGGGCCGCGCTGGAGTTGGCCAAGCGGCCGGAAAACGCCGGCAAGCTGATCGTCGTCATCATCCCGTCCTTCGGCGAACGCTACCTGTCGACGGCGCTCTACCAGCACCTCGAAGTGTGAGCCGCTTCGACGAGCCGATCGACCGGCGCGACTCCGACTCCATCAAATGGGGCAAGTACGCCGGTCGCGACGTCTTGCCGCTGTGGGTGGCGGACATGGATTTCGCCGCCCCGCCGGCCGTGATCGAGGCGCTGCATCGGCGCATCGATCATGGCGTTTTCGGTTACGGCCATCCCTGGCCCTCATTGACGGAGTCAGTGCTCGCTCACCTGGAAAGCGAGTACGGCTGGAAAATCCAGCCCGAGTGGATCGTCTGGCTGCCGGGGCTGGTTACCGGCCTGAATGTCGCCTGCCGCGCCGTCACCGGCGAGGTGCTAACGGCGACGCCGATCTATCCGCCTTTCCTGTCGGCACCACGCCTGTCCGAACGTCCGCTCAAGCGCGTTGAGCTCGCGTTGGCGGATGACCGCTGGGGCTGGGACCTGACAGCGCTGGAACAGGCGACCACGACGCAGACTGAGCTATTCCTCCTCTGCCACCCACATAACCCGGTCGGCCGCTGCTGGAGCCGCGAGGAACTGAACTCACTGGCTGATTACGCCGAGCACCACGACCTGATCGTCTGCTCCGACGAAATCCACTGCGGACTGATTCTGGACGAAGACAAACGCCACATCCCCTTCGCCAGCCTGTCGTCGGAAGCCGCCAAACGTACCATCACGCTGATGGCACCATCGAAGACGTTCAACATTCCCGGCCTCGGCTGCGCCTTCGCGGTGATTTCCGATCCGGCCTTGCGCCAGCGTTTCCACCGTGCCATGGACGGCATCGTGCCGCACGTGAATGTGCTCGGCCTAGCCGCCTGCGAGGTTGCCTACCGCAATGGTGCCGACTGGCATGATGAACTGCTCGACTACTTGCGCGGCAACCGCGACCGGGTCACTGTTGCGGTGCACGGGCAAAAAAGGGTAAAAATGGCGCCCGTCGAAGCGACCTATCTGGCCTGGATCGATGTGCGCGAACTCGGCCTGGACAAACCCGCCGCCCATTTCGAAGCCCATGGCCTGGGACTCTCCGACGGCACGGATTTCGGCGCGCCAGGCTGGCTGCGGTTAAACTTCGGCTGTCCACGCTCGACGCTGGACCAAGCCCTCGAACGTTTCCGCACCGCTGTCGCCGCTGCATGAGCCCTTACGCCTTAACGCTGTTGTGTCTTTTCTCCGCATTACTCGCCCAGGCCGTCGCCAGCGGGCTGATGCTGGAACTCTGGCTGCGCCGCGAGCAGCCGCGTGGCCAACGCCCGATGTGGCTGGCCTTCTCGCTCGCCAACCTGCTGTTGTCGTTGCACCACGGTTACACACTGGAACTGGCGGCCCGTACCGGTCTGTTCGACCTGCGCCAGGCGGTACTGGCCGCGCTGGCCGGGCTGCTCATCGCCTTCGCCTCCTGGCAACTCAGGCGGCGGGAAGCCTGAATGCGCCGGCCTCGGTCACCAGCCAGTCGAGCCGCTGATCGTGTACCTCGGGACGAATGCTCGGCAGCCGATTGACTTCGAAGCCCACGCCGACCGCCAGCGGGCGAGGGGAGAGGGCCGCCAAGGTCCGGTCGAAATAGCCGCCGCCATAGCCCAAACGATAACCGTCGCCATCGAAGCCGTTCAGCGGCAGCAAAATCATGTCGGGAATCAACCATTCACCAGCCGTCGGCGTCGGAATGCCATAACGGTCAGGGGCCAACGGGGTATCGTGCGCCCAATGCCGGAATGCCAGCGGACGCCCTTCGTCCACCACCACAGGCAAGGCGGCAAGCGCCCCCTGCTCCGCCCACTGCGGAATCGCCGAACGTACGTCCGGCTCGTGCTTGATCGGCCAGCAAAAGGCAACGACCTTGGGGCAGGGCAGGGCTGCCAGCAGATGACCGACCATTGCCGCCGACAGGCGCGTATGTTCGGCATCGGTCAGTGCCGCGCGTCGCGCCACCATCTCGCGGCGCATCCCGCGCCGCCAGGCCGTGTTATCCTCGTCTAGCTCCACCATTACCGTAATCTAGCATGAAGTTTCGCCTTCTCCTCCTCGGCCTGTCGCTCGCCCTCCCGGTCATCGCGCAGGACAGCCGGGATGCCGCCTTTCTCGCCGCCCGCGACGCCTTTCGCAACGGCGACCGCAACAAGTTCGAACGCGCCGCCAGCCAGATCGGTGGCCACGACCTCGCACCCTACGTCGAGAACTACCGACTGCGCATATGGATGGACCAAGGCGACTTCGCGGCCATCCGCGATTTTCTCGAGCGTAACGACAAGACATACGTCGCCGAAAAACTGCGGGCCGACTGGATACGCTGGTTAAGCAAACGTTCCACGTGGAACGAAGTGGAAAAAGAGTACGCTCGCCTCCGCGCTCCTGAAGTTGATGTCACTTGCTTGCAACAGCAGGCCAGACTGGCCCGCGACGACCGCGCCGTGCTTGACGAGGCGGAAAAGCTCTGGCTGACCATGCTGGAGCCGCCTGAGCCCTGCCGTCCGCTGATTGACGCAATCGTTGCCAGCCAGCGCCTGACGGTAGACGATGTGTGGGACCGGGCCCGCCGCCAGATCGAGGCCAACCGCCCGACCTGGGCCAAAACCACGCTGAACTACCTTCCGGACAGTGAGGCACCGGAGGCCAAGGCACTCGACAACGCCCTGAACAGTTCAATGAGCTATCTGATTCGGCAACCGGCCAACTGGTACACCACGCGTGCCGGACGTGAGCTAGCGACAATCGCTATTCAGCGCATCGCCACAAATGATCCGCGCATCGCCGCCGACGAACTCGACAAGCTCAGGAGCCGACTACAGGATAACGAACAGCAGTGGACCTGGAGCCAGATTGCCCTGCAGGCCGCCAAACGCCACATGCCAGAAGCGGTATCCTGGTATGCCAATGCGGGCAAGACGAAACTATCGGACGAAGCCATTCAATGGAAAGTACGCGCCGCGCTACGCAGCCAGGAATGGGGGGTGGTGCATAAAACCATCGAAGCCATGCCGCCGGCGCTCGCACAGCAGCCAGAATGGATTTATTGGCTTGGCCGGTCGCATAAGGCCGGCGGCCGAACCACAAACGCCAACGCGCTATTCGAAAAAATTGCCGGCCAAGCCAATTTCTACGGTAATTTGGCCGATGAAGAATTGGGCCGCGCCGTCGTGCCTCCCCCCAAAGCCGCCCCGCCAACAGCGGAGGAACAGCAAATCGCGCGAGACAATCCGGCCCTTAAGCGGGCACTTGCCTTCTTCCGCCTCGACATGCGGACCGAAGGGGTGCGCGAATGGAACTGGGCATTGCGCGGCATGGACGACCGATCGCTACTCGCCGCCGCCGACCTCGCCAAGCGCAACCAGATATGGGACCGCGCCATCAATACCGCCGACAAGACCAAAGCTGAACACGACTATACCTTGCGCTTCCTGGCCCCCTACAGCGACCAGGTCCGAACTGCTGCGCAGACTCAAGCGCTCGACGATGCCTGGGTCTATGGTCTGATGCGCCAGGAAAGTCGCTTCATCACTAACGCCAAGTCGAATGTCGGTGCTTCCGGCCTAATGCAGCTAATGCCTGCCACCGCCAAATGGGTGGCCAAGAAAATCGGCTTACGCAACTATTCCCACAGCCAGGTCAACGATACCGATACAAACGTCCTGCTCGGCACCACCTACATGCGCTTGGTCATGGAGAATCTGGACAATCACCCGGTACTAGCTTCTGCCGCCTACAACGCCGGTCCTAGTCGTGCCAAAAAATGGCGCGCCGACCGTCCGCTCGAAGGTGCCATCTACGCCGAAACCATCCCGTTCAGCGAAACCCGTGACTACGTTAAGAAAGTGATGAGCAACGCGGTGTATTATTCCGCCTTGTTCAATGGCAAGCCCGACTCACTCAAAGCCCGCCTCGGCACCGTCGGTCCGAAGACGAGCGATGCGATGAAGGACGCTGATCTCCCGTGATCTCCGACAATTTCGAAATCCTGCGCGACTGCCGGGCGTTGTATCTAAGGCAGCTGGCCAGCCTGTTGCGCGACAGCCTCTTGCTCTCCGCCGCCGATGTCACCGCCGTACAACAAGGTGCCGGCGAATATTTCGACGAGATGGTTTCGGCCAAGGGACGGGGCAGTTTCCGTGAAGAAGCCGGCGGGCTGACCTCCTCACGCATTACGCTGGTTGGCGAAGACGATCTGGAATTCGGCATTCGTGTCGACAACTTCACCGCCCGCCTATTCGAAGCCACTGGTAGCACTTTATGGAAGCTACACCTGCGCTTCATGACCGTGCTGCGTCGCCCAGACCTCGCCAAAGGCGACAACCCCGTCGGCCCAAAAGGTATCGCTAACGGTTTGCGCGACATGTTCGCCAAACAAGGCGCTGTACCGCTCGATAACAAGCTCGATCTGCTCGACAAGATCGAAGATTATCTGGTGAAGAACCTGCCGGCTGTCTACGACACGGTCGAAACCTTTCTCGGCAAAAGCGGCGTGGAAACGGCCCAGACAAATATTGTCACCTCGCCCGAGAGCCCCCAACAGAAAACTCCCGCGGGAAACACAGGCGTCGGACCGGACAACATCAACGCACTAATCGCTCTGCAAACGGCGTTGTTGTCACGGCTGCCAGTTGCCCCCGTAGCCGCCGGTATGCCGGTTGGCCAAGTCAGCACTGCTCCGCAAATCGGTGGTGGTGCCGCAGCCAACTTGCTCAGCCAGGCTTCGCTGGACCGGCTTTTGCACCGCTTGAGTGATCTGGATCGAGCTAAAGACTACCGTAATCCGACGCTGCAAATGGGTGATGCTCCAGATAATACCGAGCTGTTTCCGACCTTGTTCAAGGACGAAACCGCATCCAGGCAACGTGCGCTCAACTCAGCAGAACTCGGCGTTCCTGCCCATGCTCCCGAGGGCTTGGCCATCGACACGCTGTCGCTCATTTTTGAAGCAATCTTCGATGACCCGACCCTGCCCGATGCCCTGAAGGCAGTTCTGTCCAGTCTGCAGATCACCACGCTCAAACTGGCCATGCGCGACGCTACCTTGTTTAGCGAAGCAGCTCACCCGGCCCGCCAAGTCATCGACAAGATGGCAACCGCGATGCTTGGCCTGCCGCTCGACACGCCGAATCGCCACCCCGTCTGCCTGAAGTTGTTCGAAATTGCCGGTAAATTACGCAGCGATTTCGCCAGCGATCCGGAAGCCTTCCGCCATGCAGCGGAACAGCTAGATGCACTACACGAAGAGCGCAGGCAAGAAGTCATCACTGCCTCCCATAACTTCCTGCCTTTGATGCAACAACTCGACCGTTGCGACCAAATTGCCGACGAAACCAAGGCAGCGGCTGAAACTCGCGTCCCCGTCGATCTCGTCGATTTCTTCCAGAAATCCTGGCCACAGGTCATGCATCAGATCGAGACGGAGTCAGGAGCTAACAGTAGTATTTTGCAGGATCACAAAAAAGCCATTGATAAGCTGCTGTGGTCGTTTGAACCGAAGAGCGATCTTGAACAGCGCAAGGAACTCTCGGCACAGCTGCCATTTGTCCTGAAAACGCTGAAAGGCGGCATGGTCCGCATCGGTATGACGCCCGTAGCGCAGCAGCGCGTCCTCGATATCTGCTTCGACTTGCAGACCCAAGCTTTGCGCGGGATTGCGCCGCAAACCGTGCTTCTTGGCGGAGACACGCCGGAGGCCGATACTCAGCCAGTCCGGCGCGAACCGATCGCCGGCGAACTCAAATCTGGCAGCCTGACGCTGGCGACACTAGATTTCCCTGAACCAGTACCGCCCGTTCCCGTTCCCTGCCAAATCGGCAATTGGATCGGGCGCTCCGGCGAATGGAGCCGCCTGCCGCGCATGGTCTGTTTCGTCAGCCCGGAAAGCCAGCGCCATCTGCTGTTCAATCCGCACACGGGCACAGCAATGGCCATTCATTCGGTGATCCTGGGCCGCCAATTCAGTAGCGGCGAGGCCGTCCTGCTCGGCAAGGAATCGCTGTTCGAGCGTGCTGCTGCCCGCGCCCTGAAGCATCATCCCACCCAGGCGGCTTAAGGACGGCCCCGGCCGGGCGTTTTTGGCTTAAAATCCGTGTTTTACGAATCAGAATTCCGGGGTTCCACATGGTCGTCAAGAAGGTCTTGCTGCTGGGGGGTAGCGGTTTCGTCGGTACCTATATTGCCAATCGCCTGTCGCAACGCGGCATCGAGGTCACCGTGCCGACCCGCCGGCGCGAACGGACCAAGGCCCTGATCATCCAGCCCGGCATCCAGATGCCGGAAGCCGATATCAGCTGCGAAAAGACCCTGAACGAACTGGTCTCCGGCCACGATGCTGTGATCAACCTGGTCGGTGTCCTGCACAGCCGCGATGTCCAGTTGCCGTACAGCCGCGACTTCGCCCAGGCCCACGTCGAACTCCCGAAGAAGATCGTCGCCGCCTGCAAGGCAAACGGCGTGCGCCGCCTGGTACACATGAGCGCGTTGCATGCCGACCCCAAGGGTCCGTCCGAATACCTGCGCTCCAAGGGCGACGGCGAAGCGGTGGTACTTGCTGCCCAAGGCGACCTCGACGTTACCGTCTTCCGTCCTTCCGTCATCTTCGGTCTGGGCGATTCCTTCCTGTCGACCTTTGCTTCCGTCCTGAAGAAGTTCCCCTTCTTCCCGCTCGGTTTCGGTCATGCCCGCTTCCAGCCGGTATGGGCGGCCGACGTGGCCGATGCCTTCGTCGATAGCCTGAGCGATGTGAACACCTACGGCCAAGCCTACGATCTGGTCGGCCCAAAGGTATACACCCTGCGCGAACTGGTCGATTACACCGCCGAGCTGTGCGGCAGCAAGGCCACCGTCGTGCCGTTGTCGGAAGGCTGGGCCTACCTGCAGGCCGGTCTGATGTGGCTGGCCCCGCAGCCGCTGCTGTCGCCGGACAACCTGCGCTCCATGGAAATCGATAGCGTGGCCGACGCCACCAGCCAAGCCCCGGCCGGCTGGAAGCCGACCGCGCTCGAAGCCGTCGCCCCCACCTACATCGCACTCAACACGCCGAAGGGCAAGCTCGACAGCTTCCGCTTCCGCGCCGGCCGCTGATCGTCTAGAAGCCGTGCAGATTTACGTCGTCGGCGGTGCCGTCCGTGACGAGCTGCTCGGCCGCCCCAATGCCGACCGCGATTACGTCGTGGTCGGCGCAACGCCGGAAGCCATGTTGGCGCAGGGCTTTCGCCCGGTCGGCAAGGACTTCCCCGTCTTCCTTCATCCTCGAACTCACGAGGAATACGCGCTGGCGCGCACCGAGCGCAAGTCCGGCCACGGCTACCACGGCTTCACCTTCCACACCGCACCGGACGTCACCCTCGAACAGGACCTGGCACGCCGCGACCTGACCATCAACGCGATGGCCAAGGCAGAAGATGGCTCCCTGATCGACCCCTTCTGCGGTGCCCGTGATCTAGAGGGCAAAATCCTGCGCCACGTCGGCCCGGCTTTTGCCGAAGATCCGGTGCGCATCCTGCGCCTCGCCCGCTTCGCGGCCCGTTTTCCCGATTTTGCCGTCGCCCCGGAAACCCTGGCCTTGATGCGCCAGATGGTTATTTCGGGCGAGGTCGACCATCTGGTGGCCGAGCGCGTCTGGCAGGAAATCGCCAAGGGGCTGCAGGAAGACAAGCCGTCGCGCATGTTCGAGGTGTTACGCGAGTGCGGCGCGCTGCAGCGTCTGCTGCCGGAGGTCAATGCGTTGTTCGGCGTACCGCAACGCCCGGACTATCACCCGGAAATCGACGCCGGCGTGCATACCATGATGGTCATCGACCAGGCGGCCCGCCATCGCTACCCGCTGACGGTCCGCTTCGCGGCCCTGACCCACGATCTCGGCAAGGCAGAAACACCGGCCGACGTGCTGCCTCGCCACATCGGCCACGAAGAGCGCAGCGTCCGCCTTACCGAGCAGCTTTGCCGCCGCCTGCGCGTGCCCAACGACTGCCGCGATCTCGCCTTGCTGACGGCGCAGCATCATGGCTTGGTACACCGGGCACGCGAATTGAAGGCCTCGACGCTAGTCGGCCTGATCGAGAAAAGCGATGCCCTGCGCCGGCCGGAGCGCTTCCGGGAATTTCTTAATGCCTGCCGCTGCGACTATCTCGGTCGGCTGGGCTGGGAGAACCGCAGCTACGACACGCCAGCACTGCTGCTCGCTGCTCTTGCTGCGGTGCACAGCGTCGAAGCGGCAAAAATCGCTGCCGCTTGCAGCGACAAGCGGCACATTCCCGAACGTCTGCACGAGGCTCGGGTACGCGCCGTGCAGGCCCTGCTAGATCAGACGGCCAAGCAGCCAGAGGAGTAAGGAGAGCAGCAGCGTGGAGGCAACAGGAAAGGTATAGGTCCGGCCGCGAAAGCGGACAGCCATATCCCCCGGCAACTGGCCGAAGCGGATGAAGCGCGCCAAATGCGGGCTGATGATACCGAGCAGAAAGATGGCGACGACCAGCGTCAGAATCCACTTGAACATGTCGTCCCGAACAACAATCACAGAGATTTCAATTTAACCATGTCCAACAAGAAGCTTCCCAAGATTTCCACGCAGTTCATCGCCGGCCTGGAACTCTTTTCCTGCCAAGCCGAAACCCCGCTCACTCCCATCCCGCTCGTTTTCGTCCATGGCGCCTTTGCCGGCGGCTGGATGTGGACCGAAACCTTCATGCCTTTTCTCGCCGCCGCCGGTTACTCGTGCCATGCACTGTCATTGCGTGGGCACGGGGGTAGTGGGGGGCGGGAGAACATCGACTGGCATTCGATCGCCGATTACGTCGACGATCTGAAAACCATCGTCGATTTCCTCGATGCCGACCCCGTCTTGATCGGCCACTCGATGGGTGGTTTCATCGTCCAGAAATACCTGGAGCACCGGCCGGCATGTGCTGCCGCATTGCTGTGCTCCGTCCCGCCTCAAGGCCTAATCGCCTCGCAATTCCACCTGCTGCTGCAGAAGCCTCAACTGTTCCTCGAAATCAACCGCATAATGGGCGGGGAATACACGGATACTGCAACGCTACGCGAAGCCCTGTTCGCTGGCGAGGTCGACGATGCCATGCTGGCCGCCTGGCTGACCAAAATGCAAGCCGAATCGCATCGGGCAATCTGGGACATGTCGATGTTTAACCTGCCCAACCTGTTCGCGATGCACCGCCCACCGATGCTGATCGCCGGTGCAGAGAACGATGTGCTCGTACCCGCCTTTCTGGTCCAAACCACAGGTCACACTTACGGATTGCACGCCCACATTTTCCACGGCATGGGCCACGCCGTAACCCATGAAAAAGAATGGCCGCTGGTAGCGGCCACTTTGCGCGATTGGCTGGGCGATCTCAGACTTTGATATCGACGCTGTTGCCCAGATGCGGAGGATTGCTCGGAGCCGGCAAAGCCTGCAGCAATTGCGCCGCCGTCTGGGCCTGTAAATCCATCGCTTTCTTCAGCATGGTAATAGCCACTGCATCGCCCACTTGCGATTGACTCAGCGCCGTACTTAGCGAACCGACAGAAGACACTTCCATTTCCGTTTTTCTCCAACGAGCAAAAACTATATCCTTAGTATAAGTTTTCTTCCGGATTCCGCAATGAGCGACAGCAGCAAGCCCGACGATACCCGATCCGCCATTCTCAATGCCATCGAAGCCAAACGGAAATCGCGTTCTGTCGGCATCAAGGATATTGAGGCGCTCGAAGCTTCGCTGATTGCCGATATCGAGGCCTTCGACCTGGATGCTGAGGAGAGAAGGGCCAGGCGCGAACAACTGGCGCAATCGGCGGCCGGTATGTCCGATCCGACGCTCGTCTTTCCAGAAATCGTCCCCAGCGGAACGCAGCACATTCCGCAGGCGGCGAAAGGTGATACCCTGCGCCGCAACGAATTTAAACTAGATGGCAGCGATCTGCTCAGCCAGTTGCGCCATCAAGCCGAATTGCGCCAGCGCGAAGCGCATTCGGCCCAGACAGAGCGCACTGCTCAGAACGAAGCCATTGATCGGGCACTGAAAAAGACGTTTTTCTTCCTGCACGACCTCGTGCAGCAATTGAACATCGTCAAACCCGGCATTCCTCGTATCTATCCGTTGGCTGAACCCTTGCAGATCGACCATCTGAACTGGCAGGAGGGGTTTGCCGACTATCGGACCCAGTCACAAAGTGCCGGCGCCCTGGTCGAATTGGTCAGTTTTTCCTATCACCTAAGCAGCGCAAAAGGGTTAGCAGCGGAGAAGGAAGGCCCGGCGATCGATCGCTTCCGCGCATTGCTTTTCGATTTCGGTCTACCGTTCAACTGCAAGGAGTTCAAGAATTCGCGCGGTTACGTCGAGCGTGCCGAATTCGAGATTCGTAGCGAAGTCAGCGTCAGCGCCCGGTGGCGGGCCGATTTCGAACGCGGCACGATCCGGCTGGAGACCCGCAACCTCGAACGCCTGGGTAGCATCCCGTTCGAATTCGCGCCAACAGCACTCGACCAATCACTGCTGGACGAGTTCGGCCGCCTCGTCCTCGGGCAACCAAACCGCTTTCGCGAACTCAGTCGGCGTTCGTGATCAGAGTCGGTGGCTCTGGTCGCCGCGCCGGAAGCCAAGCAAAGGCACATCAATGCCGCGACCGAGCGCCATCACCTTGAACAGCTCCCCCATCTCGTGCGGCATCAGTAGCGTATTCACCGCACCAGCTGCCCGTACATAATCCTTGCTGCTATTGTCGATAGCCGAGAGCAAGTCCAGGATGCCGCAGTTGATCAGGAACTGCCCTTGGTTGGTGTAGCCTAATAGCTCGAGTCCAGCCGGGTGGGCCGCCGCAATAATCGATGTGAAGTCGACGTGCACCGTGACATCCTGTAGCCCGGGCAGATAGAACGGGTCAGGGTGCGAATGATGGCGATAGTGACACATCAGGGTGCCGCGCGCCCGCTGTGCATGATAGAACTCGTGGCGGGGAAACCCGTAGTCAATCAACAGCAATGCGCCCTTATTCAGGCGTCTTCCCCATTCTGCCGCCCACGCCCGTGCAGCCAAGCCGATCTCGCTCTCATAGCCCGGCGGCAAGGTGCACTGCTCGGCAAGTTCCCTGGCCGCTGCCCGCAGTGGCCCGTCGGCCGGGCAGCTCCGCCAAACAAAATTGCCATCATCGCCCAGAGCAACGCCTTTTTCCGTGATCTCTCCATCCCCCCAACAGGCGATATGGGCGGGCATGGCATCCAGCAACTCGTTGGCGACGACCACGCCTGAATAGCACTCGGGCAAAGTGTCCACCCATTCAACCCGGCCCAACAGGTGTGGTGCTGCGGCAGCGATGGTCTCCCTCTGGCGCAGCCGCAAATCGGCGGAAAGGTCGAGAATCCGGTAGCTCTCCGGTAGCGCCTGACGGCGTTCGAGTTCGAGCAAAAGATCTGCCGCAAGCCGACCGGAGCCTGCACCAACCTCGATAATGCAGGGAGTGGATGCCGACATCACCTGTTGCACCTGTGCTGCCAACGCCTGTCCGAACAAACCGGTCAATTCGGGCGCGGTAACGAAATCGCCGGCAGCACCGAATTTCCTCGCCCCGGCCGAGTAATATCCCAGGCCTGGCGCGTAGAGTACCAACTCCATGAAGCGAGCGAACGAAATCCAGCCAGGGGAGCGACCTATTTCATCGACGATGGCAGCACGCAGCCGTTCGCTGTGTGCCATTGCTTCCGCGGAGGGAATGGGCAGATTGCTCATAAAATCGCCAAAAAGCTTGCGATTTTAACGCTTCCTCCCACCGCCTCGCGTCAACACCGCAATTTTCGTTATTGCCTCATTGCGTCGTTCGAGATATACCATCTCTCAAAGCATAAATTGTTGAATCAACGAGGCTTTAAACAGGTAAACTTCCGCTCTTCGCCGGCCGAGCCGGCAAAGTTTTGCTGTCCGTAACATGACTACCTCCAACACCCTGCTCAAGCTTCGGCGTTTCCTCGAAAGTAAAACCGGCAAAGCAATCGGCGACTACAATATGATTGAAGACGGTGATACCGTCCTCGTCTGCGTTTCCGGCGGTAAGGATTCCTACACGCTGCTGGCCATGTTGATGGCTTTGCAGCAGCGTGCCCCGATCAAGTTCCGGCTGATCGCGATGAATCTCGACCAGAAGCAACCCGGCTTTCCCGCGGATATCCTGCCGCGTTACTTCGACTCGATCGGCATCGAATATCGCATCGTCGAGGCTGATACCTACTCCTTGGTCAAGGAAAAGATTCCGGAAGGCAAAACCACCTGTTCGCTTTGTTCGCGTCTGCGTCGCGGCATCATCTACCGGACTGCCAAGGAACTTGGCGCGAACAAGATCGCCCTCGGCCATCACCGCGACGACATGGTGCACACCTTGTTCCTGAACATGCTATTCGGCGGCAAGTTAAAGGCCATGCCACCCAAGCTCGTTACCGACGACAAGGCGCACGTGGTCATCCGCCCCTTGGCATATTGTGCCGAGGCCGATATCGCCAAGTTTGCCCGAGGCATGGAATTTCCAATCATTCCATGTAACCTCTGCGGCTCGCAGGACAACCTGCAGCGGCAGAAAATTCGCGAAATGATGCAGGACTGGGACCGAAAGTATCCCGGGCGTACGGAGGCCGTATTCACTGCGATGCAGAATGTTGTTCCCTCACACCTCGCTGACAATGCCCTGTTTGACTTCCGCAGGCTGACGCTCGACACCCCGATTGATGAAGGCGATATAGCATTCGATACACCGGAGATGCCAGTCTCCGGCACCATCCCGATAACTCTTTCCGCATAATGCAAGAACTGACAACTTCGTCATATAATCAAGCATTGATTAATTTCTAACCTGCACGGATCAATGAGCGCCAACCTTCGCAAACTTGTCATCATGTTCGCTGACGTTTCCGGCAGTTCGGCACTTTTTGAGCGCCTTGGCGATACCGAAGCCATGCATGCGGTGGAACGCTGTCTTAAACGGATGAACCGCTCAATAGAAGGTTACGAGGGGCGCACGGTACAAATCGTCGGCGATGAACTCCTCGCCGTCTTCAACACTGCCGATGAAGCCTGCCAAGCCGCTATCGACATGCAGCAACGCATTGCCGACCTACCGCCTGTGTCCGGACTGAAGCTATCCATTCGCATCGGTCTGCATACTGGCGAAGTGACCGATGAAGGTAACAAATTGAAGGGCGACGCGGTGGAGACTGCCGCCCGTATTGCCGGACTTGCCCGACGCAAGGAAATACTTTGCAGTTCCGTGCTAGCCGCCGAACTTCCCAGCCATGGGCCGATTAGCCTGACTCCCATTGCGGAATTGGGTACCGTTATCGAAAAAGGCAGCACACTCAGCCTAAATCAAGTGCAGTGGGTCGATTACGATATTAGCGTATCCCCACACTCCACTTTCGGCGATGCCGTTGGCGAGAAAGGACGACTTAGCCTAAAGTTTCGTGGCAAGACCTTTGTCCTTGATGATAAATCCTCCGCACTGACTATCGGCCGTGACCTGAGCAACAACCTAGTCATTGACGACCGCAAGGCCTCACGCCAGCACGCTCGGATCGAACTGCGCCCGGATGGCTTTCATCTTATTGACACGAGTACCAATGGAACCTTCCTTAGCTACAACGGACGTCCCGAATTGGCTGTTCGGCGCAAGGATATGCGACTGGAAGGAAAGGGTTACATCTGTTTCGGTGGTTCGAGTAGCGATCCACTTATCGCCCGACTCGAATTCGAACCCGCATGACAAAACGGCCCACAGTTGTGGGCCGTTTTTCAATGGATGTCTGAAAACTTATTTGGCCGCTGCTTGAGCATCGGCGACACACTTCTTCACAAAGCTGTTCTTCGCTGCACCAGCTAGTTTCTTTTCCTTGGCGGTAGCCTCGCAGGCAGCACTACCCGGCTTGGCATCTTCCTGGCACTTTTTCATGAAACTGTTCTTGGCGGCACCGGCCAGCTTCTTTTCAGCTGCACGGGCAGCACAATCGTCAGCTGCATGAACGGCAGTCGCAGCAAAAGCCACAAGCAGCATACCAGCTAGTTTTTTCATCGGACTTCCCCTTTCGGCAAGGTATTGGATGTCGGGGGAATATGGGGGATTCAGTTCTCCTCGTCAAGCATCATGCGCTGCTGCCGATCCATGAAATCCTGCATGCTGTCGATGCCTCGGAGTTGCAATATGGTATTGCGCACTGCGGCCTCAAGGAGAACGGCAAGGTTGCGTCCTGCGGCCACCGGAATCAGTACCTTTCGGACGGGCACGCCGAGTACGTCCTGCATCTGCGCATCCAGTGGCAAGCGTGGTGCGTCGCCTGCTGCTACTGTTTTTTGTAGATGCACGATCAGCTTCAGCTTCATTTTGCGGCGCGATGCCGTTTCGCCGAAAATCGTTCGAATATTCAGCAAGCCGAGTCCGCGCACCTCGAGAAAATCTCGCAACATTCCCGGGCAGCGCCCTTCGATGGTAGCAGGTGCAATACGGGCCATCTCGACCACATCATCCGCGACCAAACCGTGGCCGCGCGAAATCAGCTCGAGCGCCAATTCCGATTTGCCCACTCCCGAGTCACCGGTAATCAACACCCCCATGCCCAACACGTCCATGAAGACACCGTGCAGGCTGAGGGTATCGGCTAGGCGAGCGGAAAGGTAGATACGCAGCAATTCGATCACCGCCGAACATGGCTTTGGCGAAACGATCAAGGGCGTACTAGTCTGCTGGCAGACTTCTACCACCTGCGGCGGTACGGCCAGTCCATCGGCAACAATCACCGCCGGAGGTTGCGCCGCCAGTAGATCGGTGAACATTTGGACAAAGCGACGCTCCCCAATGCGGGTCGCCCACTCGTACTCGGCTTGCCCCATTACCTGCAGGCGTTCCGGGTGAATGATGTTGATGTGGCCGACCAGATCGGCCCCATAATTGTTTGAGCCCTTGATTTCAATACGGCGGTCAACGCCCTGTCCGATACTCCAATCGAGCAAAAGTTTTTCCCGATTGTCGTCGTAAAGTTGGCTCAGACTGATCTGACGCACGGACTTCTCAGGCTTGAAAAAGGGCCAGAACGGCAGTGGCGTCGGGCGCTCCACTCAAAGTTTCACGGAAACCACGATCCGAGAAGCGTTGGGCGAGTTCAGAGAGAATTTGTAGATGTTGCTCGGTAGCCTGCTCGGGTACCAGCAGAACAAATAGTAGACTGACCGGCCGGCCATCGGGCGAATCGAAGGGTACGGGGGTCGCCAGACGCAAAAAAGCGCCTGCTGCGTGCTTGAGTCCCTTGATTCGGCCATGCGGGATGGCAATACCTTGACCCAGGCCAGTGGAACCAAGTTTTTCGCGGGCGAACAAACTATCGAAGATAACCGAGCGAGCAATGCCGAGACGGGTCTCGAAGAGTATAGCTGCTTGTTCGAAAACCCGCTTCTTGCTGCTGGCATCAAGATCAAGAATGATCTGCTCGGCCGACAGGAGATTGGTGAGGGGGTTCATAAAAGGAAAAGAAAAGCAAAAGGCCGCAGCCGGTAAACGGTTGCGGCCATCCGATGGTTACTCGGCTTGCAGGCCCGGCTTTTCGCCGCGATGATGATCCTGCACCTTCTGCTTGTGCTTCTGGACCTGACGATCCAACTTGTCGAACATAGCGTCGATGGCGGCATACAGATCGTCGCCAGACTCCTCGACATGCAGATCCTTACCCGGAACATGCACCGTTACTTCAGCCTTCTGCTTCAGTTTTTCAACTGAAAGGACAACATTGACGCCCGTTACCTTATCAAAGTGACGAACGACAGGATCCAGCTTGTTTTCGACGTATTCACGCAGAGCCGGCGTAACTTCGATGTGGTGACCACTGATCTGCAGGTTCATTTTTTCTCCTCTCTACAGAGTCTTACGTAAATTGACCGGCGGGATGTTGAGCGATTCACGGTATTTGGCTACCGTGCGGCGCGCAACAACGATGCCCTGCTGGCCTAGTATTTCGGATAATTGGCTATCCGACAAGGGCTTCTTGCCGTCCTCGGCCGCAATCAATTGCTTGATCAACGCCCGGATGGCCGTGGCAGAACAGGCGCCACCGGTATCGGTGGAAACATGGCTGCCAAAGAAGTATTTCAGTTCGAAAATGCCGCGTGGCGTCGCCATGTATTTTTGGCTGGTCACCCGTGACACGGTCGATTCGTGCAAACCGAGGATGTCGGCGATTTCGCGTAAGACAAGTGGCCGCATCGCCACTTCGCCATGTTCGAAAAACTGGCGCTGACGATCGACGATGGCTTGCGTCACGCGATGAATGGTTTCGAAACGCTGCTGGACGTTCTTGATCAACCAGCGTGCTTCCTGCAACTGGGTCGACAGGTTGCCGTTGCCGCGCCGCTGCTTGGCGAGGATTTCGGCATACAAGCGGTTGATGCGCAGACGCGGATAGGCGTCCGGATTGATATAAGCCGTCCACTTACCCTTGAGCTTCTTCACGATCACGTCGGGCGTGATGTAGCGGGCTTCGAGTTGCGCATAACCCGCACCGGGGCGCGGATTGAGGCTGGTAATCAGCGCTTGTGCATCCCTGAGTTCAGCATCGTCGCAACCGGTCAGCCGCTTGATCTTGGTGAAGTCGCGCGCGGCAAGCAATTCGAGGTACTTGTCGACAATGGCCATGGCCAGATCGCGCTCGTCGCAGTCCTCTTCCGCCTTTAGTTGCAGCAGCAGGCATTCCTGCAGATTACGTGCGCCGATTCCGGTCGGGTCGAAGTTCTGGATATGGCGCAGCGCAATTTCCAGTTCTTCCAGCTCGATCTCGTATTCCGGCGGCAGGGTTTCCCACAACTCCGCCAGGGGCGTAGCCAGGTAGCCATCATCGTCAAGCGCTTCGATCAGGAAACGGACCAAGCTGCGGTCACGCTCCGTAAGCTGTGTCATCCCAAGCTGCCAGCCCAAATGCTCGCGCAAACTGACATTGGCGGCATGAATGTCGTGGGCGTCGTTGTCGTCGTCTTCGTCGCGCCCGGCGCCGGTGAACGTTCCGGCATCCGAAGTCCAGCGATCGTCGTCGACTTCGGAAGGCGAGGAGGGGATTTCCTGCTCGCGATCCTCGCTCGGTGTGCGCTCTTCGCTTTCCCGCTCGCGCTCGTTTTCGTTCGTGCGCGGCGAGTCGAACTGCTGCGCCCCGGCGAAGGACTCGCCGCCGTTGTCGTCTTCTCGCTCCAGCATGGGATTTTCGAGCAGATAGCGCTCGATTTCCTGCTGCATCTCCACCGTCGACAGCTGCAGAAGCTTGATCGACTGCTGCAGCTGGGGGGTCAGCGCCAGGTGCTGGGAGAGTTTGAGTTGGAGAGCGGGCTTCATTTATGCATCTGTTGGTACGCTTTGGGTCAGAGCCTGAAGTGCTCGCCGAGATAAACCTTGCGTACGCTTTCATTATCGACGATTTCGTCCGGCCGTCCAGATGCCAGCACGCGTCCGGCGTTGATAATGTAGGCGTGGTCGCAGATACCGAGGGTTTCTCGCACGTTGTGATCGGTAATCAAAACACCGATACCGCGCTCCTTCAGGAAGCGGATGATCTTCTGGATTTCCAGCACGGCGATTGGGTCGACGCCGGCAAAAGGCTCATCGAGCAGGATGAAGCGGGGATTGGTCGCCAGCGCACGGGCGATTTCGCAACGGCGACGCTCGCCGCCGGACAAGGCGGCAGCGTTGACGTGCCGAACGTGGCCAATGTGCAGTTCGTTGAGCAGGTTTTCCAGCCGGTCGTTCAGCTCCGCCTCGGGCAGCTTGAGCAGCTCCAACACCGCGCGGATGTTCTCTTCGACATTCAGCTTGCGGAAGACGGAGGCTTCCTGCGGCAGGTAGGAGAGGCCCTGACGGGCGCGGTTATGCATCGGCGAATGGGTCAGGCGCTCCTCGTCGATGTAGACCTCGCCGCCGTCCGCCGCCACCAGGCCGACGATCATGTAGAAGCAGGTGGTCTTGCCAGCACCGTTCGGGCCGAGCAGGCCGACGACTTCGCCCGACTTGACCTCGAAGGAAACGTCCTCGACGACCGTCCGCGCCTTGTAGCGCTTCTTCAGGTTGTGCGCCGACAGCTTGGCGACCGTACTCATTCTTCGACTCCGCGCAGGGTCCGGCGAATGGCCTCGCCGGAAAAACCGCGATATTGCAGGAAACGCATCTGTTTTGCCCGCTCCTCTGCGGAGCAGGGCCGCTGACCGAATTTCTTCAGCCAGACGGCACGACAACGTTCGGCCTCGTCGCCCGCTTCGGGTAAGGCGGCCTCGATGTCGGCCTCGCCGACGCCCTGCTGCTTCAATTCCTGACGCAAGCGGGCATTGCCGTAACGCCCGGCGCGCGCGACGACCCGCTGGCTGGCGTAGCGCGGATCGGAGAGCAGGCGTTCGCCTTGCAGGGTGTCGAGTACGGCGTTCAGTTCTTCTTCACTTTCAGCATGAACCGCGAGCTTGGCCTGCAGTTGCGCCCGGCTGTAATCACGCCGGGTCAACATCTGCAGGGCACGCACACGCAGGTCAGGCATCGGCGGCCTTGGCTGCCTTGACCGGCTTGATAACGTTGGTGCTGGCCGCTTCGCGGATGCCGGCTTCGATTTCGGCGGCGATTTCCGGGTTGGCTTTCAGGAATTCGCGGGCGTTGTCCTTGCCTTGGCCAATCTTCTCGCCCTTGTAGGCGTACCAGGCGCCGGACTTGTCGACCAGCTTGTGAGCGACACCCATTTCGACGATTTCGCCCTGACGGGAAATGCCTTCGCCGTACAGGATGTCGAAGATGGCTTCGCGGAACGGGGGAGAAACCTTGTTCTTGACGACCTTGACCTTGGTTTCGCTGCCGATGACCTCATCGCCCTTCTTGATCGAGCCGATGCGGCGGATATCGAGGCGAACGGAAGCGTAGAACTTCAGCGCATTGCCGCCGGTGGTGGTTTCCGGCGAGCCGAACATGACGCCGATCTTCATGCGGATCTGGTTGATGAAGATGACCAGGGTGTTGGTCTTCTTGATGTTGGCCGTTAGCTTGCGCAGGGCTTGCGACATCAGGCGGGCATGCAGGCCGACCATCTGGTCGCCCATCTCGCCTTCGATTTCGGCACGCGGGGTGAGGGCAGCGACGGAGTCGACGATGATGATGTCGACCGAACCGGAGCGGACCAGCATGTCGGCGATTTCCAGCGCCTGTTCGCCGGTGTCCGGCTGCGAGATCAGCAGATCGGAAACATTGACGCCGAGCTTTTGGGCGTATTGCGGATCGAGCGCGTGTTCGGCGTCGATAAAGGCAGCAGTGCCGCCCAGCTTCTGCATTTCGGCAACGACTTGCAGACAGAGCGTGGTCTTGCCAGACGATTCCGGACCATAGATTTCAACGACACGGCCGCGCGGCAAGCCGCCGACGCCAAGCGCGATGTCCAGACCGAGCGAACCGGTGGACACGACCTGGATGCCTTCGTCGATCTCGGCATCGCCCATCTTCATGATGGAGCCTTTGCCGAATTGCTTCTCGATCTGTTGCAGCGCTGCAGCGAGCGCCTTTGCCTTGTTGTCGTCCATGACTTACCTCGAATTTTGAGCGAATTATGGCACAGGGGCCGAAGTTGGAATAGAAATTGCTGGAATCGTTTTTCGGCAAATGACGTCGGATCAGCTATATTCGCTACCGACATCGCTTTTCGAATACTGTGTATAAATACAGTATATGGACCTGACTTGTTTCGCAAGCGATTTGTCAGTGGAGCAACAGGATGATCAAAAAACTCGTCGCGATTTTTGCCCTTTTTGCCCTGTGCACCGCAGCAGTGGCCGAACCTGCCCCGTGGTACTGGTGGGTCAGTCAATTCGATGGCTCGCGCGCTTGTAGCCAAACACCGCTGGGCGAGGGCTGGATTCGCGAGCCAAAGCCGTTCAAGGATTCGCGCTGCCGCGTGCCGCTGAACAAGCAGTGATCGTCTACACCCCGCCGCCGGATACCGGCATCCCGGTCATTTTTGCCGATGACTCGCTGATCGTTGCCGACAAGCCGGCCGGCCTGCTCTCGGTGCCCGGCCGCGGGCCGGAGCGGGCGGATTGCCTGGTCAGCCGCCTGCAACGCGACTATCCCGACGCGCTGACCGTGCATCGGCTCGACATGTCCACCTCCGGCCTGCTCGTTCTGGCCCGCGGCGAGGAGATGCATCGCCGGCTATCCAAGCTCTTTCGCGACCGTCTCGTCGACAAGCGCTACGTCGCCATCGTCGCCGGGTTGCTCGAAGCCGACAGCGGCGAAATCGACCTGCCACTGATTGTCGATTGGCCCAACCGACCCCGCCAGATGGTCGATCACACCATCGGCAAGCCGTCGCTGACCCGTTTTCGCGTCCTCGAACGCGACCCGGCCAGCAACACCACCCGTGTCGAACTCGAACCGTGGACCGGCCGCTCGCACCAGTTGCGCGTGCATATGGCCTCGCTTAGCCACCCCATCCTGGGCGACGAACTCTATGGCGACGAAAGCAGCGCGCCGCGCCTGTTGCTGCACGCACTGACCCTGGCTTTTCCGCACCCGCTGACCGGCGAAACAGTCAACTTCCGCGCGGACGCCGAATTCTGATCCCGCCGGGCCGGCAAAGCCGTATAATCCGCGCGTTTTCAACCCTTTAGCGCGCATTCACGGCCCCGCCATGCTGATCTGGTTCGTCGTCCTCTACCTGCTCGTCTCCATCGGTATCGGCCTGTTCGCGGCGACCCGCGTGCATAGCGCCAAGGACTTCGCCGTGGCCGGCCGCCACCTGCCGTTGCCGGTCGTCACCGCCACCGTGTTCGCCACCTGGTTTGGCGCCGAAGCGGTGTTCGGCGTCTCCGCCACCTTCGCCAAGGAAGGTCTGCGCGGCGTCGTCGCCGACCCATTCGGTTCCTCGCTGTGCCTGATCATTGCCGGCTTCTTCTTCGCCCATAAGCTGTACAAGCTGAACATCCTGACCCTGGGCGACTATTTCCGCCTGCGCTACAACCGCACGGTCGAGGTACTGACCACGCTGTGCATCGTCGCCAGCTACCTCGGTTGGGTGTCGGCCCAGATCAAAGCGCTGGGCCTGGTCTTCAACGTCGTCACCAACGACGGCATCAGCCAGACAGCAGGAATGATCCTTGGTGCACTCATCGTGCTCACCTACACCACCTTCGGCGGCATGCTCTCGGTGGCCATCCTCGATTTCGTTCAGATGGGCGTCATCATGGGCGGCATGCTATTCATCGCCTGGATCGTTTCCGGCCTGACCGGCGGCGTCGCACCGGTCATCGAACATGCTTCGGCCGCCGGCAAGCTGGAATTCTTCCCCGAGGCCGATCCGTGGAAGTGGCTGAGCTTCCTCGGCGCCTGGCTCACCATGATGCTCGGCTCCATTCCACAGCAGGACGTCTTCCAGCGCATCACCTCGGCGCGGACGGCCAAGATCGCCATCTGGGGCTCACTGCTCGGCGGCTCGATCTATTTTTGCTTTACCTTCGTCCCGATGTTCATCGCCTATTCGGCAACGCTGATCAATCCGGAACAATTCAACGGCCTGCTGCAAAGCGATTCCCAGCTGGTGTTGCCGACCCTGGTCCTGCAACACACGCCTGTATTCGCCCAAGCCATCTTCTTCGGAGCCGTGCTTTCCGCCATCATGAGTTGTTCGTCGGCGACGCTCTTGGCGCCGTCGGTCGCCTTCTCCGAAAACATCGTACGCGGCTTCTTCCCGCACATGGGCGACCACCAGTTCCTGCGCGTCATGCGTACCTCCATCGTTTGTTTCGCGGCGGTCGTGCTCGGTTTCGCACTGTGGTCCAACGCCAGCATCTTCAAGATGGTGGAAAACGCCTACAAGGTGACCCTGGCCGGCGCCTTTGTGCCGCTCTTCGTGGGCGCCTTCTGGAGGCGGGCGACAACACAGGGCGCACTGGCTGCCATCTTCGGCGGCCTGGCCTCCTGGTTGCTGGTCGAGGTGCTGATCGGCGAGGAAAGCCTGGTGCCGCCCCAGCTGATCGGTCTCGGCATGAGCTTCATTGGCATGTTCCTCGGCTCGCTGCTGCCGCAGTGGGTCGGGCGACCGACCCCGCACGAAGACATCCACAACGTGCTGCACCACCACGCAGCAGCATCCACGCATCACGCCGGCGAAGGTACGCATCACCACTGATTTTTCGCCGACTTTAAGCGCAAGCTGACGTTTGGCGCCTGGACTACTAAAATCGGGGGCATGCCGACCAGTCGCCGCCCCATCGTGCTCTCCCGTTACCTCGCGCTCGCCTGGTGCGGACTGGTCGTTTACGGCAGCCTGCATCCCTTCTCCGGCTGGCGTGACACCGGCGCTTCGCCCATCGCCTTCCTGGAAGGCGGCTGGCCGCGCTACTGGACGGTGTTCGATCTGGCCACCAATGTCGCCGTCTATCTGCCGCTCGGTTTCTTCCTGGTCCTCGCCATGCATCGCCTGCCCGGCCGCTTCACGGCGCTGGTGCTGGCTGTGCTGCTCGGTGGCGGCCTCAGTTTCGGTATGGAAACGGTGCAGACCTGGCTACCCTCACGCGTGCCGTCCAACCTCGACCTCGTCTGCAACACCCTCGGTTCGCTGATTGGCGCCCTCTGGGGGCACCTCGTCGGTCCTCGCATCTTCGCCCGCCTCAGCCAACTCGAACACAGGCTGATCGCGCAAGTACCGCACGCCGAACTTGGCCTGACCCTGCTCGGCCTATGGCTGCTCGTCCAGCTATCGCCCGAAACCCTGTTTTTCGGTACCGGCGACTTGCGCCAGATTCTCGGTCTGCCTGGCGCCATGCCATTCGCCGCCGAGAGCTTCGTGCTGATCGAGGCCGCCATCACCGCCTTCAGCGCCGTCGCCGTCGGCCTGATTGTCCGTCTGCTGTGCGCCCGCTTGGCCGCCGCCTATGTGGTGGTGCCCGCCTTTTTCCTAGTCGCCCTGGCGGTCAACGCCATTGCCGCCGCTATCCTGGTCAGCCCAGCGGAAGCTTTCGCCTGGCTCACTCCCGGCGCCCGGCTGGGGCTGATTATCGGCGGAGTCGCCTTATTGCCGGCCATGGCACTCCCTTCCCTCGCACGTACGATGATCGCTACCCTCGCTCTGGTCATGGGCTTGGTCCTGGTCAACCTGGCGCCGCACAATCCCTATTCGCTGGCTGCCCTGGCCGTCTGGCGCCAGGGCCACTTCCTGAATTTCAACGGTTTGACCCGCCTGGTATCGACCTTATGGCCCTTCCTGACCCTCCCGTTCCTACTGCTGACGCTGCGCCGCACCTAAACTGGCACGCCGCCTCGGCCGAGGACGTCGCCCGCCGGCTCGACGTCGACAGCAGCCACGGCCTGAGCGAAGCGGAAGCCGCCCGCCGCCTGGCCCAGCATGGCCCGAATAAGCTGGCCGAGCGCCCCGGCAAACCAAGGTGGCGACGCTTCGTCGACCAGTTGCTAGCACCGCTAGTCCTCGTCCTGATCGCGTCCGGCATCATCACTGCCTTATTAGGCGAATGGGTCGATTCGGCAGTCATCCTCAGCGTCGTGCTGGTCAATGCGGTGATCGGCTACTGGCAGGAAGCCAAGGCGGAAGGGGCTCTCGCCGCACTGGCCCGTAGCGTGACGACCCCGGTCACCGTACGCCGCGATGGTCATCGTCACACCCTGGCTGCAGCCAATCTGGTACCGGGCGACGTCGTGCTGCTCGCTCCCGGCGACCGCGTGCCGGCCGACCTTCGGCTGATCCGGCAAAAAGAGTTGCAGACTGACGACTCGATGCTGACCGGCGAATCGCAGGCCATTGCCAAGCAGATCGCAGCCCTGGCCGAAGACACGCTGCTCGCCGACCGCAACAACTTAGCCTTCGCTGGAACGACGGTACTGACCGGGCAGGGCACTGGAATTGTCATCGCCACCGGCGATGCCACCGAAACCGGGCGCATTGCCGGCCTGATTTCCACAACACCGGAATTGGCAACGCCGCTCACGCGCAAGATGGCGCGCTTTTCCAACTGGCTATTGTGGGCCATCGGCGGACTCGCCGCGCTTACCGTCGCCGTCGGGTTGCTGCGTGGCGAAAGCATGATCGACATGTTCATGGCCGCCGTGGCCCTCGCCGTTGGCGCCATCCCCGAAGGACTGCCGGCCGCTGTCACCGTCACGTTGGCCATTGGCGTCTCTCGCATGGCCAAGCGGCGTGCCATCATCCGCCATTTGCCGGCGGTGGAGACGCTGGGGAGCACGACGGTCATTTGCTCGGACAAGACCGGTACGCTGACCGAAAACGCCATGACTGCCCAAGCCTTGTGGTGCGGTGGGCACGACTATGCCATCGGTGGTCTCGGCTACCGCCCCGAGGGCGAAATCACACTGGCCAATGCGCCGGCCGACATTGCCGGGGCGCTCCGGGAGAATCTGGTCGCCGGCGCACTGTGCAACGACGCCGGGCTGAATCGTGAGGGACAGCACTGGGTCATCACCGGCGACCCGACCGAGGCGGCACTGCTCGTCGCTGCACGCAAAGGTGGGCTGGACGAACACACACTACGCGCCGTCTATCCGCGCACCGACGACCTGCCCTTCGATGCCAGCCGCCAGTTCATGGCAACCAGCCACGCCAACGATGAGCACTATGTCGTGTTTGTCAAAGGCGCTATCGAGCGTTTGTTGCCGCGCTGTATCGACCAACTGGACAGTGACGGCAACTCACAGGCATTGGATCGCGCCGCCATCGAAACGATAGCCCAGGCTTACGCCGAGCGCGGCCTGCGCGTGCTGCTGCTGGCGCGGCGCATTTTTGCCGAAAACACGCCGTGCACCGCAGCAGTCATCGATCAGCTCACACTGGTCGGCCTGATCGGCCTGATCGACCCGCCGCGCAAGGCGGCGACGGCTGCCATCCGCAACTGTCACGCGGCCGGCATCGACGTCAAGATGATCACCGGCGACCATGCCGTCACCGCGCTCGCCATCGCCCGCCAGATCGGCCTGACGGCGGAGCGGGCGCTCACCGGGCGAGAACTCGCGGCACTCGACGACAAAACACTGGCTCAGGTGGTGCGCGAGGTCGACGTCTTCGCCCGCGTTGAGCCGGAACAAAAGCTGCGCCTGGTGCGCGCCCTGCAAGCCAACGGCGAGGTTGTCGCCATGACCGGCGACGGCGTCAACGACGCGCCGGCGCTCAAGCAGGCTGACATCGGCATTGCCATGGGCCTGGCCGGCACTGAAGTGGCCAAGGAAGCCGCCGACATGGTGCTGACCGACGACAACTTCGCCAGCATCGAAGCCGCAGTGGAGGAGGGCAGGGGCGTCTGGGACAACCTGGTCAAGTTCATCACCTGGACACTGCCGACCAATTTCGGCGAAGGCCTGGTCATCGTCGCCGCCATCCTGTTCGGCGCAACCCTGCCGATCACGCCGCTGCAAATCCTGTGGATCAACATGACCACCGCCGTCCTGCTCGGCCTGCCACTCGCCTTCGAACCGATCGAACGGGGCATCATGCGCCGCCCGCCACGCCGGCTCGAAATGCCGGTGCTAGACGCCGCACTGATCCGCCGCATCGTACTCGTTTCCGTCCTGCTGCTGGCCGGTGCCTTCGGCCTGTTCATCGTCGAACTGCGCCAGGGCCATACCCTGGCCGAAGCCCGCACCGTCGCCGTTAACGTCTTCGTCATGGTCGAAGCCTTCTACCTGTTCAACTGCCGCTCGCTGACCCGCAGCTTCTGGAGTCTCGGGCTGTTTTCCAATCCCTGGGTCTGGGCCGGCATAGCCAGCATGGCCACGCTGCAATTGGCACTGACTTATCTGCCGGTGATGAATGCGCTATTTCAGACGGCGCCGATCGGGGTTGATGCTTGGGCCAAGATCTTTTCGGTCGGCTTGGTTTGCTCTTTCCTGATTGGCCTCGAAAAGCGCGCTGTCATGTGGTTTAACCGCTAAGGCACCACCGTTCCATTCTGCGCATGTCGGTGCTGCTATTTGCTGAAAAATGCAAACCCACCCGCCGATACCAAATGGATAGAACTAGATGTAGCATGATCGTTGGCTAGTCAAAATAAGTAACGCAATGTATTTCCTTTGCTATAGGAGTGCACCATGAAAAACTTGCTACTTGTTGCAGCGACGCTGGGCGTGATGCTTTCGGCAGATGCGTTGGCCCAGCCATCGACCTTGGTCGGAAACTGGGTCGCCAATTGGGAAGCAAACGGGCGCCCAATGGAAGCTCGCCTGGAAATCGGTCAGCAAGGCAACATATGGCGTGCCTTGGCTACAAATCGACGCAATGCCTGCGTTGGTATCGATGCCCCGGTTGAGGTCAACTACATTTCGGATAATGAGATCAACATGATTCTTTCATTCTCCAGGGCCCTCCACGGTTGTACCGATGTCATTCTTCGTTTGCACAGAACGGCAGATGGCAATCTTGCCGGGGAGCGAGATAATGGGACAACTAAGGCCGACATTACCCTCAAACGCCCTTGAATGCCGTAGCGGCAAGAAATCCTATGAGATCCAGCCGCACTGCTCTGAAGCGCTTAATAATTTGATTGCAGTTCCATGTGCAGGGTGGGTTCCACGTGAAACGCCACCGCCTATAATTCAGGTCTGCACAGGAGAACACGCATGAGCTACTTCCAGAAACACGTCTTTATCTGCACCAACCAGCGCGAGGCTGGCGAGCAGTGCTGCAACAACGTTGGCGGTTCCGACGCTTTCGCCTACGCCAAGGACCGCATCGGTGCCTTGAAGAAGAACGGCCCGGGCGCCGTGCGTATCAACAAGGCGGGCTGCCTCGGCCGTTGCGACAACGGACCGGTGATGGTGGTCTACCCGGAAGAGACCTGGTATTCCTTCATCGACAATGAAGATGTCGAGGAAATCATCCAGAGCGACCTGATCGGCGGCAAGGTCGTCGAGCGCCTGAAGATTTAGAACCTATGAAATCCTTGTTCACGCCCGCTCACCGCGCCCAGCCAAGCCCGCTCGGCGTTGCAAATGCTCGCCATAGCCCAAGCTATGGCTGCGCTTTGCGCCTTGATCGTTCTCGCCTGAGCACCTTGCTCGGGCGCGCCCAAGAAATTCATAGGTTCTGAACCATGCGCATCGTCGAAGAGAAGATTCTCGTCGATGGCCCGGTCGGCAAGATCGAGGTCATCATGGAGCGGCCGGATGCACCCAAGGGCATCGCGCTGATCGCCCACCCGCATCCGCTGGGCGGCGGAGCCAACACCAACAAGGTGGCCTACACGCTGGCCAAGACCTTCACCAACCTCGGCTATGCGGCTTTCCGCCCGAATTTTCGCGGCGTCGGCGGCACCGAGGGCGTGCATGACGAAGGGCGCGGTGAAACCGACGACCTGCTCGCCGTGATCGAAGATGCCAAATGCCGCTGCGGCAACATCCCAGTGGCGCTGGCCGGCTTTTCCTTCGGCGCTTATTGTCAGACCCGCGTCGCCAAGCGCCTGACCGAGGCCGGCCATCCGGCGCAACGTTTGGTGCTGGTCGGTACCGCCGCCGGCTTCGTCGAGGGCACCCGCCAGTACGACACCGAGGCCGTGCCGCACGACACCATCGTCATCCACGGTTCGAAGGACGAAACCGTGCCGCTCGACAACGTCTTCGACTGGGCGCTGCCGCTCGACCTGCCGGTCGTCGTCGTGCCTGGCGCGGACCACTTCTTCCATCGCCGGCTGCACGTCATCCGCGACATCATCACTCGCGCGTGGCGACATTAGTGGTCTGCTCAGCGATTAGCCGAACATGAAAGCTTGTCTTTGCCCCGCTGGCGTTGTTGCTCATCCTCGCGATAGCGCAGGCTATCGCTGCGGTTCGCGCCTAGCCAGCAGCCCAAATCCAGCGCTTCCATAATGTCCGGCCAATTGCCAAGCAAACCACTAAACGTTTCTGACCTGCGCAAGGTCTACGGCGGTCAGGAGGTGGTCGCCGGGTTGTCGTTCGCCGTCGAAGCCGGCACCTGCTTCGGCCTGCTCGGGCCGAACGGGGCGGGCAAGACGACGACCTTGCGTCTCTGCCTCGGGCTGACCGGGCCGAACGGCGGCAGTATCCAACTGAACGGCTGCGCCATTCCGGCCGACGCCCAGCAGGCAAGGGCGCGCGTTGGCGTCGTGCCGCAGTTCGACAACCTCGACCCCGACTTCACCTGCGCCGAGAACCTGCTCGTTTTCGGCCGCTATTTCGGCATGGCGGATGCCGACATTCGCGCCCGCATACCGCAACTGCTCGAATTCGCCAGCCTGAGCAGCAAGGCCGACGCCAAGATTTCCACGCTGTCCGGTGGCATGAAGCGCCGGCTGACCCTGGCCCGCGCCTTGGTCAACGACCCGGATATCATTTTTCTCGACGAGCCGACCACCGGCCTCGACCCACAGGCCCGCCACCTGATCTGGGAACGCCTGAAGCAACTCAAATCGGCCGGCAAGACGCTGATTCTGACCACGCATTTCATGGACGAGGCGGAGCGCCTGTGCGACCGCCTGATCGTCATCGACCACGGCCGCAAGATCGCTGAAGGCAGCCCGCGCGGGCTGATCGCCGAGCTGATCGAGCCGCATGTGGTCGAGGTATACGACGAAGGCGGCGGCGACCTGACGGCCTTCAGCGAGGCTCACCGCAATCAGGCCGACCGCGTCGAGACCAGCGGCGAAACGGCCTTCTTCTATTGTCGCGAGCCGCGCCCGCTGCTGGCCAGCTTGGTCGACGCCCACGGCCTGCGCTACGTGCACCGCGCTTCCAACCTCGAAGACGTTTTTATCAAGCTGACCGGGCGCGAATTACGCGATTGAGCCGTGGCCCGGCCGCCGGTTTTTCAGAGTAACAGGCAGTGCACCGCAGCAACGAAGTCGTCGAAGATGGCGTCGGGCTTGATCTCCGGGTGTTGCTCGTCGCCCACTCGGAACTTGCCGGTCCGCACCAGCCAGCCCTGAATGCCGGCCGCCTGCGCCCCGCCGATGTCGTCAGTCAGATCGTCGCCAATCAGTATGGCTTCGTTGGCGGCCACTCCCAGCTCAGCCAAGGCAGCCTGGAAGAAAGCGAGCGCCGGCTTGCCGGTGATTTCGGCGCGCACGCCGGCTGAAAACTCCAGCCCGGTGACGAAAGCCCCCATATCGAGTGACAGCCCGTCCGGCTCCTGGAAATAGCGGTTGCGCGCCATGGCCAGCAGCGGCACGCCCTGCATGAGCAAGCGAAAGGCGCGGTTGAGCGCTTCGTAGGTGGTGAAATGGCCCATGTCACCGAGCACGACGACATTCGGGTTGGGGTCGCTCTGACCCATTTCGGTGGCAATATCAGGATGAACTAGCCACAGCGGCCGTAAGCCACGCTGGTGAACCAGCGTACGCGCGGCGAGGGCGGCAGTCTGGATTTCGTCGGGTTTCAATTTGAACCCCATTCGGCCCAGCTTGGCGAGCAGCACGGTAGACGGTGTGCGCGTCGTATTGGTCAGAAAACGCAGCGGCAACCCCGAAGCGCGTAGCCGCTCCAGCGCCTGCACGGCGCCCGGGAGGGCTTCGTCGCCAGTGTGCAGGACGCCGGCCAGATCGATCAGCACCGCCTTGACTGAAGCATTCATGTTCACCCCCTCCATGTTTCGCATGAACCACTGACCGCAATGTGCGGACAAAGTTTACATCGTAGCCGGCGAGCCACCATTCCGGATATGCGGGCGAGTTTTACCTTTTCTCAAACCTTCTATATTAGTTGAGGCATACAATTCTCGACCACCGCCACCCCCTTGATACCGTGACCCCATCGCCCGACGCTAACAATCAGCGCCAAATTCCGACTTCCGGCGCTGAGCAGATCGAATCGCGAATGAAGCTCGAGATTCGCGACATCGGCATTCCACCACGGCCGGCCATCCTCGCCCAGATTGAGCAGGAAATGGCCAAGGACGAGCCGGATTTCATCTACCTCGCCAAACTGCTCAATCAGGATGTCGGACTGGCAGCGGGGATGATCAAGGTCGCCAACTCACCCTTCTTCTCCTTCGGCAAAAAGGTGCCAACAGTGCAGGAGGCACTACTCGTCCTCGGCCTCAAGCTGGTGGTGCGCACGGTAGCCGGGCTGGCGCTGCAGCAGGTGTTCAAGCATGTGCCGAACATGGAGCGCTTCTGGGACACCTCGGCGAAAACCGCCGAAACGGCCGGCAACATTGCCAAGCAACTCGGCCGCGACATCGGCATCCGGCCGGAAGATGCCCATACCTTCGCACTATTCCGCGATTGCGGTATCCCGATGCTGATGATTCCCTTCCCCGAATACCGCGATGTGCTGATCCTAGCCAACCAGGAGGAAGAGATTTCCTTCACCGAGGTTGAAAATCGCGCCATCGGTATCGACCATGCCATGGTCGGTGCCCAGTTGGCCGAGGATTGGCTGCTGCCGGAGGAAATCTGCATCTCGATCCGCCATCACCACGACTGCCAGTCCCTCGACGGCAGCAGCGAGCTGCCGGAACGGGCCCGCAAGCTGATCGCCGTTGCCCAGTTGGCCGAATACCTGCTGTTCGAGAAAACCGGTAGCGGCCAAACCAGCGAATGGAACAAACTGGGCACCCGCGTGCTGGCCTGCCTGGAACTCGACGAGCAGGCGCTGCCTAAACTGCTCGCCACCTGCGTTCCGGCCGGTGATGGCTGAGCCGCCCCGTCAGCCGTGGCGCTAGGCGTAAAATGGTGGCTTCATCCTTTGCCGCCCCAACCATGCCGTCTGCCACCGCCGCCCTCCCGCCCAAGCTGTTCGGCTTCCTGCCTGTCTGGCGGCGTAATTTCCTGGTCTGGAAAAAACTGGCGCTGCCGTCCATTCTCGGCAACCTGGCTGACCCGCTGATCTACATGCTCGGCCTCGGCTACGGCCTGGGTGCCATGCTGCCGTCCATCGACGGCCGCCCCTACGTCGCCTTCCTGGCCGCCGGCACGGTGTGCGCATCGACCATGAACGCGGCCACCTTCGAGGCACTATATTCGGCCTTCTCACGCATGCATGTGCAGAAAACCTGGGACGCCATCCTCAACACGCCGCTCGGCCTGGCCGACGTCGTCGCCGGCGAACTGTTCTGGGCGGCCACCAAATCGCTGTTCTCGGGTACCGCCATTCTGGTCGTCATCACCGGCATGGGCCTGACACATGGCCCGCTGGCGCTGTGGGCATTGCCGGCCATCGTGCTGACCGGCCTGGCCTTCGCCGCCCTCGGCCTGATCTGGAACGCCCTGGCGCCGAGCTACGATTTCTTCATGTACTACTTCACGCTGTTCATCACGCCGATGACGCTGATTTCCGGCGTCTTCTTCCCGACCGAGCAGTTGCCCGGCTGGCTGGCGACAATCGGCCACTGGCTGCCGCTCGCCCAGGGCGTGGCGCTGGTCCGCCCGCTGCTCGCCGGGGAGGTACCGGCTGACGCCCTGATCCACATCATGGCGCTGCTCGCCACCGCCGCCATCGCCTTCGCCATCGCCCTGCGCCTGACCCGGCGCCGGCTCCTAAAGTAGAATTCGCTAATGGAAACCCTGCTCGTCATCACCAATTGCCCGGACGAAGACGTCGCCAACGCCATCGCGCTGGCCGTCGTCGAAGCCCAACTCGCCGCCTGCGTGAATATCCTGCCACGCGTGCAGTCGGTCTATCGCTGGCAGGGGGCCGTCGAATCGGCCTCGGAAATTCCCCTTTTGATCAAGTGCACCGCAGCCGCCTACCCGGCGCTGGAAAAAATGATCGCCGAACGCCACCCCTACGACGTTCCCGAGATCATCGCCTTGCCCATCGCCCACGGCCTGCCAGCCTACCTGAACTGGGTGGCCGCCGAAACGCTCCAATGACCATGCGTATCCTCTTCCTCCTTTTCTCCCTGCTCGTCTCGCTCGCCCACGCCGAGGAATTCCTCGACCCGGCGGTCGCCTTCAAACCTTCGGTGCGCGCCCTCGACGGCCAGACACTGGAAGTCAGCTACGAGATCGCCAAGGGCTATTACCTCTACCGCGACAAGTTCCGCTTCACCGTCGACGGCGACAGCGCCACGCTCGGCACACCGGTCTTCCCGAAGGGCAAGGAGAAGGACGACGAGAATTTCGGCAAGGTCGAGGTCTATTACCAGCAGGTCACCGTCCGCGTGCCAGTCGAGCGCAACGCTTCCGGCGTACTGCCGCTGCAGCTCAAGGTCACGGCGCAGGGCTGTGCCGATGCGGGCGTCTGCTATCCGCCGCAAACCCAGCCGCTCAGCGTCAGCTTGCCCGATCCGGCAACGACGCCATCGGCCAGCACCAGTGCTGCGGTGGACGGCGATGAAAGCGGAAAAATTGCCAGCACGCTGCAACACGCCGGCTTCTGGGCCAATCTCGCCTTCTTCTTCGTCGCCGGGCTAGGCCTGGCGCTGACCCCCTGCGTCTTCCCGATGATCCCGATTCTCTCCGGCATCATCGCTGGCCAAGGGCACAAGAACTCGCACGCCCGCGGCTTTGCGCTGTCGATGGCCTACGTGCTCGGCATGGCGCTGACCTACGCCGCAGCCGGCGTCGCCGCCGGACTGACCGGCACGCTGATTTCCAGCGCGCTGCAGAACCCCTGGGTGCTGGGCAGCTTCGCGCTGGTCTTCGTCGTGCTCTCCTTCTCGATGTTCGGCTTTTACGAACTGCAACTGCCGACCGCGCTGCAGAGCAAGCTGTCGGAAGAGTCCGGCCACCTGCAGGGCGGACGCGGCATCGGCGTTTTCCTGATGGGGGCACTGTCGGCGCTGATCGTCGGCCCCTGCGTTGCCGCGCCGCTGGCCGGCGCACTGCTCTACATCGGCCAGACCGGCGATGCCGTGTTGGGCGGTACGGCACTGTTCGTCATGGCGCTCGGCATGGGCGCGCCGCTGCTCGTCGTCGGCACGGCTGGCGGCTCGCTGCTGCCGAAGACCGGGCCATGGATGGAAAACGTCAAAAAGGCTTTTGGCGTGCTGTTGCTGGCCACCGCCGTCTGGCTGGTCTCGCCGGTGCTGCCGCCGGTGGCCCCCATGCTGGCCTGGGCGGCGCTGCTCATCATACCGGCCATCTACCTGCATGCCCTCGACCCGCTGCCGCCGCACGCCAAGGGTTGGGCGCGTTTCTGGAAGGGCATCGGCATCATCATGCTGCTCGCCGGCGCCGCCCTGCTGATTGGTGCCCTGGCCGGTAGCCGAGACCCGCTGCAACCGCTGGCCGGCTTGCGCGGCACGGCAGTCGCCGCCGAATCGACCAAGCTGCCCTTCGAACCGGTGCGCTCGCTGGCCGAACTGGACGCGCGCCTGCAAGCCGCCGGCAAGCCGGTGATGCTCGATTTCTACGCGGATTGGTGCGTGTCGTGCAAGGAAATGGAAAAATTCACCTTTGCCGACCCGGTGGTGCGGGAGAAACTGGCCGGTTTCACCCTGCTCAAAGCCGATGTCACGGCCAATAGCGATGATGACAAGACCTTGCTCGCCCGTTTCGGCCTGTTCGGCCCACCGGGCATTATCTTCTTCGATGCCCAGGGTAGGGAAGCGAAGGGCGTACGCGTTGTCGGCTTCCAGGAAGCGCGCGACTTCGTCGCCACGCTCGGCAAGGTCGCCGGCTAAATCCCTGTTTCGCCGGCCGCTGCCTCCACCTGGCGCAAAGATAACCACGCGAAGGCCAGTCCAACCACCACACCCGCCACTACGTCGAGCACGACGTGTTGCCGCGTTGCCACGGTGGACCACAGGATGGCCAGGCAATGCAGGATGCTGAAGGCCCGCAAGGCCGACGGGGCGCCGACCTGACGGAAAACGCGCGCCAGCCAGACGGCGGAAAACACCGCCGACGCCACATGCAGTGACGGACAAGCGTTGCCTGCGGCGTCGATGCCCTTGATCACGGCCATTTCCGGGTACTGCGCCCAGTCGATCAATGCCGCTGGAACGGCCGTCGGCAGAAGCCAGAAGAGGCTCAGGCAGAACAGGCACATGGCGGCGATCCACACACCGAACATGACCAGCGGACGAAAGCCATTGAGCAAGGCCGGTGGCAGCGAGACATAGACCCACAGCGAGACATAGACCGGATAAGCCACCGGAGTAAAGACGATCCATTCGTCGAGTACGGTCAGCGGCATGACATAGGGCGTCGCCAGCGGGTTGTGCAGGACCGCGAAATAGCCCCAGAAGAAGAGCGCCATGAAGGCCATGGTACCGACCGCCTTCAATGGCGACAGCGTGCCGATACGGGCGGCAAGCTGGCGGTACCAGGGCAGGGCGACGGACAATTCCATGGGTATGACACAGAAGGAACAAGGCGGACATGGTACCAAACGCAGAAGCCGAATTGCGAACCCTGACAGCAATATGAAAATCTTTGGTAAACAGGGGCTTTCGGATAAAATCTCGCCTCTATGGATTCCATTGGCCTGATTCGCGAATTTCTCAAGGACCGCCTCGGCGTCGACCCGGAAAAAGTCGTTCCGGAGGCCCCGCTGGCCGATCTCGGCGTCGACTCGCTGATGCTGCTCGAACTGATGTTCGAGTTCGAAGACCGCTTCGGTATCAAGCTGACCAACGATCTGGAAACACCGAAATCCGTCGGCCAGATGGCTGCGCTGATGGACGGGCTCATTCAGTCCCAGAAGAGCTGAGCCATGAGTCAGCGTCGGGTAGCGATCACCGGCCTCGGGCTGGTTTCTCCTTACGGCGGCGACCTCGCCGATTTTTTCACGCGCCTGACGGCGGGCGAATCGGCCATTCGCTACCTGCTAACCGACGATCAGCCACGCCCGCTGTCGATGCCTTTCGTCAGCTGCCCGGGCTTCGATCCCGACGCTATCCTCGGCAAACCGCTGGCTTCGATGATGGACCGCTTCGCCCAACTGGGCATGGCCGCCGCCTTCGCCGCTTGGGACGACTGCGGCCTGCCGCGCAAAGCCGACGGTGAATCGCGCGATAGCTGGGGCTGCGCCTGGGGCACCGCGCTCGGTGGCACGCTGGCCTACGAAAAGGGTTACCGCGAACTGTGGCAGAAGGGCAAGGAGCGCGTTTCGCCGCTCGCCGTCGTGCTCGGCATGAACAACGCGGCCAACGCCCACATTTCCATCCAACTCGGCTTGGGCGGTGTCAGCATGAGCCATACCGTGGCCTGCGCCTCATCTGCCGTCGCCATCGGCGAAGCCTTCCGCCGCGTCCGTTCCGGCGAAGCGACCGTGATGATGACCGGTGGCTCCGACGTGCCGCAGGCCTACGGCGTCGCCCGTGCCTGGGAAGCCTTGCGCGTGATGGCCCCCGGCGATGCCGAGACGTCGCCGTTCGCTTGCCGCCCCTTCGCCGCCGACCGTCGCGGCCTGGTGCTGGGCGAGGGCGGGGCCGCGCTGGTGCTCGAAGACTGGGACCATGCCGTCGCCCGTGGCGCCCGCATCCACGGCGAGATCGTCGGCTACGGCACGAGCTGCGACCACAGCCATCTGGTCAAGCCGGAAGCGGCCGGCCAGGTGCGTGCCCTGAACGCCACATTGGCCGATGCCGGCCTGACGGCCGACGACATCGACTATGTCAATGCGCACGGCACGGCCACGGCCGAAGGCGATCCGGTCGAAGTCGCGGCCCTGAAGGAGGTTTTCGGCGAACGCGCCGAGCACCTGCCGGTTTCTGCCACCAAATCCATGCACGGTCATCTGCTCGGTGCCGCCGGCGCCATCGAAGCCATCGCCACCGTGCTCGCCCTGCGCGAACAGGCCATACCGCCGACCGCCAACCTGGACGGCAGGCTCGATGCCGCCTGCACCGGCGTCGATCATGTCCTGAGCGGACGCCGCGACCAGAAGCTGCGCGCCGCACTCTCCAACTCTTTCGCCTTCGGCGGCAGCAACGCGGTCCTCGCGTTCCATGCCGTCGCCTCCTAAGCATTACGGAAACGCCACCATGTCAGCAGCCATCTCCCCGGAAGCCGTCGAAACCCTGTTGCCGGAAGTTGCCGAACTGATCGTCTCGGCACTCAATCTCGAAATAGCCCCCGGCGAAATCGAGCCGGATGCACCGCTGTTCGGCGACGGCCTCGGCCTCGATTCGATCGACGTGCTGGAAATCGCCTTGGTCATCTCCAAACGCTACGGCTTCCAACTCAAGTCCGATAACGAGGACAACGTGCGCATCTTCGCCTCGCTGCGCGCGCTGACCGCGCACATCGCCAGCCAGCGGACGAAATGACCATCAGCGCCAGCGCAGCACAGGCTTTGCGCAGCCTGGCGCTGGTCGCCCTGCTCATCGCCTGGGCCGCCGCCGCCCATTTCGGCAGCGCCGGCGCCGGCAGCCCGGACTTCAACGCGGCGCTCGGCGTCAGTCCCATCGTCTTTATCCTCGGCCTGCTCGTCTGGCGTCTGCTGACCCCGGTCAGCCGCTTGCTCGGCACTCTGGCGGTAGGCGGACTACTGGCCTGGCTATGGCCGGCACTGCGCCAGAATGTCGCCCTGCTGTACCTGATCCAGCATGTCGGCACCAACCTGGCGCTCGGCGTCTTTTTCGGCCGCACGCTGCTCGGCGGCGGCGAAGCGCTGATCACGCGCATTGCCCGGCTGGCCATGGAGCGGCCGCTCTCCGAACGCAAACAACGTTATACGCGGCAGGTTACCGCCGCGTGGACCGCCTTCTTTTTCGCCGTCGCCAGCACCTCGCTATTGTTGTACCTGCTGGCCCCGCTGGCGATCTGGTCAGTCTTCGCCAACCTGCTGACGCTGCCCTTGCTCGCCGCCATGTTCATCGGCGAACACCTGTGGCGCATGCGCGTGCTACCGCCGGAAGAGCGCCCGAGCATCGCCCAGGCCATCCGCGCCTACCGCCACGCCACCCAACAGAATTCTTCGGCCAAAGCCCCATGAGCCATTCGCCCCTGCTGTCCGCCACCGACCTTGATGCCATCTTCGCCTGGCTACCGGGCGGCCCGCGCCGGGTGCGCGATTTCCTGGCCGAAGCTGAGGCGCTGGCCGCCCAATTGCCACCGGGTCGGCACCTGCTCAACGTCTGCCAGGATCGTTATCGTTTCGCCGTCGGTTTCGCCGCCGGCCTGACCAGCGGCCGCATCAGCCTGCAGCCCGCTTCGCAATCGGCCGAGACGCTGCACCGCCTGCAAGCCGAATTCCCCGACATCGTTTGCCTGCACGATGGCCATTTCGACAGCCACGGCCTGCCCAGCATCATTTTTCCCGACACTGCTGCGGTGCACAGCGAAAAAGTCGAAAAAATCCCGCAGATCGCCGACGACACCCTCGCCGCCATCCTGTTCACCTCCGGCTCGACCGGCCTGCCGCAGCCGCATCGCAAGACCTGGGGCAAACTGGTGCGTAGCGGTCGTGCCGAAGCCCAACGTTTCGGGCTGGATCGCCTGCCGCATCACATCGTCGGCACGGTACCGGTACAGCACAGCTACGGTTTCGAATCCACCTTCCTGATGGCCGCTCACAGCGCCAGTCCTTTCTGGTCGGGCAAGCCCTTCTACCCGCACGACATCGTCGCCGCGCTAGCCGCTGTACCTGCGCCGCGCCTGCTGGTGACCACGCCTTTCCACCTGTCGGCTTTGTTAGCCTCAGGACTGGAACTGCCGCCGGTCGACATGCTGCTCTCGGCCACCGCCCCCTTGTCCACTGCCCTGGCCGCCCAGGCCGAAGAACGCACCGGGGCACCGATGATGGAAATCTACGGCTCGACCGAAACCGGCCAACTGGCCAGCCGGCGCACCACCGATGGTGCAGTTTGGACGCTGCTGCCCGGTCCGCGCCTGGAACAAGAAGGCGACACTACCTATGCACTGGGCGGCCATGTCGAAGGGCGGGTGCCGCTCTCCGATCTGATCGAGATTCTCGATGGCCGCCGCTTCGTACTGCACGGCCGCCATGCCGACCTGATCAACATCGCCGGCAAACGCACCTCGCTGGCCTACCTGAACCACCAGCTGGGCGAAATTCCCGGCGTGGTCGACGGCGCCTTTTTCCTGCCCGACGACGAAACCCCGGATGGCATCACCCGCTTGACCGCCTTCGTCGTCGCCCCCTCGCTCGACAGCCGGTCGCTGATGGCAGCGCTACGCGAGCGGGTGGATGCCATCTTCCTGCCGCGCCCACTGGTTTTCGTCGACCAGTTGCCGCGCAACACGACCGGCAAGCTGCCGCGGAACAACCTGCAGGCACTCTACGCCGAGAAGGTGAAACATGGCTGAGAGCGTCTTTGCCTGGACCGTACCGGTCGATCACCCGGCTTTTGCCGGGCATTTCCCCGGAAATCCCATCGTGCCCGGCGTCGTCCTGCTCGACCGCGCCATCCTGTGCGCCGAACAACTGCTCGGCCAGCCGGTAGCGGACTGGCAGATCGGCAACGCCAAGTTCCTCAGCCCGGTCGGCCCCGGTGAAACGCTGCAGTTCTCGCTAGAACAGAAAGCCAGCGGCGCCTTCGCGTTCACCGCCCGTGCCGACGACGGGCGCAGCGTCGCTTCCGGCAGCCTGACGCCGCCCGCACCATGAACCGGAGCAAAGCCGCCGACGCCGACTGGGCAACCCGCCAGGAGAAGAGCAATCTCGCCATCCTGCGCCTGATGGTGTGGATCTCGCTCACCTTCGGCCGCGCCATCGGCCGCCTCGTCCTCTACGGCATCGCCGGTTACTATGTGCTGTTCGCCGCCCAGGCGCGACGCGCCAGCCGCGACTACCTGCATCTGGCACTCGACCGCTGGGCCGAATGGTCGGATGGCTTCCGCCATGTCTTTTCCTTCGCCAGCACCATCCACGACCGCATCTACCTGCTGAACGACCGCTTCGACCTGTTCGACATCGAGGTCGTCGGCGCCGAGGAGTTGCACGCGGCTGTCGACGAAAAACCCGGCGCCCTGCTGTTCGGCGCCCATCTCGGCAGCTTCGAAGTCTTGCGCGCCCTCGGCCGCAAGCGTGCCGGGCTGAAGGTGGCGATGGTCATGTATGAGGAAAACGCCCGCAAGATCAACGCCACGCTGCAGGCCATCAATCCGGCGGCAGCCCAGGACATCATCCCGCTCGGCCGCATGGAGTCCATGCTCAACGTCCGTGACAAGCTGGAGGAGGGCTATCTCGTCGGCCTGCTCGCCGACCGCAGTCTGGGCGACGATGCTGCGGTGCACTGCGAATTTTTGGGAAAAATGGCGCCGTTCCCGGTCGGCCCCTGGCGCATGGCCGCCATGCTGCGCCGCCCGGTCTATTTCATGACCGGCCTCTACCTGGGCGGCAACCGCTACCGCATCCACTTCGAACAACTCGCCGATTTCACCGACACTCCGCGCGAAGAGCGCGACGCCGCCGTGCATCGGGCCATCCAGCGCTACGCCGATCGCCTGACACACTATTGCCGCGTCGCCCCCTACAACTGGTTCAACTTCTTCGATTTCTGGCAACAAAAATGAAGCGTTTTCTCCTGACCGGCCTCCTGCTCACCGCCTTCGCTGCCTCGGCCAACGCCGCTTTCGACCTCGGCCAGTTGATGAGCGACCTGGCCAAACACAAGGGGGGTCGTGCCAAATTCACCGAAAAGCGCTTTCTCGCCGTGCTCGACAAACCGGTCGTCGCCACCGGCGAAATGACCTACACGCCGCCCGACCGTCTGGAAAAACGCACGCAGACCCCCAAGGTCGAAACGCTGACCCTGGACAAGGACCTGCTGACCATCGAGCGCGAAAAGCAAAAGCTGTCGATCAACCTGGCCAACCAGCCGGAAGCGCTCGCCTTCGTCGACAGCATCCGTGGCACGCTGGCCGGCAATCGCGCCGCACTGGAAAAGAACTACGCCCTCCATTTGGCGGGATCCAGCGAAAAGTGGGTACTCACCCTTCTACCGAGCGACCAGAAGATCGCCGCGCTCGTCCAGCGCATCACCGTCAGCGGCACCAAGAACCAGGTGCGCAGCATCGAGTACCTGCAGGCCGACGGCGACCGCTCGCTGCTGACCATCGAACCGATCGACGGTAAATGAAACTGACCGCCTTCCGTGCCCTGGCGATCTGGCTGCTGGCCATGCTGGCCGGCGCGGCCATCGTCTGGCACAGCCGCTTCACTGCCGACATGTCCTTCTTCCTGCCGGCCAAGCCGACGGCCGAGCAGCAGGTGCTGGTCGACCAGCTGAAGGAGGGCACCGTCTCCCGCCTGCTCATGCTGGCCGTCGAAGGCGGTGACGAGCAGCAGCGTGCCGCCGCCTCGCGCGCCCTGCGCGCCCGCCTGGGTGAACGCGCTGAATTCGTCTCGGTACAGAACGGCGAGGCCGCCCGCTACGACATCGACCGCGATTTCCTGCTGAACCACCGCTACCTGCTGAGCCCGGCGGTCAACGCCGAGCGTTTCACCGTCGACGGCCTGCGCCGTGCCATCGGCGACAGTGTGGACCTGCTCGCCTCGCCGGCCGGCATGCTGCTCAAGCCGTTCATCACGCGCGACCCAACCGGCGAGCTGGTCGAACTGCTCACCCAGTTTTCCGGCGGCAACCAACCGGCCAGCCGGGCCGGGGTGTGGGCCTCGCCGGACGGCCAGCGGGCGCTGCTGCTGGTGCAGACGGCTGCCCTCGGCTCCGATACCGACGGCCAGGAAAGGGCCATCGAATCGATCCGCAGCGAATTCGCCCAGATCGCGCCGGCCGGCGACCTGCGCCTCGTCCTCTCCGGCCCCGGCCTGTTCGCCGTCAAGGCGCGGGCAACGATCAAGGATGAAGTGGCCCATCTGTCGCTGGTCAGCACGCTGGCCATCGTCGCCGTGCTCTTCTTCGTCTATCGCTCGCCGCGCTTGCTCGCACTCGGCCTGGTCCCGGTACTGAGCGGGGCGCTGGCCGGCGTCGTCGCCGTCAGCCTGGTTTACGGCACGGTGTTCGGCATCACTGTCGGCTTCGGTTCGGCACTGATCGGTGAAGCCGTCGATTACGGCATCTATTACTTCATCCAGTCCGGCCGGCTCGGGCTGGAGCAATGGCGCGCCCGCTTCTGGCCGACCATCCGCCTCGGCGTGCTGACCTCGATCTTCGGCTTCGGCGCCTTGCTCTTCTCCGGCTTCCCCGGCCTCGCCCAGCTCGGCCTCTATTCGCTGGCCGGCGTCCTCACCGCCGCCCTGGTCACACGTTACCTGCTACCGCCCTTGGTCGGCCCGAACATTCATGTCCCGGAGCCACGCCGCCTCGGGCGCGCCCTGATCGCCGGCACGCATATGCTGCGCCGCACCCGTCTGCCGCTGCTCGGCCTGGCCCTGTGCGCTGCCGCCTATCTGGCCATCAACCACGCCTCGCTGTGGCATCCCAACCTGTCGGCCCTGTCCACCGTCACCGAAGAAGACGCCATGGTCGACGGCCAACTGCGCGCCGACATCGGGGCGCCAGATTCGCGCTACATGGTGGTCATCACCGCAGCGGACCGCGAACTCGCCCTGCAGGCTGCCGAACGGGCAGGGCAGCAACTCGACCGCCTGCAACAGGCCGGCCGGCTCGGCGGCTATGAGAGTCCGGCCCGCTTCCTGCCCAGCGCTGCGGCGCAGTTGGCACGCCAAGGCGCACTGCCGGAAGGGGTGGAACTGCGCCGCCGCCTGGCCGCCGCCCAGGTCGATTCGCCGCTGGCCGCCCGCAAGCTGGAGCCGTTCATCGCCGAAGTCGACGCCGCCCGGCGCGCCGAGCCGATCAGCCGCAATACGCTGAATGGCACCAGCCTCGCTCTGGTCGTCGACTCGCTACTGTTGCAACGCCCGGAAGGCTGGAGCGTGCTGCTGCCGCTACGCCCGCCCGGAGGCAACGAGGGCCTCGACCTGCGGATCGCCGATATCCGCAATGCGCTGGCCGGCAGCGGCGCGCTGTTCATCGACCTCAAGCACGAGTTCGACGACCTCTATGCCGACTATCTGCACGAAGCCCTGCTACTGTCGCTGGCCGGCGTCGCTGCCATCGTCGCCTTGCTCGCCTTCACGCTGCGCTCGGCGCAGCGCCTGGTGCGTGTCCTGCTGCCGCTGGCCATCGCCGTCACGCTGGTCATCAGCGGCCTGCACCTGGCCGGCGAGCCCCTGCACCTGCTGCACCTGATCGGCATGCTGCTGATCGTCGCTGTCGGCTCCAACTACGCACTGTTCTTCGATGGCATCGACGCCGCCCAGGCGCTCGAAGCCGACACGCTGATGTCGATGGCGGTCGCCAACCTCAGTACCGCCATCGGCTTCGGCACGTTGGCACTGTCGTCGGTCCCCGTGCTACACGCAGTCGGCGTCACGGTTGGTCCCGGTGCCATCCTGGCGCTGTTATTGTCTGCCGTTTTCGTTCCACGTGAAACGCGATGAGCGAGTTGCGCAGTCTTCGTCATGAGGTCGGCGGTCGGCATCTGCTGGTCCTTCTGCCGGGCGCCTACATGACGCCGGAAGATTTCGTCGCCGCCGGTTTCTTCGCCGCCGCCGAGCACCGCCGGCTCGCTCTCGACATGGCTGCGGTGCACCTCGATCTGGAGCAGATTTCCAGCGGCAGCGCCTTGCCCGCCGTGCAGGAACAGATCCTCGGCCCGGCTCGACAAAACTACGATCATGTCTGGCTCGGCGGCATTTCGCTGGGCGGTCTGCTCACCCTGTGCCACAACGCCGATCATCCCGGCTGCGTCGATGGCTTGTGCCTGCTCGCGCCTTACCCCGGCAGCCGGCTGACCACCAACGCCATCGCCCACGCCGGCGGCCTCGATGCCTGGCAACCCACCGCCGAGCAAATGACCGACCCCGAATTCCGCCTGTGGCACTGGCTCAAGCAGCCGCCCGCCGAGCTGCCGGTCTTTGTCGGTTACGGCAGCGACGACCGCTTCGCCACCGGCATGCAGCAAATAGCCGAACGTTTTCCAGCCGACGCCCGCCTGGTGCTGCCCGGCGGCCACGACTGGCCGGTCTGGCAAGCTTTGTGGGAACATTTCCTCGATCTCGGTCATTTTCCGGCTCGTACCTGAACCATGCCAACGCCCTGGAAACCTTCTACCACCCTGCAAGCCAGTTTCGCGCTGCACGGCGTTGCCGCCCTCGGCACACTGGCCGCGCCCGCGGCGTGGCCGTGGGCATTGGGCGCGCTGGTCGCCAACCACGCGCTGATCACCGCCGCCGGTTTGTTGCCGCGCTCGACCCTGCTCGGGCCGAATATCGTCTGCCTGCCGGAAACCTCGACCGCTCGCGGGGAAATTGCCCTGACCATCGACGACGGTCCCGACCCGGAAGTCACCCCGCGCGTGCTCGACCTGCTCGATGCGGCCGGAGCGAAAGCCAGTTTTTTCTGCATCGGCCACCGCGCCCGCAGCTATCCCGAACTGTGTCGGGAAATCGTGGCCCGCGGCCATCGCGTCGAAAATCACGGCGATTCGCACTCGAAAGTCTTCTCGCTCTTCGGCCCCGGCCACATGCAGCGCGACATCGCCGCCGCCCAGGCGACGCTGACCGACATTAGCGGCCAGGCGCCGCGCTTCTTCCGGGCCACGGCAGGGCTGCGCAATCCCTTCCTCGACCCGGTCCTGCACCGCCTCGACCTGCGCCTCGCTGCCTGGACACGCCGCCCCTACGACACGCGAACCGGCGATGCGGAGATCGTGTTCCAACGCCTGACCCGCAACCTGGCAGCTGGCGACATCCTGCTCATGCACGACGGCCACGCCGCCCGCACGGCCGACGGCCAGCCGGTCATCCTCGCCGTACTGCCACGCCTGATGCAAACGCTGGCCGACCATTCCCTGAACACCGTCACGCTCCACGAAGCCCTGCCATGACCAAGCGTTTCCTGAAAAGCCTGCTCGACGAAGCCGCCCGTCCATTCCGTAGCGGTGGCCATTTCGCCTATCACTACGCCCGCGGCAAGCTCTCCTCCGACGCGATTTTTCGCGAGTTGCTACGCCAGGGCATCTTCCCGAGCACCGGCCGTTTCCTCGATCTCGGTTGCGGCCAGGGCAGCCTGTTCGCCTGGCTGCTGGCCGCCCGCCAGCATTACGATGCCGGCAACTGGCCGAGCAACTGGGCCGAGCCGCCCAAGCCGACCCAACTGCTCGGCTACGAGCTGATGCAGCGCGACGTCGACCGCGCCGCCAAGGCCTTCGGCCGCGACCATCCACTGGTCGCCATCCGGCAGGGCGACATGTGCCAGACCGATTTTGGCCAGGTCGACGTCATTACCATCCTCGACGCCCTGCATTACTTTGATCACGGTCGGCAGAAGGATGTGCTCAAGCGCATCCGCGCCGCGCTGCCGCCGGGCGGCCTGTTCCTCACTCGGGTCGGCGACGCTTCTGCCGGCCTGCCTTACCATCTGTGCAACTGGGTCGATCATGCCGTCACCTTCGTGCGCGGCCACCGCCTGCCGCGCCTCTACTGTCGGCCGCTCGCCGAATGGGTCGATATCCTGAAAAATTTCGGTTTCACGGTCGAGACGATGGACATGAACGAAGGCAAGCCCTTCGCCAACGTCATGTTGATCTGCCGGGTTCCGGCTTAACCCGATGGGTCGCTGGCTGCCCCTGGGCGTCGCCTTGACGCTGCTCGCCGGCTGCTCCGGCTTCGAGAGTGAGCCGGAAGGGCCGGCCTTGCCGGCGGACATGGGCCGCCGCGCCGACGGTAAACCGGCTACTGCCTGGCCGACCTCGCTGCCGGAAGCCGAGGTCAGGCAACGTATCGTTCAGCTGCTTCCCGCTTACGCCAAGGACAAAGCCGGCTGGGCCGGCGATCTGTTTACGGCCTACAAGGCGCTCGACATACCGCACGCGGCGCAGACCTATTGCGCCACCATCGCCGTCATCGAGCAGGAATCCAGCTTTCAGGCCGACCCGACGGTGCCCGGCCTGCCCAACATCGTGCGCCGCGAGCTGGAAACGCGGGCAGGGCGCTTCGGTATCCCCAAGTTGATCGTCAATGCGGCGCTGAAGAAGACCTCGCCCGATGGCAAGAGCTACGACGAGCGGATCGATGCGCTGAAGACCGAAAAGCAACTCAACACGCTGTTCGAGGACATGATCGGCGAATTGCCCTTCGGTCGGCAGCTCTTCGCCGATTACAACCCGGTGCGCACCGGCGGGCCGATGCAGGTCAGCATCGAATTCGCCGAAAAACTGGTCAAGGACAAGGCCTACCCCTATCCGATCGCCAGGAAAGTACGCGACGAGGTGTTCACCCGGCGCGGCGGCATCTATTTCGGCAGCGCCATCCTGCTCGATTATCCGGTCGGCTACGACAACATCGTCTATCGCTTCGCCGATTTCAACGCCGGCCGTTACAGCAGCCGCAATGCCGCCTTCCAGAACGCGCTGGCCAAGGTCAGCGGCAAGGCGCTGACGGCGGACGGCGACCTGCTGCGCTACGAGAACGGCCAGCCGGCGGCGGTGGCGAGCAGTGTCGAGGAGGCCGCCATCGGCATCGCCGGCAAGCTGGACATGAGCCGGCCGCAGATTCGCCGCGACCTGCTGCTGGAAAAGACCGCCGCCTTCGGCAAGAGTCCGCTGTTCAACCGCGTTTTCGAACTGGCCGAGCAGGGCGGTGGCAAGGCGCTGCCACGCCAGGCCATGCCTCAGATCGACCTGAAAAGCCCCAAGATCACCCGCCAGCTGACCACCGAATGGTTTGCCCGCCGCGTCGAAGGCCGCTACCGCAGCTGTCTCGCCCGCCCCGGGCGGTAAAGCTCACTGCTGCGGTGCACCGCCTGAAATTCGGGAAAACCGAAAGCACGCCCAAACCTCCGCGCGCTCCCGATCGCCCGAATCAGCCAACCGCAATTCAGCGCATCAGTCGCCCCGAACTGCCGACGATGGTGACTTCGACAAAATGCGAGCCCAGGCGATTGGTTTTGCCGTAGTCGACGCTGAGCCCGCCCAGATCGATATTGCGCATGCTTTCCAGAGCGGCGACCAACTTTTCGCGCGTCGGCTGCGGCCCGGCCCGGCGCAACGCTTCACTGGCCAGTTTGGCGGCGATATAGCCTTCGATCACCGTATAGGTCGCACCGCTTTTCGGAGCAAATTCCGGCGGCAGGGCCTGGAGTTCCCGGACGACCGGGGTCAGGCCGGAATACGGGTAGGGCATCACCTGAGCGATGGCGACGCCAGCGGCACCAATACCCATCTCAGCCTGCAAGGCCTTGTAGCCAACCACCGACAAGGCAAAGAACTGGGTCAGCTTGCCGCTCTGGCGCATTTCCTTGACGAAGGCGGCGGTCGGCTTGTAGGTGCTGATCATCACCACCCCTTGCGGATCGGCGGCGCCGATCACGCGTGCCGCCTCGCGCACATCGTTCTTTGTCTTGTCATAGCTGCCGATAGCCACCACCTTAAGCTTGCGCTTGGCCAAGGCCTTTTCGACGCCGGCCAGACCCGATTTGCCAAAGGCGTCGTCCTGATAGAACACCGCAATGCGGTTGATCCCCAGGGTAGTCAGCTGGTCGATGATCTTTTCCGTCTCGTCGCCGTAGCTAGCGCGTAGCCAAAAGGTGGTCGGCGAACTCTGCTGGCGCAGTTCGTCCGAACCGGTGTACGGCGCGAGCGACGGAATGCCCTTTTCATTGATCAGGGGCAGCAGCGCAGCGTAATTGGCCGTGCCGAACATACCGAGCAGGGCGAATACGTCCTCCTTGTCGATCAGCGTCTTGGCGTTTTCCACACTACGCTCGACGACATAGGCGTCGTCCAGCGAGACCAGTTCGATCCGGCGGCCATGAATGCCGCCCTTGGCGTTCAATGCATTGAAATAGGCCTGCATCCCGTCACGGTATTCGCTACCCAATTCGGCCAACGGGCCACTCAAGGGAAGGGACTGACCGAGACGTAATGGACCGGTCTGGGCGTAGGCAAGCCCCAGCCAGAAAACCATCGCAATGCCCGCCAGCAGGCGGTTAATCAGGGGTAAATACATGATGCTGTCTCCTCTTGGTGGTTATATTTGCGCCCCCAGTCTAGGCGCCATCCGCGGCGAAAAATGTCATTTGGGAGACATTCGGCGGGTCTTACGGCATCTCTGCTAAAATTGGCAACTCTTGGTTCCGGAACACGTCGTGACACCGCTGCTGCTCTCTTCCTACACCGCCACCACCTGCCTCGGCCGCGGGCTGGATGCCACGCGCGACGCACTCCGCGCCGGCCGCAGCGGACTCGCCCCGTGCACCTTCGAAACGGTCAAGCTCGACACCTGGATCGGCGAGGTGGCTGCGGTGGATGAGCAGGAATTGCCAAAAACACTGTCTAAATACGATTGCCGCAACAACCGCCTGACCCAGATGGGTCTGGATACCGACGGCTTCGCCGAGCACGTGCGCGCCGCCATCGCCCGCTATGGCAAAACCCGCGTCGGCGTCTTCCTCGGTACCAGCACGGCCGGCATCCTGCAGACCGAGCTGGCCTACCGCCGACGCGACCCGGCGACCGGTGCGCTCCCGGCCGATTTCATCTACCGAACGACACATAACTCCTTCTCGCTGGCCGAATTCACCCGTGACTACTTCGGGCTGGAAGGCATGGCCATGGCCATCTCGACCGCCTGCTCGTCGAGTGCCAAGGTGTTCGCCGCAGCGGCCCGTCAGCTGGCCCTCGGCACCATCGATGCCGCCATCGTCGGCGGCGTCGATAGCCTGTGCCTGACCACGCTTTACGGCTTCGCCTCGCTCGAACTCACCTCATCCCGTCCGTGCCGCCCCTACGATGCGGCGCGCAACGGCATCTCAATCGGCGAGGGCGCCGCTTTCGCGCTGCTCGAACGGGGCAACCATGCTGCTCCGGGCAGCGTGCTGCTGCTCGGCTGCGGCGAATCGAGCGACGCCTACCACATGTCCTCGCCGCATCCGGAAGGCCTCGGCGCCAAGCTGGCCATGGCAGCGGCGCTGAAATCCGCCAAGCTGACGGTCGGCGACATCGACTACATCAACCTGCACGGCACCTCGACGCCGGCCAACGATGCCGCCGAAGGCAAGGCCGTCGCCGCACTGTTCGACCGCGGCGTGCCGTGCAGCTCGACCAAGGGCGCCACCGGCCACACGCTGGGCGCGGCCGGCGCGGTCGAAGCCGTCATCTGCGCCCTGGCGCTGACCGATGGCTACTTGCCCGGCAGCCCCGGCACCGAAACGCTCGACCCGGCCATTCCGATCGACTACCTGCTGCAGGGCCGCAATGCGACCGTGCGCCACGCCCTGTCCAACTCCTTCGGCTTCGGCGGCAGCAATTGCAGCCTGATTTTCGGGGTGACCGCATGATCCAGACTCCGCTCACCGCCTGGATCGAAGGCATTGGTTTCCTCGCCCCGGGCATGCCCGATTGGCCGACCGCGCGCGCCATCCTGCGCGGCGAACAAGCCTGGGAAAACCTTCCCAGCATCCTGCCCGCCCCAGCCATCCTGCCGCCGGCCGAGCGCCGCCGGGCCAGCCGCGTCGTCAAGCTGACCCTCGCCGTCGGTCTGGAAGCCGCCACCCACGCTGGCGCCGACATATCGACACTGGCCACGGTCTTCTCCGCCTCCGGTGCCGACGGCCACAACTGCCACGCGATTTGCGAACAGCTGGCCACCGACGACCGCCAGATTTCGCCGACCCGCTTCCATAACTCGGTACATAACGCCGCCGCCGGTTACTGGGGCATCGCCACCCAGGCCATGGCGCCGTGTCAGGTCATCTGCGCTTACGACGCCAGCTTCGGCGCCGGCCTGCTCGATGCGCTGGCCCAGGTTGTCCTCGATCGCCAGACGACACTGCTGATCGCCTATGACAGCGAATACCCCGAGCCGCTGTTCGCTACCCGCCCGGTACCCGATGTCGCCGGCGTGGGACTGGTGCTGACCCCGGAGAAAAGCGAACGCTCACTGGCCAAACTCACCGTGCTGCCCTCGACCGCGCCCGCCGAGCCGCTGGCCGATGCCGCGCTGGAAGCCCAGCGTCAAGCCATTCCGGCACTGCGTGCGCTACCCATGCTGCGCCGCCTGGCCAACGGAGAGAGCGGCCGGGTCGTGGTCGACTACCTGCCGCCGATGCAATTGGAAATCGACCTCCAGCCATGCTGAACCGGGACTGGATCAGCCGGCATATTCCGCATCAGGGCACGATGTGCCTGCTCGATCGCGTCGTGGACTGGTCGGATAGCCGCATCGCCTGCGCCGCCACCAGCCACGCCAACCCGGCCAACCCATTGCGCGCCGAGGGACGCTTGGGTGCCGCCAACGGCATCGAATACGCGGCGCAGGCCATGGCCATCCATGGCGCGTTGCTGGCCAAGGCCGACGACCGGCCGCGCCAGGGCTACCTGACCAGCGTGCGCAGCGTCAGCCTGCACGTCGCCCGCCTGGACGATCTATCGGGCGAACTCGACATCGTCGCCGAGCGCCTGTCCGGCGACGGCAATAACATCCTCTACCAGTTTTCGCTGCACCACGCCGGCCGTTGCCTGCTGGAAGGCCGCGCCGCGGTCGTCCTCGACGCTGCTGCGGTGCACGGCGAAAAATCGTGAAAAACGGAGCCTCCATGAAACGCGCCCTCGTCACCGGCGGCAGCGGCGGCATCGGTGCGGCGATCTGCCGCCGCCTGGCAGCCGACGGCCATCACGTCATCGTTCATGCCAATCGCAGCCTGGACAAGGCCACCACCGTCGTTGAAACCATCGTCGCCGCCGGCGGTAGCGCTGAAGCCGTCGCCTTCGACGTAACCGACCGCAGCGTCACCGCCGCTGCCCTGGAAAAGCTGCTCGCCGCCGGCCCCATCCAGATCCTGGTCAACAACGCCGGCATCCACGCCGACGCCGTCTTTCCCGGCATGAGCGGCGAGCAGTGGGATTCGGTGCTCGACGTGTCACTCAACGGCTTCTTCAACGTCACCCAGCCACTGACCATGCCGATGCTGCGCACACGCTGGGGCCGCATCGTCAATATCTCGTCGGTCGCCGGCATCACCGGCAACCGCGGGCAGGTGAATTATTCGGCAGCCAAGGGTGCGCTGCACGCCGCCAGCAAATCGCTGGCGCTGGAGTTGGCCAGCCGCGGCATCACGGTCAATTGCGTGGCGCCCGGCGTCATCGCCACCGATATGATCGAAGGCGCTTTCGATGCCGATACCATCAAGAAGATCGTCCCCATGCAGCGGGCCGGCAAGCCGGAGGAGGTCGCCGATCTCGTCGGCTTTCTCGCTTCGCCGCAAGCCGCCTACATTTCAGGACAAGTCATTTCGATCAACGGTGCAATGATTTAAGCCTCCGGCAGCGTCACTTCCAACCAGAATTCGCTGCCCCGGCCCACTTCGCTGACCACGCCCACTTCGCCGCCCATCAGGTCAGCCAAGCGCTTGCACAGAATCAGGCCAATCCCGTTACCGCCATGGCGGCGCGTCAGCGAACTATCGACCTGATGGAATAGCGCGAAAAGATCGGGTAGATGTTCTGCCCCAATGCCAATGCCTTGGTCGCGCACAGCCAAACGCAGGCGACGCTGTCCGTTTGACGCCGGAAATAGGCCGATGGCCAAAGTGATTTCGCCGGTTTCACTGAACTTGACCGCATTCGACAGGTAATGCCTGGCAATTTCCGTAATATGGCGGCGATCCCCCCTTAGCCTGCAGTCCATCGCGGCCGGCTCGAGTTCCAAAGCGGCCGCCAACGGCCGACCGGCGACTTGCTCCAGTAACTCCGAGAACAGTTCGTTGGCCAGCTTGCCGACGTCGAAAGCCTCGTTCACAACTTCCAGCTCACCGGTGTCCGCCTGGGCGAGACTCAGCATCTGATTGATCATTTCAAGCAAACGCGCCGATGCGCGCTGGATCTGCTCCACATCGTCCACCTGCTTCGGGTCAGCCAAGCTCCGTTTGAGTAAATGGGCAAAACCCGTAACGGCATTCAACGGCGTCCGCAGTTCGTGGCTCATGTTGGCCAGGAAACGGCTCTTCGCCAGATTCGCCACTTCCGAAGCATCCTTGGCCGCACTCAGCTTCTGATTGGATGCATCAAGTTCGTTGCGGGCCGACTCCAGCTCACAGATCGTCTCGCCCAACCTCATCCAACGACGACGCAGCTGTTCAAGCAAAATCAAGCCGACAACAAGCCCCAGCCCAAAAATCAGCAGGTGGCTCAAGGCCGATTGGTAGCGGGTCTCGCTCGCAGCGGCAGCAATCGGGGCAAACGGCAGGCTCACACTGATGCCCCCCCTGATATCGCCAGCACGATAGCCTTGATTGGCATGGCAAGCCAAACAACTTGGCAGTGTCTTAAGCGGGGCCATATATCGTAGTTGGGCAGGTTGGCCAACCTCCGCCGGGACAACCTCTATGGCTTCCTGCGTACCGTTCTCGAAATCGTGCAGCCATTTCCGCTCCCAGGCATCCGGCGCGTTCCCCGGGCGAATTGGCTTCAGACTAGTAATATGAAACGTCGCTCCGTTCTGAGCCTGGGCCATTTCGCTGAGCAAGCGCGTCATATAGGCCGGATTGATCATCGTCAGATGCATTCCGTTCGTGGTCACCAGATCACGTAACGGATGTTGCAAATAAGGATTGGGCTGGATCTTCTCGCTCACCGGCAAATAGACCCCGCCATGCTCGGCATTCCAGGCGCGGGTGAGCACCACCATGCGAAACATGTCACGAGCACCCTCAACCGCAATTTTGCGAGATTGCTGGTCGATATCGGCAAAGTGAGAATGCAGCGATCCCCCCACCACCACCGCCCATAGCAGCGCAGGCAGCACCCAGAGTGAACGTTTCATCATGAATGTTGGGACTGACTGGCTCAACATTACGCTTGGCCCTCTCTGTTCATCACAACAACGAGGATTGAAAAAAACCAAGTACGGTGGTGCGAATGAATCGATCATATCCGATCACGTCTATTTATCAACCGGTTCGGCGCTGGCAATGCATGTCCTGAGGGATCGATGTCCGACGCGGCATTGGCCGATCGTTCACGACTACTGGTCAGCAACCAGAAAACCGTTTATAATCCGCGCCCTTTCGCGTCCTTAGCTCAGTTGGTAGAGCGTCGCCCTTACAAGGCGAATGTCGGCGGTTCGACCCCGTCAGGACGCACCAGGCTCTGGTGGTGAAATTGGTAGACACGCTATCTTGAGGGGGTAGTGCCGTAAGGTGTGCGAGTTCGAGTCTCGCCCAGAGCACCAAATGAACATGAAGCAATATGGGCCGTAACCTGCGAAGGGTTCCGGCCTTTTTTATCGCCTGCTTTTCAGCTAGATTGGCGTTTCACCCATGCGCAGGAGGACAGTGAAATGCAAGTCAGCCCCACCAGCATCAGCCTGCATGCGGCGGCCAGCGAGATGTGCGCCGCGCCTGACGAACTCTACGATTGCGAGGTTTCGCTGGCGCATGCCATCGAACATGGCGAACTGGCAGCCAACGTCAAGCGCTGGGCGACGGAACAATGGGAAGGGCGTCAGTTGCCCGGCAACATTAACCGCCTGGAGACTTTCATCGAACGCTCGGCGCTCGCTGCCTGGCAAGCGCAGCGCTGATTACGCCGGCCCGGCAGCGGTGACTAGGGCGGGCCTAATCTCATCCGCTTTCAGCGGACGAACGATACGAGCGACCTCCAGGCCGTCGCGCAGGACAATCAGCGTCGGCCACAGTTTTACCCGGTAGCTGCGTCCCAACCGCCGACCTGGGCCATCTTCCACCTTGAAATGGTGCGTCAGCGGAAATTCGCCGAGCGCCGTCGCGATGGCCGGCTGCGCACCCTGGCAATGCGGACACCAATCGACACCGAATTCGACCACGGTGATACCCGGGCGGGCATCCAGCGCATGACGTTCAGGCGCTTCGGCTGAGTATTCGGCAACGTAATTCATGGCACTACCCCTGTATGTAGGCGCTCAGGCCGAGCGCAGCACGAGTTCCTTCAGCCGTGCCAACTTGGGCGCAACCTGCGGCACCGTCAACATGGTGCTGGCCACCGCCATCAACAGCAGGGCGGTGAAGGTTTCGCTGGTGATAATCTGCTTGTCGAGCAGGATGTTGGCAAAGATGATCATGATCAACGCCTTGGTTTGCAACAACCAACCGATGATGCTCGCTTCGCCGGGAGCCCATTTGAGGATGCGTCCGGCCAGACGGATACCGAGCAGTTTGCCGCTGATCGATGCGACCAGAAGCAGGGCAGCGGCGATGAACACGGCAGCGCCACCGACCGCCCAATTGGTGCGCAAACCAGTGCTCAGGAAGAAGACCGGCATGATGACGAGCAGAACATGATGGCGTAGCTGATCCATTTTTTCCTGATCGAACCAGTCGGCCTCCATGCTGGCGCCGGCCAGGAAGGCCCCGACCATGAAATGCAGGCCCGCCCAATCGGCCCCGAAGGCGACGGCGGCCAGCCAGATCAGCGCCACGTACCAGCGGTCGCGTTCGGCCAGGCGGCGCATCAGGCGGTGGAAAAGCCAGGCGGCAACGGCAAAGGCAACAAGGAAGGCGACTTGGCGGCCGATGCGTTCCCAATCCATCAGGATCAGCGCCAATACGCCCCAGATCGCGATGTCGTCCAGGCTGGCGTAGCGCAGAATGCGCTGGCCGATCGGCTGGCGCAGGATTTCCAGCTTTTCCATGAGCAGGATCAGGATGGGCAGGGCGGTCACTGCGCAGGACATGCCGACGCCGAGAATGAATTGCCAGGTTTGTGCTTTTCCCCCCATCCAGCCGGCGAAACCGAGCATCAGGCTAGCCGCCGCGCAGCCGAAGACCAGGGGTGTCCCGAGCGCCAAGCCGGCAGTAATCGAGCTTTCTCGCCGATGAGCCCAGACTTTTTTCAGATCCAGCTCGACCCCGGCGATCATCACGAAGAGCATCACTGCCCACCAGGCGATGCCGTTCAAGGATTGGATAACGGCCGGCGTGAAGACAAAGGCGTAGTAGTCGGGACAGGCCTTACCCAACACCCCCGGCCCGAGCAGGATGCCGGTGATGATCTGGACGACGACCAGGGGCGCGTAATAATCGGTCCGCCCCAATCGCCAGATCAACCACGGCACCGTGAAGATGATGGTCATCGCGATCAGGAAGATTTCGGTCGTATTCATGATTCAACGCATCAGATAACGGACGAGCAGCAGCGGCAGGCGCAGCACGAAACCGATAAACAAACGAGTGTGCATCCAGGTCAGCAGCGTGTTGTCGCGCAGGTATTTGAAATGCGAGACGCCGCCTTCCTCAGCCGACAGGTAGCGCACCGGCGCATCGATATTGCGCGGATAAACGCCGGCCCAGCACAGGCGGACGACGGCTTCTGGGTCGAAATCGAAGCGGCGCATGAAGCGGTTGCGGCGCATGATCTTCATCAACGGGGCAATGGGGTAGACGCGAAAGCCGTACAGCGAATCGCCGATGCCCATCCACAAGGTTTCGAGATTGGCCCAGCCGTTCGATACCTTGCGGCCATTGACGCGCAGGGCCGGCGCTTCCGGCCCGAATACCGGCTTGCCGAGGACCATTTTCTGCGGCTCGGCCTGCGAGGCGACCATGAAGGTCGGGATCAGGTCGGCCGGGTGCTGGCCGTCGGAATCCATGGTCAGCGCGTGGGTGAAACCGAGCGCCGCCGCCTGCGTGATGCCTGCGAGCACCGCCGCACCCTTGCCGCGGTTCTGCGGCAGGACGATGACTTTCAGGCCATCATCCTGCGCTGCCAGTGCCTGCAGTTGCTCACTGGTGCCGTCGGTGCTGCCATCAACCACCACCCACACCGGATTCCACTGCGCACGTGCCGCGCGTACCGTTTCCAGTACCTTGGGGCCGGGGTTATAGCTCGGAATCAGGACGAGATGCGTAGTCGAAGCGGGAATCATGGGTTTCAGTGGTCAGGTGGCGACAGCTGCGGTGCACACCGGATTTTGGGCAAATTCCACCCGGTAATAGGTTTCCAGATCCTGCGTGAAAGCCTCGATGTCGGTTGGCGGGGCAAAACGCCGGCCGAGGCGGATACGGCAGGTCAGCGGCAGGCAGGGCCGGCGGAAGAGCGGCCAGGCCTTGCCGAGATAGGGCGTCGAAAACTCGATCAGCAAAGTTTGCACCGGCGCCTTGGCCCGGCTGGCAATCAACCCGACACTATTCACGCAACGGTTCAGCGGAAATTCACTGGTCCGCGTGCCTTCGGGAAAAATCACCAACTTGGCCCCATGCTGCAGTTCCTCGCGCGCCGCCAAAATCATCTCCAGCGGCACGTTGTTGCGGATATAGCGGGCCAGGCGGGCGGCGGCGCCGAACAGGATGTTATCGAGCAGCGCCGCCTTCATGACGCAGACGGCATCGGGAAAGCGCGACAGGATCATCACCGCATCGAGCAGGGAGGGATGGTTGGCGGCGAGAATCATCGGCCCCTGATCGCGCAGCTGGTCGAGTTCGGCAAGATCGAAACGACAGGCGCAGAAGATCTCTAAAAAACGCAGATAGAAGCGAAAGCCGCCCATGATCATGCGGCGGCCGAGCGGTTGCCCGATGCGACGCGGCAACAGGGGATGCAGGAGCATGGCAAACGGCAGCCAGAGCAGACAGATGATCGCCAGGGCAGAGAGTCCCAGCACCATGGCAATCTGCTCATACAGGGCCCACAGCGGATTGACCGCGCGGCGGGTATCAGTCATCGACTTTCACACGCGTCGACGATTCGCCGAGGATCCAGGAAATGGCGATACCGCCGGCCACATAATTCTTGTCGCGGACCAGCGGGCTGTCTTCAAAGGTGGAACCGCTCAGGTTGTCGTAACGAAGGAAGGCACCAACCCAGAACGAAGGAAAACGCTTGGAAACCGACGCCAGGTACTGCATACCGGCATAACCGGCCTTGGCCTCGTAAGTCGGGCGGGCGGCCGTCGCATACTGTTGGGCGACCGAGTAGAAATAGGCGTGCTGGCGCTTGTCACCGAACAACGGACCGGCGAGCAGGCCGAGATTCCAGCCGTTCAGCCCGGGCAGGTCGGTGATGTCCATGTTCAGCTTGGGGTGGAAGACCCAGCCGATATCCTTCGGCGAGCTATCGACCGTGAAGGCAGCACGCAGCGGTAGCAGCAGCTTGACGAAGCGGGCGCGGCTGTCCGAGCGCCACAGCGTCACATCGAGCTGCGGGCCGATCTCGAAAGTCGGGTCGAGGTCGGGCATGCCGCTGCGGGCATCGATGTCCTTGCTCGAAGCCGGTGGCGATAGGGCAGCGGAAACGGTCAGATCAAGGCGGTCGGTATCGAAAATCTGGCCACGCACGCCATGCCGGTCGGCCTTCAGGAAATCACCGTGGTAGGTGAAGTAGGGCACGGGCATGACGAAATTGTTCGTCTGGTCCGAGCCGCGATACGCCGGGAAGCTCAACGCCGCGGCACCCGCCCCGATTTCCCACAGCGGCTTTTCCTCGGCCGCCTGGCCGGCGCCCATCGTTCCGGCAACGAGTAGCAACGAAGCGGTCAGGCGACGCTTGAAACGAGTTTTCCCGGACATCAGCAGCTCCCCAGCGAATGCGAGGCCATGGCCTCGATTTCCACCAGCAGGTCGGCACGGCAAATGTCGGCCTGGACGTAAACGGCTTCTGCGGCACCGATCAGCGGTGCCAAGGCTGCCTGGACCGCAGCGAAATCGTCAGCGTGACGGATATAGATGCGGTAGGACAATTCGGGCAGGGCATAGGCCGGGGCGCGGGCGGCGCGATTGGCCTCGCCGACCACAGCGGCAATATTGGCCATGGCTTCGGTCGTTTGTGCGGCAACGTCGCCAAGATGCACGGTTTGGTGGCCAACGATGCTGGCCGTACCCGAGATGAACAGGATTTCCTGCCCCGGCGGATAGACCAGCGCAGCGCGCGAGAAGGTCGGGCTGCGCGGACCGTATTCGCTCGGGTAGTTGTAGGCACTGATCTGGCGCGGATTCTCGACCGGCACGGCTAGCGTCTTGCCGGCCATGAAGGCGATGGAAACCGGCCCGCCGCTGACGCCGAGCGCGCAGGCGGCCGGCACGTTGCCGGTGGTGCCGCGATGATAGGCAACAAAGGCATCCTGTCGGCCGATATTGAACTGGCGATAACGTTCCAGCCCGTCGCTTTCCTCATTGATCGCCGCCAAGTAGTTCCAGACCCGCCACAACTGTGGCAGGCCCTGTGCATCGAGCAGGCGGAAAATGCGGTCGTAGGCTTCCTCGCTTGCCGCCTGCAAGGCAGTCTTGCCGGGAACGCCGGCGAAGCGGACTTCCTCTACTTCGATGACGCCAAACAATACATCTCCGGCCCGCCGCCAGTTCACTTCCTCGCTGACGCCAGCTATGACCGGTCCGGCGCACAACCAGGTTTCGTGCAGCACTTCTGCGGTGCACCCGAGCAAAGGGGCAAAAATGCCCTGCACCGGCCAGCCCGGCGCAGCGACCGCTTGCGCCTGACCGAGGCGGGCACCACCCAGTTCGCCGCCGGTTTCACGTGAAACCGCGGCCGGCGAGGAAACGTATTGCAGCGTCACTATGCGTTGTAGACGACGGCTTCGTCGACCTTGCGGATGTTGAACTTGCGTCGCTTCCAGCCCATGAAGGCGCGCTTGGGCTGAATCAGGTTGGCAAAGTAGTAAAGCCCCTTGAAGATCCAGATCGACCGCCAAATCGGCGTCTTGCCGAAGATGTCACCGGCCAGCACGGAGAGCAGGGCTTCCTTCACACGGAAGATGTTCTTCGGATACATGAAGAAATCGCGCATGATCGGATTAGTCACGCGGTAGATGAACCACGAGAATTCTTTCGGGCCGTGCTTCATCGCCTGATCGAAACGCTTCAGCGCAGCAGGCGCTTTGGCCGGATTCTTCAGGCAGGCGTCGATGGCCTCGGCGGCGAGGACCCCGCTGTTCATGGCGAGCAGCACACCGGATGAAAATACCGGATCGATGAAGGCGTAGGCATCGCCCAGCATCACGTAGTTGGCGCCGTGGCAGCGCTCCGAAACGTAGGAGAAGTTGCCGGTGGCCTCGACCTCGGTCATCAGCTCGGCATCCTTCAGGCGCATGGCCAGGGCCGGGCACATGGCGATGCCGTCCAGCAGGAATTCCTTCAGGCTACGCTCGCCCTTGGTCTTCATGTAGTACGGCCAGGTCACCATGCCGACGCTGGTGGTGTCGTTCATCATCGGGATGAACCAGAACCAGCCATGCTCGAACCAGAAGATGGTGATATTGCCCTCGGCCGCGCCTTCGTGGCGCTTGGCGTGCGCAAAATGGCCGTAAACCGCCGAGCTGTTGTGCTTGGGGTTACGGTGCTTGATCTGGAACTTGTTGGACAGGAAGGTATCCCGGCCCGAGGCATCGACCAGAAAACGGGCATGCCACTCGCTCTCGTGGCCGTCGTCGTGCATGGCGCGCACGGCCACCGAATTGTCGGGCAGGAAATCGACCGTCTTGGCCTTGCAGCCTTCATGCACCTCGACGCCTTTTTTCTCGGCGTTGCGGATCAGGATCTCGTCGAATTCGGCACGCTTCACTTGGTAGGCAGTCGGCATCGACTTGTCCCAGGCTTCGGCAAAGTTGAAGACCTGGGTGTGTTCATGGTGTGGCGAGACGAACTCGGCGCCCGGCTTGACCATGCCGATAGCCTTGACCTGCTCGGCGATGCCCATGCGCTCGAAGAGAGGCAGGTTGGCCGGCAGCAGCGATTCGCCAATATGAAAACGCGGGTGATGCGCCTTTTCCAGGATCACCACCTTGTAACCCTGTTCCGCCAGCATCGGCGCCACCGTCGTTCCGGCCGGCCCACCGCCGATGACCAGAACGTCGCATTCGCGACGTTCGACCCCACCCTGTCCCTGTGCTTGCTGTTCCATCGGTTCTACCCCATTCGCTTCTCTGTAGCGGCGAAAATTTTTATTTTCCGGTGTAAGTCATGGTGCCCACGGTTTCGGAATGGCCATCGATCTTGCTGACCGTTCCGCCCTTGGACCAATAAACGTAGTAAGGGCCGAAACTCGACCACCAGTAGCGCCAGTACGGACCGTCCAGACGCGGGTTTTCGTTGGTCTGCGGATGGCCGACAGCCATGATGACCTGTTCCTTGCTCATGCCCTTGCTCAACTGCCCCTTGGCAATGGCATTGCGCACGGCCGGCGAAAACTTGGCTATCTTGACCTTCGGATCGTCGAGCACGACGAGCTTGTTCACCCACTGCTCGGTCGTTTCCTCGGCCCGCCCATAGTCGTGTCCCAAGCGCATCGCCTTGCCATCGACCTCGACATAGGCACGGTAACCATCGATCTTCTTGACCTTGATCGGCGTACCGACCGGCACGAAAGGCAACTGAGCCAGGTTGGAATCGCTGATCCAGTCGCCGTTGTAATGTAGGTTGCAACAGGCGTAACCGGAACGAACGACACTTTCCTTTCGACTCTCGGCCGCCGACGTGCCGTCCTCGGGCTTGCTGTCGGAACTCTTGCAGGCGGAAAGCGAGACGACAACGGCCGCTGCTGCGGTGCACAGCGCCAAATGCCGAAAAACCGTTTTCTGCTTCATGCCGGCTGCCCTAAGAAACCCAACTCGAAGCGCGGGATTATACCGCCGCCTGTGCGGCCGGCGGAGTGCAACAGGCCGTTCCTTCATAGACCACCGGAATGATCATCTTTGCCGCATCGCGCCGGGTCAGTTTGACCGGCGACATGGAGACGATGTTGTCGATCTGCAGGTCGGTCGAAAGCTGTGGCTTGAGGCCGAGCGGCTGGCGCGGGTGCAACTTGAACTCGCGCTTGGCTTTCTCCAGTTGCTCCTTGTTGGCACTGAAATAACGCGCGGCGGCGATGGTTTCCGGCAGATGCTTCAACACGTGCCACAGGCTCCAGCGATGCTGCCACAGGCGCTTGGCGAAGCGCCGGCGATAACCCTTGCTGTCGTAGAAGCGTTTGACGTGCCAGTTGTACAGCGCATCCATCTCCTCGCGCGTCTCGAATCCTTCCGGCTTGTAGACGAAATTCAGGCAGTTCATCAGCCGCCAGTCTTCGACGAAATCGCCCTGCGGGTCGTTCACGCACTCATCCCAGATCGGCGCGCCATGTAGCGGGCTGAACTTGGTCATGTTCATCTCGTCGAGGCCGAGCGACAAGATGAAATCGCTAGTGGTGCGTACGGTGTCCGGCGTTTCGCCCGGCATGCCGAAGATGAACAAGCCTTTGGCACGCAAGCCGGCAGCGTGGATCGATTTTACCGTGTCGCGCACGGCCTCCAGCGTCACGCCGGCCTTATGACGATCCATCATCTCGGGGTCGGCCGATTCGATACCGAGCGAGACCATCAGCGCGCCGGCTTTCTTCAACTTGTGCAGCATTTCGTCTGAAGTGTGCCCGGCGCGAATCGCGCAGTTGAACTGCATGCCCAGCGGCTTTTCGATCAACAGTTCGCACAGATCGAGTACACGCTGCTTCTTGGCGGTGAACAAGTCGTCGTACATGTTGATGTGATAGACGCCGAACTTGTCGCGCAAATACTTCATGTGATCGTAGATGTATTGCGGCGAATTGGTCTTGTACAGACGCTCGAACACCGTGCGATCGCAGAAGGAGCAGGTGTATGGGCAGCCGCGCGAGGTAATCATCGTCGCCCCGTGCCGCATTTCGTAGGCGAAAAGCGGCAGGTGGTAGGCATGCGGAAAGCCGGCCAACTTTTCGTAGGCAGGGAAGGGCAGTTCATCGAGATCGAGGATGCGGTCGCGTCGCGGATTGACGATGATGCGGCCCGACTCGTTGCGCCAGATCAGGTTGCCGATTTCGGCCAGCGGCTTGCCATCGGCCAACTCCAACATGGCGCCTTCGCCCTCACCCATGACCAAATAGTCGATTTCCGGAAATTTTTCCAGAATCGGTGCACCGAGCGACGAAACATGCACATTCCCGAAGACGATCTTTACGTCCGGTCGCCGCTCACGAATATAGGCGGCAATCTCGAAAGCATCCATGAAACCCGAGGTCGTTGCCGAAAAACCAACCATTTCCGGATCGGTCGCCAACACGATCTCAGCGTTTTCTGCGGTCGTCGGCGGTGCATAAGGGCCAAGGCAGTCATGCAACTGCACGCTGTGCCCGAATTTTTCCAGCCATGAAGCCAGTTGCATGATGCCGATGGGCGGCATGCGGTTGGCTAGGACAGAAAAATCCGGCTGTCCCGGCACGAAGTTGAAACCCGCGGGATGGACGAGTGTAATGCGCATGGGTGCTTCCTCGAACGAAGTGGGGCGATTTTATTTGAAAACGCCTAAAGGCTTCAGTTCCAATGATCAGAGCATTTTTACCGTATCCCAGGCAAAACGCAGGATCAGCACACTCACAACTAGCAGAAATACCTTGCGAATCGCGCCATTGCCGTATTTCAGGGCCAGCCAAGTACCGACCTGTGATCCGCTCAGATTAGAGACTGCCATCCCTACCGCCAGCCACGGCAAGATATGGCCGTTGGGAATGAAGTAAGCCAGTGCCGCAAAATTAGTTACCACGTTGACCACCTTGGCCGACGCCGAAGCGTGCAGAAAATCGAAACCAAAGAAACGGACAAACAAGAAAATCAGGAAACTGCCCGTTCCCGGCCCGAATAATCCGTCGTAGAAACCGATAACCGCGCCGAGCACGAAAGCCCAGAACAGTTCGTGATGACCAGCCAGCAATGGCTGATGCTCCTGGCCGAAATTCTTCTTTTTCAGCGTGTACACCGCAGCAAAGATCAGTAGGCACAAAATCAGTGGCCGGATCGATTCCTTGGGCAGCCACGCCACAGCTACCGCGCCGAGATAAGAGAAGAGCAAGGCCCCCAAAGTAGCCGGTAGGATGCTGCGCCAGGGCATGGCCACCCGCCGCGCGTAGCGCCAAGTAGCGTTGGCTGTGCCGAAGATGCTGGCGAACTTGTTGGTACCGAACAGGGTTGCTGCGGATTGTTCGGGATGCAATGCGAACAGGGCCGGGATCTGGATCAGTCCACCACCACCCACGACGGCGTCGACACCGCCGGCAATGAAGGAAGCCAGAAACATCAGCCAGAGGGTTTCGTTCAGGAGTTCCAGGGTTTTTCCTTCAAATACACAAACTCGAAGCGGTTCAGTATTAAGTAAACAGCTGTATATACAGCTACTACGTTAACAAACTCAGCAACAACTCTGTGGATAACAAATATTTAACCAATAAATTCATTAAGTTGTAACGAAAAATAGCCTCTGGGAAAGCCTCGGAGTTGCCTGTGGATGAATTCTTGAAAACTTATCCACAAGTGAGTTTTTCGCAAGTCATCAACAATGGACCGACAGTTTGTACACAGGCTTGTGTACAGGCGGATTTTGGCTGAGATTAGATAAAACAGGACTTATTTGCCGATGCAGAAACGGCTGAAAATGACGCCGAGCAGGTCATCGGCGGTGAATTCGCCGGTGATTTCACCCAAGGCATGCTGGGCCAGGCGCAATTCCTCGGCGAAAAGTTCCAGTGCCGGCATGATGCCTTCGACGACATGGCGGGCTGTGGCGATATGTTCCTGCGCCAGGGCGAGCGCACGCAGATGGCGCTCGCGAGCGATGAAAACATCTTCGGCTTGATGCCAGCCGGCAATACGCAGCAGTTCCTGGCGTAGCAGATCGATGCCTAGATTGGCCTTGGCCGATAGCGAAATGGCGATGCCATCGCTTTCTTCATGCCGTTCCGGCGCGCGGCCAGCGAGATCGATCTTGTTATAGACATTGATACGCTGCAGGCGAACGGGCAAGCGCTCAAGGATTTCGCGGTCGGCTTCTCCCACACCTGAGCGAGCGTCGACCAACAGTAAAACGACATCGCTCCGCTCGATTTCCTTCCAGCTGCGCTCGATACCGATACGTTCCACCTCGTCCTCGGTTTCGCGCAGGCCAGCGGTATCGATGATATGTAGTGGAATGCCTTCGATCTGGATGGTCGAGCGCAGGGCATCGCGTGTGGTGCCGGCAATGGGCGTGACGATGGCCAGTTCGTCACCGGTCAGGCGGTTGAGCAGAGAGGATTTACCGACATTCGGCTGGCCGACCAGGACTACATGCAGGCCGGATTGCAGCAACTTGCCTTGGCCGGCACGGTCGAAGATCTCGGCCAGCTTCAGTTGTAGTCTTTCCAGCCGGCCGAAGGCATTGGCGGCCTGCAGGAAGTCGATGTCTTCCTCGGGAAAATCGAGCGTGGCTTCGACCAGCATGCGCAGGTTGATCAACTCATCATTCAACTCACCGATGGCACGCGAAAATTCGCCTTGTAGCGAACGTACCGCCGAACGTGCGGCGCTGGCCGTGGCGGCGTCGATAAGATCGGCAACGGCCTCGGCCTGGGCCAGGTCCATCTTGCCGTTCAGGAAGGCGCGCCGGCTGAATTCGCCGGGTTCGGCCAGGCGGGCACCGAGATCGAGGCAACGGGCCAGCAGCATCTGCATGACGACCGGGCCGCCATGTCCCTGCAACTCAATGACGTCTTCACCGGTAAAGGAATTCGGACCGGGGAAAAACAGCAGAATTCCAGTGTCCACCGCAGCACCCTGGGCATCCTTGAAGTCGGCCAGGGTGGCGTAGCGCGGTTTCGGCGTCTTGCCGGTCAGCGCAAAAGCAAAGGGCAGCAAATTGCTGCCCGAGATGCGGATAACGCCGACACCACCCCGGCCAGGGGCCGTGGCGATGGCGGCGATGGTGTCTTGCTTCACACTTTAGGCTTTCGCGTCGTTGGCAGCCTTGCCGCCAGCTTCGATCATCCGGGTGATCTGCCATTGCTGGGCAATCGACAGGACGTTGTTCACGACCCAGTAGAGCACCAGACCGGCCGGGAACCAGAAGAACATCACACCGAAGACGAGCGGCATCATCATCATGACCTTGGCCTGGATCGGGTCCGGCGGGGTCGGGTTCAGCTTGGTCTGGATGAACATCGAAACCATCATGATGACCGGCAGGATGAAGTAGGGATCGGCCGAGGCCAAGTCCTTGATCCACAGAATCCACGGGGCATCGCGCATTTCGACGGCGCCGAGCAGCACCCAGTAGAGGGCGATGAAGACCGGAATCTGCACCAGGATCGGCAGGCAGCCACCGAGCGGGTTGATCTTCTCGGTCTGGTACAGCTTCATCATTTCCTGATTCAGGCGCTGCTTGTCGTCGGCGTAGCGTTCCTTCAACTGCATCAAGCGCGGGGTGACTGTGCGCATCTTGGCCATTGACTTGTAGGAAGCAGCCGATAGCGGGAAGAACACGGCCTTGATGGCAATCGTCAGCACAACAATAGCCCAGCCCCAGTTGCCGACCAGCGAATGGATGGCTTGCAGCGCCCAGAAAATCGGCGCGGCGACGACGGTCAACCAGCCGTAATCGACTACCAGATCGAGCCCGGTAGCGATTTGTTTGAGAGCGGATTGTTCCTGCGGACCAGCGTACAAGGTTACCGAAGCTTCAGCCTTGGCACCCGGGGCGATTTCGGCCACCGGTACGATCAAGCCAGCCTGGAAGACATTGCTGCCATCCAGGTGACGCATGTAGTACTCGCGCTGAGCCTTGTCTTGTGGTACCCAGGCTGCAACGAAGTAATGTTGAACCATGGCCAACCAGCCGTTATCGGCGGTCTTGGCAAACTTTGCTTTGTTGTCGGCAATGGCGCTGAAATCGATTTTTTGATATTTCTCGCCATCCGTGTACACCGCAGGGCCGGTAAAGGTAGAAACCATCTTGGTTTCACCGGCCGGTTTCACGTCATCACGCTGCAGCTGGAAATAGGCATGCGGGGTGATCAGTTTGTCGCTGCCGTTGGCAATTTCCCAGGCAACGTCGACCACATAGGAACCGCGCTTGAAGGTCAGCACCTTGGCAACCTTGATGCCATTCGCAGTAGCGGCTTCCAGACGAATCTTCAGTTCGTTGACACCGTCGGCCAGCTCGGTCGGGCCAGCAACCCGCTTGAAGACGCTGCGATGAGTCGGTAGACCTTCGCCGATCAGGCCACTCTGCGCGACGTATTTGTGCAGGTCGTCGAACAGGACAAAGGTCTTTTCCTTGTCCTCGTGATCCTTGTACTTGAGCAGTTCCAGCTTGACCAGATCGCCACCTTGGGAAGACACGGTGGCCTTGACCAGATCAGTGGTGATGGTGAAGGTTTCTGCGCTGGCGACGGCTGGCACGTCAGTGCCCGACGTAGCGGTGGAAGCACCGGCTTGCAGGCTGGCCGAGGGCTTCGGCGCATCGGAAGCGACCGTGCCGGCTACTTGTTCACCAGCAACCGGCTTCGGTTGGTTGTACTTCTGCCAGTTCTCCCACAGCATGAAGCTGGAGAAAACGAAGATCATTACCAGGACGAGGCGTCGAGTATCCATGAATGGCCTACGAAAATAATCTTGAATCAGGGTACGGGATCATACCCGCCTGGATGCCAAGGGTGACAGCGGCAAATGCGTTTGACGCCAAGCCAGCCACCCTTCATGGCACCATGTTTCTGTACTGCCTCCACCGTATATTCGGAACAAGTCGGAAAATAACGGCAGCGCCGCCCGAGGAAAGGGCTGATCGCATATTGGTAGATGCGCACCAGTCCGATCAACAGACGCTTCATTTCTCCTCCCGCCGGGTCTTCGGCCGCGATAGCTTGCCGAGCAGGATCAGGAAATCTTCCGCCAATGCCTTGCCCTCCAGCGGCGCCGGTCGTGCGGCAAGGCGCACAACCAGATCGCAGAGCGGCAACTCATGGCGATGCAGACGAAACTGCTCACGTACGATCCGTTTCACCTTGTTGCGGTGCACGGCCCGTTTGAGCAATTTTTTGCCGACCACCAGACCAAGTCTGGCCGAAAGGCTGCCAGCAGGTCGCGGCTGGTAATGCAACATCAGCCACTTGCCGCGAATCGCCCGCTTGAAACCAAAAACGGATGAAAATTCATCCGTTTTGGTAAGTCGATAACGTCTGGCGAAGGTTTGATCCACCCCGCCGGGCATCCTATATTAGACGGCCAGACGCTTGCGGCCCTTGGCGCGGCGAGCAGCGAGAACTGCACGGCCACCCTTGGTGCGCGAACGAACCAGGAAGCCATGGGTGCGCTTGCGGCGCACGACCGACGGTTGATACGTGCGTTTCATGTCGTAATCCCTTGATGTGCTAAGAAAAACGCGCGATTAGAACGCGTTTACCCACGCCCTGTCAACCTGATTTATTTCCGCAAGCTGTGGATAACTTTTCCGGAGGCGGGTAGAATCGCATCTCGATTCGCGCCTTCCCGGCAATCCAGGATCGAAAAAATTCCACTTTAAATCAGATAACTAATTCTTCCGGAAACAACAACGTTTTCCGGACGACGAAGGAGTGAGGTCGTCGATGGCCGGATTTTGGGAATCCTGTTTGCAGCGTTTTGAGCAGGAATTGCCCGCGCAACAGTTCAATACGTGGATCAAGCCACTTCGACTCGAAGGCGAAAGTGCCGCGCTCGAAGAAGGCTTGCGCCTGATTGCGCCAAATGGATTCATTCTAAAGTGGGTGCGCGATCGCTACCTGTCGCGTATCGAGGATTACAGCCGCAACTATTTCTCTGGGCCGGTTAGCATTGCTCTGGTGATTGGCGCTGGCAAGACGCCGGCCAAGGTTGCCACCAGTGTGGTGAGCGACAGCGTACCGAGTTCCCAGGAAAAACCCGTTGCCGAAAAGCCGGCTGCCAAGCCGCGCAGCAAGGTCAGCGGCAATTACGAGAAATCCCGGCTGTTCCCGTCTTTCACCTTCGACAACCTGGTCGTTGGCAAGGCCAATGACTTGGCCCGTGCCGCCGCCGTACAGGTGGCGAACAATCCGGGCGGTGCCTACAACCCGCTATTTATCTATGGCGGCGCCGGTCTCGGCAAGACCCACTTGATTCACGCCATCGGCAACGCCATCGTCGCCGAAAATCCGGACAAGGTCGTGCGCTACGTACACGCGGAAGACTATTACTCCGACGTGGTGCGTGCTTACCAGCAGAAATCCTTCGACAGTTTCAAGCGCACCTATCGTTCGCTCGACGTGCTGCTGCTTGATGATGTGCAGTTCTTCAATGGCAAGAACCGCTCGCAGGAGGAGTTCTTCTTCCTGTTCAACGCGCTGATCGAAGCACGCAAGCAGATCATCATTACCTGCGATACCTATCCGAAGGATATCAACGGTCTGGACGACCGTCTGGTCACCCGCTTCGACTGGGGCCTGACCGTCCAGATCGAGCCGCCCGAACTGGAGATGCGCGTCGCCATTCTGAAGAAGAAGGCCGAGGCCGAGGGTATCCAACTCGACGACGAAGTCGCTTTCTTCATCGCCAAGCATCTGCGTTCCAATGTGCGTGAATTGGAAGGTGCACTTAAGAAGGTGCTGGCCTATTCCTCTTTCCACGGTCGCATCATTGCCCTCGACCTGGCCAAGGAAGCCTTGAAGGACGTCATCGGTTCGGTACGCAATGTCGGCATCGACAATATTCAGAAGACCGTTTCCGACTATTACAAGATCAAGGTCGCCGAACTGTTCTCGAAGAAACGTACCCGCAACATCGCCCGGCCGCGCCAGGTAGCGATGTGGCTGTGCCGCGAGGTCACTTCGCACAGTTTCCCGGAAATCGGCGATGCCTTTGGCGGACGTGATCACACCACGGTCATTCATGCGGTGAAGACGATTGATTCGTTGCGCAGCAAGGATAATGAACTCAATCACGACCTGCACGTCCTGCTTCAGGTGTTGAAGGGCTGAGCATGTCGATAAGTCTGTGGAGAAGCTGTCCAGCATTTGTGGAGCATCTGCTCGAAGCCGGAATGTGGGAAAATTGTCCAGATTTCATCCACAGGCAATCAAGAGCTTTTCCAAGAGCCGTTTTTTCGCAGCAACTATCTGTTTAATAGAGCGTTTTTTAGGTTATCAACAGAACTGTTCCGGATATAGTCAACAAAGGAATTTGATATATGGTTCTTATTAAAACCCAAAGGGACACCCTCCTGGCGCCGCTGCAGTCTGTGTCCGGGATTGTCGAACGTCGCCATACGCTGCCCATCCTGTCCAATGTGCTGCTCGAGAAGAAGGGCGACCATCTGACCCTGTTGGCGACCGATATCGAAATCCAGATCACCACGGCCACCGAAGGTGCCGGCGGTGAGGGTGACGGCGCTGTCACCGTCGGCGCCCGCAAACTGCAGGACATCCTGCGCTCGCTGTCGGACAGCACCGAAGTCAGCCTGGTGCTTGAAGACAAGCGTCTGCAAGTGCGCGCCGGCAAGAGCCGCTTCAGCCTGCAGACCCTGCCGGCGGACGACTTCCCACGCATGACGCTGGCCGAGGGCGACACCAAGCAGTTCCAGATCACCCAGAAGGCTTTCCGCCAGTTGTTGGCCAAGACCCAGTACTCAATGGCAACTCAGGACGTGCGCTACTACCTGAACGGCCTGTTGCTTCAGGTCGATGGCAAGGAACTGCGTGCTGTCGCCACTGACGGTCACCGTCTGGCCTTCGCCAGCGTCGAGATCGAAACCGATCTGCCGCGCCAGGAAATGATCCTGCCGCGCAAGACCGTGCTCGAACTGAACCGTCTGCTGGCCGATAACGACGAAGCGCTGAACGTTACGCTGACCCCGAACCAGGTACGTTTTGCCTTCGGTTCGATCGTCCTCGTTTCCAAGTTGATCGACGGCAAGTTTCCCGATTACGAGCGTGTTATCCCGCCCGTGCTGAAGAACCACATGAAGGTCGGCCGCCAGACGCTGATGCAGGCCATGCAACGTGCCGCCATCCTGACCAACGAGAAGTTCCGCGGTGTACGCGTCGTTTTGGGCGAAAACAGCCTCAAACTGATGGCGGCCAACGCCGAACAGGAAGAAGCGCAGGAAGAAATCGAGGTCGATTACACCGGTGATGTGATCGATGTCGGCTTTAACGTCGGCTATCTGCTCGACGTGCTGAACAACCTGCATTCGGATGAAGTGCAGTGGAGCTTCAACGATGCCAATTCCAGCGCATTGATCACCGTCCCCGGCAATGACCGCTTCAAGTATGTCGTGATGCCGATGCGCATCTGATTTTCGAGCAGTAACCGAAAAAAGGGCCTTTCCGTCCGGTCAGGCCTTTTGCAGTTTCACGTGGAACCAAAACAATGAGTGAAGAGAACGTCCCGCAAAGCGCCGCGCCGGCCTATGGCGAATCCAGCATCCAGATCCTTGAGGGCCTGGAAGCCGTGCGCAAGCGTCCCGGCATGTATATCGGCGACACCTCCGACGGTACCGGTCTGCACCACCTGGTCTTCGAAGTCGTCGACAATTCGATCGATGAAGCGCTGGCCGGCCATTGCGACGACATCATTGTCACCATTCACACCGACAACTCGATTTCGGTCATCGATAACGGCCGTGGTATTCCGACCGGCGTCAAGATGGACGACAAGCACGAACCGAAGCGCTCAGCGGCTGAAATCGCGCTGACCGAGCTGCACGCTGGCGGCAAGTTCAACCAGAATTCCTACAAGGTCTCCGGCGGTCTGCACGGCGTCGGCGTTTCCTGCGTCAATGCGCTGTCCAAGTGGCTGCGTTTGACCATCCGCCGCGATGGCAAGAAGCATTTCATGGAATTCAACCGCGGTGTGCCGGTCGATCGCGTGCTTGAAAACCGTGATGGCTTCGAGATTTCCCCGTTGAAAATCCTCGGCGACACCGAAAAGCGCGGCACCGAAGTCCACTTCCTGGCCGACGAGGAAATTTTCGGCCACGTCGAATTCCACTACGAAATCCTGGCCAAGCGCCTGCGCGAACTGTCCTTCCTGAACAACGGCGTGTCGATCAAGCTGGTCGATCAGCGTTCCGGCAAGGAAGAACTTTTCGCCTTCGCCGGCGGTGTGCAGAGCTTCGTCGAGTACATCAACCGCACCAAGTCGGTTCTGCACCCGAAGATTTTCTACTCTTCCGGCGAAGCCAAGGTGGGCGGCGATGGCGTGACCATCGGCGTCGAAGTCGCCATGCAGTGGAATGATTCCTATCAGGAACAGGTGCTCTGCTTCACCAACAATATTCCGCAGTCGGACGGCGGCACACACCTGACCGGCTTGCGTGCGGCGATGACCCGGGTCATCAACAAGTACATCGAAGAAAACGAGATCGCCAAGAAGGCCAAGGTCGAAATTTCCGGTGACGACATGCGCGAAGGCCTGGCCTGTGTGCTGTCCGTGAAAATGCCGGACCCGAAGTTCGCCTCGCAGACCAAGATGAAGCTGGTTTCCTCGGAAGCCCGCCCGGCCGTCGAGGAAGTCGTCGCCCAGAAGCTGGCCGACTTCCTGCTGGAAAACCCGGTCGATGCCAAGACCATCTGCGGCAAGATCGTCGAAGCCTCCCGCGCCCGTGAAGCGGCCCGTCGGGCCCGTGAAATGACACGGCGCAAGGGCGTGCTTGATGGTATCGGTCTGCCGGGCAAGCTGGCTGATTGCCAGGAAAAAGACCCGGCGCTGTGCGAAATCTACATCGTCGAGGGTGACTCTGCCGGCGGCTCTGCCAAGCAGGGTCGTGACCGCAAGTTCCAAGCGATCCTGCCGCTGCGGGGCAAGGTGCTGAACGTCGAGAAAGCGCGCTTCGACAAGCTGATTTCCTCCGAGCAGATCGTCACGCTGATCACCGCGCTCGGCACCGGCATCGGCAAGGACGATTTCAACGTCGAAAAACTGCGCTACCACCGCATCATCATCATGACCGATGCGGACGTCGATGGTGCCCACATCCGCACCCTGCTGCTGACCTTGCTCTACCGCCAGATGCCGGCGTTGATCGAGCGTGGCTACGTCTATATCGCCCAGCCACCACTTTACAAGGTCAAGCATGGCAAGACCGAGCGTTACCTGAAAGACGACCAGGAATACAACCAGTTCCTGCTCAACATGGCGCTTGACGAAGCCGTGCTGACCCCGCGTGCCGGGGCTGATGCGATCAGTGGTTCGGCCCTGGAAAACCTGGCTCGTTCCTGGCTGGCTACCGAGGCGGTGATCGAGCGCCTGTCGCACCTGATTAATCCGGATGTGCTGCACGCCGTTGTCCGCCACAATCTGAAACTCGACCTGTCGAGCGAGGCCGCAGCCCGTAACAGTGCCGAGTTGGTTGGCCAATTCGTTAATCACGGTACCCGAATCGTTCCCAAGTTCGACGACATTCAGGAGCGCTGGATTCTGCGCATCGAGCGCATGCACCACGGCAACCTGAAGGTTGGCTTGATCGATGAAGATTTGCTGCTGTCCGGCGACTACCTGCAGATCAAGCGCATGGCCGAGACTCTGGGCGATCTATTCGGTGCCGGTGCCATCATCGCTCGCGGCGAAAAGAAACAAGTGATCGGCAACTTCGGCGATGCCATGAAGTGGCTGCTCAGCGAAGTCGAACGTGGCATCAGCAAGCAGCGCTACAAAGGCTTGGGCGAAATGAACCCGGAGCAACTCTGGGAAACCACCATGGACCCGACGGTGCGCCGCTTGCTGCGTGTGCAGATCGACGACGCCATTGCAGCCGACGAAATCTTTACCACGCTGATGGGCGAGGATGTCGAACCCCGCCGTGAGTTCATCGAAACCAACGCGCTCAACGCGCGGATCGATATCTAGGAGTATGGCGTAATGAAAATTCACTCATTGCTAGTTGCATCGACGATCCTAGGGGCTAGCGCATGCTATGCCTCTGATCCAGTGAAAGTCGATATTTACCTTGATGGAAAATTGCAGCAGCAGGCCATGCTGAATGGACCGAATTCGGTTTACAAGTTTTGGCTGGATGAAGATCCAGGGACTATTCTGGAAATGCAACTTGTCGCTCCCGAACCGATCATTTTCGATCTGAAGGAAACGGGGAGCGGGGTGGGAAGACCGGGCGCGCATGGACGTGCTAAGTTGGTCGGTAGAGGAGGCCAGTTCGACGTATCCGAGCTAAAAGGCGAAACGTTCAAGCACCGCTACGTTTTTGTTCGACCGGAGTAAGTAATTTCCGGTGTTAGGCAAAAAGCAGTTCGAGCCCCTTAATTGGGGCTTTTTTGCATCTATCTACGGCAAATTTTCGGCAGTTGGAATGCTCCTGGGTGCCCATCGATATCCAGTGTAAAGTTCTATAATCGCAATTATTTGCCAAATTCTTTGGCTAAGCTGCCAGGAGACAAAGATGCACGCGATTCAGCAAATAGTCAGAAGCTTGGCTGATCTGCCCGCAGCAGTTTCCCGCTTAAAAGCCATCCAGCCCAATTTGCTTTTGGTTTTTGGCAGCATCGAACTCATTGGTAATTCAGAATTTTTCGCTTACCTGAAGCAGACATTTCCGTCATCCAATCTGGCCGGCTGTTCGACAGCGGGAGAAATCACCGCGCAAGGTGTCGATGATGGAACCTGCACAATTACCGCTGTCCGTTTTGACAAAGTCGCCATTCGGCAGGCTGCCATCGAGTTGACCGATATGGCTGAATCGTTCGGGGCAGGAGAAGAATTAGCCAGAAAGCTCGACAGTGATGACCTGAAGGGAATTCTGGTGTTCGGTCCGGGAACGCAAATCAATGGTAGTGCCTTGGTTAGAGGAATGACCTCTGCGCTTTCCCGCAACGTTGTCATATGCGGTGGCCTTGCAGGAGATGCTGGAGCATTCAAACAAACCTTTACCTTGAGCGCCGATGGCGTAGGGGACCGTACCATCGTTGCCTTAGGTTTCTATGGCGAGCATTTGCGTGTTGGTCATGGTTCGTTCGGTGGGTGGGAAGCGTTTGGCCCGGCGCGCAAGGTTACGAAGAGCAATGGAAACGTTTTGTTTGAACTCGATGGCGAGCCGGCATTGGCGGTTTATAAGCGTTATCTTGGCCATCATGCGAAGGATTTGCCAGCATCCGGGCTGCTTTTCCCTTTTGCCATGCTGAGTGACGATCATCAGGTGAATGGGTTGATCCGCACGATCCTGGCTGTCGATGAGGTATACGGCAGTTTGACCTTGGCTGGAGAGGTCGCACAGGATGGCTATTTAAAGCTAATGCATGCCAGTACCGACAAGCTGGTCGATGGTGCCGAATCTGCCGCGGAATCAGCGATGGCGATGATGAACAAGGACAAACCGATCCTGCCGATCCTTGTCAGTTGTGTCGGGAGAAAACTGGTCATGGGGCAGCGAGTCGAAGAAGAAGTCGAAGCCGTCGTTGATGTTTTCGGAAGCAATACCTTGTTGACTGGCTTTTACAGCTATGGAGAAATAAGTCCGTTTGCTCCTGAAGGGTTCTGCCGATTACATAATCAAACGATGACCATCAGTTGCCTGGCCGAGGACTAACGGAACTTCACGATGAAAAAAATCCTCCTTAGGCAATTGCGGCGATCGATGGGAATCGACGACGAGGAGGCGTTAGTCAGTCTACTTCGCAGGCTGTCGGAGTTTTCCGGAGAGCTGGATCCTGCGGTGGCGCAGTGTTTTAGCGGCTTTTCCGAATTTCTAAAACGTATCGACGAAACCTACGAGCAGTTTGATCGCGACCTGGAACTCAGGACGCGTAGCCTGGAAATTTCCTCTCTTGAACTCTCCGCATTGAACGAGAAGCTCCGGAGAGATTTACAGGAGCGTCAGGGAGCCTTGCAGTCGTTGCGAGATACCGTTCGAGATTTGCTTCCAGGCCGAGTGTCGGCCGATGAAATCGCATCGGAAGATTTAAACGAACTGTCTCAGCGCGTGGCGGAGTTAGTTTCCGCACTGGCTAACAGTAAAAGGGAATTGGCCAACCAGAAGTTTGCCCTCGATCAGCATGCAATCGTCAGCATTACAAATGTGCAGGGCAATATCATTTATGCCAACGACCGTTTCTGCCAGATCAGTGGTTTTTCGCGCGATGAGTTACTGGGGCAAAACCACCGTATCGTTAAATCCGGCATGCATTCTTCCGAATTTTACGCAGACATGTGGGCCACGATATCGACTGGAGATGTTTGGCACGGTGAGGTCTGCAACCGTACCAAAGGTGGCGATCACTATTGGGTTAGCGCAACCATAGTACCCTTGCTGGACGAGTGGGGTGTTCCCGAACAATACATCGGGATTCGTACTGATATTACCGACCGCAAACAGATTGAAACCCAACTCTACGAGCAACTCCATCTGGTCGAGGAGTTGATTGAGGCAATTCCGCTGCCGGTCTATCTGAAGAATGTTGAAGGCAAATACCTCCGGCTTAATCGCGCTTTCGAGCTCTTCTTTGACACTCCACGTGAGCGCTTTATTGGTCGCACACTTTTCGATTTGCTTGATCCTGCAGATGCCGGTCTGCATTTCGCAAAAGATCGGGAATTGATGGAGCATGGGGGAGTACAGTCGTATGAAGCGATCGTTCATGGTCGGGATGGCCGTCGCCATGACACGATCTATCGCAAGGCGGTGCTCACCCGACGCGATGGCAGCATTCATGCTTTGTTAGGGGTGATCATTGATATCACCGAACGCAAACAGGCCGAGGCTGAGGTTATGTTAGCCCGCGATGCCGCTGAAGCTGCCAGTCGAGCAAAAAGCGAGTTTCTGGCGAACATGAGTCATGAGATCCGGACCCCCATGAACGGGGTGCTCGGCATGACGGACTTGGCGCTCGATACCGACCTTACCGATGAGCAGAGAGAGTACCTGAGTATCGTCAAATCGTCGGCAGATTCATTGCTGACCATCATCAATGACATCCTTGATTTTTCAAAAATTGAAGCCGGCAAGCTCCAGATTGAAAAGATTTCCTACGACCTCCAGCGCGTGGTTTCTGACACCCTTAAAACCATCGTTCTGAAAGCACATGAAAAGGGACTGGAACTTATCGTCGATATATTGCCGGGCGTCCCGAACTTCGTGCTGGGCGATCCCGGACGTTTGCGCCAAGTATTGACCAACCTTGTCGGCAACGCGATCAAATTTACTGAACAAGGTGAGATAACCGTAGGCATGTCGGTCGTCTCACGAAAGAAATATCAGGTTGAGATTCTCGTTTCGGTATCCGATACAGGAATTGGGATAGCCCAGGAAAAACAGGGACAGATTTTCGAAGCCTTCACGCAGGAAGATACTTCTACTACTCGGCGCTATGGCGGAACCGGTCTGGGATTATCCATTTCCCGACGTTTGGTCGAATTGATGGGTGGCCGGATATGGCTGGAGAGCCAAATCGGAGAGGGAAGTACCTTCCATTTCACCGTGGTCTTGGATATCGATGAATTTCCTGAACAGGTCCATCAGAATCCCTTCGTTGAATTGCGCGGACGTAGGATTTTGGTAGTTGATGACAATGAAACCAATCGCCGTGTTCTTGCCGGGATGCTAGGCAACTGGGAAATCGAGGCAGTACTGGCTGATGGCGCGACGATGGCATGGGAACACCTGCTTTCTCAAAGCAGGCCATTCGACGGGATCATTCTCGATGCTCACATGCCGGGAGTCGACGGCTATGAGTTGGCCGAACAAATTACAACCGGCATGAAGGAAGCGCCGCCCATGTTAATGCTCTCCTCTGGCGCACTCCGCGGTGACTCCGAGCGATGCCGAGAAATCGGGATTAAAGGTTTTTTTGCCAAGCCGATTGCATCGGAAGAATTGTTGGCAGCCCTCTGCCGTCTTTTCGGTGTGGAAACGTCTCAATGTGAAACACCCTCTGCTCCAATATTGACCAAGCATTCGATAAACGAATTGCAACGACCAATGGAAATCCTGTTGTTTGAGGATCATCCAGTCAATCAGAAGTTGGCCCTAGGGTTATTGGAAAAATGGGGGTATCGGACAACTGTTGCTAGCGACGGTCAGGCGGGGATTGAGAAGTTCTTCGCTAAGAAATTCGATCTTATCCTGATGGACATGCATATGCCGGTGATGGGTGGGTTAGAGGCCACCCAGTGGATTCGTCGGTATGAGCGTGAGCATGGCCTGGCTAGGACCCCAATTATCGCCATGACGGCTGCCGCCATGCAGGGAGATAAGGAGGAATGCCTGGCAGCTGGGATGGATGATTACATTTCGAAGCCAATCAAGGCTAAGAGCCTTTTCGACAAATTGCAGGTGTTCGGGGCGGAGTTGGAGATGCTCGCGACTCTTCCTGAACGTTATGACTACGCGGCAGCGTTGCGAGAGTCCGATCAGGACGCAATTGAAATCATCGCTCCCGTCTTTATCCAAAATTGGCCGTTGGATTTGCAGCGATTGCGCGCTGGTATCGCCAGTAATGACCATGAACTTGTCGAAAAAACGGCGCACAACCTTCGTTCGGCACTCTCCACTTTCAATGCCAGTCCCGCAGTCCGTATCGCTGCGGACATCGAGTGGCGGGCAGGCATACGGCGAATGGATGGACTTTCAGTAGAGACGGAGTCGTTGTTGGAAGAGGTTAACCTCCTGCTTCAGGCCGTTGCTAACATCATTCCTTTGGTCTGAGAGCCGCGACTTCATGAGAGTTATACTTCAACGCGTCCAGGAGGCCAGTGTCGTCGCTTCTGGAAGAATTTCGGGAAAAATCGGGGCGGGCCTGTTATTGCTTGCCGGTTTCGAAGAGACTGACGAGGACAGCGATATCGAGTGGATGGTCAGCAAGCTACTACGTTTGCGCGTCTTTCCCGACCAGAACGGCGTGATGAACCGGAGCGTGCAGGATGTGGGCGGGGAAATCCTCGCCGTTTCCCAATTCACGCTCTACGCTTCGGTCAAGAAGGGCAATCGTCCATCGTGGAGTAGGGCAGCGCCGGGCGAGGTTTCTCAGCCTTTGTTCGAACGCTTCGTCGCCAAGCTGAGCGAAGGTCTGGGTCAGCCTGTGCCGACAGGGGTTTTCGGTGCCGACATGAAGGTCAGCCTGATCAATGATGGCCCGGTGACGCTGCTCGTCGATTCCCGGAGTCCTGAATAGAGCTTAGTTGACGCCACAGGCTTCGGCGAGGCGACGTAGCCCTTCGTAGCCGCCGAGCGGAAGGCCAACTGCGTTTTGTTTGTCCGTTACTTCAGCTTCGCCGGGATTGATGCGGATCAATCGTTCACCATGCGTTTCGGAGAAATGGCGCACGGTTGGGATATGTGTGCCGGCCCCGATTTCTAGGCAAATCGGCCGGTGCACCGCAGACATCCATTGTTGCAGGCGCTGGAACTGGAGCTCGGTGCGTCGCTCGACCCAGCCCCAGTCGCCGAACATCAGGATATTGGGGCGGGCAAGGTAAGCGCAATGCGGACAGGTGGGCGGTTCGCCAATCAACCGACAGGTTTCCTCATCGACGTCTGGGACAAAATCCTCGGCCCACCAGATGGTGCCCAGACAATTGGTCGCACATTGCATATGGTGAATCGAGCCATGGACTTCGCAGATGCGATCGGCCGGAAAGCCCGCTTTTTGGAACTGTCCATCGACGTTGCTGGTGAAAACCCAGAGACCATGTTTCATTTGCTTGGCCAGTTCCAGAAGTAGCCCAAAACCGGGATGAGGAACGGTTTTCCGATACAGATTCAACCTGTGGCCGTAGAAGCCCCAGGCCAAGCGCGGGTCAGTTTCGAACGCCGCTGGGTTGGCGATGCGCTCAAAAGCAATGCGCGCCCGCCCAAGTGCCGGGTAGGCAGCCCAGAAACCACCGGGGCCACGGAAATCGGGCAGCCCGGAGTCGATCCCCATGCCTGCGCCGGCGGTAATCAGCAAACCATCGGCAGAAGCAATCCATTCTGCTGCACGCCATAGTTTCTCTTCGTAGCTCATCGAGTTGAGCCAATGGTGCTTACTTGCAGTCGCCGGTACGTTTCAGCACGTCGGGGTACCCGACAGGGTCATCTCGGTGATCATATATCTCGTTGATCTGGAATTCGAGGTCGGTCAGAGCGCCGTTTTCGTCGGCATAGATTTCGCGAATGCGAAGGATTTCCGGTAGCGCAGCCTTGAATGCTTGCATCAGCATCGGGTCGAAGTCGATACCGGCCTGGCTGTCCATATAAGCCAGGGCATCGTCGAGTGGTACCGGCTTCTTGTAGGGACGTTCAGAAACCAGGGCATCGAAGACGTCGGCGATGGCGACGATTCGTCCTTCAAGCGGAATGCTGTCACCTTTCAAGCCCTGCGGATAGCCGCTGCCATCCCATTTTTCATGATGAGTCAGCGCAATGATGCGGGCGGTTTCCAGCAGGTCGTTCTCGTGCTTGCCGATGATTTCGGCACCCATGATCGGGTGCTGGAACATGATCTTCCATTCCTCGGTTGTTAGCTTGCCAGGTTTCAACAGAATGGAATCAGGGATGCCGATTTTGCCGATATCGTGCATTGGCGCCGTGTTGAACAGGATGGAGGTCGCTTCTGAACCCAGTCCGCAGTGTTCGGCGATCAGGCGGGCGTAGTGGCTCATACGCAGAACGTGGTTGCCGGTTTCATTGTCCTTGAACTCTGCGGCACGGCCCAGGCGGCGGATGATCTGTTGACGGGTGGTCATCAGTTCGTAGGTGCGCTGGCGGACCATGCGTTCGAGCTCGCGCGACTGATCGTAGAGCGCCAGATGCGTGCGAACGCGGGCTTTGACGATGGGGGGACTGATTGGCTTGGTGATGTAATCGACAGCACCGGTTTCCAGCCCGATGCGCTCATCCTCGACACTGCTCATGGCGGTGACGAAAATGATGGGAATACGTCTCCGATCCGGGTTGGCCTTGAGGCGGCGGCAGATTTCCAGGCCACTGAGGCCAGGCATCATGATGTCGAGCAGGATCAGATCGGGCGGATCATCCGAATAGACAATCTTGAGCGCGCGTTCACCAGAGGTGGCGACGCGGATGCGATAGTCGTCGCAGAGGACTTCGCTCAGCAGGTCGATATTCTCCGGGGTGTCGTCAACCACGAGGATGCTTTGCTTCGGGATAAGGGGTGACATGCGTCCTCCGCTGCTCATGTCGCGCTCAGGTTTCCAATGTCTCGATTAATGTACGTAGCGAGGTACTCGCTTCTTCAAAATCGTAACGTTCAATCCTGTCTTTCAGCGCTTGGAGCTTTTCCGGCTCACACAGGGCCCTCAAGGCAGGATAAATCTCGGTAAAACAGCGTACAGCAGTTGCGTCATCATTATCCAGAAGGGATTGCAGTTGGGATAGCGTTTTGTGCAGACGCTCCCAATCCAAATCGCTGGTAGTGTCCGGAATCGCGCTCGGTTGGTTGTTCTGCTTTGCCAGCAAGAGCAACTTGGCCAGTGGCTCTCCAAGTTTGCTCAAGAGTTCCTGCAAGGCTGCGCTGTCGAGCGGAAGCTCATTCTTTAGCGCTGTTTCGATCTCTCCGGCCGCTCTGGCAACTGCGATACCACCGATGTTGCTGGCCAAGCTACGAAGCGTGTGGGCGAGCAGAATCATGGCCTCGCGGTTGTTGGCCTGTTGAGCTGCCCGAAGGCGTTCAATGGCATCGCCTTGGTTTTCCGCGAAGCGAAGAATCAGGCGATCCAGTCTTTCGTGATTTCCACCCAGCCGTGCCAGGGCGGCCTCGGTATCGATATTCCCATCTGTGTTGACGGGTTCGTCAACTGGGCTGGCCGGGATTGGCGGCTGCCCACGACCGCTCAGCCAATGAAGCAAGGTCTGCTGCAACAGGGCTATGTCGATTGGCTTGGCAATGTGGTCATTCATCCCGGCGGCCAGACAGCGTTCACGATCGCCAGCCATCGCATTGGCAGTCATTGCGATGACCGGTAGCTCGCCCATGTTCAGGTCGCCGCGGATGCGTCGGGTGGCTTCGTAGCCATCCATCACCGGCATGTGGCAATCCATCAGGACGAGGTCATATTGTTTGTTGCGCACAGAATCGATGGCTTCCTGCCCGTTACTTGCCGATTCGACTTGCAGCCCGAAATTGACGAGCATTTCTTCGGCCAGTTCCCGATTGACTTCGTTATCTTCGACGAGCAGCACCAGTTTGCCGGAGGGAAGTGCCTCTATAGTGGACTGCTGCAGTGAGGGGTGCTGTTTGCTTCGGCGCTCCCGGTGCAAGGCCGTCATGATGGCATCGAAGAGCGACGAGGCGGTGGCGGGTTTCGCCAGGATGGCTCCGATCTGATCGGACTGGTCGCCCAAGGCCATTTCTAGCTCTTCCTGATCGTAGGCCGAGGTCATGATGGTGGCCGGCCAGGGGGCTGGTTCAATTTGCGAAGCAATGTGCCGTAGAAGCTCGATACCATCCATTCCCGGCATTTTCCAGTCGACGATCAACAAGCCGAAAGGCGAACCGGTAGTCTTGGCTTTGCGCAGGCACTCAAGTGCCTCTATGCCACTGGCTGCGCAAAGGCATTCGAATCCCAGGCTGGCAAGCATATGGCAGAGCACCTCGCGAGCTCCCGGGCTGTCGTCGACGACCAGCGTCTGTAACTGACTGGGCAAGCCTATCCGTTCGCGGACGATCGGTGAAGCGTCGGCCAAGGCGAAAGCTAATTCAAAGGAGAATGAGCTGCCGACGCCAATTTCGCTGCCGACTGAAATATTGCCGCCCAGCAGTTCGACGAGTCGTTTGCTGATTGAGAGGCCGAGCCCGGTACCGCCGTATTTCCGGGTCGTTGACGTGTCGGCCTGAGAGAATGCCGTGAACAGGTCCGCTTGCTGTTCATGAGACATGCCGATTCCGGTGTCGTTCACTTCAAAGTGCAATTCCGCTAGATTCTGAGTTTGACTCAGGCAGCGCACACGGACTGTGACTTCGCCGTGCTCGGTAAATTTGATACCGTTGCCCACCAGATTGAGCAGGATCTGGCCAAGGCGCAAAGGATCGCCGATCAGGTTGTCCGGCACGTCCGGTGCAACGTCGAAAACCAGTTCCAAGCCCCGCTCGCAAGCCTTCAACGAACAGAGGTCGGCAAGCTGCCTGAGCTTGGTGTCGAGGCTGAACGGAATCTTCTCGATACGCATCATGCCTGCCTCGATTTTCGAGAAATCGAGAATGTCGTTGATGATCTCGAGCAAGCCCCGCGCCGCATTGTCGACCTTGCCCAGATAATTGCGCTGTCGTGCGGACAACTCGGTTTGCAGTGCCAGATGTGTCATTCCGATGATCGCGTTCATCGGTGTGCGGATTTCGTGACTCATGTTGGCCAGGAAGTCTGCTTTGGCGGCCGCAGCCGTTTCGGCAATGCCTCGCGCCTCCTCGGCATCGCGTTCGGCTTTTTTTTGTGCGCTGATATCGACGACGACCCCAATTAGCCCGCCAGGCTCTCCATCCGGGGACCTGAATCCGGTCACCGAATACAGGGTGTCGCGTAGCGAGCCATCTGCCGACGGCAACTGCACTTCGCGCATGACCCGTCCGCATTCGGTGATGACGCGTTCGTCTTCCGCTTGATAGGCTTCGCGGGCTTCGTACGGCAAATATTCTAGGTCGAGCACCCTTTTGCCGACGAATTCCGAGCGCTTGATACCGAAGAAATTCTCGTAAGCCTGATTGCACCCGAGGAAACGCGTATCGGCGCCCTTATAGAAGATCCGATTGGGAATCGTGTCGATCAGTGCCTGCATGAAGCTGAACTGTCGGACCAATTCGATTTCGACCTCGCGCCGGTCGGTGACGTCGAGAACGGTGACCAGAATCGAATCGAGTTCATTGCGTTCGTTGCGTACCCCGGCAATCTGTACGTCGCCAAAGCGAGGATGGCCCTGAGGATCGACGAATTCGAACTCGCTCCTTAGATAGTTCCGTTGGCCGGCAGCAATATCCTGGAGCGCGTTTTCCAGGCGCTTGCGTTCGTCGGGGGCAACGGTTTGGGCCTCCGGGTTGGCCAGAAGAACGTCGATCGGATAACCCGTGAAATCGGCGTAGGCGCGATTGACCAATACTGGCTTTTTCTCCGCATTGAAACTGACGATGCCGACCGCCGCATTATCGAAAATGGCCCGGAAAAATGCCTCGCGTTTTTGCAGGATGTCCTGATTCTGGCGTAACGCTTCGGTACGTGCGGCGACCTTTTCCTCCAACTCGAAATTGACCCGGCGCAGTTTCTGTTGGGCCTGCAGGAGATGTTGCCGCATGCATTCGAGGGAGCTGGCCAGGCGTTTGACCTCCAACCATCGGGCGCTGCTGACCACCGGTTCGATCAACTCCAGATGGCCGATCCGGTCGCTGGCCGCCGCTAGTTCATTGAGCGGGGAGCCAAAGCGATGTGCGATGCGCAGCGCAACGGCAATGCCCAGGGCAAGCGCCCAAATGGCAATGAACATCAGAACGCCAATATCTTGTGAAGTGACCGGAAAGAAGTCGCGTTTCGGTGCGACGATGCCGATCATGACCTGATCGGCCGAACCCTCCAGTGGCTTGAACAGACTGAACCACTCTCCGTCGCTCTGGGTGAAGGCTTGGAGTCGAGGCGACTGCCCGCGAGATTCTTCCCACAGACGCAGTCCTTGCGCCATTTCAGACATTCCCAACTCATCGGGGGTCTTGAGCACGGCTTCCTTGATCCCTTGCTTGCCCGCGTAGCGGATATCCCGTGGGGGGGCGAGCAGCTTCCCATCCTTGAGCAGGAGGGCCACCTTGCCCTCAATGCCGACCGACAATTGCGAGGTGTGTTCGGCAAGATCGATTAGTTTGACGTCATGGCCAATGACATAGTTAGAACCGTCCGTGCCCTGCCAGCGCATGGCGGCTGTGATGCCGGCTTCGAGCGTGGTGTAGAAGATGTATGGCTCTGTCCAATGGATCGACCGGTTGTCGGGCAATGCCATGGCACCAATAAACCACGGACGTTTTCTGGCATCGTAGTCGCGCTCGCGCATTTCGACGGATTCGATTTCCCGGCGAGTATTCCAGGTGATCCAGTAGGTCTTGTTACCCCAGGCGTCGGGGTTGGTTATGCGGTTTATCCAGCGTCCATCATGCCCAAGCAGCAATAGGATTTCGCGGCCCGATTCGTGGGCGAAGATGACCGAACTGATTTCGTCATGATTGGCCAGAATGGGAAAGTAATACTCGTTGAAACGCAGTAGGTCGGCGTGGTCCAGTTGATTGTCCATACCCCAGCCCTGACTGCTGCGGATGGTCACTTCGACCGCATGCAGCATGCCCTCGAATCGGCTTTCGAGTTGGTCTGCGGCAAGCTGCATCTGGCTCTCGGCAAGCCGCTGAACCGTGGGGCGCCCAAGCAATAGGTAGATACCGATAGTGAATGCGCCGAGTGCCAACAGTAGCAGGAGACTGATGCGCAACACCAGACTGTTGGCAAAGCCCGGGGTTCTCAAGGAAATTTTTGGCAGCACAGCGTCCCCCGCTTGTAGGCAAAGGCTTCAACGACAAGTGAGCAGCACGAAAGGCCAAGATATACGTCGCTGGCTTCGCGATGTCAAATGGATGCTGGGGCTCAGGGAACGACAGTGATTTCCGGGGACTGACCGATGAAGTCCAAGCGTTGCCGTAGCGCCTCGGTAGCGAAAATTTTTCCTTCACGGTCGACACGCAACACGAGGCCGACGTTCATCTGGTGAGCCATTTTGCGCCAGCCATCGGTCCCAGCGATGAAAATGGGCTTGGAGGTCGCGTCCGACAACGTGCCGGCTTTGGGGATGGCTGGAATCAGGACGGTGACGGCCTCGGTATGGTTCGCTGGGTAGCCGGTAAGCGGGTCGAGCAAGTGAGCGTAGCGTTGCCCGTCGACCTCGAAGAAGCGCTGGTAGTCGCCGGAGGTGCCAATGGCTTCACCATCGTCCAGCGTGACGGTGGCGAGGGGGCCGGGCTGGCGGGGGTGCTGGATGCCGACACGCCACTTCTTGCCCTCTTTGCTGCCGAGCGCCAGGATGTTACCGCCGATGTTGATCAGTGCATTGTGGATGCCGTCCTGGTGCAGGATGGCGGCAGCACGGTCGAGGGCGACGCCTTTCAGGTAGCCGCCGAAATCGAGCCGGACGTGGCGGTTGCGGCTGGTTACGGTGGTGCCGTCAACTTTCAGGTCGGCAACCGAGGGGTGGGCTGCGAGCCAAGCCTTGATGGCAGCGGGGTCAGGCAATTGGGCGGCGAATTCGTCGGCCTGGAAACCCCATAGCTTGATCAACTCGCCAATGCCCGGGTCGAACAGGTGATCGCCCTGCTGCGAGAAGGCTTGCGCTTCGCGGACGAAATTAGCCAGTTCGGGGCTGACGGTATGCGGTTTGCCGGCGGCGATGGCATCGTTCAGCGCCGTCAGTTCCGATTCCTGCCAGGCATGGTAGGTCCGGTGCAGGCGGTCGAATTCGCGCAGCACGGCGGCGATGGCTTTGCGTCCTGTTTCGGCTTCGGTGCTGACGACGATGACTTCGACCCGGGTGCCGAAGACGTAGGCCTGCTGTTCCTGCAGCGGGGTGCGGCTGCAGGCGGTGAGGGTGAGACAGAAGAGGGCGATCAGGAGAGGCCGCATGCGTGTTCGATGGCGGTGATGAAGGCGCCGGCCGCGTCGAAGCCGCTTTGCTGGCGAATCTCGACCATGCAGGTTGGACTGGTGACGTTGATTTCGGTCAGATGGTCGCCGATGACGTCGATCCCGACCAGCATCAGACCGCGCTTAAGCAAGGTGGGGCCGAGGGCCTCGGCGATCTGTCGGTCGCGTTTCGAGAGTTCCTGGGCAATGCCGGTACCGCCGACCGCTAGGTTCCCCCGCGTTTCACCAGCCGGGGGGATGCGCGCCAGGCACCACGGCACCGGTTTTCCGCCAATCAGCAGGATGCGTTTGTCGCCGTGCACGATCTCCGGCAGGAAGCGCTGGGCCATGATGGTACGCTGGCCAAGCTGGGTCAGGGTTTCAAGGATGACGTTGCGGTTCGGGTCGTTGCGATGCACGCGAAAGATCTGGCTGCCGCCCATCCCGTCGAGCGGCTTCAGGATCACGTCGCGCTGCTCGTCGATGAAATGCTGCAATTGCCCCATATCCCGGCTGACTGCGGTGCACGGGGCAAATTGGGCAAATTCCAGGATGGACAGCTTTTCCGAATGCTCGCGCAGGGCGCGCGGCCGGTTGAATACCTTGGCACCTTCCGCTTCGGCGCGTTCCAGTAGCCAGGTGGCAGTCAGGTATTCGAAATCGAAAGGCGGATCCTTGCGCATGATGACCGCATCGAACTGCTTCAGCGGCTTCCAGTCCCGGCCGATTTCGCGGTACCAGTCGCGATCATCCGGCCGCAGGTGCAGTTCGACGGCCTCGCCGAACACGCCGCCCAGGTGGTCGGCCTCCGGCGTGCGGTAACCGAGGCTGCGGCTGTCGATGGCGTAAACGTCGTGGCCATGCTTTTCCGCCGCCCGCATCATGGCGACGGAAGAGTCCTTCCAGGCCTTCAGTTCAGCCAGCGGGTCGAGCACGAAGGCCAGCTTGAGCTGGTGCTCGCGCGGACTCTCGTGAAAGAACTCGCCGGCCTGCACGCGGCTCAGTCGGCTTCGGGCGCCGTGCGCTCGAGTTCGATGGCGGCAGCGAGGCAGGCTAGACGGCCGACAACCCCGTAGGCGTAGAAGCGGTTGGGCGGCGAATCCGGATTGCCGCAGCGGTAGTCAGGCAGGTTACAGCCGGTTTCGAAGGCCAGCGGCTCGAAGTGCATGCCTGGGGCATTCAGGTTTTCGTCCTTGCCGCGGCCGGTATGGACGCGGTAGAAACCGCCGACCACGTAGCGGTCGATCATGTAGATCACCGGCTCGGCGACCGCTTCGTTCAGCGTCTCGAACGAATGTACACCTTCCTGGATCAATACCTCGGACACTTCGAGGCCTTCCTTGACCACGCTCATCTTGTTGCGCTGCTTGCGGTTCAGGGCGATCACTTCGTCGGCATCACGCACGGTCATGACGCCCATGCCGTAGGTGCCGGCGTCGGCCTTGACGACGACGTAGGGCGTTTCCTCGATGTCGTACTCGCGGTATTTTTCCTTGACCAGATCGAGCACGGCGGCGACGTTGGCGGCCAGGCATTCCTCGCCCTGGCGTTCATGGAAGTTGATGCTGCGGCAGACCGAGAAGGCCGGGTTGATCCGCCACGGATCGATGCCGATCTCCTTGGCGAAGTCGTTGGCCACTTGATCGTAGGCGGCGAAATGGTTGGATTTGCGGCGTACCGCCCAGCCGGCGTGCACCGGCGGCAGGATGACCTGCTCATTGAGGCCTTTCAGAATGTCCGGGATGCCGGCGGACAGATCGTTGTTGAGCAGGATGGCGCAAGGGTCGAAACCGTCCAGACCCAGACGGTGCCGGGTGCGGACCAGCGGTTCGAGCAGTAATTGCTGGCCGTTCGGCAGGTCGATCGGGGTTGGCTTGTCGATTTCCGGCAGCAGGGTACCGATGCGTACGTTCAGCCCGGTCTGCTTCAGGATGGCGGCGATCTGGGCGACGTTCTGCAGGTAGAACTGGTTGCGCGTGTGGTTTTCCGGAATCAGCAGCAGGCTGCGTGCTTCCGGGCAGAACTTCTCTATGGCGCTCATCGCCGCCTGCACGCAGAGCGGCAGGAAGGCCGGGTTCAGGTTGTTGAAGCCGCCCGGGAACAAATTGGTGTCGACCGGAGCAAGTTTGAAACCGGAATTGCGCAGATCCACCGAAGAATAGAAGGGCGGCGTGTGTTCCAGCCATTGGCCGCGTAGCCAGTGCTCGATTTGGGGGCTACTGGCGAGGAAACGGCGCTCGAGTTCGAGGAGTGGGCCGGTCAGGGCAGTGGTCAGGTGCGGAACCATGAATGCTGTCTCTCGTATCGCGATTATTGTAGTGGCGGCAAATCTTACACCGCGGTGCACAAAAATGGAGCCTAACGCGCGGTCAACCCCTTGAAAACAGGTAAAATTCGCCCCTTCGTTTTACCAAATTGCAGATCGGATTCGCTGTGCTTGTCGCTGCCAACATTACTATGCAGTTCGGGGTCAAGCCCCTGTTTGAAAACGTCAACGTCAAGTTTGGCGAAGGCTATCGCTACGGCCTGATCGGCGCCAACGGCGCCGGCAAGTCCACGTTCATGAAAATTCTCTGTGGCGCGCTTGAGCCGTCGGCTGGCAACGTCTCGAAGGACGTGCATGAGCGCATGGCCTACCTGAAGCAGGACCAGTTCGCCTACGAAGAGATGCGCGTGCTCGACGTCGTGATGATGGGGCACGAGGAACTGTGGGCGGCCATCCAGGAACGCGATGCGATCTACGCCAATCCGGAAGCGACCGAGGACGACTACATGCGCGCTGCCGAACTGGAAGGCAAGGTCGGCGAATACGACGGCTATACCGCCGAATCGCGTGCTGGTGAGCTGTTGCTCGGCGTCGGTATTCCGACCGCGCAGCACAACGGCCCGATGAGTGAAGTTGCGCCCGGCTGGAAGCTGCGCGTGCTGTTGTGTCAGGCCCTGTTCGCCAACCCGGACATCCTGCTGCTCGACGAACCGACCAACAACCTCGACATCAACACCATCCGCTGGCTGGAGGACGTGTTGAACGGTCGAGATTCGACGATGATCATCATCTCCCACGACCGTCACTTCCTGAACCAGGTCTGTACCCACATGGCCGACTTGGACTACGGCAAGATCACCACCTATGCCGGCAACTACGATGACTTCATGGAGGCTGCCCAGCAGGCCCGCGAGCGTCAGTCGCAGGCCAATGCCAAGGCCAAGGAACGCATCGCCGAACTGCAGACCTTCGTTCGCCGCTTCTCGGCCAACGCTTCCAAGGCCAAGCAGGCGACTTCCCGCTTGAAGCTGATCGACAAGCTGAAGCCGGAGGACGTCAAACCGTCGTCGCGCCAGTATCCGTGGATCCGCTTCGATTACGACGAGAAGCAGAAGCTGCACCGCCAGGCCGTCGAGATCGAGAACCTGAGCTTTGCCTATCCGGGCAGCGACAAGAAGATTTTCGACAACCTGACGATCACCATCAACGGTGGCGAGAAAATTGCCGTGATCGGTGAGAACGGTGTCGGCAAGACCACCTTCCTGAAGCTGTTGATGGGCGAACTGCAGCCGCAATACGGCACGCTGAAGTGGGCCGAGAAGGCCACACCCGGCTACTATGCCCAAGACCACAGCGCCGAGTTCGCCGGCACGCAGAGTCTGACCGACTGGATCGTCGGTTATGCCCGTGCTTCCATCGAAGAAGGCGGCGACCTGGAAACCCTGGTGCGCGGCACCCTCGGCCGCCTGCTGTTCTCCGGCGAGGAGCAGAAGAAGTCGGTCAACGTCATCTCCGGTGGCGAGCAGGGTCGCATGTTGTTCGGCAAGCTGATGTTGCAACGCCCGAACGTGCTGGTGCTCGACGAACCGACCAACCACCTCGACATGGAATCGATTGAGGCGTTGAACAGCGGCTTGGAAAAATTCCCCGGTACGCTGATTTTCGTTTCGCACGACCGCGAGTTCGTTTCCTCGCTGGCAACGCGCGTGTTCGAGGTCAAGGGCGACGGCAGGATCGTCGATTATCTGGGTGGCTACGAGGATTACCTGGCCTCGCAGGGCGTCGAGTAAGCGCTTTTTCAGCGCCTTGGGGCGCAGGCAAGAAAAAGCCGAAGGAGTTTTCCTTCGGCTTTTTGCATTTCAGCGCGGCACGATCAGTCGGCGTAAGGTAGCAAGGCTTTGGCCGCTTCGATGCGCTGGGCGAGCGGTATGCCAGGCTCGTTCATCACGGCGAGCAGGAAGCTCTTTGGATCGGGATAGGCGCCGATGGTTTTTGCCGTTTCGGGCATGTGCACCGCAGCAGTCGGTTTTTCGCCGGCAATTTCGGCGTTGGCCGCTTCCAGCCGAGTCAGGGCTTGAGCGAAAGCACGAGTGGGGATACTGGTGAAGCCGGCGAGCAGTTCCGCCTGCTTATCCGGGTTCGGGGAGAAATCGAGACTGGGCTCGTCGACGAACAGGCTGCCCATACCGGGATCGATGAAAGCGGCCCAACGCTCGCCATCGTCGTCCAGCGCCGACGGCGGCAGGGTGAGCTGACCGGTTAAAACCCGCAGGCGTTCGGCCGGCAGTTCCGGCAGGTAGCGTTGGCGTAACGCGGCGACGAAGCGAGTCCCGGTTGCGGCATCGATCGCTTCCGCGAAGGATAGCCATAGGCGAAAGCCCTCGCCATCGACCGACAGGGCCGGCAAGGTCAGTTCGAGATCTTCCGACAGGGCTTGCAACAGCGTTTCCGCGGCTGGCCAATCCTTGGCCGACAGCGCCAGGCAGAGCAGGCGGGAAGCCGCGCTAGCATCGATCTGCGGCGCATTCTGCCCCGGCAGCAGATACAAGCGCTGGAATTCCCTCGTCAGCTTGTTCATTATTGCTACTGCAAGGTGCCGCCGCTGGCCAGCATGCGGATGATCTGCACGCAATCGACGTCGGACTGGTGATAGGCCGATTTAACGTATTCGATATAGGCGCGGTCTTCCGAGTTCGGATCGATGGCGAAGGTGGTGGCGTAGCTGAAGCGCAGGAAGAGAGCACCGGCTTCCGGTTCCTCGATGCGGATGGTGAGGCTGCCGCCGGCGTGTTGCGTTGAGGGCAGGATATCGAAACGAACCCATTCGCCCTCGGCCATCGTCACCTGGTCGTGGATGACGGCGGCACCGAAATCGAGCTCGCGCAGCAGGTGGCTGGCATGGCGCTCGACGACGGTACACCGTTGCAGGCCGGGCAGGAAAGGGGTGGCATCCTCGACGCGGCGCATCAGGCCGGCCCAGACCTGGGTGCGGTCGAGCGTCTCGATGAGCGGGTTTTGCAGGTCGTTGATCTGGATGAGATGTTCGAAATTCATGCGCCGATGTTAGCATCCCGCTCATGCAACTCGAACGACTCCTGCAAAAACATGGTTTTGGCACGCGCAAGGATTGCCGTGTCCTGGTCCGCCGCGAACGCGTGCGGGTGAATGGCGAAATTTGCGACGATCCCTTTGCCGACATTGCCACCGATGGCCTGGTCTTTTCGGTGGATGACGTCGAATGGCCGTATCTGGAGCACGCGACTGTGCTGCTGCACAAACCCGCCGGTTACGAATGCTCGCGCAAGCCGCAGCATCATCCCTCGGTGCTGGAACTGCTGCCGCAGCCCTTGCGCGAGCGCGGGGTGCAGCCGATCGGCCGCTTGGATGAGGATACGACCGGCCTGCTGCTGATTACCGATGACGGGCAGTTGAACCATCAACTCTCCTCCGGCAAGCGCAAGGTACCCAAGGTCTATCTGGCGACGACCAAGCATGCGCTCGATCAGGCGCAGATTGACCAGCTACTGGCTGGCGTATTGCTGCACGACGAGCCGGAGCCGATCGTTGCGGCGGCGGCCGAAATCGTCAACGAACATACCCTGCGCCTGACGGTGACCGAGGGCAAGTACCATCAAGTGAAGCGCATGGTGGCAGCAGTCGGTAACCGGGTCGAGGTACTGCATCGTGCGGCGGTAGCCGAACTGGAGCTACCGGCGGACCTCAAACCCGGTGAATGGCGCTGGTTAACTGCGGTGGACATGGAAAAACTGGTGAAAAACAAATGACTCTGACGGAAATGCGTTACATCGTGGCGCTGGCTCGCGAGCGCCACTTTGGCAAGGCGGCGGAAGCCTGTCATGTCAGTCAGCCAACGCTGTCGGTCGCCCTGAAGAAGGTCGAAGGGCAGCTGGGTGCCGCCTTGTTCGAGCGCACGGCGAGCGATGTCCGCATTACCGCGCTCGGCGAGCGCATCGTCGCCCAGGCGCGTCGCGTCCTGGAAGAGGCGGTCAAGCTCGAGGAGATCGCCGAATCCACCGGCGATCCGATGAGTGGCCAGTTGCGTGTCGGCATCATCTACACCATTGCGCCGTATCTGCTGCCCCAGTTCATCCCGGCTTTGAGCAAGGCGGCACCGAAGATGCCTCTGTTCTTGAAAGAGGATTTCACCGGCAACTTGATTCCAGCGCTCAAGGCTGGCGAACTGGACGTGATCGTCATCGCGTTGCCGTTCTCCGAGCCTGGTCTGGTTGCCCAACCGGTCTATGACGAACCGTTTCGCGTCGTCGTGCCGGCCGATCATGCCTGGGCCAAGCGCGATGATATCGAGGCCGATGAACTGGACGGGCAAAACCTTCTGCTACTTGGCCAGGGCAATTGCTTCCGCGACCAAGTGCTGGAATCCTGCCCGCGCCTTAGCGCGCCGGATGCGCTCGAACATTCGCTGGAAGGCAGTTCGCTGGAAACCATCCGCTACATGGTGGCCAGCGGTGCGGGTGTGGCGGTGATGCCGAGCACGGCTGCCGATCCGCTGATCGATAAGGAATCGATGGTCCGCGTGCTGCCGTTTGCCGGCAAGCCGCCGGCCCGTACCGTCGGGTTGGTGTGGCGAGTCACCTTCCCGCGGCCACAGGCGATCGATGCGGTGCGTGCGGCCCTGCTGTCGTGCAAGCTGCCGGGGACGACCACGTTGCGCTGATCGGTTTCACGTGAAACCGCGACTGCTGCGGTGCACTAAGAAAAAAGCCGGGAAATCCCCGGCTTTTTTCTTAGTGGTAGGCTTTCTTCGAAGCCAGCTTCAGCGCCATCATGCAAGACAGACCGAAAATCACGGCGGCGAAGCCGATACCGAAAAGCGAAAGCTCGTCCATGGAGTGCCCCTGTTGTAGGTTGTGAGAATTGGAGGCGGTGTAGACAAGCCGAAAAGACAAAGTTCCCGTCGCCGGGAACTTTTTTTGGGAATTTTCGCTGCGAAGAATGAGGCCCGAGATCAGGCCTCGGTATCGGCTTTCTTCTTGGCCGCCGGCTTCTTGGCGGGAGCCTTTTTCTCGAACTCGAAGCCGACCTTGCCATTTTGCACGACAAGGAAGGCCGAGAACTTGCGGCGCGTGCGGTTGGAAACGAACTCCTTGAGCAGGTCGGTCTTGCCGTCGGCCAGCAGCTTTTTCATCTGCACCGTGTCGACCGGCTGTTGCAGGATGATCTTGCCGGAACGGAAATCGCACGACTTTGCCGCCCCAACCGATTTCTCGCAGACATAGGCATTGCCGCTGTCGTAGACGTTGCTGCTGCACTTTGGACACTTGCCCAGGGCTTCCTGACCGGAGAAGTCGATAGCTTCGGCTTCTCCATCCTCGCTGGCCTTGTCCTGTCCGAAATCGAATTCGGGCAGCAGGTCAGCGTTGAGCTTGATGGCGGCGGCAAAGCTGCGGCCCATCTTGTTGCGAAAGCCGGTCAGCGGGCCGATGTGTTTCTCGGTGAGCAGGGTTTCGATTTCGGCCGGTTCGTACTGGCGGCCGGCAACGATCTTCCAGAGCGCGTAGTCGCAACTGCCGCACTGGAATTTCTTGTAGGTTTCGCGAATCTGGCCGCCGCACTTCGGGCAGGGCGCTTGCAGCACGCCGAAATCACCGGGAATAGTGTCGGCCTCGTAGCTTTTGGCGCGCTCGACCATGTGCCGCGTCATTTCGGCGATTTCGCGCATGAATTCGTCGCGCGTGAATTCACCCTTTTCAATCCGGCCGAGTTTCCATTCCCAATCGCCGGTCAGTTCGGGCTGGGTCAGTTCGTTGATACCCAGGCCGTTGAGCAGGGTCATCAGCGAGAAGGCCTTGGCAGTCGGAATCAATTCGCGGCCTTCGCGTAGCATGTATTGTTCGCCAATCAGGTTTTCGATGATCTGGGCACGTGTCGCTGGCGTGCCGAGGCCACGGCCGGCCATAGCCGCTTTGAGTTCCTCGTCGTCGACCATCTTGCCGGCGCCTTCCATGGCAGAGAGCAGGGTGGCTTCCGAGTAGCGCGGTGGCGGCTTGGTGGCGTTGGCCTTGATCTCGACCTCTTCGGCTTTGACCTTTTCGTCCTTGTCCACCGCAACCAGGTTGCCCTCGTCGCCAGTCTGGCCTTCCTTGCCATGCACGGCCAGCCAGCCCGGATTGACCAGCACTTTGCCCTCGGTCTTGAAGGGGTGGCCTTCGACCCGGGTGATGCGGGTAGTGACCAGGTATTCCGCAGCCGGGAAGAAGACCGACAGGAAGCGTTTGACGACGAAGTCGTAGAGCTTCTGCTCGGCCTCGTTCAGAGCCTTTGGCGCCTGCGTGGTGGGGATGATGGCGAAGTGGTCACTTACTTTCGCATTATTGAAAATGCGCTTGTTCGGCAGCACCCAGTTGCGCGCGATGATCTGGTGCGCGAACGGCGAATAACGGGCAAGCAGCACCTCGTCGTGACCCTTGCCGGCACCTTCGCCGGTCAGCATGGTCATCGTCTGCTTGACCGTGGCCAGGTAATCCTCCGGCAGGCAGCGTGAGTCGGTACGCGGATAGGTCAGGACCTTGTGTTTTTCGTACAGTGCCTGCGCCAAACCCAGCGTGGTCTTGGCCGAGAAGCCGAAGCGAGCGTTGGCTTCTCGTTGCAGACTGGTCAGGTCGAAGAGCAGCGGCGACAGACGGGTTTCCGGCTTGGATTCTTCGCTGACCGTGCCTAGCTTGCCGAGCGTCGCTGCACGAATCGCTTCGGCACGTTTTTCTTCCCATAGGCGGTCGGCACGGGCGTGTTCGTCATCTTCCTTGCCCTTGAAGCCTTCATCGAACCATTTGCCAGCGTATTCGCCGTGGCGGGTCAGGAAAGTAGCCTCGACTTCCCAGTAGTCGCGCGGCTTGAATTCACGAATCCTCTTCTCACGCTCGACGACGATCGCGAGTGTCGGCGTCTGCACGCGTCCCACCGTGGTCAGGTGGAAACCGCCGGTTTTCGAGTTGAAGGCGGTCATTGCCCGTGTGCCGTTGATGCCGACCAGCCAGTCGGATTCCGAGCGGCAGACGGCGGCATCGGCCAGGCCTTGCATCTCGTAGCCGGCACGTAGATGGGCGAAGCCATCGCGGATGGCTTGCGGCGTCATTGACTGCAGCCAGAGACGCTGCACCGGTTTTTTCGTGCCGGTGCTTTGCGCGATGTAGTTGAAAATCAACTCGCCTTCACGCCCCGCGTCACAGCCGTTAACCAGCCCTTCGACATCTTTGCGTTTGATCAGCTTGGTCAGCAGTTTCAGGCGCGATTGGGTCTTCTCGATGGGCGATAGCGCAAAGTGCGGCGGAATCACCGGTAGGTGCGCGAAGGACCATTTGCCACGCTTGACTTCGAATTCTTCCGGACAGGCCAATTCCAGCAGATGGCCAATGGCCGACGAGAGGACATAGTGTTCGCTCTCGAAATAGTCGTCGTGCTTGGTGAACCCGCCCAGCGCCTTGGCAATGTCGGCGGCGACGGAGGGTTTTTCGGCGATGATCAGCTTCTTGGTCATGGGGTCTGCCTGATGGATGCCGGGGCATGATAAGTGTCCGGCGCGCGGCTTGGCAAGCCGTCGCTAATGGAGCCAGTGTTAACCGAGGCGTTGAAAACGGTTTCCTGGGAGCGTGGCGAGCAGTCCGTCAAGCTCCAGGGTCAGGAGCTCTGCTAGCAATTGGTCGGCACTGAGGCCGGTTGTCGCTGCAAGTTCATCGAGAGCGCAAGGGCCGTGTCCCAATGCGCTCAAGACTGGATGCTCGGGAGCGGCTTCCGTAGTTTTTTCCGGTGTTTGTGATGAACCATTGCCACCGAGTTCTTCAAGAACATCCTCCGCCGTTTCCACCAGCTTCGCGCCTTGTTTTATCAGTTTGTGGCAACCGCGTGACATGGGCGAATGGATTGAACCGGGAATGGCGAAAACTTCGCGGCCTTGTTCTGCGGCCAAGCGTGCGGTGATCAAGGAGCCGCTTTCCGGAGCCGCTTCAACCACCAGCACCCCGTGCGACAGGCCCGAAATGATGCGGTTGCGTCGAGGGAAATTGGCTGCCAGCGGTGGGGTACCGAGTGGAAACTCGGAAACGATGGCTCCGTGTTCTGCAATCGCAATAGCGAGCTCCTTGTTTCGAGCGGGGTAAATGCGATCTGCACCTGTTCCAATGACGGCTACCGTTTCCCCTTCGCCAGCCAGGGCGCCCCGGTGCGCCGCCGCATCGATGCCTAGAGCTAGGCCGCTGACGATGCAGAGGTTTTGTGCCGCCAGGTTTCGGGCGAAGTCTTCCGCCGTTTTGAGGCCTTGCGGCGTCGGGTTGCGGCTGCCAACGATGGCCAGGGACGGGCGGTTGAGCAATTCTATCCTGCCTCGAACATAGAGCAATGTCGGAGGGTCACTCACCTGCAACAGTGTTTGGGGGTAAGCCTCATCGGCCAGGGTGACGATATGTTGTTCGGGATGCTCCTGCCAGCGCAGGGCGGCATCGATTGCTGCAGTAGCGTCGAAGTCGAACAGTAGATCGGCTCGGCTACCCACAACGCTCCGTACCTCCAGCCTGCCGGCGGAGAAAATTGCCTCAGGTAAACCGAAAGCGGCGAGAAGCTTTCTTTGCGTCTCGCCGCCGATCTCGGGGATCAGGGTTAGCCGTAACCAGGTGGCCAACCCTCTGCTATCGGTCACGGATTCCTAACCGAATCGCCGACGATCACCTGCCGCGAAGCTTCCATCACCAGCGCGTAGGAAATGTTGCCAAAGACTCGGAACACGAAGGCCAAGCCATAACGTTCTTCTGGGACGGGGGTTTCACTGCGCTTGCCATTTTCATCAATATCGACCGAAACGCGATTGCGATAGAGTGCGATGACGTGGCCGACCTCAATACCATCGTTGCTGCCGCGGTTCAGCGAAACGATGGAGTTGGGGCCGCCTTCGTTGATGCCGCCATAGATCGATACGACGCGGGCAGCGATTTCCTGCTCTGCTCGATGCGGCGCGTAGTTGATGATTTGCGGCGGTGGGGCTGGCCGCAGGTAATCGCCGCGGCGCATTTCCTCCTTGGCCATTGTGACTCGCAGGGTGGCGGGTTCACCCACCTTGGTCAGGCTGGCATTACCCAGGAAATAGGCTTCGTGGGCAATGGTTTTACCGGTTTCCGGATCCTTCAAAGGTTTTGCCGGGCGAAATACCTGCCATTTGACTACGCTGGAGTCTGGAATACCGGTAGCGTAGAAGGAGTCGGCGGTGCCGACCAGCATGCGGTCTTCCTGAGTGGTGATGATGCGAATGGCTTGATCCTGCTGCTGCGTATCATCTACGATCAATGGCTGCGACAGGAAGGGTTCGATCACATTGGGCGGTATGCTGGAGATCACCTGCTGCGTCGGCGTGCTATGAACCTGAGGCTGGAGTCGGTCATTTATCGGCTTACCGATGCGCAGGCGGGGTGTGCCGCCGGAGAGGTCAAGCATGACGATGTCACCCGGGTAAATCAAGTGGGGGTTCTTGATCTGATCTTTGTTCATGCGCCAGATTTCCGGCCAGCGCCAAGGTTGTTTCAGGAATTTCCCGGAAATTCCCCACAGCGTATCGCCTTTGACCACGACGTGGCGGTCGGGCGGGTTGTCAACGAGCTGCAGCGGCTCGGCGGCGAGAGCGCAAGAGGCCGTCACGGCCAGGATGAGCGCAGATATAATGCGAACCATATTCGTAACCTCACGTGCGGAAGGAACATGCTGATCCGGCGATTGTCTTATTCGGGCCGGAACATTTGGCGTTCATATTTCCCAAACTGCTTTAGATTCTGCACGTAATAACCTAAGCGAGCAAGCTTTTAATCCAATTTCAATATGGCCCTTCTACCCATTTTGCGTTTTCCCGACCCCCGCCTGAAAAAAGTGGCGGCTCCCGTGGTAAAGATCGACGACAGCGTTCGGCGCTTGGTTGCCGACATGGCTGAAACCATGTACGAGGCACCGGGTATCGGCTTGGCGGCGACGCAGGTCGATGTCCATAAACGCGTCGTGGTGATCGACATTTCGGAAGAGAAGAATCAATTGTGCGCCTTCATCAACCCGGTGATCGAACAGTGTGTCGGTGAACAACTGGGCGAGGAGGGCTGCTTGTCGGTTCCAGGCATCTACGACAAGGTTGAGCGTGCCGAACAGGTGAGAGTGCGTTATCTCGACCTTGACGGTAATGAACAGGTGCTGGAGGCTGACGGATTGTTGGCTGTATGTATACAGCACGAAATCGATCATTTGAACGGCAAGGTATTCGTCGACCACCTGTCGCAACTGAAGCAGAGCCGGATCAAGACCAAGCTGGCCAAGCTGGCGCGCGTCACCGCATGAAACTGATATTTGCCGGAACACCGGAGTTTGCTGCCCAGGCGCTGGCGGCCATCATTGCTGCCGGGCATGAAGTGGCCTTGGTGTTGACCCAGCCGGATCGACCGGCCGGGCGGGGCATGGCCTTGCAGCCTTCGCCGGTCAAGAAGCTGGCTCTTGAGCACGGGATTGAGGTTTTTCAGCCAACCACGCTGAAAGATGCGGAAGCGCAAGGCAGGGTTGCCGCTGTCGGTGCTGAGGTGATGGTCGTGGCAGCCTATGGGCTGATCCTGCCGCAAGCGGTGCTCGACGTGCCGCGCTTCGGTTGCATCAATATCCATGCCTCGTTGCTTCCGCGTTGGCGCGGTGCGGCGCCGATCCAGCGTGCTTTGCTGGCGGGCGACCGGGAAACCGGAGTATGCATCATGCAAATGGAGGCTGGTCTGGATACTGGTCCCGTGTTGCTGCGCGGCGCCTTTCCGATCGAGTTGAGCGACACTACTGCGACTTTGCACGACCGTCTGGCGGCGCTGGGTGGCGAACTGGTCGTGCAGGCGCTGGCGGGATTACCCTTACCGGCTGAGCCTCAGCCGGCAGATGGGGTGACCTATGCGCACAAGATCGAGAAGGCCGAAGCGGTGATTGATTGGCGCCGTAACTCGGCCGAACTGGATCGCCACATTCGCGCCTTCAATCCTTTTCCCGGTGGCCAGGCTTCATTCGGTGGTGCGGTCGTCAAGGTGTGGGCGGCAAAACCTGTGGATGGAAAAGGTGAGCCTGGACAGATTCTGGCGCTGGACAAGCATTCTGTCGTCGTCGCCTGTGGCGACGGGGCGTTGGCGCTATCCGAACTGCAGAAGGCGGGCGGCAAGCGTCTGCCGGTACAGCAGTTTCTTGCCGGACATCCGCTACGGGTTGGCGAGCATTTCGATTTGCCCGCTTGATATTGGCTTGAACACCCACAGTTAACTGGCATCTACCAAGCCAGAAGGAGCATGGCGATGTTCAATTGGGTCAAGACGGCAATTTTGATGGCTGCGATCATGGCGTTGTTCGCCGTGGTTGGCGGCATGCTTGGCGGCAAGAGCGGCATGTTGCTGGCGCTGGCTTTCGGCGGCGCGATGAACCTCTTTTCCTATTGGTTCTCGGACCGGATGGTTTTGCGCATGTACAACGCGCAGCAGGTCGATGAAACCAGCGCGCCGCAGTTCTATGCCATGGTGCGCGATCTGGCGCAGCGTGCCGGTTTGCCGATGCCCAAGGTGTATATCATCGATGAGATGCAGCCGAATGCCTTCGCCACTGGCCGTAACCCGGAGCATGCCGCCGTGGCGGCCACCACCGGCATTCTGCAGCTGCTGTCGGCGCGCGAGATGCGCGGGGTCATGGCACACGAATTGGCGCACGTGGCGCATCGCGACATCCTGATTTCGACGATATCCGCGACCATGGCCGGTGCCATCTCCGCCCCGGCCAATTTCGCCATGCTCTTCGGTGGGCGGGATGAAGAGGGGCGGCCGGTCAATCCGCTGGCCGGCATCCTGGTGGCATTTCTGGCTCCGCTGGCGGCCAGTCTGATCCAGATGGCCATTTCGCGGGCGCGCGAATTCGAGGCGGACCGTGGCGGTGCGGAGATCAGCGGCGATCCACTGGCGCTGGCGGATGCCCTGGGCAAGATTCAGATGTATGCCGAGGGGCGTATTCCGCTGGCGGCCGCGGAGGCGCATCCGGAAACGGCGCAGATGATGATCCTGAACCCCTTGTCGGGCGGCGGCCTGCGCAGCCTGTTCTCGACACACCCGCCGACCGAGGAGCGGATCGCCCGTTTGCGTACCATGGGGCGCGGTGGCTGGGGTTGATTAACTCGCTGCGAGTTGGCCGCGGCGAACGGCGTTCCGTTCAATTTTCGCCGGCACAAAGGCTTGCGTAACTTCGGCGAAAAGCGCTTCGGCGCGCTCGCTGTTGTCGCAGGAAAAATTGCACACGTAGACATCGAGCGTTACGGCGCCGATTTCCGGCCAGGTATGGATGGCCAGATGCGATTCGGCCAGAACGACCGTGCCGGTGACGCCGGCGCCTTTGCCATGCTCGTCGCGGAATGGGTGGAATAGCTGACCGACGACGGTCAGACCATGCCGTCGGCAGGCATCGACGCAATAGATCTCCAGCCGCGCCGCATCGAGCATCAGCGCGGCGGGGCCTCGGCAGTCGTAGAGATCGGCGATCAGGTGCAGGCCTTGCATGACGTCATTTTATTGGGTTTCACGTGAAACGCATCCCCGAAAGGCATTGTCGAGCAACTTGCCGAGGCGATACCCAGCGGTGGTGATGCGTTGTTCGGCGAGTTGGCGAGCATTTTTGTGGAAGGCCTCGTCGACCGTCGGCAGCAGGCTGCCCGCTTGCGTTGGATAGGCATAAGGCAACAGCGCGTGGCTCTCGCTGGCCCAGGCGTCGACATCCCGTTGAGGCGGTTTTGACTGGCGCTCAATGATCTGCTCAGCCGCTGCCTGCAGCCGTTTGCCGCGCAGCCAGGGTGGGCCCGGCAGGTCATCCCAATAGGTGTGCACATTGGTGAAAGGCAGTCGGGCATTGAACGGGTTCTCGATTTCCACGGCATTGCCACCTTCGTCACCGTGTCGGCCAACATGTAGCGGTTGATGGATGTCGGCGACCAGATGCAGCAGCCAGGGCAGGTGGTATGAAATTTCACGTTTTTGGCCAGTGCACCGCAGCAGTCGGCTGATACGCTTCAATTGGGACGTCAGTTGCCCGCTCACAGCGCGCCCATCGGCGTCGAGATCGACGTAGTGCCAATCCTTGTGGCGAGCGCTGTCGGGAAATCCGGCGGTGGGTTCGTCAAGCTCCTCGTCGTCGTGAAAGCGCGGATCGTTACGGATGTCGTCGGGCCAAGTCGAGGCTTCGGCAAAAATCTGGATGGCCTCGTCGCTGCGTGCGCGTAGCCGCCAGCGGTCGTAATCGGGATGGCGGGCCAGGGCAGTAGTGACGAAGTCGCGGGCCGGGGGCGACATCTGCTCCCAGGCGATGATCGCGACCAAGCGATGGCCGGCCGCATTCCAGGCCCAAGCGGGCGAGACGGTGGCGAGAAATAGCAAAGCGACAAGGATTCGGCGCATACGGCATTATGCCGCGTGCGATAATCGCGGCCTATGTCCAGATTGCCCCACACCTCGCTGGCTTATGCCTTGCTCCAGGCCGCACGTATCGATGCGGCCGTTTTTGCCGGCCAGAGCCTGGCCGACGGCATGTTGGCCCGCATCGATAGCCAGGCCCGCCCGGCGGTGCAGGATCTTGTCTACGGCAGCCTGCGCCAATACGGCCGGGGCGATTTCTTTCTGTCGGCTTTGCTCGATAAACCCTTGGCCGATGCCGAGGTACATGCGCTGTTGCTGGTCGCGCTCTATCGTCTTGAAACACGGCCGGATGCCACCCATACGGTGGTCGACCAGGCCGTTGTCGCGGCCGGGGAATTGGCGCGCGGTCGTTTTCGCGGGCTGGTCAATGCCGTGCTGCGCAACTTCCTGCGTCGCCAGACGGAATTGACCGAAGCGGCACAGCGTGACCCGGTGGCGGCTGGACAGCATCCGGCCTGGTGGCTGGAGCAACTACAAAAGGCATATCCGAACGGATGGCAGGGCATCGCCGAGGCCGGCAACAGTCCACCACCGATGGCCTTGCGTGTGAACTGCCGCCGGATAGGCCGCGATGAATATCTACAACGTCTGCAGCAGGAAGGCATTGGCGGCCGAGCCTGGGGCCGGGACGGTATTGTACTGGACAAGCCGCTGCCGGTGGATCGCCTGCCGGGCTTCGGCGAGGGTTGGGTATCCGTACAGGATCCCGGTGCTCAACTCGCTGCGGAACTGCTTGATCCGGCGCCCGGCGCCCGCGTTCTCGATGCCTGTGCGGCGCCGGGGGGGAAGACCGCCCATTTGCTTGAGAGCCGGGAACTTGAGTTGCTAGCCCTCGACCTCAAGCCCAGCCGCTGCCGGCGCATCGAGGAAAACCTCGGGCGCCTCGGCTTGCAGGCCGAGGTCAAAGCAGCCGATTGCGCGAAACTGGAACGCTGGTGGGATGGCCGTCACTTCGATGCCATCCTGGCCGACGTTCCCTGCTCGGCGAGTGGCGTAGTCCGACGTAATCCTGATGCCAAATGGCTGCGTCGTCCGGAGGACATTGCGAGCTTTGCCGCAACGCAATCGAGAATTCTCGATACCTTGTGGCAGGTCCTGCGTCCCGGGGGTAAACTGCTTTATGCAACTTGCTCTGTCTTTCCGGCCGAGAATCGTGAGCAGATCGAGCAATTCCTCCAGCGTCAGGCGGATGCCAGCCGCCGTCATGAAGAACAGCTTCTGCCCAATGCCGAACACGATGGCTTCTTCTACTGCCTTCTCGACAAGCGTGCTTGATCTTCTGCGCCGCCTTCTACTGCTGGCAGCATTATTGCCAATTACAGTATGGGCCGCGGAAATCGAAATTTCGAATCAGCAGATTCAGGCCTCCGACGATGGCTATGAATTGTCGGCTGACTTTCGTTTCGAATTGAATTCGCGGCTTGAGGAAGCTGTAAGCAAAGGGGTTGTGCTGTATTTCGTTGCCGATTTCGAAATGACGCGCGGCCGCTGGTATTGGTTTGATGAAAAACTGATTAGTCGGAGCCAGATTTTTAGCCTTTCGTATCATGCGCTGACGCGACAGTACCGTTTGTCGACAGGGGGCTTGCATCAATCCTTTAGCACTCTGGGTGAGGCGCTGGCGGTCCTCTCCAGGCTACGCAACTGGCTCGTTCTGGAAAAAGGGGATCGTACCCTACGGGCGGGAGATAGTGTCCAGGCCGCTTTGCGTCTACGCCTCGATATAACCCAGTTGCCACGCCCATTCCAGATTTCAGCATTGGGTAACAAGGACTGGAACCTCGGGTCCGACTGGAAGACTTGGCAGTTGGTTTTACCACCACAGGTGGAGGCCAAGTGAAGCGAATTCTGGCAGCAGGAGGGGCTTTCGCTGCAGCGATAGGGGGAATTCTCTGGTTCCTGCTGCTGATGTCGACCGCTGCCGATACCGTTATCTTTTCGAGAAACTACCCGTTGTTGATCGGACTGAACGTCATTCTGGCGTTGGCGATGCTCGGTTTGGTCGGATGGCAACTACGTTCTCTGTGGCGAGATTATCAGGCTCAGGTATTTGGAGCCCGCTTGAAATTACGCCTGATGCTGATGTTCGGGGTAATTGCCGTATTACCCGGAGCATTGGTTTATGGTGTGTCGGTTCAATTTGTGACCCGCTCAATCGAGAGCTGGTTCGACGTGCGGGTCGAAAAAGCGCTGGAGTCTGGATTGCACCTTGGGCGCTCTGCGCTTGACGCCATGTTGGCGGATCTTTCCGAGAAGGCCAGGGGCATGGCTCTTGAGCTTTCAGATATGCAGGAGTCCTCCCGCCGTTCTGCACTGTTACGCTTGCGGGAAGAAAAAGGCGTGGCTTCCGTGGCGCTTTTTTCCTTGGGAGGGCAGTTGTTGTCCAGCGCAACGGGAGAGTTGGGTAGCCTGCTGCCAGAATTACCAGACCAAGCATTATTGAAGCAGGCCAGAAATACTCGTGCGGTTACGCGTGTGGAAGGTGAAGGCGAGAAGCTGAGTTTACTGGTACTGGTGCCCGTGGCTTCTAGAGAAGTATTCGAGGAGCCGCGTATCCTGCAAGTGGTGCAAAACGTACCGGAAGTGCTGGCGCTGGATGCAGGAGCCGTACAAGAGGTATATCGTGATTATCAGGAACTGCAGCTGGCGCGAACCGGGCTGACCCGCATTTACGCTTTGACGCTGACATTGACCGTGCTCGTGGCGCTGTTTGGTGCCTTTGCGCTAGCCTATCTGATGGCCCGCCGCTTGGCGGCACCCCTTTATATTCTGGCAGAAGGCACTCAGGCTGTTGCCCAAGGAGACTTCTCCCCACGGCAGGCAGTGTATAGCGGCGATGAATTGGGCGTATTGACCCAATCGTTCAACCGGATGACCCGCCAGCTTGACGATGCACGGCGAGAAACCGAGCGCCATCGTAGTGAACTGGAGGCAGCGCGGGGTTATCTCGAATCCATCCTGGCCAACCTGTCGGCCGGCGTTTTGGTATTTGATCGGCGCTTCGTGCTACGGACGGTTAACGAAGGGGCGCTGAACATCATGACTGATGACTTTCATGACCTCGTCGGCGTGGCGGCGGAGGAGTGGCCGCGTCAGCACGCACTGGGCGAATTTATCCGCCAGCATTTCGCCACGGCCGAAGAGCCGGAATGGCAAGCCCAGCTCGAACTCGAGCGTCCGAACGGCATGCCGCAGGTGCTGTTGCTGCGCGGTTCACGCTTGCCGGAGGCGAGCGGCGGCGGTAACGTGGTAGTCTTCGATGACGTCACGCGCTTAATTGCAGCCCAGCGCAGCGCGGCCTGGGGCGAGGTGGCGCGGCGCTTGGCGCACGAGATCAAGAATCCGCTAACCCCGATCCAATTGTCGGCCGAGCGGCTGCAATTCAAGCTGGCCGATAAACTGGTCAATGGCGATGCCGACATGCTGGCGCGCGGCACACAAACCATCATCAATCAGGTGCAGGCCATGAAGCGCATGGTCGACGATTTCCGCGACTATGCCCGGCTGCCCGCACCGGAAGTGTCACCGCTCGACCTGAACGGCCTGATCGGCGAAGTGCTGGGTCTGTACGAAAGCTCATCGGCACGGATAGAACTGCATTTGGCAACTGAACTGCCGCCTGTGCTTGGCGATGCCACACAGTTGCGTCAGGTCATTCATAACTTGCTGCGCAATGGCGAAGATGCCTTGGAGGGAAAGGACGATCCGCAGTTGCGCATTGTCACCGAGGTGGTCGGCCGGCACGCTCGCCTGTTGATCGCCGATAACGGGCCGGGTTTTCCGGTTGAAATTCTGCCACGCGTATTCGAACCTTATGTGACGACCAAGGCGCGGGGCACGGGGCTGGGTCTGCCGATCGTCAAGAAGATCGTCGAGGAACACTTGGGTACCATAGAGATAAGCAATGCACCGGAGGGCGGCGCACGAATCGATATTCGTCTGCCTCTGGTGAAAGAGGAGGAAGCCAAAAATGGCAATCATTCTGGTCGTTGATGACGAGGTCGGCATCCGCGAACTGCTGTCGGAAATCCTGATGGACGAGGGCTACGATGTGCGGCTGGCCGAAAATGCCGGGGCTGCCCGGCAGGTTCGTCATGAGTTGAGGCCGGATCTCGTTCTGCTCGATATCTGGATGCCGGACACGGATGGCATCACCTTGCTCAAGGAATGGCACGTCGGTGGCCAACTGACCATGCCGGTGGTCATGATGTCCGGCCATGGCACGATCGATACCGCGGTCGAGGCTACGCGTTTCGGTGCCTTCGACTTTCTCGAAAAGCCGATTGCGCTGCAGAAATTGCTGTCGACGGTGCAGAAAGCGCTCAAGCACGATACGCCGCCGCAACGTCTGCCGTTGAGCCTGGAAGCCTTCGCCCGCTCGGCCTTCGTCAAGGAATTCAAGCGTCGCCTCGAGCAGGCGGCCGCCAAGTCGCCGGTATTGCTGATCAAGGGGGCGACTGGTGGCATGGCGGAGATTTGCGCCCGTACCTTACATTCGCCGCGCTCGCCCTGGCTCGATCTGTCGTCGGTAAGCAGCGCGCTGACCCAGGAAGTACTCGAAAAGCACAGCGGGGGCGTCCTCTTCGTTTCCGATCTGGCTGCACTGGGCAAGATGCAGCAGATGAACCTCGCCTTCGCCATCGAGCGCCTGGAGCGCCTGCATCTGCAGCTGGTCATGGGGTGCCGCACGCCGATGAGTACCCTGGCCGAGAACGGCTGGGACGGCAAACTGCTCGCCCGCATCGGCGAGGTTTGGGTGTCCTTGCCGCCGCTGGCCGGACATGCCGACGACCTGCCCGAGATCGCCGGCCTGCTGCTGACCAATTTCGTCGAGCGCGGTGAAGTGCCGTCCCGCCGTTTTTCCACCGGTGCCTTGAATGCTTTGCGCACCCTGCCCTGGAAGAATACCGACGAGACGAGTTGGAGCGAACTCTATTGCCTGATTCGCAACTTGGCGCTGACCTCGCTCGACGAGGAAATTTCGGCGGAGGATGTCAGCCGGGTCATGCCCAAGGAGTCGCCGGCATCGTCGGAGGTGGCTTCGCTGCTGCCTCTGCTCGATCAGCCCTTGCGCGAAGCGCGCGATGCTTTCGAAAAGCTCTATTTCGAGCATCACCTGCGCTTGGAGGGCGGCAACATGACCAAGCTGGCCGAGCGCTCCGGGCTGGAGCGTACGCACTTATACCGCAAGCTCAAGCAGCTCGACGTCAAGCTGGGAAAACGCTCCGAGGAGTAAGGGTCGTGGGGGCGGGGGATTCCTCCTGCCAAAGGTGGAAGTGACCGGAAGGCGGGAAAGCGCGATAATCACTCCTTTCGACTTTCACAGGCGGAGCCCATTGTGAGCCGACCCAAGAACGATACCTTCCTGCGTGCCCTGCTCAAGGAGCCGACCGATTACACCCCGCTCTGGCTGATGCGTCAGGCGGGCCGCTACCTGCCCGAGTATTGCGAAACGCGCAAGCGGGCCGGCAACTTCCTGAACCTGTGCAAGTCGCCGACCATGGCCTGCGAAGTGACCCTGCAGCCGCTGGCGCGCTACAACCTCGATGCCGCGATCCTGTTCTCCGACATCCTGACCGTGCCCGATGCGATGGGCCTCGGCCTCTATTTCGCCGAAGGCGAAGGCCCGCGCTTCGAGCGCCCGCTGCGCGAAGAATGGGCGATCAACGATCTGACCGCACCCGATCCCTACGATCACCTCGGCTACGTGATGGACGCCGTGTCCGAAATCCGTCGCGCTCTGGACAACTCGGTGCCGCTGATCGGCTTCTCCGGCAGCCCGTACACGTTGGCCTGCTACATGGTCGAAGGGCAGGGGTCGAGCGACTTCCGCCACATCAAGGGCATGCTTTACAGCCGGCCGGACCTGCTGCATCGCATCCTGTCGGTAACGGCCGATGCGGTGACCAATTACCTGAATGCACAGATCGATTCCGGCGCCCAGGCCGTGATGATTTTCGATACTTGGGGCGGTTCGCTGTCGAACGCGGCCTACCAGGAATTCTCGCTGCAATACATGCAGCGCATCGTCGCCGGTCTAAAGAAGGAGAAGGACGGCCAGCGCATTCCGAGCATCGTGTTCACCAAGAACGGTGGCCTGTGGCTGGAGAAGATCGCTGCCATCGGTTGCGACGGTGTTGGCCTGGACTGGACCATCGACATCGGCGAAGCGCGTCGTCGCGTTGGCGACAAGGTCGCGCTGCAGGGCAATCTCGACCCGAATGTGCTGTTCGCCACCCCCGAAGTCGTGGCTGCCGAAGCCAGGAAGGTGCTCGACAGCTACGGTGCCGGCAATACCGGCCATGTCTTCAATCTGGGCCACGGCATTTCGCAATTCACGCCGCCGGATAACGTCACGGCACTGGTTGAAACCGTGCATAGCCATAGCCGTCTATTACGAAAGTAAGCTACATAAGCCAGAGGGTTTGCCCGACTTATGCACAGAGTTAGGGCGACCCTCAACAAAAAATCCGCGCGATGCTATTGACACTGCGGATTTGTTCTAAGTTTATGAAAATAAAGTGATTTTGAATTTGCCAAATATTTCGGCAAAGTAACAAATTCCTTACGCGACGCCGACTTAGCAGGGTTGCACAAGATAAATCCACAAAGTTATCCACAACTTTTGTGGACAAGTAAAAAAACGCTGATTTCCGGCTGGGTTTCGGCCAATTTCTGGAGAATAAACGGCTCGTTCCGGCAAATTTATGCCCGTTTTGCGCGTTGCTCTCGATTTGCCGCTGCACCGCCTGTTCGAATACGTTTCTGCGGAAGCGACGACGAACGATGTTGGCTTGCGTGTCCGGGTGCCTTTCGGGCGGGGCGAGAAGATCGGCCTGATTGCCGAGGTGGCTGAGACCAGTGAATGGCCGCTGGAGCAACTGAAAACCGCCGGTGAAATCCTGCGCGACCTGCCGCCCCTGCCAGCGGATTTCTTTGCACTCTGTGAGTTTGCAGCCACTTATTACCAGGCGGCGCCTGGCGAGGTGTTGTTGCAAGCCCTGCCGGCCGGTCTGAAGCGTCTGGTGGCGCCGGAGCGGCGCAAGGGCAGGGCGGGACGCTCGCCATCGGCCGTTTCTCCGCCGCCGCTGACCGAGCAGCAGGCACAGGCGATCGCCGCTGTTCCCGGTGAGGGCTTTTCGGCCAACCTGCTGTTCGGGGTGACCGGCAGCGGCAAGACCGAGGTTTACCTTCGCCTGATCGAGCGGGCACTGGCCAGCGGCCGACAAGCGCTCGTTCTGGTGCCGGAAATCAACCTTACGCCACAGCTCGAGACGCGAGTGAGCGCACGCTTTCCTAGCGAGAAAGTGGTTTCCCTGCATAGCGAGTTGGCGGAGGCAGCGCGCGAGCGCAACTGGCGGGCAGCTTTCGCTGGCGAAGCTTCCATCGTGCTTGGCACTCGCCTTGCCGTGTTCACCCCGCTGCCGCGTCTCGGCCTCATCGTTGTCGACGAAGAGCACGATCCGTCCTTCAAGCAGCAGGACGGCATGCGCTATTCGGCGCGCGATGTGGCGGTGTTCCGCGCCCATCAACGGGGTATTCCCATTGTCCTCGGTTCGGCGACGCCGTCGCTGGAAACATGGGCCAATGCGCAGAACAAACGCTACCGCCAGCTACTGCTGACGGAGCGGGCGAACCCGGAAGCGACCCTGCCTGCGGTGCACGTGCTCGATACGCGAAAAATGGTGCTGCAGGAGGGCGTCAGCGAACCGCTGGCGGCGGCGATCGCCGCCCGGCTGGAGCGTGGCGAGCAGAGCCTGGTCTTCCTCAATCGGCGCGGCTACGCCCCGGTGCTGGCCTGTCCGGCTTGCGGCTGGGTGTCGCGCTGCCGACGCTGCGCTGCCAACATGGTGCTGCATCTGGCCGACCAGCGCCTGCGTTGCCATCACTGCGGCTTCGAGCATCGCGTACCGAAGGCTTGCCCGACCTGCGGCAACCAGGATATCCACCCGTTCGGGCGCGGTACGCAACGCCTGGAGGCCTGGGTGCAGCAGCGTTTCCCCGAGGCGCGCGTGCTGCGTGTGGACCGCGATTCGGTGAAAAGCCGCAAGCAGTGGGAGACCGTGCTGGAGCGTATCCACGCCGGTGAGGCCGACATTCTGGTTGGTACGCAGATGCTGGCCAAGGGCCACGATTTCCCCAAGCTGACGCTGGTCGGCGTGCTTGGCGCCGACTCGGCCTTGTTTGCCGCCGACTGGCGCGCGCCTGAACGACTGTTCGCGCAGTTGATGCAGGTCGCCGGGCGGGCCGGACGGGCCGAACTGAAGGGCGAAGTGCTGATCCAGACGCAGTATCCGGATAACCCGCTGTTCTCCGCCGTGCGGGCCCACGACTACCCCGGCTTCGCCACGCAGCAGTTGAAGGAGCGCGAGCAGGCCGGCTTCCCGCCGTATACCTTCCAGGCCGTGCTGCGCGCCGAGGCGCCGGAGATGACGATGGCCCTCGATTTCCTGAAGGCTGCCGCCGCCTTGCCGGTGACAAGGGAGCACGATGCCGTTCTGGTCTTCGATCCGGTGCCGATGAAGATGGCCCGCCTGGCCAACCTGGAGCGCGGCCAGCTGGTGGTCGAATCGTCGTCGCGTCCGGCCCTGCAGGCCTTCCTGCCGTGCTGGCGCGAGGCCATCGAGCAGCTCAAGGCCCCGTCCAAGCTGCGTTGGCACATCGAGGTCGATCCGCTCGAGTTCTGACCGGCACGCCCCTTGCAGTGTTCGCTGCCCGAACAACCGCAGGAGACGAGCATGAAAATCGAATCGGCCGAACTGTGCCTGCAGGCACAACATGAGGCGAGCAAGCGCCAAACCACCGAAGTCGAGCAGACACTGAGCTTCTGCCAGGTTTTTGCCGGCGTTGCCGTGAGCGAAACCGACCGTTCGGAGGAGCTGCGCCGACGCGTTCAGCGCATGCTGGAACAATTGGTAGCGGCAATCCTGGCGGCTATCGACGGCAAGAAGTGTGAGGAAAATCCTGCCGCCGAGTGTGCGGCGCCGCCGACCGATAGCGAATTGCCGACGGCGGGGCGCGTTCGGGAAGTCAGCTGGCAGACCGAATGGTGCACGACCATCGAGGAAACGGAATCGACCAACATCTGCGCCAGCGGTTTCGTGCGGACTTGCGACGGCCGGCAGATCGCCTTCGACTGCTCGCTTGCCATGCAGCGCGAATACACGCAGACCCTGTCGGGCAGCGCGAGCGGTACGTATCGCCTGCACGATCCGCTGGTCATCGATTTTGCCGGGACCGGCGCCGAACTGACTGAAAACCGGGTCGACTTCGACCTCGATGCCGACGGCAAGGTCGAACGCATTCCCGGGCTGGGCGAGGGCTGCGGCTACCTGGTCTTCGATCGTAACGGCAATGGCCGGGCCGATGACGGCAGCGAATTGTTCGGCGTCGCCAGCGGCAACGGCTTTGCCGACCTGGCCAAGCTCGACAGCGACGGTAACGGCTGGATCGACGAGGCCGATCCGGTCTTCCGCCAACTCGGCGTGGCCAACGGCGAGCGTTACGCAAGCCTGAGCGAGCGCGGTATCGGTGCGTTGGCCACTGCTGCGGTGTACGCCCCGTTTTCGCTAAAAACCGGGGATAACGAGCTGCTCGGCCAGATCCGTGCGGCGGGCGTTTATCTGCGCGAAAGCGGCGAGGTCGGCTTCATGCAGCAGGTGGACCTGGCCGTGTCAGCGCCGCCGGCCGGACCACAGCAGCCAGGCGAGGGCGAGCAACTGTCCGCATAACAGGGCGATGAAGGCGCTGCGATAGGCAGCGTCCGTCGCCAGTCCGCCAGCACGCAGGGCATCGACCAAGGCGCCGATGCCCCACTGCAAACCAAAGGCCCCGGCGAAAACGAAGAGATTGAAAGCCGTATTGGCCCGACCGGAAAGCGCCGGGGGAAAAGCGCGGGCGACCAGCGAGTAGCTGATGTTCGACAGCGAGAAACAGGCGCCGAGCAGCGACCACAGCAAGGTGCTGCCGTGACCCGGTTGCAGGGCGATCCCGGCAAAGGAGAGCAGGCCGAGGACCATGGCGGAGAGATAGAGTGTTTCCAGCTTGACGCCGCGCCGGCCGAGCAGGGCGGCGAAAAAGCCCATGAACAGGTAGCCACCCAGCATTGCCCCGCTGATCCACGTCAGGCGAGCCGCGATTTCCCCGCTGCTCATGTGTTCCAGCACGCTCATCCAGCGCGAGGCCCAAAGCCCCTGTACCGCCATGAAACCCCCGGTGGACCAGAAACCCATCGGGGCATAGCACCAGAAATGACGACTCCGGAAAATGCTGGCAACGCCGGCCAGTTGTTCCTGCCAGCCGTGTTTTTCTCCCTCGTGCGGTTTGTCGGGCACGTAGCGTCCGATCAATCCGGCGACCAGCAAGGTCAGTGCGGCCAGCGCGAACATGATCTCGCGCCAGCCGGCAAAACCGAGCGCCAGCTCGAGCGGCTTGGCAGCGGCGAGAGCCCCGAGCCCGCCGGAAGCCATGATCCAGCCGGTCAGCGAAGCGTGGCGTTCGATTGGAAACCACTGGCTGAAGGCTTTGAACGAGGCCATCAGACAAGCCGAAACGCCCAGACCAATCAGCGCACGTCCGCTGGCCAGTCCGCCCAGCCCGTCGGCCAGTGCAAAGATAAAAGCCCCGCCGGCGGCAACGACAAGCAGTGCAGCCTCGACGCGGCGTGGGCCGAAGCGGTCGAGCAACATGCCGAGCGGCAACTGGGCGGCACCGAAGGCGAGGAAGTACGTGCTGGTCAGCAGGCCGAGTGCGGTGTCGCCCAAAGTCAGTTCGGTGGCTATCTGGGGTCCAATGACGGCATTTGCGGTGCGAAACAGGTAGGAGAGGAAATAGCCGGCGGCAAAGGGCAGCACCAAGATACGCAAGAGCTGACGTTCCGAGGGCGAGATCATGGTGTCTCCGGTTTCACGTGGAACCCCTTGGGTCGCAGGTCGGGCGCATGGGGATGCGCCTGTAGCCAGGCGAGGCGTTGGCGAATCTTCTGCTGCCAGCCGGCGGCGATGCCGGGTGCCTCGGCCAAGGCAGAAAGTTGCGCGAGAGGTGGACGATGACTGTGCCAGAGGCGCATGGCGTCGGCCAGCGTGAAGCAGGAGGTGGCCAACTCGAACTCCAGCGTGTCGCCCGGTTGCACCCGGCCGCATTCAAGCACACGCCAATACCAGCCCGTAATCTGCCGTTCGGCGATGAAGGCGGCCATGCCTTCGCAGGCCAAACGCTCGTCAATCTTCCAGCAGGGATTGCGCGGTTGGCAAACTTGCAGGCGAGCATTGCCCAACCGCCAGATGTCGCCGAGCCGCACGTCGTTCTCGTCGAGTTCGCGTGTGCTCAGGTTTTCGCCCAGGCTGCCGGGGACCAACAGCGGCGCAGCGTCGGGAAAGCGTTCGGCAAGCGTGGCGTAATGGCGGGCCGGGTAAAGGTGCACGGCTTTCTCCGGCCCTCCATGCACGCGCCGGTCGGCCTGCTCGTCGCCGATGAAGCCTTCGAGCCCGAGCTCGACCGGCGTAGCGATGGCCTGCTTGTACATGCCGGTCGGCCGACCGGATTCAGGGAGCGGCCGAATGCCGCCGATGAAAAGGGAGATGGATGCCATGGTTGGGCGATTGTGCCATCAATCCCACAGCCAGGCGGCGCCGCGTACCCCAGAGGAATCCCCATGTTGTGGCGGCAGGAACTGGGTGCAAAAAACATCGGAAAAAACATGTGCACCGCAGCAGTTGGGCAAATTGCGGTAGAGACGCGGCATCTTGGAGAGGCCGCCGCCAATGACGATCACCTCGGGGTCGATCAGGTTGATGACGCCGGCCAGGGCGCGGCCGAGACGGCTTTCGTAACGTTGCAGGGTGGTTTCGCAAGCGGCGTCGCCGAGCTCGGCACGGCGTTCTATCTCCGCCGCATCGAGCTCTTGCCCGGTGTGGCGCAGATGGTCGGCCGCCAGCGCGGGGCCGGACAGATAGCTTTCGATGCAGCCTTGGCGACCGCAATAGCAATCCGGCAAAGGGAGGTCAGCGGCGTTGGGCAAGGGCAGGGGGTTATGGCCCCATTCACCGGCGATGGCGTTGGCGCCGACCAGTACTTTGCGGTCGATCACGATGCCGCCGCCGACGCCTGTGCCAAGAATGATGCCAAAGACGATCTGCGCACTTCGCCCGCTACCGTCAATCGCTTCCGACAGCGCGAAACAGTTGGCATCGTTGGCCAGCCTGACATCGCGTTGCAGCAGCGTCGACAGATCAGAGCGTAGCGCTTGGCCGATCAGGCAGGTGGAATTGGCGTTCTTGATCAGGCCGGTAGCCAGCGACTCGGCGCCGGGAATGCCCACCCCTACGGTGCCGCGTTGTCCTAATTCAGATTCAGCAACGTAGACCAATCCTTTGATCGCCGCCAGTGTCGCCCGATAGTCGCCCTGCGGCGTCGCTACGCGCTGGCGCAGCAAAACCCGCCCATCCTCGGCGAGGGCGATGATTTCGATCTTGGTGCCGCCGAGGTCGATGCCCAGACGCATCAGACGCGCACGGCAATGCCCTTGACGTTGCCGTAGGTGGTGGTCAGCGTGCGCAACACGCTGGCGCCCGATTCGAGTAGCAGCATGAACAGGTTGCGTTCGGTGTACAGGCAAACCGGCATCGGAATGTCGTATTTTTCGGCGAGAACCGGTTCGAGCGTGGAGAAGCGCTCGTTGACGGTACGTTCGGCGTCGGCGTAGCCCATGCCTAGTTCGGAATGCAGGCCGAGCACAGAGATATACAGCTTGCCGCCGATCTTCAGCTTGAGCAGCAGCTGGCGCAGGATGCGCCGGGCTTCCTCATAGGGCATGGAGCACAGGCCACGGCGAACGACGATCAGATCGAAGGAATCGCCATTCGGCGAGTCAGGCAGGCCGGGCAACTCGTAGTCGACGAAGATGACTTCGTCGTTCAGTCCGGCAGCGAACACGCGGCCCTCGATACTATTCTTGAATTTCGCGTTGTCGCCGGCGACGACACGCGCCCCGACGCGGGCGAGCTTGAGCGCCAAGTCGCAATGGCCGGCCGGCATGACCATGGCCAGCACGCTCTGATCGATCCGTTTTCGCTTGACGCACTCCTCCAGCGCGAAGCGTTCAAGCTCGTCGGCCCCTGTTTCCAGGGGATTGGCGCTAATATTTGTCTCCATTGATTCGCCCCCCCATTTTGGTGCATTCTGCATGATGGGTGGGTGGCTGACAACCAGAGCCTAATAAACGATAGGAGAGTTTATGTTAGTCCGTTTCGATTCGAGCGAAACCGCCGAGGTATTGATGTATGCCGAGACTGCCCGCATGTTGCTGAACGTAGTCGGCAAGGAAACTACGGCGCGCGGTACGTTCACCCAGCCGGAAATGGCAGCGGCCGCGGCGGCACTGCGTGCCGAAGCGCAGCGGGCACCCCGGCCGAGTGAGGACGAAGAAGAGGAAATTGACGAAAAGACCGGCAAGCGCAAGGCCATACAGGTCGCCTTCAGCCAGCGCGCCTGGCCGTTGATCGATATGCTGGAACGCACGGCGCAGTCCGGACCAGATGCCTATGTTGTTTGGGAGGCAGCGGAAGCATTTTGAGCTTCCGTGTCAGGCCGGAATATTGAAGGCCTGGGCGATACCGTCAATGACGGTACGCAGCTCCTCGGTGAAGCGGTCGTAGACATCCGCTGGCGCCTTGCCTTCCTTCAGCGCGTATTCCAGTGCCAATGCGGCCTCCTGTAGCGAAGTGGCACCGATGGTGCCGGCCAGCCCCTTGGTACTGTGGGCACGTCGCTCGGCCGATGCAAAATCGCCACTTTCCCAAGTGGCACGTATCTGCGCCGCTTCGTTGGCAAAACGGCCATGGAAATCGCGCAGGACCTTCTCGTACAGCGCGACCTTGTTCATCATCCGCTTCATGCCGAGGGTTCTATCGATGCCGGGAAGTTCCGGCAGTCCATCCGGTGTAGTCATGGGCTTTTTCTCCTGGGATAGGGCAGTATCTGCCTGTTCTGTGTTCGGCCGCCAGCGTTGCAGCATCTGATGCAATTGCTCGGGATCGATCGGCTTGCTAATGAAATCGGTCATGCCGGCAGCAAGGCAGCGTTGGCGCTCCTCGTCAAGGGCATGAGCGGTCATAGCGACGATGGGCAGCCGGTCGTGCCGGCCACTCGCCCGGATATGCCGGGTAGCTTCCAGGCCATCCATTTCAGGCATCTGAATGTCCATTAGCACTGCGTCGAAGGTGGTATTTCTATCGAGCAGTTTGCGCAGAGCCAGTGCGCCATTACCGGCAGTATCGACTGTCGCACCGAAAGATTCCAGTATTTCACAGGCGATCAACCGGTTGGTCGGGATATCCTCGACGAGCAGCACGCGCATCCCGGCCAGTGGGGCGAGCGCACCGCTGGCGGCAGCCTGCCGATCAGTACGGACATTTAAAAGCTGCGCGATCTGTTGTGCCGTAATTGGCTTGTTGACAATGGCGTCGAAGGGAGATTTTTCGATGGCGAAGTCGAGATCGGACGTATCGGCAGCGGTGACCATGGCAAACAAGGGTTCGTTGCCGAGTTCGCTGCGAATAAGCTCGCCAAGCTCGTAACCGTTCATGCCTGGCATGTTTAGATCGATGGTGACGATGTCGAAACGGTGAGCCGCATTCTCCTCAATCAGGCGTTGTGCCTCGTCACCGGAACCAGCCGGGATGCACAGGAAGCCGTGCTTTTCCAGTAGCCGGATCAGGATGCTGCGGGCGAGCGGATTGTCGTCGATGACCAACGCACGTTTGAATGGCAGCGCGGGAGAGGCTTCTTCGCTGGCTGAAACACCGAGATGTACCGAGAAGCTGAAGGTGCTTCCTGCACCCGGTTGGCTCTCCGCATGTATCTCGCCACCCATTAAATGGGTCAGGCGTTTGCATATGGTCAGGCCGAGGCCGGTGCCTCCGTATTTCCGGGTGATTGACGTGTCAGCCTGACTAAAGGCCTGGAACAGGTTGGAGCACTGTTCCGGCGTCATGCCGATACCGGTGTCCTTCACATCGCATGCCAATGTGACGAATCCGGGCTTGCTACTCTCGCGGCGCAGGAAAACGGTGACCGAGCCGCGTGCCGTGAACTTGATCGCATTGCCGATCAGGTTGATCAGAATCTGCGCCAGGCGCAGGGGATCGCCGATCAGGCGTTGCGGCATGTCGGGCTCGACGACGTATTGCAGTTCCAGTCCCTTCTCCTGTGCCCGGTGCATGACCACAGTACTGACCTTGTCCAGTACGTCGTCGAGCAGGAAATCGGTGTGCTCGACCTGCATCCTCCCGGCTTCGATCTTGGAGAAATCGAGGATGTCGTTGATCAGGCCGAGTAACATCTGACCAGCCCCGTGGATACGTTCGATGTAGTCGTGCTGCTTGCCCGACAATTCGGTTTTCAGAAGCAAATGTGCCAGACCAATGACTGCGTTCATCGGGGTACGAATCTCATGGCTCATATTGGCCAGGAATTCTGCCTTGGCGTTGGCAGCCTGCTCGGCGAACTGCTTCGCCTCGGACAAAGCGATTTCTGCTTTTTTTCGTTCGCTGATGTCCTGCAGGGTCTCGATGGCACCAAACAGCTTGCCGTTGCGGTCGTACAGCGGAGCCGCAGTGAAATACAACCAGCGGTCGAATTGCGGGAAGTAATCCTCGGCTTCATAGCCACCCTTGACGAAAGGCGACGGGCGATACTTGTCGGCATATAGCTGCTCGAATTCCGCCAAGCCTTCGAGCAGCACGAGATCGGCCATCACCGGGCGCGGCGAAGGATAAAAGCCGCGCCACTGGTCGCGCGTACCGATCATTTCCTCGGCCTTCGTGCCAAAGATACGCTCGCAGGCCCTGTTCCAGTGGGTGATGAGGTGATTGGCATCAAGCACGAAGGTGGGAACCGGGCTGCCATCGATGATCTTGCTCAGGCTGTCGTGGGCCGATTCGAGTTCAAGCGTACGCTCCTGAATCAGCTGTTCAAGATTGTCTCGGTGCGCCTGCAATTCGCGCTCGGCGCGGAGGCTTGCGCTGACGTCGCGGATGAAGAGCACGCTTCCGGTCACCCGGCCCCGGTCGTCACTGGTCGTGGTCAGCGAGAGGGTGGCATCGAAACTCTCGCCAAGCTTGTTACGCAGGTGCATTTGCCGGTGTGCGATCAGTCCGGCGAATCGCTCGGGATTGGCCAGGAAGTCGAGGTTGTCGTCACTCTGGGTTAGCAGGCTGCGGAAGGGGAGGTTGCCGAGGTCGGCCGGAATATCCAGGCCGAACAGGCGTTGTGCCTGCTGATTGGCCATCTGCAGGCAGCCGTTGGTGGCGAGCAGCAGGATGGCATCGGGCGAGGTTTCGACCAGTGTCCGGTAGGTCTCCTCGCTTTTCTCCAGCTTTTGCTGCGCGAGGTATTCTGTGGTGACGTCGAGGATCAGCGACAGGATGCCGAGCAAGTGGCCCCTGTTGTTGTAGAGGGGGACGCTGTACCAGTTACATTCGAGCGGGGTGCCGTCGTTGCGCAGCGCTGGCCCGGTGAAACGGCCTTCACCTTCGCTACGCAGCATGGCCTTGTTACTGGCCAAGAAACCGGCATGGTGCTGGACTGGTAGCAGCAGGCGATGAATGGGCTGGCCAATAACCTGTTCGGCTGGCCAACCGAATATCTGTTCAGCCCGCCGGTTCCATTCGACGATTCGCCCCTCGTGTTCCCAGATGACGAAGGCGAGGGGGGAGGTGTCGTAGAGGGCGCGGAAACGCAACTGGCTGTCGCTGAGCGCAGCCATGGTCTGCTGTTGTCGAGTGATTTCGCTGAAACTGAGTACGATACTGGCGTCGGCTAGGCGTTTGCAGTTGACTGCGAACCAGCACCACAGGCCGTTGGCATGTTTCAGGCGCAGCGATAGCTGGCGGTTGGGCAGATCGTCGCCTTGGGCGATGGCTGCGAATAGCCCGGCGAAGTCACCCCGTTCATCCGGGTGCACCAAGGGTAGCCAGGCGTCCGGGAGAGCCGGCACCTGCTCCGGGGTGAGGCCAAGTTGTCCAAGAAAATTGGATGAGACTGTCAGGCGGTCGGGGGCCTGCCACAGCCAGCAACCGACACCCGCCAAGGCCAAAGCCTCGGCCAGCGCGGCTAGCGGAAGGTCGCTGGCGGTCGCCATGCAGAAGAGACAGGTTGCGCCGGGAAATCAGAGATGACGATCAGAACAACTCGATATCGTCGTTCTTTTCCTTCAGGTCGGCCATGAACTGCTCGACCGCCTGTTGTACGGGTACCCCCTTCATAACGGCATCGAACATGGCGATTTCCTCGCGGGTGGTGTATTTGCCTTTGATGCGGCCTTGCAGGTCGACCCACTCCACCGGATTGAACAAACGCCGGGTATCGGAGACGAGATCGCTGAGTTCGCCGAGGCTGAGACCGACGTGAGCAAGACGCTGAACCAGTTTGTCGTAGAACTGGAAGGCGATGATGGCCTGGTGCACCATCCCCGATACGTGTTCGGAGACGCCGAGCAGGTTCTGCTTGGCTGCGCCGATTTCGTCCTTGTCGGGCAGGGTCTGGATGGTTTCGGAAATCATCCGCATGTAACCGGCCATGGTTGTGAACGAATTGGTCAGCACCTCGACCGAGGCGTTGCTGTCCTTCATCGCCGCTTCGATCTGGACGGCGGCCAGTTCGAGCATCAGGACGGTTTCGCGAACCTGGCTCCAGTTCAGGTCAGGCATGTGCGCGGTGGTACCGCGCGGCGGGTTGGTGTCGTCATTCAATTTTTTTTCTCCCCGGAATTTGCCAAAAACTATAGCGCAATTTGGCTTTCTCTTTCCAAGACCACATAGTATTTCCTGACGGCTTCGAGGACTTCGAAAGTGCCGATAAACCCCTGTGGTATGACGCAGGCTTCGCCCGGGCCGAATTCATGGCCGTTGCCGTCCTCATCGCTGATGCGAAGGCGGCCTTCGATGACACAAAAGAACTCGTCCTTGCCGGCCGGGAAGGCGATATTCCAGGCCCCCGGCTCGCAGGTCCAGATGCCGCAGCTGAGATCCCCTTGCGGGGCGGTGAAGAATTCGCGCGTCGAGCGTAGCGGGTTGCCGTGCACCAGGCGGTCCGGGCGCGGGCGGTCGAAGCTGGCTTCAGGTTGGGCGGCGTTGAAGACGGTCAGTTTGGGCATGGCGAGCGAGGGCAATCAGTTCAGGTAGACCTTGCGCAGGTTGATGTCGATGCGCTCGTAATCGGGGCAGCCATCTTTGTGCACGGGCGAATCGACCATCTCGAACATGGCGGCTCCACCTGACGGAATATCGCCAATCGGATTCGTAATATCGCGGAACAGCATCTTGCCGCGGTTCATCACGATGAAGTCGAGCACCGACTTGCGGCTCAAGGTATGCCCGGAGTCGTTGCGCAGACTGCCGGTAATGAAGGCGTAGCAGGCCTTGGCATTGGCCCGGGAGATCGTGCGCTCGATGGCGTATTCGAGCGTGAAGCCGTCACCGAGGTCGACTTCGAAATATTCCTTGGCCGGCGCCTTGGTCGTGGGGGGCGCGGTACCGCAGGCAGCGAGGAGGAGGGCAAGGCTGCTGGCAGCGGCCAGGGCCAGAGAGCGCAGACGATTCATGATAGGCTCGCGCATCGTGTTGTAATGCGCTCATGATAATCCGGCTGCTTTCGATTTTTGCCAGTTTTTGCCTGTGCACCGCAGCAGTGGCCGCGCCTACGCTGGTGGCGGTCGATATCGGCCATACGTTGAGCGCCCCAGGGGCGATCAGCGCGCGGGGGCGTAGCGAGTTCGCTTTCAACCTGATGTTCGGCCGGCAGGTGGCGGATGCGCTGCTCGGTCGCCAGTTGGCCGTGCGCGAAGTCAATTTCGCCGGCGATATCGGCTCCTTGTATGAACGACCACAGGTCGCTGCCGGCAGCGATTTCTTTATCTCCATCCATCACGACTCGATCGGCGAAGGGTATCTCAGGAGCTGGGAGTGGGAGGGCGTGACGCGGACCTATACCGAGGTGAAGCGCGGCTTTGGCCTTTTCGTCTCGGCCAATAGTCCCGACTTGGCGACCAGCCTGCGCTGCGCCTCGACCATCGGCGCCGTGCTGCGCCGTGCCGGCTTCGTGCCGTCATCGTGGCATGGCCGCAAACATATTCCGGCCGACGCCGAGAACGGCGTCTGGTTTTACGACAATCTGGTCGTGCTCTATCGGACGAGCCTGCCTGCCGTGCTGTTCGAGGCCGGGGTGATCAAGCACCGCGACGAGGAGTTGGAGTTGCTCGACCCGGAACGTCAGGTGCGCATGGCCGACGCCGTGGCGACCGGCATTGCCGCCTGCCTGTACGTCGCTCAGGACGCTGCGCCTTAGAGGAAGATCGGCTCGGGGCTGAGGGCGACGCCGAAGCGCTGCTGCACATCGGCCTGGACTGCGGCCATGGTGCGTTTGACATCCGCGCCGGTGGCGCCGCCAAAATTGACCAGCACCAGCGCCTGTTTCTCGTACATGCCGACCGGGCCGAGCGCCTTACCTTTCCAGCCGGCCTGCTCGATCAGCCAGCCGGCTGCCAGCTTGACCCGGCCGTCCGGCTGCGGGTAGCAGGGTAGGGTCGGGTGGACGGATTTCAGTGCGTCGGCGATCCCGGCGGACACCACCGGGTTGTGGAAGAAGCTGCCGGCATTCGGCGTGACCGCGGGGTCGGGCAGCTTGCGCTGGCGCACGGCGATCACCGCCGCAGCGATGTCGCGCGCCGTCGGTTGGGCGATCCGGCGGGCGTCCAGCTCCTGCGCCACGTCGGCATAGCGGCAATTGGCTTGCCATGCCTTGGGCAAGCGGAAGATGACCGAGACGATGGCGATGCGCCCATCGAGGTGCCAGCCCTGTTGCTTGAACAGGCTGTCGCGATAGGCGAAACGGCAATCGCTGCGGTGCACCTCGAAAAAAGCCTGTTTTTCGAAATCCCAGGCGGCGACCGAATGCAGCCGCTCACCTACCTCCAGCCCGTAGGCTCCGATGTTCTGGATCGGTGCCGCCCCGACCGTGCCGGGAATCAGCGACAGGTTTTCCAGGCCCGGCCAGCCCTGGGCCAGCGTCCATTGCACGAAATCGTGCCAGTTCTCGCCGGCGCCGGCCTCGACGTACCACGCCTCGGCATCCTCCTGGACCAGGCGCTTGCCGGGAATGGCCATGTGCAGCACGAGACCGGGAAAATCGCCGGTCAGTACCAGGTTGCTGCCGCCGCCGAGCACGAAGCGTCGTTCGGCCGAGAGTTCCCGGGCCGCCAACTGAGTGCGCTCGGTGATTTTCACATAGCGCGCGGCGTGGCCGGGGAGGGCGAGGGTGTTATAGGGCTGGAGATCGATGTGGGTTTGCGGCGTCATGGCGCTGATTTTCCCTGATTCATCCGCGCAGGGGAAATTGCTCCATGAGAAAATAAGCGTTTGTTGATTTTTGGCGGCGTTTCACGTGCTCGATTTCTTTCCCAATGGCATTGCCCAGTATCTGATCGGCGGCTTGCTGATCGGCCTCGGTGTGGCGGTACTTTATGTCACCACCGGCCGCCCCGGCGGCGTGTCGACCTTCTTCAGCGCGGCTTGGTCCTGGTTGCTCACTACCCCTTTCTTTCGCCAGAAAAGCTTGATCGAAAGTCGTCACTGGCGATTGCTCTATGCCTTGGGCCTGGTCGCTGGCGGCACCCTGTATGTTGTTCTGGGCTTTCCCGTCCAAGCGAGTTCCATTCCGGCCTGGAAGCTGGCCGTGGGTGGCCTGTTGGTCGGCTTCGGCGCGCGCCTCGGAGGCGGCTGCACGTCGGGGCACGGGATTTGCGGGATGGCTTCGCTATCGCCCGGTTCCATCGCCATGGTCGGCATATTCCTGGGCACCGCCATCGCCACCGCCTGGGTCGTGCGCGGACTGGGGGTCTGAAATGAGTGCTCGCATGCGTCTGCCGGATGCCTTGGCCACGCTGGCCAGCGGCCTGATCTTCGGCTTTGGCCTGGCCTATTCGACGATGATTCGTCCAGAGTCGGTGATCAACTTCCTGACCTTCTCCGACCTCGGCTTGCTGCTGGTGCTCGGTAGCGCGGTCATGGTCAATTTGCTGGCCTATCAGCTCATTCCCCGTTTATTCCGGCGTACCTCGCTGGGCGAGCCGTTCCAGAAGCGCCCGTTTGCCCTCGACCGTACCACGGTGGCCGGGGGCATCCTGTTCGGTCTGGGCTGGGGCCTGTGCGGCGTCTGTCCCGGACCCGCATTGACCGGCGTGGGGGCGGGCAATACCGACTTGCTGATTGCATTGGGCGGGATTTTTGCGGGCGCGCTGGCCCATGGTTGGTGGGCTGGGCGGGGACAGTGCTGAGCCCCGAGTTTCAAACCAGTCGGCCTTGCATCGCTACCCGTTGGGGAGTAAAAACAGCCATAGGGGAGTTTCCTTCTCCCAGTCAGCGGCGTTACCACCAACACCAGCCCACATGAACCCCGGCGACAAACATCTCTGGCACCGATTCTGGGTGATCGCCTCGCCATACTGGCGCGAGGACGAGCGCCTGAAAGCGTGGGCCATGCTGACGCTGATCGTCTTGCTGTTGCTCGGCCAGACGCGCTTCGCCGTGATGCTGAACGAGCAGACCGGCGAGTTCACCTCGGCGCTGGCGGCACGCAACGCCGATCGTTTCTGGGCATCGATCCGCTTCTGCCTGTGGTTGTTGGCGGCGGCAGTGCCCATTTACGCGCTGTATTACTTCGTGCGCGACACCTTGGCCGTTCACTGGCGGCGCTGGCTGACTCACCGATTTCTCGACAGCTATTTCAGTCATCGCCACTTTTATGAACTGAACGGCAATGTCGGGATCGATAATCCGGACCAGCGCTTGACCGAGGATATCAACACCTTTACCCAAAGATCGCTGTACTTCCTGCTGATCTTTATCGGTTCCGCCCTGCAGCTGGTCGCCTTTAGTCAGGTGTTGTGGTCGATTTCGCGCGAACTGGTTTATTTCCTCGTCTTCTATGCCACCGCCGGAACGCTGATCACCATCTTCGTCTTCGGCCAGCGGCTGATGAATCTCAATTTCCACCAGCTACGCCGCGAGGCAGACCTCCGTTTCGGGTTGGTACGCGTACGCGAGAATGCCGAGGCCATTGCCCTCTACCGTGGCGAGGGGCAGGAGCAGCAGGAAGTCTGGCAGCGTTTCGTCGCCGCCTTCAAGAATTACAAGCGCCTGATCCGTGCCCAGTTACGTCTCAATTTCTTTCAGCATGCCTACGGCCTGCTGACCATCGTGTTGCCGAGCGCCATCATTGCGACCCGCGTCCTGTCCGGGGAACTGGAAGTCGGCCGGGCGGTACAGGCGGCCGGGGCGTTTGCTGCGGTGCTCAGCGCTATCTCGCTGATCATCGAGAACTTCGAGAGCCTGAGCCGATTTGCCGCCGGTATCGACCGTATCGATGCCTTGTCCCGTGTCCTGCGTGGCCACCCTCCGCAACATGTGCATCGGGACGGGGCCATCGTGGTGGTGGATGCCAAGCAGGTCGTCCTGGAGAATGTAACCTTGATGACTCCCGGGCAGGAACGGGTGCTGTTGCGCCAACTGTCGCTCTCCGTCGAACTGGGGGCCAACCTGCTTATCGTTGGGCCCAGCGGCGCCGGCAAGAGTTCGTTGCTGCGTGCCATTGCCGGTCTGTGGCGGGCGGGTAGCGGCACCATCTATCGGCCGGCCGCCAAGGACATCCTGTTCCTGCCGCAACAGCCCTATATGCTGCTCGGTAGCCTGCGCAGTCAGTTGCTCTATCCGCACAAGGAGCGGGCGATTACCGATGCCGCCTTGCTGCAGGCGCTCGAACAGGTGAACCTGCCCGATCTGGCAACCCGGTTCGGCGGGCTGGATGCCGAGCGCGACTGGGCCAAGGTCTTGTCGGTCGGCGAACAGCAGCGCCTGGCCTTCGCCCGCATCCTGCTCAGCAAGCCGCGTTACGCGATCCTCGACGAAGCAACCAGCGCCCTCGATGCGACTAATGAGGATGCCCTTTACCGCTTGCTCCTGGCATTGGGTACGACGCTGATCAGCGTCGGCCACCGCCCGGCCATCCTGCAATACCACCAGCAGGTGCTGGCGCTGGATGGCCACGGCCAGTGGCAAGCCTGTCAGGTCGCGGACTACCGTTTCCGCGAGGAAACCGAGGCGGGCTGACCCGGGCGTGCCGGCCACCTACTTTGTGGCGAAGGAAGCGGTGGCTAACAGGCCGAGCGGACTAGGCTGGCCAGCCGTTGGCAGTTCAGGTGTCGAGCAACATTCCCCCGAGTGCCGCGGGCTGTGCCGCCATGCGCCAGCCGGCACGCATTTCGGCAGGCGTCAGGCTGCCGTAGCCCCAGGTGGCGGCGATGAAGGGCAGCTGGTTGGCATCGGCCGATTCGCCATCCTCGCTGCGGTCGCCAATGTAGATGGCCTGGTCCCTGGCGATGCCTTGATCGGCCAGCAGGCGGGCAATCATTGCCGCCTTGTCGGGCAGGCGCGGGGTGAACAGATCGAGGGCGTAGATGTGGCGGAAATGATCCAGCCAGCCCAGGTGTTCGAGAATGAGCCGGGTCGGGGCGATACGTTTGTTGGTGGCGATCGAGAGTTGCAAGCCAGCCCCGGCCAGCCCCGCCAGCAACTCGCCGACGCCGGCAAAGGCCGCCGTGGCCTTGTACCCCTCGCTGTCGTAGCTCGCCTTGAAGGCCTCGGTGAGCCGCCCGATCAGCGCTGGATCGCTGCTGCCAGACAGTAATTGGAGTGTCTCAGTCAGCGGGGGGCCGACGATGCTCTCGTCGATGCGACGCACCGGCGCAATGCCAGTCTGTTCGAATACTTCGCGGTAACTGGCCAGAATGGCCGGTGCCGAATCGATCAGGGTGCCGTCGAGGTCGAACAGGATGTGCGGGTAGCGGGGCATGGCGGGTGTGAGGGAATTCGTGGCATAAAAAGAAGCGCCCGTGCAGGGCGCTTCCGCTGATTACAACAAGGGTGCGAGCCAGCGTTCGGCGTCCTTGAGCGCCATCCCCTTGCGCGCGGCCCAGGCTTCCAGCTGGTCGCGGCCGATCTTCGGGATGGCGAAGTAGCTCGATGCCGGGTGGCCGATGTAGAAACCGGAGACGGCAGCGGCCGGGGTCATGGCGCAGGATTCGGTCAGGCCCATGCCGATGGCGGGGGCATCGAGCAGCTTGAACAGCTCGCGCTTGGCCGTGTGGTCCGGGCAGGCCGGGTAACCGGGGGCGGGGCGGATGCCTTTGTATTGCTCGGCGATCAGCGCATCGTTGTCGAGCTTTTCGCTGGCGGCGTAACCCCAGAACTCGGTGCGTACCTTCATGTGCAGCCATTCGGCGGCGGCTTCGGCCAGGCGGTCGGCCAGGGCTTTCAGCATGATCGCCGAGTAGTCGTCGTGGGCGGCTTCGAAGCGGGCGACGTGTTCGTCGATGCCAAGTCCGGCGGTGACCGCGAAGGCGCCGGCGTAGTCATTTTCGCCAACGAAATCGGCCAGTGCCGTGTTGAAGCGGCCCTGCGGCTGCTTGATCTGCTGGCGCAGGCCGACCCAGCGGGTCGCCTCCTGGCTACGCGATTCGTCGGTGTAGAGCACGATGTCCTCGTTCTCACCCTTGGCCGCGTAGAGGCCGAACACTGCCTTGGCGGTCAGCCAGTTTTCGCTGACGATCTTGGCCAGCATCGCTTGCGCGTCGGCGAACAACTGGCGGGCGGTTTCGCCGACCGTTTCGTTCTGCAGGATGGCCGGGTAGCGGCCGGCCAGATCCCAGCTCTGGAAGAAGGGCGACCAGTCGATGTAAGGCACGAGGTCGGCCAGAGGAATGGTGATTTCCTGGCGGCCGAGTTGGGCCGGTTTGACCGGGGTGTAGGTCTCGTTCCACGTGAAACGATTGGCCCGGGCGTCGTCCAGCGAAACCAGCGTGGCGCCCTTGCGGCCGGCGTGTTCGGCGCGCACGGTTTCGTATTCGGCGGCGACTTCGGCGTGGTAGGCATCGCGCTGCTCGATGGAGAGCAGCTTGGTGGCGACGCCGACGGCACGCGAGGCATCCGGCACGTAAACCACCGGGCCTTCGGCGTTGGGCGCGATCTTGATCGCGGTGTGGGCGCGGCTGGTTGTCGCGCCGCCGATCAGCAGCGGCTGCTTCATGCCGTGGCGCTTCATCTCGGCCGCGACGTGGGCCATTTCTTCCAGTGACGGCGTGATCAGGCCGGACAGGCCGATGATGTCCACGCGATGCTCGAGCGCCGCCTTCAGGATGTTGTCGCAGCTGACCATGACGCCGAGGTCGACCACGTCGTAGCCGTTACAGCCAAGCACGACGCCGACGATGTTCTTGCCGATGTCGTGCACGTCGCCCTTGACCGTGGCCATCAGGATCTTGCCCTTGCTACCGAGGCCGGTGCGGCTCTTTTCCGCTTCGATGAAGGGCAGCAGGTGGGCGACCGCCTGTTTCATGACGCGGGCCGATTTGACCACCTGCGGCAGGAACATCTTGCCGGCGCCGAACAGGTCGCCGACGTGGTTCATGCCGGCCATCAGCGGGCCTTCGATGACGGCGAGCGGTGGCTTGCCTTCGCTTTCCAGCTTGGCGCGCACTTCCTCGGTGTCGGCTACGACGAAGTCGGTGATGCCCTTGATCAGCGCATGTTCCAGGCGCTTCTCGACCGATTGCTCGCGCCACGAGAGATCCGGGCCGCTGTCCTTGCTCTTGCCTTCCTTGACCGTCTGGGCGAAATCGACCAGCGCCTCGCCGGCACCCGGATGGCGGTTCAACACCACGTCCTCGACCTTGGCGCGCAGTTCCGGCTCCAGGTCGTCGTACACGCCGAGCATGCCGGCATTGACGATGCCCATTGTCATGCCGTTCTGGATGGCGTGGTAGAGGAAAACAGTGTGGATCGCCTCGCGCACCGGGTCGTTGCCGCGGAAGCTGAACGACACGTTGGAAACGCCGCCGGAAATGTGGGCGTGCGGCAGGTTCTGCTTGATCCAGCGGACGGATTCGATGAAGTCGACGGCGTAGTTGTCGTGCTCTGGAATGCCGGTGGCAATGGCGAAAATGTTCGGGTCGAAGATGATGTCTTCGGCCGGGAAACCCATGCCAGTCAGCAGTTCGTAGGCCTTGCCGCAGATTTCGATCTTGCGTTCGTAAGTGTCGGCCTGGCCCTTCTCGTCGAAGGCCATGACGATCACCGCCGCGCCGTAGCGGCGGGCGAGCTTGGCCTGTTCGAGGAACTTCGCTTCGCCTTCCTTCATCGAGATGGAATTGACGATGCCCTTGCCCTGGATGCACTTCAGGCCGGCTTCGATGACCTCCCACTTGGAGGAGTCGATCATGATCGGCACGCGCGAAATGTCCGGCTCCGAGGCGATCAGCTTGAGGAACTTGTCCATGGCGGCGATCGAGTCGAGCATCGCCTCGTCCATGTTGATGTCGATCACCTGCGCGCCGTTTTCCACCTGCTGGCGGGCGACGGCCAGCGCGTCGTCGAAGCGGCCTTCGAGGATCATGCGGGCGAAGGCGCGCGAGCCGGTGACGTTGGTGCGTTCGCCGACGTTCACATAGAGTGAGCCCGGCGTGACGTTGAACGGCTCGAGGCCTGACAGGCGCAGCGCCGGTTCGATTTTTGGCGTTTTACGCGGGTGCACCGCAGCAACGCGCTGGGCGATGGCGGCAATGTGCTCCGGCGAGGTGCCGCAGCAGCCGCCGACGATATTGACGATGCCGGCTTTGGCCCAGCTCTCGATCTCATCGGCCAGCATGTCGGCGGTTTCGTCGTAGCCGCCGAAGGCATTGGGCAGGCCGGCGTTCGGGTGGGCCGAGACGTAGCAGTCGCAGACGCGGGAGAGTTCCTCGACGTACTGGCGCAATTCCTTGGCGCCGAGCGCGCAGTTCAGGCCGAACGCTAGCGGCTGAACGTGGCGCAGCGAGTTCCAGAAGGCTTCGGCAGTCTGGCCGGACAGCGTGCGGCCGGAGGCGTCGGTGATGGTGCCGGAAATCATCACCGGCCAGCGGCGGCCGGCGAGGTCGAAGAATTGCTCGATGGCGAACAGTGCCGCCTTGGCGTTCAGCGTATCGAATACCGTTTCGACCAGCAGGATGTCGGCACCGCCCTCGACCAGGCCGGTGATCGCCTCGAAATAGTTGGCGACCAGTTCGTCGAAGGTCACGTTGCGATAGCCGGGGTCGTTCACGTCTGGCGAAATCGACGCGGTGCGGCTGGTCGGGCCGAGCACGCCAGCGACGAAGCGTGGCTTGTCCGGGTTGGCGGCGGTGAATTCGTCGCATAGGCGGCGGGCCAGCGCGGCGCCAGCGAAGTTCAGCTCGTAGACGATCTCGGTCAGGTTGTAATCGGCCTGCGAGACGGCGGTCGAGTTGAAGGTGCAGGTTTCCAGGATGTCGGCGCCGGCTTTCAGATACTCGCGGTGGATGCCGCCGATAATGTCCGGGCGGGTCAGCACCAGCAGGTCGTTGTTGCCCTTGACGTCGTGCGGGTGGTCCTTGAAACGTTCGCCGCGATAATCAGCCTCCTGCAGGCCATGGCGCTGGATCATTGTGCCCATGGCGCCGTCGAGGACGAGCAGGCGTTCCTGCAGCAAGGATTGGAGTTCGGCGGTGCGGTCGGACTGGATCATGGTTACCTCGGCAAAACGTCAATCGCCGGGGACGCCGCAAAAGACAAACGGCGTCGCAAACCGGCTTGTGAATTCAGGGTTTGCGAGCGCCGTTGATCGTTGCCGAGCCTGGCCTGAATTGAGTCAGGTCGCAGCGCTCCTCGGCAGAGGCGCGTAGTTTACCGGGCTAAGGCCCGAATGCCAAGTTAAGCGACTGATTTTTCGGGAAAGGGGCCGAACTATCGATCGTTCTTGGCGGCCGCCCGCCCGGCCAGGGCGAGACCGATGCGCAGTATGGCAACACAGGCGAATGAGGCCAAACCCACGGTCAGGACCGACCATTCGGGAAAGACGTAGGCGGCCGTGGCGGAGAGGATTAAAAAGAGGAGTACGAAGAACATAGGCTGACCACCTCATGGCTAATGAGCTTGCGTTGTTCGGCGCGACGGCAAATGGGCGGATTGAGGCTGCCATTTTCCCGCAGTTTCACTGGATCTCGCTTGCCTCAGGCCAAGGGTTCGCAGCGGAGCCATACAGTGAACCGTGCGCCCTGGCCCGGCGAACTCTCCGCCGTCAGCTTGCCGCCATAACGTTCCATCAGGGTTTTGCTGACCCACAGGCCGAGGCCGTTGCCGCCGGGTTTTTTCGCAGTGAAGAAGGGTTCGAACAGGCGCTCGAGGTCGGCGGCGCTGATGCCGGGGCCGCTGTCGGCGACGCTGAGGCGGAAGCCGACCGGCATGTCGGCCTCGTCCCAGTCTTCGACGGAGATGCGTAGCAGGCCGCCCTCGGGCATCACTTCGATGGCGTTGACCAGCAGATTGATCACCACCTGTTGCGCCTCATTCTTGTTGCAGATGACCTGGCGATGGGAATCGATCTGCTGCTCGATGGCGATATTGCCTTTCTTCAACAGGTGGCGGACCAGCACCAGGCAATCCTGGATCAGCTGGCCGGCGTCGACCGGCTCCAGATAGCCGACGTAGTCCTGCGGCCGGGCGAATTGCAGCAGCTTGGCGACGATCAGGCGGATGCGGTGCACCTGCTCATGGATCAGCTTGATCTCGGGGGCGACCGGGTCAGCCTGCGGGCCGAGGATGTCGCGCAGCACTTCGAGGTTGCCCTGGATGACGGCAATCGGGTTGTTGATTTCGTGGGCGACGCCGGCGGTCAGCTGGCCGATGGCGGCCAGCTTTTCGTTCTTGACCAGTTGCGACTGCGCGGTCTTCAGGTCGGCCACGGCGTGTTCCAGTTCGGCCGTGCGTTCGGCCACCTTGGCATCGAGCGAGTCACCCCAACGCTTCAGCGAGCCGGCCTGGGCCTGCAATTGGTCGAGTACGCGGTCGAAGTGGGCGGCCACCACGCCGAGTTCGTCTTCCGTCTCGATCTGGCCGATACGCGCCTCGGCCTGGCCTTGTTCGATGGCGTGCATGGTGGCGTGCATGCGTTCGATCGGCTTGAACACCCGGCGCGCCCAGAAGATGGCGAAGATGCCGGCAACCAGCATGGCCAACCCGAACAGCCCGGCAATGCCGTAGAACACTTGGCGCCGCACGTCGGCGAAGGGGCCTTCGAGGAAGCCGACATAGAGCATGCCGATACGCTGGCGATGGGCATCGTGCAGCGGCTGGTAGGCCGAGACATACCAGTCATTCACCACGAAGGCGCGGTCGAGCCAGGTCCGCCCCTCGCCCAGCACGGCGTCGTTCACCGCCGCCGAAACGCGGGTGCCGATGGCGCGTTCGCCCTGGAACAGGCGGACGTTGGTGGCGATGCGCACATCGTCGAGGAAGAGAGTGGCGGTGCCGACACTGCCGAAGGGCAGGGCGCCCTCCGGGTAGACCACGGTGTTCAGGCGGTCGATGAACTCAAGATTCTTGTTGAGCAGCACGCCGCCCTCCAGCACGCCGATCAGGCGGCCGGCGGCATCGCGCACCGGGGCGGCGGAATGCAGCACCAGGCCGCGGGTTTCGATATTGCGCTTGCTGGCTTTGGCGTTGGGGGTCGGCAGCACCGGGGTGTTGGCCCGGCTGAGCAGGTCGCCGCCGATGCCGGCCAGCTGCTCGGGCTGGAAAACCTCGGTTTCGGTGCGCGCGCTGCCTGTCAGGGCAGTAGCGATGACGGCTGATCCCTGAGCCAACTGCTGGCTGCGGTGCACATCCAGAAAATGCAGAAAATCGAGCTTGTGTTCCTGTTGGGTCGCCACCAGCAGGCTGGCCACCCGGGCGGAGCGTTCGGCCAGGGGTTGGGCGAGGGCGCGCACCAGGCGCTCGGAATAGGCCAGGCCGGAGACCGATCGGCCGATGCCTTCACTGACCCGCTCGTAATAGCCATGGGCGACGGCGAGGTCGCTGCGCACCTTGGTCACCAGCAGGCGGTCGAAATAGCTGCCGCCCCAGTAGGCCAGTGCGGCCATCATCAGGGGCAGCACGACGCCGAGCGGCAGCAGCGCGAGCAACAGCAGCCGGGCGCGGATCGAGCGCCGGCTAGGCGGAATCACATGCCCCAGGCCTGACACTTGCGGTCCATGGTCTTGCGCGAAATGCCCAGGCGGCGGCTGGCTTCCGACTTGTTGCCGTCGCAGGCGGCGAGGACGGCCAGAATGTGGCGCTTTTCCACCGCTTCCAGCGTTTCGTCGAGCCGACCGGGCGCGGCGGGCAGGCTGCCGACTTCCGGCTCGGGGCCGATGTCGAACCAGCCGAGGATCAGCGAGCGTTCGACCAGATTGCGCAGCTCGCGCACGTTGCCCGGCCAGTCGTAGTCGCTCATTCTGGCCAGCGTGCGCGGGTCGAGCGTCAGCGGCGGCACGCCGAGGTTGGGGGTCAGCTGCGTCATGAAATGCTCGACCAGCAGCGGGATGTCCTCGGGCCGTTCGCGCAGCGGTGGCAGGGTCACTTCCAGCACCTGCAGGCGGTAGTACAAATCCTGGCGGAAGCGCTGGGCCGCGACTTCGGCCTTCAGGTCACGGTTGCTGGCGGCGATGACGCGCACGTCCACCGGAATTTCCTGCTCCGAGCCGACCGGCCGGATGCGCCGCTCTTCCAGCGCGCGCAGCAGCTTGGCCTGGGCCGGGGCGGGCATTTCGGAAATTTCGTCGAGAAACAGCGTGCCGCCGCGAGCGTAGTAGAACAAGCCTTCGCGGCTCTGCTGGGCGCCGGTGTAGGCGCCTTTGACGTGACCGAACAGTTCGGACTCGATCAGCTCGGCGGCGATGGCCGCGCAATTGACCGGCACGAACGGTCCGGTGCGCCCGCTCATGCGATGCACGGCGCGCGCCGCCACCTCCTTGCCGGTGCCGGATTCGCCGGTGAGCAGCACGGTGGCGGGCGAGGGGGCGATGCGTTTCAGGCGGTCGCATACCTTCAGCATCATGTCCGACTGGCCAATGACGCCTTCGACATCGGCAGCGTGGGTACTCACCTCGCGGCGCAGCACGAAGTTTTCGCGGGCCAGGCGCGAGCGCTCGAAGCAGCGCTGGATGGCGTTCAGGGCCAGGGCCAGCGAGAAGGGCTTCTGCAGCAAATCGGCGGCGCCGGCGCGCAGCGCGTCGATCGCCGTGTCGAGGTCGGCGTAGGCAGTCATCAGCACGACGTCCCCGGCATAGCCGTCCTGGCGCAGCTCGTGTAGCCAGTCGATGCCGGAAAGTCCGGGCAGGGCGATGTCGAGCACGACAAGATCATAGCGCTGACGTTCCAACAAGGGGCGGGCTTGCTCGACGCTGTCGGCACAATCAACGATGCCACAGCGCGAACTCAAGGCGCGCTGCAAAAAGCTCTGCATGCCGGGTTCGTCATCGACGATCAGGACCGCGTATTGCTGCCAGGGGGCCTCGGCTTTGGCGACCGGTGTCTCTTCCATAACTCGCGAGTAATGTTTTTTGTCGATTCTCGCATGTCTGGCCGGTCGTCGCGACGGACATTTTGTCCTGGCAGGGCAGACAAAATGTCGCAGCGAAGCCGCTTTCGAGTCTGTTCGGGCGGAAAAACCGGGGTTTTCGGCCTGGCCCTGTTCTTGCAAATGCCAGGGCCGGCTATCATGCCGCCTGCGGTCTGCGTTACCGCATTGTTGTGTTGGCGCTTCGGCGCCGTGTAAGCCGCCGTGACACCCCGCACGGTGGTGGTTGCTGTACCAAAACGGAGAATCGAATGAAATTTTCAGCCTTGCGCCGCGTGGCGCTCAAGGGCGCGGCCGTGTGCGCCGTCGCCGCTGCCGCTTTTTCAACTTCCGCTGCTTTCGCCAACGATACCGTGCTGCGCGTCTCGGCCATTCCCGACGAAGCGCCGACCGAGCTGCAACGCAAGTTCGCCCCGCTCGGAAAATATCTCGAAGCGCAGACCGGCATGAAGGTCGTGTTCACCCCGGTGTCCGACTACGCCGCCGTCGTCGAGTCGCTGGCCACCAAGAAGCTCGATCTCGCCTGGCTGGGCGGCTTCACCTTCGTGCAAGCCAAGATCCGCACCAACGGCACCGCCATTCCCATTGTGCAGCGCGAGGAAGACGCCAAGTTCACCTCCAAGTTCATCACCGCCGATCCGGCCATCAAGTCGCTGGCCGATCTCAAGGGCAAGACCTTCGCCTTCGGCGCGCCGTCGTCCACCTCGGGCAGCCTGATGCCGCGCTTCTTCCTGCAGCAGGCCGGCCTCAATCCGGAAAAGGATTTCAAGAACGTCGCCTTCTCCGGCGCCCATGACGCCACCGTCGCCTTCGTCGCCGCCGGCAAGGCCGAGGCCGGCGTGCTCAACGCCTCGGTCTGGGACAAGATGGTCGAAGCCAAGAAGGTCGATACCGACAAGGTGCGCGTCTTCGCCACCACGCCGCCCTACTTCGACTACAACTGGACGGTGCGCGGCGATCTCGACCCGGTCGTGATCAAGAAGCTGACCGACGCTTTCCTCAAGCTCGATCCGGCCAACCCGGAACACAAGGAAATCATGGCGCTGCAACGCGCCTCGAAGTTCATCCCGACCAAGAAGGAGAACTACGACGGCATCGAGAAAGCTGCGCACGCCGCTGGCCTGTTGAAGTGAGTTTTCGCCTCGACGGCGTGGGGCTGACCCACGCCAACGGCTTTACGGCGCTGGCCGAGATTTCGCTGCAAGCGAAGCAGGGCGAGCGCATCGCCCTGATCGGCCCCTCCGGCGCCGGCAAGACCAGCCTGCTGTCGGTGATCGGCACGGCGCTGACGCCGACCTCCGGAAGCGCGACGGTGCTGGATTTTGCCGATTTTGGCCGGTGCACCGCAGCAGCACTCCGTCATTTGCGCAGCCGCATCGGCACGGTGCATCAAGCGCCCCCCATTCCCGGTCGCCAGCGTGCCGTCACCGCCGTACTGGCTGGCAAGCTCGGCCAATGGCCGGTCTGGAAGTCGCTCGTCTCGCTGCTTTACCCGCTCGACCTGCCCGGCGCGCGCGCTGCACTGGAGCGTGTCGATCTCGCCGACAAGCTCTTTTCGCGTTGCGATCAACTCTCCGGCGGCCAATTGCAGCGCGTCGGCATTGCCCGCGTGCTCTACCAGCAGCCCGACCTGATGCTGGCCGACGAACCGGTTTCCGCCCTCGACCCGACCTTGGCGCTGGCCACCATCCGCCGGCTGACGGCCGATGCCGAAGCGCGCGGCGCGACGCTGGTCGCCAGCCTGCATGCCGTTGACTTGGCGCTGGGCAATTTCCCGCGCATCGTCGGCGTCAAGGCTGGCCGCATTGCCTTTGACCTGCCCAGCGAGCAAGTCACCGTGCCCATGCTGCACGAGCTGTACGCCAGCGAAGGCGAGCAATTGCCCATCCAGGCGCACGAATCGCACCTGCTGCCGCAAGCCGCCGCCAACGACGCGGCGACGAGAGCCGCATGTTGTTGATACTTGATCCGTCATTCCCGCGAAAGCGGGAATCCTGGACTCTGGTCGCATGTCCCGGAGCATTTCTGGATTCCCGCCTTCGCGCCCCGCAGGAAGTGCCCTTGGGGTGCGGGAATGACCGAGTTGGCTGATGCATAAAGAGATACACGACCCCGCCGCTCGCCCACGCCTGTTCGGTGCGCTGACCGTGCTCGTCGTCCTCTGGCCGCTCTTCCAGGCCGCCGAGGTTAAGCCCGGCGCGCTGTTCGACGCTGGCAATTTGAAGGTGATCGGCAACTTCCTTGCCGCTTTCCTGCCGCCGGAAACGGGCGCAGAGTTCCTCGGTTTTCTTGGCAAGGCGACGCTGGAAACGCTAGCCATCGCCACCGCCGGCATGGCGCTCGCCTTCGCGCTGGCCGTGCCGCTTGGCTATCTGGCAACGGCGGCCGGGCGCGAGAAGGCCACGCTCAACCCGGTCACGCGTAGCCTGCTCACCGTGCTGCGCGGCATTCCGGAGCTGGTCTGGGCGCTGGTTTTCGTCCGCGTTTTCGGTCTCGGCCCGGCGGCCGGCGTGCTGGCGCTCGGCCTCACTTACGGCGGCATGCTGGCCAAGGTCTATGCGGAAATCCTCGAGTCGGTCGACGCCGCTCCGGCCAAAGCCCTGCGCCAGAGCGGCGCGGGCCGGCCGCTGGCCATCCTTTATGGCCTGATTCCGCAGGCTGCCAAGGAACTGGCGTCCTACACCGTCTACCGCTGGGAATGCGCTATCCGCGCCTCGGTGGTGATGGGGTTCGTCGGCGCCGGCGGCCTCGGCCAGTTGATGGATCAGGCGATGAAAATGCTCAACGGCGGCGAAGCGGCCAGCATCCTGCTCGCCTTCATGGCCCTGGTCTTTGCCGCTGATGGCCTGTCGCAATGGTTGCGCCGCGCCCTCGACACGCCGCCAGCCAACCGGCCGTCGCCCTTCGGCTGGCGCAGCGCGCTGTTCGGCGCGGCCGTGGTGTTCGGCGTTGTCGCCAGCTTCCGCTTTCTGGACATTGGCTTCGGCGAACTGTTCACTGCCGACGCCGCGCGCAGCATGGGCGAATTCGTCACCGGCTTCTTTCCGCCCGACCTCTCGGCGGAATGGCTGGCCAAGGTCGGCAAGGGCGTGTGGGAAACCCTGGCCATCTCGGTGGTCGGCACGCTGCTCGCCGCCGTCGCCGGCCTGCTGCTGGCGCTGCCCAAGCCGCACGCGCCCTTCGGTTTCCTGCTCAACACCCTGCGCTCGGTGCCAGAACTGGTGTGGGCGACGATCACCGCGCTGGCCGTCGGCCTCGGCCCCTTCGCCGGCGCGCTGGCGCTGGCGCTGCATACTGCCGGCGTGCTCGGCCGCCTCTACGCCGAAGCCCTCGACAACGCGCCGCCCGCACCGGCGCAAGCCTTGCGCCTGGCCGGCGCGCCCGCCGGCTTGCCCTTCCTCTACGGCACGCTGCCCGGGGCCGCCCCGCAGCTGATCGCCTACACCCTCTACCGCTGGGAAATGAACATCCGCATGGCCGCCATCCTCGGCTTCGTCGGCGCCGGCGGCCTCGGCCAACTGCTCTATTTCGAACTCTCGCTCTTCCACTACGCCCAAGCGGCGACGGTGATCGGCGCGATGCTGCTGCTATCGATCGCGGTCGATCAGACGAGTACCTGGTTGCGGCGGCGCATGGCTTGAGCGAGGCCCGGTTTTTACCGGTTTGGCGGCGTGCACCGCAGCACGAACAGTTTTTTCGCTAACGGGCTGCCGGATTACCCATGCTTCCGCTTGGCAGGAAGCCAAGGTGCGCCGGCTCGGCGACGCTTTTGGCCGACAACGGGGGGCTTAGGGCGAAAGGGAGGCGGCGGTTTGCCGGGGGTGGGGGCAGCGATCCGGGCTAGGCCGAGGGCTGATAGAGCCGTCTTTTCCACGACGGCGGTGCCATGCGCGCAACCGCAAGGGTTCGATATGCCTGCAGGCAGGCGAGGTGACGTTTGGCGATCGCCCGGATCTGGCACGCCAATTTCGTTCCGTCGGGGGCGTTATGTTGACGAATGACCTTGGCCACGAAGGCGATATCGGTGGGCAGATCATCCGAGTGGAGGCGACAGACCCAGGTATTCCGCCCGTCAATCACGGAGCGGTATTCGTCAGCAAGATGAAAAGCGGCTCCGCTCATCGAGATATCGAGAACAGCACCGGGTACCGAGATGTCAGCGGCAATTAGTTCAACGCGCGCCTGCAACGGATAGCGTTGGTTGCGACGAAGATTGTGAACCATGACCATTTCCTCTTCCTTCCAGCATGATTCTATCCTAGTAAATAAATTAAAAAAACGCAACAAAATAGCAATAACGCCAATAAAATAACAAATACATATTTTGGTGGAGGGCACGGGTTCGGAGATTGAATCGCCCGCTCAATGGCGTTTCATGGCTGATTCGAGCGAGTCAGGGGGCGAGATGGGCCCAAACAGAATGCAACCCGGTACCAGCCCTTTGCCCAGAGTGGCAAGCATTGGCAGCGTGGTCTAGAGGGTGGTTTAGGCGAAACGGGCATGGCTGATGGGACCGGCGGCCTGGGCGAACTCCCCAGGCAACTGCTCAATTGCGAACTCTCGCTCTTCCACTATGCCCAGGCAGCGAAGGTGATCGACGTGATGCTGCTGTCGATAGCGGTGAATCCCGAAAGTAGTTTGCTAAGAAGCAAAACCGGCTGAATCAATTAATCATGCAGTAGTTCGCTACGGAGGGGGCAGCTGATTATCAGGCCAGCAGAACTCTGATTTTTTGGCGAAACGGTAATTACTCCGAGTCTGGCGGTTTAGGGTTGGTTAGCGCATCAAATGTTGGAACAAATACAAATATCAACGCTAAAGGGGAAATTAGGATCATCCAGATAGGCCATAGGTTGCTTTGATTAAGCCACCCTTCGGCAGTAATTTTTGCAACGTAGGTCATAGGAATGATCGTAATGGCCGCTCGTAATCTCTGTCCGTTTCGCAATACGATCAGTGCAAGAATCTGGACGATGACGTAAAGAGAAAACGGAATTCCCCATCCAGTAGTAAAAAAGGCAAGCCAATCCATTAAGAAGCATCCCAACATTAGATTTATTAGTGGAGTATAGGCGTCGAATTCCTTGCCTTGAAGGGCGGTAAGAAAGTCAAAACAAGTGACCAAGCTGGATTTTCTAGCCGCTGCGCTCGGCGTATAGTTCGCCTCCCGTTATCCTGTATCTCCCCGTTCGGGGAATCCGACCATGCCGTTGCCGACTTACGATCCTGCCGATTACGCCGCTCAACTTGCGACCAAGGTCGCACATTTTCGCGATAACTTCGCCGAACTGGGCGTGGTCGAGCCAGCGGTGTTCGCATCCGAGCCGCGGCATTACCGCATGCGGGTCGAGTTCGGGGTCTGGCACGACGGCGACAAGCTCGATTTCACCATGTCCGACCCGGACGATGCGAAGCAGCGGGTCTTCCTCGAGACCTTTCCGCCAGCGGCGGCGCGCATCTGTGAGGTGATGCCGCTGCTGCGCGAGCGGCTGATGGGTAGCGAGGTGCTGCGCCGTCGCTTGTTCCGCGTCGATTTTCTCGCCACCTTGAGCGGCGAGTTGCTGATCACGCTGATCTACCATCGCAAGCTGGCCGAAGATTGGGAGGCCGCGGCACGGGCCTTGGCGAGCGACTTGAACGTGCACACTCTCGGCCGTAGCCGGGGGCAGAAGGTCGTGCTGGAGCGCGACTGGGTGCTGGAAGAGTTCGAGCTGAACGGCCGTCAGCTGAAATACCAGCAAGTCGAGGGCAGCTTCACGCAGCCGAACGCCGGCGTGAATCGCCAGATGCTGGGCTGGGCCTGCGCCCAGGCCAAGGATTTCGGCGGCAATCTGGTCGAGCTATATTGCGGCAACGGCAATTTCACCATCGCGCTGGCCCCGCTCTTCGAGCGCGTGCTAGCCACCGAGGTGAGCAAGACCTCGATCCATTCAGCGCAGTACAACCTGGCGGCGAACGGTGTGCACAACATCCAGTTCGCCCGCCTGTCGGCCGAGGAATTCAGCGCCGCGCTAGCCGGCACAGAGCAATTCCAGCGCCTGAAGGACATCGACCTCGACGCCTTCCGCCAGGCGACGCTCTTCGTCGACCCGCCGCGCGCCGGGCTGGACCCGGCCACCGTCGAACTGGCCCGTGGCTTCGACCGCATCCTGTACATCTCGTGCAACCAGGAAACGCTGCGCGACAACGTGGTTGCCCTGGCCAATACCCATCGCATCGCCGCTTCGGCGGTGTTCGACCAGTTCCCTTATACGCACCATCTGGAGTGCGGCGTGGTGCTGGTGCGGCGTTAGGATTAGCGTTTGAGTTTTTAAGGAGAGTCCGCCATGCAAAAAATCCTGATCATCGTTCACGCGCCCCCGTATGGTTCCGAGCGTTGCCTGTCGGCGCTGCGTCTGGCCACCGCGCTGGTTGGCCATGACGACAAGCCGCAGGTGAAGGTTTTCCTGATGTCCGACGCGACGGTGCTGAGCCTGCCCAACCAGCAGGATGGGGCGACCAACGGCCTGCAGGGGATGGTCGAAACCCTGGTCAACCATGGTGTCGATATTCGCTCCTGCCGTACCTGTGCGCTGGCGCGCGGGATTGCCGAATTGCCGCTGATTCCCGGCGTGAGCATCGGCACGCTGGTCGAACTGGCGCAAAGCACGCTGGAAGCGGACAAGGTCATCACCTTCTAGTGTTCTAGCGACGCTTCGTGCACCGCCCCGCATGCCGGCTGCGGTGCACCGGCTAAAATCGCCATTTTTCACCGGATTCTCCCGCCATGACTTTCGCTGCCCTCGGCCTGGCCGAACCGCTGCTCCACACCATCGCCCAGCTCGGCTACCAGACGCCGACCACGGTGCAGCAGAAAGCGATTCCCGCCATTCTGGAAGGGCGCGATGTGGTGGCGGCGGCGCAAACCGGCACCGGCAAGACAGCGGCCTTTGCGCTGCCCATCCTGCATCGGCTGGCCGAAGAGGCCACGCCGGTCGGCGAGAACCTGGTACGGGCGTTGGTGCTGGTGCCGACGCGCGAGCTGGCGGAGCAGGTGATGGAGAGTTTTCGCCAGTACGGCGAGGGTTTGCCGCTGTCGGTGTATGCCGCCTACGGCGGGGTCAATCTCGGGCCGCAGTTACAGCGTTTGCAGCAGGGCGTCGATGTGCTGGTGGCGACGCCGGGGCGGTTGATCGACCTGTTCACCAAGGGGGCGGTCAAGTTCCGTGAGTTGCGCACCGTGGTGCTCGATGAGGCCGACCGCATGTTCGACCTCGGTTTCGCCAACGACCTCGACATACTATTCTCGGCCTTGCCGCGCCAGCGCCAGACCCTGCTGTTCTCGGCGACCTTCCCGCCGGCCATTGGCGACCTTGCAGGCAAGCGCCTGAAGAAGCCGCTGCGCATCGAGGCGGCGCCGCGCAATACGGCGGCCAAGAGCGTCAAGCAATGGGTCGTGCCCGTCGACAAGAAGCGCAAGACCGAGCTCTTCCTGTTCATGCGCAAGGATCGCGGCTGGCGGCAGGTGCTGGTCTTCGTCAAAACGAAAAAAGGCTGCGACGAACTGGTCGAGCGTCTGCTGGCCAAGCAGATTCCGGCCGACACCATTCACGGTGACCGGCCGCAGGCGTCGCGCCTGAAGGCGCTGGAAGCCTTCAAGGCGGGCGAGATCGAGGTGCTGGTGGCGACCGACGTGGCGGCGCGCGGTATCGATATCGACGGCCTGCCGCAGGTGGTCAATTTCGATCTGCCGCTGCAGGCCGAGGATTACGTGCACCGGATTGGCCGTACCGGCCGCGCGGGGCTGACGGGCGAGGCGATTTCCTTCGTCGCGGCCGACGAAGCGCCGCTGTTGGCCGCCGTCGAGAACCTGCTCAGGAAAGCCCTGAGCCGCGATGAGGAACCCGGTTTCGAACCCAAGCACCAGGTGCCGCCGACCGGCCCGAATGCCGTGGCCAAGTCCAAGCCCAAGCCGGCGGTGAGCAAGCCGAAAGCCGGCGGGCGGGGCGGGCCGTCCAACTGGGTCGATGAATTCTCCGACAACAAAGCGGGCCGGCGCGGCCCGGGGCGGGGCGGTTTCGGCGGGGCGCGCAAGCCGGCCGGCAAGCCGCGCGGGCGCTGACCCGCCAGCGGCTCAGTCCGCCGCCGGGGGGAAGGCCTTGGCTTCTGCCTTGAGCCCTTCGAGCATCGCTTCGCGCAGGATGCTCTCATAGGTGTACAGCCCGGGCGGGCGGCCGTGCAGCCGTTGCAGCGCAAACAGTGCACCGGTGCCAAAGGCTTCACGGCTGATCGAATCGTGCACCAGCCGTATCGTCTGGTAGGGAAAGCCGAAGATCACCTCATGGCGGCCGACGATGCCGCCGATCCGGATCGAATTGACCTTGCTGTCGTCGAGGCCCAGCTTTTCCGCAATGCGCAACGCCGTGCCGGAGCGTTCCGCCTTGTCGCGGAAATGCTCCTCGATGATCTCGATATCCGTGAATGGGGCGATGTGCTGCAGTAGTTGGGCGGCCACCAGCAGGTAATTAATGCCCAGTGTGATGTTGGGCGAACACATGATGGCCGTCTGGCGCGACAGTTCCTCGATCAGATTCTTGGCGGCCTCCGGGTATTTCGATACGGCGCTGATGATCGTGATCCCACGGCCGGCAGCCTGCCGCCCATACTTGCCAATACTGCTGGCGATGGAAAAATCGATGATCGCATCGACCGGGTGTTCGTCGAAGAATGTCGACTCCTCGAGGGCGGAGGCGGCGATGAAATGGGTCTCGCCGGGGACCGGGGGGCGGAGGGGATCGACCTGTCGCTTGGCGATCCATTGCAAATCAATGTTATCGGACTGGCGTAGTATTTTGGCGACGGCTTGCCCGGCGCGGCCGTAGCCGACCAGCCCGACCCTGATGGTTTTCTTCATGGCGACTCTCCCAAGAGAATTGACACATTCGGCAGCCGATAAGTCTATAGTAATTAAGGCCTTGTATGAGTTGCGGAAGGTTCTCGCATTTTTGGGTGATGCTTCACCCCGTGCCCCGGCTGTCGTGAGAGTTCATTATAGCAAAGTTGGTTTACACATTTAAAAACAAACTAGTTTTGGGTGCGGAAACCGGCATTTTGGAAATGCAAAGTGCAGGACATCGGTTGAGACATTTTGTCTGGTGCGATGGCGAGTGAGACAAATTGTCCCGCTTTATATCGATAGGGGAAATTGCTTTCTCCAATGTTCAATGACTTAGCGGTCATGGCATGCTCATTGCCCTAGTCCTCCGTTGCGACAAGGAGTCGCATACGGAGGAAAAACTCATATGAACATGAATAGGCGGCAGTTCTTCAAGGTCTGCTCCGCCGGGCTGGGAGGGTCGTCCATCGCGCTGATGGGCTTCTCGCCGAATGCTGCCCTGGCGGAAGTAAGGACCTACAAGCTCGCCCGCGCGACGGAGACACGTAATACCTGTCCGTATTGCTCGGTGGCGTGTGGTGTTTTGATGTATTCGGTCGGGGACAAATCCAAGAATGTCCACGCTGAGATCATGCATATCGAAGGTGACCCGGATCATCCGGTGAACCGCGGCTCGCTGTGCCCGAAGGGGGCTGGTCTGCTGGATTTCGTGCATAGCCCGAACCGGCTGAAGTACCCGGAAGTGCGCGAAGCCGGCAGCAATGAGTGGAAGCGCATTTCCTGGCAGGAAGCCTTTACCCGCATCGCGACCCTGATGAAGGAAGATCGCGACGCCAACTTCATTGCCCAGAACGCGGATGGCGTCACTGTCAACCGCTGGCTGTCGACCGGCTTCCTGGCTGCGTCGGCTTCCTCCAACGAATCAGGATATCTCACCCACAAGGTCGTTCGTTCGACCGGGATGATCGCTTTCGACAACCAGGCCCGTGTTTGACACGGCCCGACGGTGGCCAGTCTGGCTCCGACGTTTGGCCGTGGCGCAATGACCAATCACTGGGTCGACATCAAGAATGCAGATGTCGTGCTGGTGATGGGGGGCAATGCAGCCGAAGCGCACCCGGTAGGATTCAAGTGGGTTATCGAAGCAAAGAAACAGAACAAGGCGAAGCTGGTCGTGGTTGACCCGCGCTTCACGCGCACCGCCTCGGTTTCCGATTTCTATGCACCGATCCGTACCGGCACCGACATCGCCTTCCTCGGCGGCGTCATCAATTACTTGTTGGCTAACGACAAGATTCATCACGAATACGTCAAGGCATACACCGACTTCACCTTCCTGGTGAATGGCGACTACAACTTCGACGATGGCCTGTTCAGCGGTTACAACCCCGAGAAGCGTTCTTACGAGAAGTCCTCCTGGTCCTATCAGAAGGGCGAGGATGGCTACGTCAAGACCGACCCGACATTGCAGGATCCGCGTTGCGTCTTCCAGCTGATGAAGGCGCACTACAGCCGCTATACGCCGGACATGGTCGAGAAGATCTGCGGCACGCCGAAGGATGCCTTCCTCAAGGTCTGCGAGTACATGGCTTCGACCGCCACCGGCGACCGGACCATGACCATCATGTACGCCCTGGGCTGGACCCAGCACTCGCAGGGTTCGCAGATGATCCGTACCGGGGCCATGGTGCAGCTACTGCTCGGCAACATCGGTGTCGCCGGCGGCGGCATGAACGCGCTGCGCGGGCACTCCAACATTCAGGGCCTGACCGACCTCGGCCTGATGTCGAACCTGCTGCCGGGTTACCTGACCCTGCCCGGTGACAAGGAGACCGATTACGCGACCTACATCGCCAAGCGCGCACCGAAACCCTTGCGTCCCAATCAGCTTTCCTACTGGCAGAACTATGAGAAGTTCCACGTCAGCCTGATGAAGGCCTGGTTCGGCGATGCCGCGACCAAGGATAACAACTGGGCCTTCGAGTACCTGCCGAAACTGGATACGCTGCATGACGTGCTGCGCGTCTTCGACGACATGTACCAGGGCAAGATGAACGGTTACTTCTGTCAGGGCTTCAACCCGCTCGCCTCGTTCCCGAACAAGGCCAAGCTGGGCGCCGCGCTGGCCAAACTGAAGTATCTGGTGATCATCGATCCGCTGGCAACCGAGACTTCCGAATTCTGGAAGAACTACGGCGAGTACAACGACGTCGATCCGGCGCAGATCAAGACCACGGTGTTCCGCCTGCCGTCCACCTGCTTCGCCGAAGAAGACGGTTCGCTGGTCAACTCCGGTCGCTGGCTGCAATGGCACTGGAAGGGCGCCGAGCCGCCGGGTGAAGCCAAGGAAGATCCGGCGATCATGGCCGGCATCTTCCTGAAGCTGAAGGCCATGTACAAGGAAAAGGGCGGTGCTTTCCCCGACCCGATCCTGAACCTGACCTGGGCCTACAAGGACCCGACCGATCCGGCGCCGGACGAACTGGCCAAGGAGTACAACGGCAAGGCCCTGTCCGATCTGGCCGACCCGAAGGATGCCACCAAGATTCTGCGCAAGGCTGGCGAGCAGCTCGACAGTTTCGCCCAGTTGCGTGACGACGGTTCGACGGCATCCGGCTGCTGGATCTTCTGCGGCTCGTGGACGCAGGCCGGCAACAACATGGCGCGTCGCGACAACAGCGATCCATGGGGCAATGGACAGACCCTGAATTGGGCCTGGGCCTGGCCGGTCAACCGCCGCATCCTGTACAACCGTGCCTCGGCCGATGCGAATGGCAAGCCGTTCAACCCGAAGAAGAAGCAGGTGTGGTGGAACGGTACGGCGTGGACCGGTTCCGACGTTCCCGACTTCAAGGCGGACTCCAACCCGGCCGATGGCATGGGTCCGTTCATCATGAATCCGGAGGGCGTGGCGCGCTTCTTTGCTGTCGACAAGATGGCGGAAGGGCCTTTCCCCGAGCACTACGAGCCGTTCGAAACCCCGATCGGCACCAACCCGATGAACAAGAACCCCAAGGCCATCAGCAATCCGGCCGCGCGGGTGTTCAAGGGTGACATGGAAGTGTTCGGCAATGCCAAGGACTTCCCGTATGCCGCAACCACTTATCGCCTGACCGAGCATTTCCACTACTGGACCAAGCATGTGAAGCTCAATGCGATCCTGCAGCCGGAACAGTTCATCGAAATCGGCGAGGAGTTGGCGAAGGAGAAGGGCATCGCCACCGGCGACAAGGTCAAGGTGCGCTCCAACCGGGGCTTCATCAAAGCCGTGGCGGTGGTGACCAAGCGGATCAAGGGGCTGAATGTGAACGGTCAGAAGGTGCACCACATCGGGATTCCCATTCACTGGGGGTTCAAGGGTGTGGCGCGGATGGGTTTCCTGTCCAATACCCTGACGCCGTTCGTCGGTGATGCCAACACGCAGACGCCGGAATTCAAGTCCTTCCTCGTCAACATCGAGAAGATCTAAGGGGGCGCCATGGCACTGCAATCACTCGACATCAAACAGCGCTCCGCCACGACCACGCCGTCCACCCAGGCGCGTCAGACCATCGAGATCGCCAAACTGATCGACGTCTCGGCCTGTATCGGCTGCAAGGCGTGTCAGTCGGCGTGTATGGAATGGAACGACCTGCGGCCGGAAGTCGGTCACAACGTGGGCGTCTATGACAATCCGACCGACCTGACGGCGGAATCCTGGACCGTCATGCGCTTCTCGGAAGTGGAACAGAACAACAAGCTGGAGTGGCTGATCCGCAAGGATGGCTGCATGCACTGTTCCGACCCGGGTTGCCTGAAGGCCTGCCCGTCGCCCGGCGCGATCATCCAGTACAGCAACGGCATCGTGGATTTCCACCAGGAAAACTGCATCGGCTGCGGCTACTGCGTGACCGGTTGTCCGTTCAATGTTCCCCGCATTTCCCAGAAGGACAGCAAGGCCTACAAGTGCTCGCTGTGTTCCGACCGGGTGGCGGTCAACCAGGCGCCGGCCTGTGCCAAGGTCTGCCCGACCGGGGCCATCCAGTTTGGCTCCAAGGAGGACATGAAGGACTACGCCGAAGAGCGGATCGCCGACCTCAAGGAACGCGGTTACGACAAGGCCGGTTTGTACGATCCGGAGGGCGTTGGCGGCACGCACGTGATGTACGTGCTGCACCACGCCGACCAGCCGAACCTGTACAACGGCCTGCCGCAAAATCCATCGATCAGCCCGCTGGTTTCACTGTGGAAGGGCTTCGCCAAGCCGCTCGCCACGCTGGCCCTGGCCGGCGTGGCGCTGGGCAGCCTGTTCCACTACGTCACCAAGGGTCCGAATGAGGTCTCCAAGGAGGTCGAAGACGAGATCGAACGTGAAGACAAGGAGGAAGCCAAATGATCCGCGATCCGAAAGACCTGCAACGCTATAACGCGTCCGAGCGGGCCAATCACTGGGTAGTGGGCATCAGCTTCATCCTGCTCGCGCTGTCCGGTCTGGCCTTTTTCCACCCGGCCTTCTTCCCGCTCACCCAGCTGTTCGGCGGTCCGGTCTGGGCCCGCATCATCCACCCCTTCCTCGGGGTGCTGATGGCGGTGTCCTTCCTGTCCATCTTTCTCCGCTTCAAGCATCTGAACAAGATGACGCCGGCGGACAAGGAATGGCTGTCGAAGGCGCAAAACATGATCGATGGCAACGACCACGACATGCCGGAACAGGGCAAGTACAACGGCGGCCAGAAAGTCATGTTCTGGGCTCTGGCCGTGTGCATGTTGCTGATGACGGTGTCCGGCCTCTTCATCTGGCGCGCCTACTTCGGCTTCGACATCACCGTGGTTCGCCTCGGTGCCGTCGTCCATGCCGCTGCGGCCGCCGTGATGATTGCGCTGATCATGGTCCACGTCTATGCCGCCATCTGGGTCAAGGGCACCATCCGCGCCATGTGGTACGGCACGGTGACCCGCGCCTGGGCCAAGCAGCATCACCGGGGCTGGTATAGACAGGTGACTGGCAAGTAATGCAACAGGGCGAGGTGGTATGACTGCCTTGCTCCGTTTGCTTGAGGTATTAGCTTTACCTTGCGTTTAGGGGGCTCTGCGGCCAATATCGGCGCATCCCCCATTTTTTAGAAGCGAGTGTCGGACGCCTCCGGCCACCGACACCCACCACAGAGACATCCCATGCAAACCCAACCGATCGACTTTCACCCGCCGACCGAAGAAGCGGCCCCTTTTCTGCTGCCGGTGCCAGCCAGCCAGTTTTCCGATCGGGCCGATCGTTTCGCATTCCTCGCTAAGGGCAATAGCCTGGGCGACTGGTTGGCCTTCCTCGGGCGCCTGACTCGCGCCCAACACGAGGTAGTCAAAGGGCTGCCCGAACTGTCCCTGCCCGACGCGGCCAAACTGGAACTGGCCCGCGCCCACCGCATGCCGCCGCTCAACGCCCAGTCGTTGGCCCGCCCGGCGGCCTGGCGCTTTGCCTTACAACAACTTTGCCTCCGTTTGCAGGATGAGGCGCCGGAAGGCGCGAAAGAAACCCTGAAAACCCTTTTTTCCTCTTCCGAAGAACAGCTTGAGCAGTTGGCCGACGCGCTGCTCAATGGTGAGCCGGACGTGACCAGCGCCGCACAGTTGCCCTTCGTTGCCGCTGCCTTGCAGGTTGTATTTACTAAGTTGGCTAGCCAACTCGACGCCAGCCAGTTGCAGATGCTGGATGCCCATAACGTTTGCCCTTGCTGCGGCAGCCCCGCCGTGGCCAGCATCGTCCGTATCGGTTCGGCCATCGACAACCTGCGCTATCTGCACTGCAGTCTGTGCAATACCGAATGGAACGTGACGCGGGCCATTTGCACCAGTTGCGGCATTGACCACGGCGTGGCGCTGCATGAACTGGAGGGCAGCAACGGTGCCGTCCGGGCCGAAACCTGCGATTCCTGCAAAGGTTATTTGAAGATTTTCTATCAACAGAAGGATCCGCAACTGGATCCGGTGGCCGACGATCTTGCCACGCTGGCCCTCGACCTGTTGGTGGACGAGGCCGGCTACGAACGCACCGGTCCCAATCTGCTGCTGATCGGTGCCGGTGCATGAAGCCTACCCGAGCGAGTATTTATCGGGTTTGTTGTATTTGATGAATTTCTGTGTTCTGATATCCATTCCAAGAAATTGCACAGCGCTATATCTCGACTATCGATAAGGGGGATTGGAGATGTTCGGAGCAGGTAGGCAGTTGCGTACGGAATTGGCGGTGGCTCAGGAAACCATGGTCCGCCTGAAAGCGGTGCTCGACGCCATTGATCGCTCGAACGCCCGGATCGAGTTCAAGCCCGACGGCACCATCGTCGATGCCAACGACAATTTCTTGCGGGCCATGGGTTATGCCCTGAGCGAAATCCTCGGCAAGCAACACCGGATATTCTGCGAAAGCAGTCTGGTCAATTCGCCGGACTATGCGGCTTTCTGGCAGAAGTTGGGACGCGGTGAGTTCGTGTCCGGTCGTTTCAAGCGCATCCGCAAAGACGGCAGTGCGATCTGGCTGGAGGCCAGCTATAACCCGATCATCGGCCCAAGCGGGCAATTACTCGGGGTCGTCAAATTCGCTACCGACATCACGCCAAGGATTCTTGAGGCGCAGGACCGCCAAGCTCGTCTGGCCGCGATCGATCGTTCGATGGCGGTCATCGAGTTTGATCTGAACGGCAATATTCTGGAAGCTAACGACAATTTCCTGAAGACCATGGGCTACCGCTCGCAGGATATCAAGGGCCAACCCCATCGCATGTTCTGCGAGACGGCCCTGGTCAACAGCAGCGAATACGCAAATTTCTGGCAACGTCTGGGGCGCGGCGAAGTCATGTCCGGTCGCTTCAAGCGCCTCCGCTCCGACGGCGGAATCGTTTGGCTGGAGGCCAGCTATAACCCGGTGCTCGATCCGGACGGCAAGCCCTACAAGGTCGTCAAGTTCGCCACCGATATCACGCCACAGGTCGAGCGCATGGAGCAGGAGATCAAGAATGCCGACGAGGCACTGGAAATTTCCCGCGACAACGAACGCTTGTCGACCCAAGGTGCCGGCGTGATCGAAGATGCTGCCAGCAAGATGCTGCAGATTGCTTCATGCGCCCAATCGGCTTCCCAAACCATCGAGGAGCTCGGTCGCCAATCGGGTCAGATCACCTCCATCGTCCAGACCATCCGCGAAATCGCCGACCAGACCAACCTGCTCGCATTGAATGCTGCTATCGAGGCGGCGCGGGCTGGCGAGCAAGGGCGAGGTTTTGCCGTCGTGGCCGACGAGGTGCGCAAGTTGGCCGAGCGGACCAGCACGTCGACCACCGAAATCTCCGGCATGATCGACAAGGTACAGAGCGGTACCCAATCCGCCGTGTCCAGCATGGCCGATACCCTGGCGCAGGCCAACGAGAGCGTTACGCTGGCCAACGAGGCGGCCCAAGCTATCGCCACTATTCGCGACGGCGCCCGCCGTGTCGTACAAGTGGTGGAGGACGTGGGCCACAATCTGCGCAGTCAGGAATGATCCTTTAAATCTTTTTTAACCTTTCTGCCCGGTCCGGGTGAAAGCCATGAACGAAAACAGACGTCTGCCCGCGGTTGACCGCGTTTTAAGCCAACTTTCCGAACTGATCGACGCGCACGGCCGCCAACTGGTGACCGGTTGCGTGCGCGCCGAACTGGCCGCCGCCCGCGAAGGGCTGAAGCACGGCCTGCCGCTGCCGGAAGAGCCTGCGTTGCTCGCCGCCATCCGCCGCCGTGCCGATGAGGCCGGCCGCGCCAACCTGCGCGCCGTGTTCAACCTGACCGGCACGGTGCTGCATACCAACCTCGGCCGCGCCTTGCTCTCCGAAGAGGCCATCGCGCTGATGGTCGAGGCGGCGCGTTCGCCTTGTGCGCTCGAATACGACCTGGCTTCCGGCGGGCGCGGCGACCGCGACGATCTGGTTTCCAGCTTGCTCGCCGAACTGGTCGCCGGCGGTTCGCCCGACGTGGCTGCCACCATCGTCAACAACAACGCCGCCGCCGTGCTGCTCAGCCTCAATGCGCTGGCGCAGGGTAAGGAGGCGGTGGTGTCGCGCGGCGAACTGGTCGAGATCGGCGGCGCCTTCCGCATTCCCGACGTGATGCGTCGGGCGCAGGTCAAGCTGGTCGAGATCGGCACCACCAACCGCACACACGCCAAGGACTACGCCGAGGCCATCGGGCCGAAGACGGCGCTGCTGATGAAGGTGCATACCAGCAATTACGAGGTGACCGGCTTCACTGCTGCGGTGCACGAGGCGGAAGTGGCAAAAATCGCCCACGCCGCCAATCTGCCTTTCCTGGTCGATCTGGGTAGCGGCACGCTGACCGACTTCGCCGCGCTTGGCCTGCCGCCCGAACCGACGCCGCACCAAGCGCTGGCGGCGGGGGCGGATATCGTCACCTTCTCCGGCGACAAGTTGCTCGGCGGCCCGCAGGCCGGCCTGATCGTTGGCCGCAAGGACCTGATCGCCAAGATCAAGAAGAATCCCTTGAAGCGTGCCCTGCGCGTCGGCAAGACGACGCTGGCCGCGCTGGAAGCGACCCTGCGCCTGTATCGCGACCCGGACCGTTTGGTCGAACGCCTGCCCACCTTGCGCCTGCTGACCCGGCCCGTCGCCGAGATCATCGCGCTGGCCGAGCGCGTGCTGACATCGGCGCAGGCGGCCGTCGGCGAACTGGCGACGGTATCGGTGCAGCCGTGCAGCAGCCAGATCGGCAGCGGTGCCTTGCCGGTCGAGCGCCTGCCGTCAGCGGCACTGGTCTTCAAGCCGAGCGCAAAGAAGCCGGGCAAGACGCTGCTGGCGCTGGAAGCGGCCTGTCGCAGTTTGCCGGTGCCGGTGATCGGCTATATCCGTGACGACGCCTTCCACCTCGACTTGCGCTGCATGGAAGCGAAGGACGAAGCTCGTTTTGTCGCCCAGCTCGGCCAACTGCGGATCGATCGATGACCGACCAGCCCTGCACGCCCACGGCCCGTTGCGCCGAATAACCGCATCCATGGAATTGCTACGCATCACCCTGTTGTTTGCCGTGACGGCCGTGGCCGAGATCGTCGGCTGCTATCTGCCGTGGCTGGTGCTGAAGCAGGGCAAGAGTGCCTTGCTGCTGCTCCCGGCACTGGCTTCACTGGCGCTCTTCGCCTGGTTGCTGACCCTGCATCCGACCGCCGCCGGCCGCACCTACGCGGCCTATGGCGGCATGTACATCGCCGTCGCGCTCGGCTGGCTGTATTTCGTCGATGGCCTGCCGCTGACCCGTTGGGATCTCGCCGGTGCCGGCATCGCGTTGGCCGGCATGGCGATCATTGCGCTGCAACCGACCGCCTGATGCCAAAATAAGCCTTTTCATCGTTATCTCAACCATGTCCCGCTTCCTCTTCCTCAACGCCACCACCCGCGAACCCGGCCACGTCGGCAACAGCGAAACCCTGGCCCGCCACGCTGCGGCCAGCCTGCCTTCGGGCACTCAAGAAATCTGGTTCAAGCTGGCCGAACTCGAGCAGCCGCCTTTCGTCGACCTGCGCCATACGGCCGGCACCTACCCGATGCCCGAGGGCGACATGAAAACCCTGCTTGAAGAAACCCTGGCCGCCACTGATCTTGTTTTCGTCTCGCCGGTCTATTGGTTCTCGGTGCCGTCGCCGCTGAAGACCTACCTCGACCACTGGAGCGGCTGGCTGCGCGTACCCGGTGTCGATTTCAAGGAAAAGATGGCCGGCAAACGCCTGTGGGTGATCAGCACCAGCGGCAACCGCGAACGCGCCCAGCCGATGTTCGACAGTTACCGCCTGTGCGCCGAATTCCTCGGCATGCAGTGCATGCCGCCGCTGTGGGGCAAGGGCGGCGCGCCGGAGGCCGTGCTGGCCGATGGCGAGGCGATGGCAAGCGCGGCTGGTTATTTCTCGGCCCGATGATTGCCATGGTCGTCGAGCACCTGTTTTTGACTCCGCAGCGCGGTGCACCGCAGCAGGCGTGTGCGCAGCTTGAGTTGCTCGCCGGGCAGGGGGTCGCCGGCGACCGTCATCAAGGTCGGGCCGATTGGTCGGGACAAAACCTGACGCTGGTCGAGGCCGAGGAAATCGAGGTTTTCTGTGCTGCGAGCCGGCGAGAAGTCGATTGGTCGCTGACCCGACGCAACGTGGTGACGCGCGGCCTGCGGCTCAATGAACTGGTCGGCAAGACCTTTCGTCTCGGCGATTGCCTGTTGCGCGGTGTTGAACGCTGCGAACCTTGTCGCACGCTGGGGCAGCGCCTGGAGAGCGCTGCTCTGAGCGGACCTCAGGTGGTCAGCCATTGGCTCGGCCGGGGTGGCTTGCGGGCCGATGTGCTGCGTGGCGGCATTGTGCGGGTCGGCGACATTCCCGAAATCGTGGAGGGCGGGGCATGATCATCGGCACAGCCGGCCACATCGACCACGGCAAGACCACGCTGGTCAAGGCGCTGACCGGGGTCGATTGCGACCGCCTGAAGGAAGAGAAGGCGCGCGGCATCACGGTGGACCTTGGCTATGCCTACACGCCCTCGTCTTTTGGTGAAACTCTCGGTTTCATCGACGTACCGGGCCATGAAAAGCTGATCCACAACATGCTGGCCGGCGCCACTGGCATCGATTTCGCCTTGCTCGTTGTTGCCACCGACGACGGGCCGATGCCGCAGACGCGCGAGCATCTGGAGATCATCGAACTGCTCGGCATCCGGCGCGGTGCGGTGGCGCTGACCAAGATCGACGCTGCTGCGGTGCACCGGCCAAAAGAGGCAAAAACCGAGATCGAGCAATTATTGGCTGGCACCGCGCTGGCCGGTGCGCCGATCTTCCCGGTGGCAGCGACGACGGGCAAGGGCATCGCCGCGTTGAAAATCCATCTCGAAGCGGCTGCCGCTGAACTGGGTGAGCGTCGTGCCGAAGGCGGCTTCCGCCTGGCGGTCGATCGCTGCTTCACGCTGTCCGGCGCCGGTACGGTCGTTACCGGCACGGCCTTCGCCGGTGAGGTCAAGGTGGGTGACCAGTTGCTGCTCAGCCCGCCGAACAAACCGGTGCGGGTGCGTAGCCTGCGTGTGCAGGATGCGCCGGCCGAATCGGGCCAGGCCGGGCAACGCATCGCGTTGGCCCTGGCTGGCATCGAGAAAAGCGAGGTAACGCGCGGGCGATGGATCGTTGCGCCGGCGCTGCATGCGCCGGTCAGGCGTTTCGATGCCAAGGTGCGCGTCCTTTCCAGTCAGCCGCCGCTCAAGCACTGGACGCAGGTGCATCTGCACCTGGGGGCGGAGGATGTGCCGGCGCGCATCGCGCTGCTCGGGGCCGACGAAATTGCGCCGGGCGGCGAGGGTTGGGCGCAAGTGACGCTGGAGCGCGAGATCGGTTCCCTGGCCGGCGATCGCTTCATCCTGCGCGATGCCTCGGCCCGCCACACCATCGGTGGCGGCTTGGTGCTCGACATCTTCCCGCCCAACCGCAAGAAGCGCAGCGCCGAGCGCCTGGCCATGCTGGCCGCGCTGGCTGAGGCCGATCCCGGTGTCGCCCTGCGCCTGGCGGCCGAGCAGCAACCGGCCGGTGTCGAGTTGGCGCCGTATGCGCTCAATCGCAACCTCGATGCCGCCACGCTGGCGGCGCTGTGCCGCCGCCTCGGCCTGATCGTGGTCGGTGGCACGGCCTTTGCGCCGCAGGGCTGGCAGGAACTGGAAGCTCGTCTGCTGGCGGCGTTGGCGGCCGAGCACGAGCGCACCCCGGACATGCCCGGCGTCGAACGCGACCGCCTGCGCCGCTTGACGCTGCCGACGCTGTCGCGCCCGGCCTTCGACGCCTTGCTCGCCACACCGCTGGCCGATGGCCGCATCGCCCAGACGCACGCCTGGCTGCACCTGCCGGAACATCGCGTGCAACTGGCCAAGGCTGACCACGATCTGTGGCAGACCCTGAAGCCCTTGCTCGCCGCCGAACCCTACGCGCCACCGCGCGTGCGCGACGTGGCCAAGGTCACCGGCGTTGCCGAAGACACCGTGCGCGCCCTGTTCAAGCGCGTCGCCCGCTTTGGTGAGGCCTATCCCGTGGCGCACGACCATTACTTCACCGCCGAGGCGGTGGCCGACCTGGCCCGGCGGGTCGCTGCACTGAGCGAACGCGATGGCCACGCCCGCGCTGCCACCCTGCGCGACGAGATTGGCGGCGGGCGAAAAGTGGCCATCCACATCCTCGAATTCTTCGACCGTATCGGCTACACTCGGCGGGTACGCGATACCCACGTTCCACGTGGAACGCCGGAGCAATTCGGATCATGAACAACGGAAGAGATCGTTCCCCGGTGGGACGGCCGGTCTTCAAAACCGGCAGGACCTGTCAGACAGGTTTGGGTAGGTTCGACTCCTGCTCTCTTCCGCCAAATATTGCTGTCTGTTCGCCCGCGGCTTTGTCCCCCAAGGGGACTTCCTTTGGGGCGTCGCAGTCGCCTCGCCGTGCAACAGCACTGTCCCACAGGGATTCCCTTTGGTCATCTTCGGCTCGTCTTCGCGCCGCGAACGGCCCGACAGCAAAATTTCTCCACTAATCCATCATGGCCCACACTCCTTTCACCGGCTCCATCCCAGACGACCGCCTCTACTGTTCGCGCTACGACATGTGGGTGCAGGAGGTCGACGACGGCGAGTTGCTGATCGGCGCTTCCTCATTCGGCATCTTCCTGGCCGGCCAGATTATTGCCTTTACCAGCAAACCCAAGGGGGCAGAGGTCGATATCGGGCGAGGCATGGGGACAGTGGAGTCGCGTAAGACCGTGGTTGCGGTGCATGCACCAGTTTCCTTCATTCTGCTCGAAGGAAACGAGGCGGCCGAGGAACGGCCGAAGCAGGTCAATGACGACCCTTACGGCGTGGGCTGGATGGCGCGCGTGCGGCCGACGCGCTGGGTGGAGGAGAAGCCGACCCTGGTCGATGCTGCGGTGTACCGTGCCCATGTGCTGAAAATCGAGCCGGAGGCCAACTTTGCCTGACAAACTCGCTTTCCTGATCTGGGCCGCGACGCCGGATCGTCCCGATCTGGTGGTGACTCCCTTGGTGCATGCACTGGCGGCACGGGCGCTCGATGCCGAGGTCGAACTGCATTTCGCCGGGCCGGCAGTGCGCTGGCTGGTCGAGGGGGTGGCCGGCTCGGCCTTTGCCACGCCGAATCGGGAAAAATCGGTGGCCGATTTCTTTCGCGAACTGCAAAGCGAGGGCGTCGCCTTCTTCGCTTGCGGCATGGCGCAAGCGGCCTGGGTCGGAGAGGGCGAGGAGTTGATCGAAGTGGCCCGTTCGGCTGGTGCGACGGCTTTCGTTGCCCGCTCGCTCGACCCGGCCTGGCGGACGCAGGTTTTCTGATGGGCTATCCGGACATTACCGGTGTCATCCTGGCCGGCGGGCTGGGGCGGCGCATGGGCGGCGTGGACAAGGGCCTGCAGTTGCTGGCCGGCAAACCGCTGGTCCGCCATGTGGCTGAGCGGCTGGCACCGCAGGTCGGCAAGCTGCTGGTCAACGCCAACCGAAGCCTGGCCGACTATTTGGCGCTGGGTTATCCGGTGGTGGGCGATACCATTCCTGACTTCGCCGGGCCGCTGGCCGGCCTGCATGCCGGGCTGGCGGCGGCGGATACGCCCTGGGTGCTGACTGCGCCCTGCGATTCTCCCTACCTGCCGCTCGACCTGGCCGAGCGCCTGCTTGCGGGTGCCATGGCGCAGGGCAGCGAACTGGCCGTGGCGCGTGCAGAGGGCCGACTGCATCCGGTCTTCTGCCTGTGCGCTGCCGGTTTGCGCGCTGGGCTGGAGGCTTTCCTGCACGGCGGTGGCCGGCGGGTCATGCAATGGTGCGAGGAGAACGGCGTGGCCATCGTCGATTTCGACGACCAGCCGACGGCCTTTCGCAATTTCAATACGCTGGAAGATCTGGCCGAGCCGAGCTGATGTGACCTATCCCAAGGCGGCGACTCGTGACGAGGTCTTTTTGACACTGCCATCGTGGAGAGCGAAGTGCACCATGAAGTAGGTTTCATCGAAGCTGGGAATCCCTTCGATATGCCATTCCCAAATGTCCTCGCCAAGATTGTCGAATATCGTCCGGCGCGCTGGGGTACCGAGCAGGCGCAAGACGTCGTCTTGATCCATCCCAACCAGCACTCGGCGCAGGTTTTCTCCGGTCAGTACCTGGCGGACGGCCGTGACTAGATGCCTCTGGTCGAGGTCGATCATGTAGCAGCGGGTACCCGCTGGCTGTCGGGTGTATTCCCAGGTTTCGCCGCCATGGGAATGAGGGAAGATATGATTCGGCTCGCCCAAGCGTCGCCGGACCTCGTCGGCGTGCGTGCAGCCCGGTTGAAGGCGGGGCAAATTGATACCATCCAGTAGGGGGCGAAAGGCAAATTTCAACCCGTCGCTCAATCGTTGCAGCCAGTGGCTCATGCCTTCCCTCCCTTCTAGCCGTTCAGTTTACGCCGTTGCCGGCTTGCTCCCATAATATTGGTCTTTCCTAACCTTCGGACATGCCAATGCAGCACCTCGACCCCCGCGCCGCCTTTGCCTACCTGCAGGAGAATCCGCAGGCCGTGCTGGTCGATTGCCGGACCGAGATCGAGCACATGTATGTCGGACATCCAGTCGGCGCCGAACACGTGGCCTGGCAGGAAGCGCCGGACTGGGAGATCGATCCGGAATTCGCCGTCAAGGTGAAGCGTGTGGTCAAGGGCGATGCCGAGCGTCCTGTGTTGTTGATTTGCCGTAGCGGCCACCGCTCGCTCTATGCCGGTGAGGCGCTGGAAGCGGCAGGCTTCTCCAATGTGATCAACGTGCTGGAAGGCTTCGAAGGTCCGCTCGACGACGAGTTCCATCGCGGTACGCTGGGCGGCTGGCGTTTCCGCGGCTTGCCCTGGCAGCAGTCGTAATTCAGCCTTGGGCGAACTGCTGCCGACGCAGGCGCCGGTGGAGCAGGGCGGCGATGCCGCCGCTCATCATCAAGCCGCCCATACCGAGGGCCAGGGTCAGCGTCGAACCCCACAATAGTGGTGCGATGAAAGCGGCTGCCAGACTGTTGAAACCGGACTGGAAGAAGGTTTGGCATGAGGCGGCCAGCCCGCGCTGAGCCGGGAAGGGGTCAAGTGCGAACAAAGTCAGGTTGGGCATGGCCAGCGACATGCCGAGTGTGTAAACGTAAAGCGGCAACACGCTCCACGGCAGGCTGGGCGGGAGAGTCAGGTTGAGCGTCAGATTGAAAGCGAAGGCGGCGCCCATGATCAAGTAGCCGCGCTGGACAGTTTTGCCCGGCGCCAACTTGCCGGCCAGCCGACCGGATATCCAGGAACCGCTCATCAGCCCCGCCATGGCCGGGCCGAACAGCCAGAGGAAGCCGGTTTCCGGAATGCCAAGGTGGGTCATCAGAAAGACGGGAGCCGACAGCACGTAGATGAAGAAGCCGCCGAAATTGAATGACAGTGCGGCGCACGCGCTGAGGAAGAGCGGCGAGGTCATTACCTTCGAGTAGGATTTGCCGAGATAGCCGGGCTTCAAAGACTGCCGTTTTTCCGTTGGCAGGGTTTCCGGCAGCAACTTCCAACAGGCTAGCCACAATGCTGCGGTGGACAGCACCAAAAAGACAAAAACCGAGCGCCAGCCAAACAGGGTCTGTAGCCAGCCACCGATGACCGGGGCGATGGCCGGGGCGAGGGCAAACATCATGGTGATCTGCGACATCAGGCGCTGTGCCGGTGCACCGTCGAAGAGGTCGCGTACGATGGCACGGCTGATCACGATGCCGGCGCCGGCAGTGATCCCCTGCATCGCCCGCCAGAACCACAGGTGTTCGATGCGTGTGGCGAAAGCACAGCCGGCCGAGGCGAGGCCGAACAGGGCGAGTGCCACCAGAATGACCTTGCGCCGGCCAAAACGGTCGGAAATCGCCCCGTGCCACAGGGTCATCACGGCGAAAGAGAGCAGGTAGGCGGAAAGGGTCTGCTGCACCTCCAATTGCGTCGCCTGCAGTTTGTCGGCGATGTCGTGGAAGGACGGCAGGTAGGTGTCGATGGAAAACGGTCCGAGTGCCGACATGGCGGCGAGCAGGGTCGCGATGCCGCGCGTGTCGCGGGCTTTCTGGTGTTCACCCATGATTGAAGCGACGATATTGGATGGCTTCGGCGACGTGCGGTGCGCCGATGGTTTCGCTGCCGGCTAGGTCGGCGATTGTGCGGGCGACGCGCAGGATGCGGTGCCAAGCGCGGGCGGAGAGGTCGAGGCGGCTCGATGCCTGTTGCAACAGCTTTTGTCCGCTCGCATCCGGCTGACACAGCGAGTCGACTTCCTTGGTGCTGAGGCGGGCATTCGGCTTCTGCTGGCGTTGCTGCTGCCGCTCGCTGGCAGCCTCGACACGCTGGCGGACGGTGGCCGAGGTTTCACCGTCCGGCTTGTCGGCCAGTTGCTCGGCGCTGACCGCCGGCACCTCGATGATCAGGTCGATGCGGTCGAGGAAGGGGCCGGACAGTTTGCCGCGATAGCGCGCCACCTGGTCGGGTGTACAGCGGCAACGCCCGGACGGGTCGCCCTGATAGCCGCAGGGGCAGGGATTCATTGCACCGATCAGCTGGAACTGGGCCGGGAATTCGGCATGGCGTGCGGCACGGGCGATGTGCACCGAGCCGGATTCGAGTGGTTCGCGCAGGGTTTCCAGCACCTTGCGGTCGAATTCAGGCAGTTCGTCGAGAAACAGGATGCCCTGATGGGCCAGACTGATTTCGCCGGGGCGCGGTGGATTTCCGCTGGGGAGAAAAGCGCTTACTAAGAAAAGCACTTTTTTAAGTAAGAAAATTACCATCCGTTTGACTATACTGTGATCGCAGTAGGGTTTTTCAGCACAAGCAGTTCATCGTCGAAGTGTATATGCATTACTAGGTGTTCGATGCCAACAAGACGAATTACCCGGAGCCCGGTTAAGGTCACCGGAACCGTACCCGATGGCCAAGGATTCGAATCTACGCTCGAGGAGGATTTCTTTGTTCTCCTCCGCTTCAATCGGTTGGTCGATAGTTTCGAGTCCCAAACCATTACCATCGAGTGGCTCGACGAAGCCAAGAAGATTCGAACGTACACGCCTGACGCCCTGGTCCGCTACCGTACCGATATCCCGGAATCGGCAAAAATGCCTCCGGTGCTGTGCGAGGTCAAACCTGATCTCAATGAGGGTTCGGAATCCCCCCGCCGGCGCATGCCGCCTCGCAAAGAAAACGAAGCGGAAAACGAATTGAAGTGGGCAGCGGCGCGGCGGTATGCGGCACGACGGGGCTGGGAATTCAAGGTGGTGCGCGAGAGCGAGATCCGCACACCCTACTTGGAGAACGTCCGCTTTCTCTTGCGTCACCTGGAGCGCGGCGGGGACAGCCGCTACGACGACGCGCTGATGAGCGTGCTGGCCCAGCATGGCCCTCTCACCCTCGGCGCCTGGGCGGGCAAGCTGTCGAAATCGCTGGAGGACCGCGCGCGAGTGCTTCCAGCGTGCTATCGACTGATCGGCAGGCAACTCGTCGAGGCGGAATTGTCGAATCGGCTCACGTTGGATTCCATCGTGAAAGTGATCGCCGATGCGTAACCGAGTGGTACTGCGGGAAGGCGAACTGGTCTGCCATGGCGGAGAAAACTGGCGCATCTTGCATGTTCAGGACTTCGAGCGCGTGCTCGCGGCTCGAGTGAGGGACGAGCGCCCAGAATTCTTGTCCATTGCGGACCTTCAGCCGCCGATCGAAATGGCGCCATCAGAGACATCGGAGGCGTCGTCTACGGATTTATCCGAGTCGATGATCTCCGATGCGCAAGAATCCCCCGACGGTGCCTCGCCAGTCGAGGGGAAGACGCGTCGGATTCGCAAGTTGCCGCCTGAAAGTGAACTTTCCTCCAAACAAATCAAGGCGCGGGAGAAGGCCGTTAACGAATTTCAGGACGTACTGGCGATTCTGCAAGTCTCCCGCTGCGAGCGCCGGGCATTGATCGCTGAATTGTGTAAGCGCTTCAAATACAACCAGGCCACGGCCTATCGCCGGCTGAACATCGTCAAGGTCCACGGCACGGCCGATGCGCTGATGCGGGCCGTTCGCTCCGATACTGGCAAAAGCCGAGTGTCGGCCGAAGTCCGCAAGTTGATCCGGGACCACCTCAAACAGCATCGCTACATTCCTGAGCCGAAAACCATCCCGGCCATTCTCAGCATGATTAATGGCGCCTGCCGAGAACATAAATGGGAGGAAATCAGCGAGACCACGCTGCGCAAGTTCGAGCAGGAGAAAACGCTGAAGGAAAAACTCGAAGCGCAAGGGCGGAAGAAGAAGGCGGCCGATGCCTTCCGACCCAAGGCGGCACACTTGCCGAACAAGGACTATCCGCTGTCGGTGGTTCAGGTCGATCACACGCCGATCCAGGTTTGCCTGGTCGATGAAATCGATCGTCAGCCGATCGGCGATGCCTGGCTGACGCTCGTCATCGACACCTACAGCCGCATGGTGCTGGGCTTCTATCTCACGTTCGATCCGCCGAGCACGCTCTCGACCGGGCTAGCACTTGCCCATGCTTTCCTGCCCAAGGAAGACTACTTGCGCGCCCAGGGCATTAACGGGGAATGGCCCTGCTGGGGATTCCCCGATGTCATCGTGGTCGACAACGCGGCCGAGCTGAACGGCCAGATGATGCATGGAGCGCGGCGCCGCTACCGCTTTACGCTGCGGGATCGGCCGGTCGGTGCCCCCAACTTCGGCGGGCATGTGGAGAGTGCATTCCGTACCTTCATGTACGAATTCAAGAGCGTGCCCGGGACGAAGTTCTCGAACCCGGTCGAGCGTGGCGAGTACGATTCGGAAGGCCGGGCCATCTTTACGATCGCCGAGTTCGAGGCATTCTTCACCGAGTTCCTGGTCAACGACTACCACCTCCACGAGCATTCCGGCGACGGGATGGATCGCTCCGTCCCGTTGCTGAAGTGGAAGAAAGGGGTCTTCGAAGGCGATATCTTCCCCCCGACCGGGCTTCCGGACAGGCCCAGCGATCCGTTGAAGCTTCGCATTTCGCTAATGCCGTTCAAGCGGCGGACGGTGCGCAACGGCAAGATCGAAATGTTGGACGAGGAGTACCACAGCGGTGCCCTTACCTTGATCAGCGACAAGGTTGACCTCACGAAGCCACTCGAGGAACGCAAGTTCGAGGTCCGCTACGATCCCCGCAACATTTCCAAGGTCTGGCTCTACTACGAGCCCAACGACAGCTACATCGAGGTGCCCTTCGCCGACCTGCGCAAAGGGCCGATCAGCCTTTGGGAACGGGATGCGCGCAAGCGGCGGCTAGGAAATCCGGCCGAGCAGTTCAAGGATCAGCGCTACGAGAGCCAGCTGCGCCGCGAGGACATGAAGGTGAGCGCCGCCAAGAGAACCAGGCGTCAGCGTCTGGAAGACGAGAAGGCGCGCCGCCGTGCCCTGGGGGCCTTGGTCCAGCCCACGTCGGTGATCACGAAACCGCAGAAGTCAGCCTCCACGAAGCAAAAGCTCGATCCGGAACGGCTGAAGGCCTTGCGCGACAAGGTCCGGCCTGCCGATCCATTCCCTCCTGCCACGAAAGGTCCCGACGATGACACCTGAGGAACGTTACCCCTACCTGGCACCGGCGGTCGCGGCTGTCGCCGATTTGGACGATGAAGCCCGAATCGCGTACATCGAGCGTGATCGCTTCGTGCCCCACCGGCGGGCGGAGGAAGTGCTGACAGAGCTGGAAAGACTCTACCGCATGGAGGATGCGGTTCGGCCCCAGGGCAGGCTCATGGTTGGCCGTTCCCTGATGGGAAAGAGCACGATCTTCGATGAATTTATGCGCAATCACGGGGCCAGCGACAACCCCGAGGGCGAAGCGGCCGTTGTGCCGGTGCTGGTCGTTCAGTATCCGGACTCGGCGAAAGAAGGAATCTATGCTGAAATCCTTACCAAGCTCAACGCCCGAATGCCGGCCAACGCAAAGCTGCAGGATTTGCGGACAGCGTCGGTCCAGTTGCTGCGGCGCGTTGGCTTGCGCATCTTGCTGATCGACGAGCTCCATAACGTCCTGGAGGGCAGCGCCAACGCGCAGCGCAAAGGCCTGAATTCGATCAAGTACCTGATGAACGAGCTGCGGCGGCCGGTAGTATGCGCCGGCACGGTGGAAGTGCTCAACGCGATCAAAAGCGATCCGCAAATGTACAGCCGGTTGAGGCGCCTTCCCTTGGCGCGCTTCGATGACGATGCGGACTTCCAGGAACTGCTGGCCGGATTCGAACTGGTCTTGCCGTTGCGCAAGGCATCCGGCCTCGACGACGCCATGCTGAGTACCCAAATTTTCCAGATCACCCTGGGGATCGTCGGTGAAGTGGCGGACCTGCTCAACAACGCGGCAATCTACGCGATCGAAGAGGGGATCGAGTGCATTACGGAGGACGTGATTAAGGCCGTGACGGGGCAGCGCTCGACGGACGAAGAGATCGTTGCCATGGTGTAGCCGACAGTGTCGCGGATCTATGGCCTGATCGGCACACGCCTGCCGATTCATCCCCAGCCATATCCAGATGAGTTGTTCACCCATTGGTTCTTCCGGCTTGCCCACAAGAACCATTTGAAGGCACAGACTCTGGCCGACTACGCCTTCGGGCGTTTCAGCTCCTTTTGGGCGCGCGATCAGGATAAGCTCGCTTCCCCTCAGGTGATTCACCGGTTGGCCGACTTGACCGGGCAGTCACCAGAGGATCTTCATGCGCTGACGCTGGCAGCTTACGAAGGGAAGGTCTATGCCAGCCACAATGCCCGTGGCCACACCCGCTGGATCCTGCCATTAGGCATCTACCATCGGACCTGGCGTCGGTTTGGGCTGCAATATTGCCCGCTTTGCCTTTTCGGGGATGCGGAGCCCTATTTCCGGCGACCGTGGCGGCTGGCGCTATCGACCGTATGCGAGAGGCACGGCATTCTGATGCATGACCGTTGCTACCGCTGCGGGGCGCCGGTCATGTTTTTCAGGAACGATCTCGGCCATCGGGCGCGCCACAGTTTTGGTTCGAGCGCTTACTGTGATGCCTGCGGCGCCGATCTGTCGCGAGCCCCGGCGTATGATCCGCCTGGGCCGGACGGCCGAACCCTGGCGATACTGCGTTCGCTCGGCAACGCATTTGCGTCGGGCTGGTGGTGGGTCGGTTCCGAGACCCTCCCGTACGGCCACCTTTTCTTCGATGTCCTGCACCAGCTGGCTACGCTGCTCGCTTCGGAAAGGGGCAGGAAATTGCTGACGGAAGTGGAGCGCCGGATCGGGAAGGCGCCTTTGAACGGTCACTGGTATCGGCGCAAGGTATTCGAGCTGCGACCGTTTGAAGAGCGCCATTGGTTGCTCCTCATGGCGCTTTGGCTCTTGCAGGACTGGCCGGAACGCTTTATCGAGACTTGTCAGGCAGCTCGAATGTGGCAGTCGTGGCTGATCAACGGAGAGCCAGCTCCGTGGTGGTTCGAGCGGGTGGTGAAGGACCGGCTCGACCGCTCGATCTATCGCCCAAATGCCCAAGAGGCAAGGTGTGCGGCTGAATATCTTGCGCGTAAGGGAGAGGCGGTTACGAGGCACTCGGTTGGGCTGCTACTGGGCGGTGGCGAGCATAGGGTGGCCCAGGGCTACGCCGTGAGGCGAACATGGCATTGGCCCCAGACCGATGAGGACTTTCGTCGATTGCTGGCGGCGTCGGATGCACAAATTCAATCGCTAAAACCCGGTAGCGTTCGGCTCCTGCTGGCGGAACGCGATCGGGTAGTCTTCGTCCTTATGAAGACCACCGGCTGGAAGGCGGCAGATGTGCTCCGGCTCAGCTATGGCGATCTGAAAACAATGTTGGCGCCGGACGCCACCGCGCTCTGGCGCGAGGCACGCTGGCCGCTGATTCGCTACGCTTACTCGATACGTCCAGCTCTGGTTGGGGCTACACGCTGCGAGGCTCTCTTCATGGGACATGGTAAGGAGCGCATTGGCGTCGACGCTTTAGCATATCGGCTAAAACAACTGCTTTCTGACTAGCTTGGCATGTCGTTCTGCTCGGATCGGGAACTGTCAGATTGAACGCGGGCTACTTGTGGTCCTTAGACGGCCTAGTACTACAGCCGGACTTTACGGTCAGGACTCTACATTCCATATGGTAGTTTCGATCTACCCATGTATCATTAGATGCAACGAAACAAACGATCAGGAAGGCAGGAAAAGTCATGGATCTGACGGCCAGTACTGTAGACCGGCTCTTTGTCCATCGAATTGGAAATAAGCTTAGAGACGAAGAACTTAAGCTATCAAACGCTGAGTCTCCGGTGACCGATGAGCTGTCCGGCTTAATTCTAAGAGGATATCTCAAAGGCATTTCTTCAGAGCGAAACGAGTACCACTTCCACCATGAAACCGATCTGGCGCTCAATGAAGCGCGTTTCTACGTAGGTCAGTACTTTCGTGGTGAGATCGATTTTGCGGAGGCGTCCCGTCGCTTAGCGACCCATCTGTACGAGAATTCCCTCCACCCGAACATCCGACAGGGTGATTTCCTAGTTATCCAATTTGACGGAATTGTTCACAACAATCGACAGCAGCGCGCACTAGGACTCTTCAAGTCGGAGGTGCTAGATAACTACCTGACGGTGACCGACGGCGGTGACACGTTGAAGGTTGTGCCTAGCGTTGGGATCAACCCAAATCTGATCGATAAGGGCGCATTGATTCTTGAGTTCGGCGATATCGTCTTCGCGCTGGACCGATTTGGCAACAAAACCAAGTTTTGGCTGGACGATTTTCTGAAGGTCAAGAAATCTGCCGATCCTTCTACGTGCAGCAAGGTGATGTCATTCATTGCAGGAAAGATTGCCGAGGCAATCGAGAATCCGCTGGAGCGGCTACGCTACAACGAATCAATTTCAGCGTTATGCACTAGTGGCGAAAGCCTAAATGCTGATGCACTAGCTAAGGCCTCCGAAGCTTTTGTCGAACATGATCTTTATCAGTCCACAATTTCCCAAGCCCAGCGCCGCTATGGCCTTGAAGATTTTGACGATATATCTGCGCCTAGTACTGCCGTTAGCAAAAGTCTGACGAAGAAAATTACGAAGCTCTCGCTGGGCCATGATGTCAGCCTGCTGCTTCCTTCCAATTTGAGGCTTACCGACTTCAAGACCGCCATCGGTCCCAATGGCGAGTTTGTTCTCACAATCCGTTTGGGGAATCAACATGAGCGGTGAGAAATCGAAGAGCTCTGGAGAGTTTGGTGAAAAGCTCGCACAAGCACTTTTCGAAATGATTGGTTGGGGAAATACCGTTAGTGGCTTATCTATTGATTGCTCACTGCCTTCTAAACACGGACGACGAAATAGTCACGGTATCGATAAACTCTTCATATACAACAACCCCTTTTTTGAGGGGGTTACGGATATCGTAACGGTGTCTGTGAAACACAAGTCAAATGGATATCAGCGCACCGCGGGTGGCATCCGGGCAGACCTCAAGAAACACATCGCCGAACTCAGCCAAATCGTTGCTTGTGCAAAAGTCAGCGCTAGTGTCAAAAACATTCTTCACTCTTATCCGAGGAAGACGCGTGCCGAACATCGTGGCCTGCTGGTGTGGCTACACAATGATCGAGATACCCTTAAGAACGATATCCGTGAAATTCTTGGGCACACGGAACTGTCAAGCGATTACGACGTTCCCGTCTTTCTAATAGACTCTGGGCGAGCGTCATTTCTATACAACGCCGTTTCGCATTTCAAAAATACTGAAGGGCAGACAAAGTTCGCATTTTATTACCCTCGCCTCGGCAACATCATTACGCCTGAATTAGACCGATCCGGAACTTTTCTGCCTCTTGAACTTATTGCGTCCGATGTAATTCCAATTAAGTACGAAAAGAATGAAAAACCGGCGTTGCGCCTATATGTTCGCGATAAATTTTCTTTGCCGGCACTTAAGAAAACCTACGCACTCGCGCTGGACTTTGGCAGCGGATGGGTCTCGGATATTAGTATTGGGTTCGAAGATTACGATTCTTCGCCAGCCCACATGCAATTGTGTGACGAAGCAAAGCTTGCGTTCCCGGACATTAAATCTTCATTGTTTGTGTTTTCATATGAGAGCAGCGTCTTGAGCTTATTGGAGAGAAAATGACACAACAAGGATTGAAGCCGGCGGAGCCGAAACCTGCGGTTCCAGTCGACCTAAGCCGCTGCATCCTTTGGGGCGATAAGCTTCGGGTTTTACTTAATAGTTACTATATTAGCTATGGCGAGATTAATAGTCTCCTAAGAGAGAAGGGTATATTTTTTCACTCATCTGATAAATCAAAAATTGTTCCATTATTGAGTTCTTGCGTATTGACGCCAGCAGAGTTTTCGCGCTTGACATCACATTTTGTGTCACGGGAATCGGCGGAAAAATATAACTCGGAACCTCTCGTTTTACGTACTAAAGACGTAGATTGGCACGGCGCTATTCTGGAGAACTTTGACGACCTGGTAAGTGCAATCAAACATTCTAGTGAATACGAATTTGATCAACAGCCTGCTATTACATCGAATTCGGAAAATGAGCTTGAGATAACGTACGTTTTAAAGAAACGTGATTATAGTCAAGACTGGATTGACCAAGAGCGCAATTTTCCAGCAAAGATTATTATCTCAAGGAAAGATGGCGAGCTTGTGCTCCGGGTACAAAAAACCCATACATCGAAAGAAACAGACCTGGTAAATTCAGTGATTGTTCGATCGGTAAAAAATCACTGTCTTCATTCGAATATCACTGTTCCCGATAAGGAAATCAAGACTAAATTCGATCAGTTTAATAACTCCGAACGAATATTCTTCTTGCTGGGATTCACAGGAATGGCGGAGACAGCGCTGAGCTTTGACGAAGTCACCGATATAGAAATCGTCCGTGATATATCAGCCGGCAAACTTCCAAAAGATCCAGCTATCAACTGGATGGAGGGTAAGGTTCGCCGGATGAAGGTGGACGGTAGTGGCCTCGATAAGCTTCTCTTCTTAAGAAAGCGCACTTATCACCAATACTATTTCTTGGTGCGGATGACTGCCGTTTTTAAGTTCAATATTGGCATAAACATTGGCGACTGCATGGTCACCTTCGCCTTCAGTGGAAAATCTGCGCATGACGATGATTTTTCCAATACCGAACTCGTCATAACTATTGACCGTTTTTCTATAAAGAGTGGTAAGGCGAAGGATAAGGATATTGAAAAGAAAATTAAGCGGCAGATTTTCAGTAAGTTAAGCGATAAGCAGGAGGGGTTGCTGAAGGAGATCGAGGCAAAGCGTAAGTCTTCGAGCGCAACAAAGATGGCAGCTCAAGGAGCGGGGAGCGCTTACCCTCTGGGCGCTTAGCGCTGTTTTAGGAATAATGGAATAATCATCGATAGCCTTCGCAATATCGCCGACAAGTCCGATGCCCTTTGGGATTCAATCATGCCAATAATGTTGCGGGAATAGGCTTCGGACTGTTTACGAGCAGCAAATAAACGGCAGTAGCTATCGATATCCGCACGCTCGCACGAATTTCCGAGCCGAAGTAGGACAACGTGGTCGTCGGCGTCTTCAATGATGTTGTCCCGCACCAGCACAAGGATCGGGGCGACAATCGGTTCGAGTCTCACCTCAATTATTCCGGCCCAAATGTTTTTAAGTCGCCGATCATTGTCGTCCGCGATGATCATATCGCCGCGGACAAACGTCTCTTCTGGATTTTCTGTGCATTTCGTTTGGCCGGTAATGGACTGCCAGGCCATGTAATCAGTCCGGAGCGCCCGATTTGCGCTAACAGCTCTCTCGATCACTTTCGCGGCATCGGGCGGCGGTAGTCCATCGAGCGCTACTTCGTCCAAATCCGTGGCAAGTTCAGCCCCTCTCAGCGCGCTGGAGGACGTTTGGGTGCCCACGCCCAACTCTTCAACGGACATTTCGGGATTTGAAGCTCCTATCGGATGCTTTGGCTTCCCTACACGATGGATTTTCTTGTTCGCGAGGTCTGGAAAACACAGGTCGCCCTCGTCATCGGCAGGAAGACCGATGTCCTGCAGGATACTCGAAACGGGAGCGTCGTTCAGATTGATCGGCAGGTCGTGCCCGTCGGAATGGCTACCGTCCATGGTGCCGGCAGAGGGCGTCAGCTCCTTGCTGATCACACGTGACTTCACCAGCGAACGAGTGGTCGAGTAATAAAGCGTGTCGAACGGAAAGGGGTAAGTACAACAGGATAACTGTTCGGCAAGGAAAGTGCGGGATTCGCCATGGACGATCCAGCGTCCGTAGGCCGTCAAATCCGTTTTTCCAAAGAATGGAAAGGTAGTTTTGGGATAGTAATTGAGCCGATTTGCAGCGGTGGCCACACAGCTATTGATGATCCATCTCGCTGCGCTTCTGGCCTGACTGCAAAAAGCGATGCGCGCCACCGTGGCGGCGGCCACGCCGGATAGATCCGGCGCGAGATCAATGCTTGCCGTACGGTTTTTCTGATTCAGCCGAGCATCCGAGTAGAGCCGATCAAGGGCGAATGCGCCAGAGAACAGGCGTTTGAGGAAGCTGCCGCTTGCGCCGAAGTAAAAGCGTATCAATTCCATGCACGGGACGACAAGAGTCGATCCATCCTCTAAGGTAATACGTACGCACTGGGCGTGGGTATGGTCGCGGTGCCCGTCAAAATCGGAAAATGGCAGCAGATATTGGGGGCTGAGTCGATCGCTGTTGAGGGGCACACCGACTGGCATGACCGCGGCCGAGCTCTCGGAAATATCGAGGCGAAACGTTTCTCGTGCCAGAGTATCCCGCCGTCCGGTCCACCGCCCGTCTTCCCAGATATCACCAATCCGAAACTTGCGCAGATAGGCGACTGGAAGTGCAATAGAAATTCGCTTGGACAGATCACACTTCTCTTCACCTGTGCTTGGCGCCACTCCACACGGTGCGAAAACGACGATAACGCCATCCGCCGTCGTGCCATGGACGATATTGCCAAACCAGACAATTCGAAAGCTCCCCTTGCCGAGCTTTCTCAAAGCGCTAAACGCGATAGAAGATCGCATCACGACGAATATTCACCTCTTGGCACGAGAGTCGGCGATCGATGCGGGTACCGCTGAGTGTGACTACGGAAGGCCCGTCTTCGACCTGTTATTGCCTGGCGGTTTTTCACGAATCAGTTGCCGCGTTGTCGTTCGTTGTCGTAGAAACAGCAATTGCTGCTTTTCGGCACGTTTTACGGCAATAAGAAATATTTATATATATTTGAATTCACGGTCTTATGTATCGTCCGTCTTGCACGCCGGTCACTGAATCTTGGTCTTTCTCTCCAACACGGGATTGTGGGGCGCCGCATGCCAGAATGCCTTAAACGGTATCAGCATTCCGCCAAGGGGCTCCTTACATGACCGCCAAAAAGTATTCCAGAGATCTCGAAATACGCTTTTCATTGGGTGTTTTCACCAAAAATGTGCGGTGATGCGCTTGTCTTTTCCTAGCTTGACGTAAGGTTATCTGAAACAAAAACAGCCTGTCATTCAATATACTTTAGGCTCGAAAGAGCCATGTCACATTCAATCCACGCGTCTACGACTGCGCGCGTCATTGCAGCGTGACCACCTGTTGCATCAATGAAGGCGAGATATGTCTCGAGACTGCCAACATCGGGAAAGGCGTTGCTGTCAGAAAAATCCTTTGCAAGATCACCGGTAGGGTCATCGCGTTCTGACTGGGACTTGAGCCACGACCGAAATGGAAGTGGGTTGTCGGTATTTACGTTTGCTAGTTCGCGAGCGATGTCAAATACCAAGTTGCTGGCAACCTTGTATTCAAGTGATTCGTCAGCTTGCTCGCACACTAGGTATACATCGGCCGAGCGCATCAATCGGCGAGCAAAGGTTCCGTAGTGTGATGTTGTTCTGTCATTCAAACGGGCATACAAGGCGAGCGCCGGCTCTCGCTCGAACCATTCGCCCCGCACTAAGTGAACGCTCAGAACATTATGGATTGCACGCTCAACTGCCGGACCGCCCTCGATTGTTCCTAGAATGACTAATTCTTCGTGCGATCCAGTCTGCAACTGAGCAAGGCGAGACTCAGCACTTCTATCGGTAGTGAACCCTACCTTAACTGGCCCGGTCTTCGATGCACCAACGAAATACACGACGCCGTAAGGGTCGTCCTTAACTTTCGAACGGGCGGAACGCCCCACGACTGACTTAGGGCGCAATCTCTGGAGTCCCATGACGTAGCCCCTTACATGGCGATACTTCGCCTTCGTGATTGATCGCAAGGCCGCATTCGTACTCAAGGTATTCCACGCCAGCCTCAACTTCCCGGTCGCCCACATTCCCATAAATATCGTACGGTGTGCGCTGGGTCAGGGGAGCGCCACAGTGCGGGCATAGAAAATCTGAGTCGCGGAGTGTCGATAGTAGGGAGGCCAGCTTTGATTCGACTTGGTGAAGTTCAGATTCCTTTCGATTAATCTCATCCTTGTTAAGGCTGCTATCGACTCGAAGGCGCTCAATTTCGGCCAATTGGTGCTCGACCCTCTCGGATAACGACCTTGCAAGGGCATCCGGTGTTTGCAGTTCCAGAAGCCGAATCCGCTCGGCTTGGTCTTCGATGCGCTGCTTAAGCAACTGGATGTTGGCATCCTTTTGCTCAATGAGAAGGCGATACACGCCGAAGACAGCTAGTACAAACGTGACCAGTGAGACTATCTGGGTGTAGAAGAGAACCTCGTTTGTCATGATGATTCCACGCCTTGCTACATGCGTTTAGGGAGTAAAGCCGTTTGCCTCAGCTTGGTTGAGCAACGTGCGAACTGCTCTTTTGTAACGAAAGACATCTTCATAATTGACTGTGACGGGATCACTGTCTTTGGCCGTGAGGTTCGTAACAATTCCTCCGATGTCTTTCAAACCCCGGTTACTCCACTTTCCGTCGTTGTGAACGAAGCAATTGCGAATGACGTTGAGCTCTAAAACACCTCGGCGTGCCCATTCTTGCTCTGGGGCACATATTACTGATTTGGCTTTGTTACTCAAGAACGGAAAGTTCGCTGGCTTCTTGCCTTTCGCAGTCAGGATGGACGAAAGTAACTCATCGGTTAGCGCTGCGAGATCGACAAGAAGCAGGCTGAGAAGGTTGGCCTTGAGATTCGAAACCACGTCCTTTACGTCGCCGTCTTCAAGACGAAAATCATCTTCCTTGTAGGGGCGGTGTTCAACATTGGAGTCAAACTGATCCTTCCTGGGAAACCATCCGAAGGATTCGGTTACGCTAGCACCGATACGGTTTATGTTACCGAGGTCGAGGCGACTGCTCATGGTGACCGAATGCACCAGGCCGTACGCCGTTTGACTCCATCGAGTTAACGCCTGCCGCCACATGTCTTTGCTCCCTAACGAAGTTCATCAAACTGCCGCGCGAAGGCGCCTTAGAAAGCTTGGCCAGGTGTTCAGCAGGTCCGCAGAAAAGCAATGTCTGGCAACAGCCAATGTGACTGCCTGAAAGCCCCCACGTTTCTTTTTGGACCCATCAAACAATTTGCATGAGACGTCCCCTGGACGAAGCGTTCCATTAACAACCTCCGCCAAATGACGCTACAGGCAAATAGGACTCCCCTGTTTGAGAAGCGTGGCGGCGAATGCGGCGAACGATATCAGACATCTGCATGCCACCGGTAGCGATCTAGGTTGGCGGACTGTCAGGCGATTTTATTACTCGGTCTTGCTGCATTCGTCTTTTGCTCGCCGGCGTTATTCAGCACTGTGACTGTTTGCTGTTCAGACTCTCCATTCGCTGGACTGTTCAGTCGATTGGCCTCGAACTCAAGCTTGGCGATTTCGGCTCGAAGTTTTTCAATCTGCAAATTTGCAAGCAAGTCATCACGTGCTTGAATCTTCGTGTGCCACCGACGTGCACCGTAAATGCTGAGAAACAGACCAATAGCGAATGTGCAGCCGATTACAGACTGAGCGAATCTTTCATTGTTCTTTGCGATTTCAATGAGCTTCTTGTTCAATTCGAGGGTGCTTTCTTCAGCTTTCGTTAGACTTTCTTTGGCTTCAAGGGAAATGACTGCCTCGCTAAGTTTCACCTTCCGATCAAGCGTCGAGGAATAGACACTTACGAAGGAGAGTATTGACGCAATAATCATTGCAAGACCGAACAAGCACGCAAACTTGTAGATATTGTCAGTGGCAATTGGGAGATTGGGGATCATTTGGAAGCGCCTAACGAGGCTGTAGAAAAAGTTGGTTTTTGACGATTGAGGGGCCAATAACCCTATGCTGCTTTAAAAATAAGCTTGCCAATTTCAGTGATTTTCTGCGGCCTCAACGTTCAAAATCACCGGCCTCTCGTGGCGAGCCACGGGAGATCCGAGTGCATTGCAGGGATGGTCGCCATCCTTTCCAAGGCGACAATCCAGGGCCTTTCATTTCGATGCCTGGTGAGATTCAGGAAATATATGAAGCGCTTGAGGTCCACCAATTCAATCTTCTCAACGGCACCGACAAGCGCAGCACGCTTCGCGGTGGACTGAGCCGTTTTCGTAAAGCGACCAGTCGTTGTCACAAATACGCCGTTTCTCAGGTCTTCTAAAACCATTGAAGTGCTGCGACTCTCCTGCTTCAGTCCCACAGTTCCTTGAGAAATCTAGATGGTCCGTTCGCAAATCTGCGGCCATACTTGTTTTCAGTGAATCCGCTGTACAGCAGGTAGACGCTGTACCGCGAGCGGGTGATGCCAACGTAGAAAAGCCGGCGCGCTTCCGCGAGTTTTTTCTCGTCGTTGTCGCTCCAGTCAGAGGGAAGAATACCTTGGTCCATTCCGATCATGATGACTACGTCGTATTCTGTACCCTTCGCCGAATGCAGGGTGACAAGGTTTAACTGGTGCGGTGAGCCATCTCGCCGGCCGAGACGGGACTTCGTTGTGCCAGGCAATGCCCCGTCGTCCTGCAGAGCCTGGTGCATGCTTGTGACGTTGACGGACTGATCGGCAAGCTCGGGATGATCATGTAATAGATCGTCTAGTAGTTCGGTGCGTAATTCACCCACGAACTCACTGGCAGGCCCGTCGCCCCGATGGGACCAAAGGAAGCTGGTTAGGCTAAGCTGTTTCTCCCGTTTAGTACGGTCGTCCAGGCGGCCATGGAAAGCGAGCCAGCGCGCCTGCAAATCGCGCAGAGGTGGCGATGCGGTCATCCAACCACCGGCACACCAAGTCGCGCAGTCCTCAATCCAGCTCGTGACGGGGACCTTCTTGTACGGCGCCGCACTATCAATGCGAACGTACGAGTGGCCGGCCCTGGCCACTTCTGTTGCAACGGCATCGCCCAGTGCTGCCCAGCGGTACAAGATGGCGATGTCGCCAAGGTGGCGGCCGGGACGTGATGCCAACGCCTGGGGGACAAGTACGTCGATGGCGTACTGGGCCTGATGTTTCAGTCCGTTCTTACAGTGGTGCGACTCGACAACCGCTTGCCTGCGCGGGTTGGCAGACTTATAGCCACGCTTTTCGCCAAGAGCCCGCTCCGCTATCTCGATGATACCGCGCGCACTGCGGTAGTTCAGACGCAGGCGAGTGCACTCAACTCCCCGTTGCCGCGACAGGTCTGCCAACAACTCGCTGTTCGCCCCGTTGAACCCATACACCGATTGGTCAACATCACCGACTGCGATGAGCCGGACACCGCCATCGAACGTTAAGCGCCGCACGATGCGGTCAAGGGCGGGGCCAAGGTCTTGATACTCGTCGACGGCAATAACCGGGAATTTCGCTTGGACGACTTTTAGTACCCAGTCGTGTTCATGAACCAGCTGTTGTCCAAGGTGGACCATATCCTCGTAGTCGATTAGCCCTTGGTCCCGCAGTGCCGCTTCGTACTTCTCAGCAAGTTCGGTAAGTTCACCGGCCCGCCACTCGTCCGTATTGCGGTCAAGATGGATGCGCCGGTGAAGGTCAACCTCGCCCTTCTTGATTGGCTGCCCAATACCATAGAGCTTTTCAGCCACGTCTTTAAAGATCTTTTCGGCTTCCGACTCGGTGGCAACCGTGACGGGGTGTGGCACGTTTAGCCCCGCCAATCCCGCGTATGGAATCACTAGATGAAGTAGGCAGAATGAGTGAATCGTCCCGACGAAGAGCCGTTCAGACTGATACAGGCCAAGCAGGCGCAGCCGGCGCAGAAGCTCGCGCGCGGTTTCGTTACTGTAGGTGATGCACGCGACACCACGAGGAGGCTTAACGTCTTCGGCCAGGACGCGCGCGAGCTTTAGGACGAGTGTCTTTGTTTTGCCGCTGCCAGGGCCCGCAAGCATCACACAATTGCCGGTGGACTCGTACGCCGCCCACTGGCCTTTGTTTTCACGCAGCTCCAGGGCTGCCTGAAGGTACTTAGAGCTCGACGGGCGAGAAGCCATTTTTCACGAACGTAAGTGCGTCCCTGATGTATTGAGGGCAAGTGCCGTCAGAAACGAGTGCGGCGAGCATCTGTGCGAATCTGCCCTTACCAATCAGCTTGATCCAACCCAAGAGCTGCTTTTCGTTCAATTCCTCTTGCTCGTCCAGCCACTTTTGCATTGTGTTCTTGCGTCTTGTCCAGGGAATCGTTTCGGAAAACACTTGTGCCATTTCATCACCCATTCCGGCGTCGAAAAGTTCGACTTCAAGCGTGCTCTCGTTGACAAAAATGCCGTCGAGTTTCGCCTCTTCGAATAACTGACCGACCCCGTACTCGTCTAGTGTCTCTTCGTCTTGCCCAAGCTCAATGAGCAGATCTCGAACACGGCTGTATGCTAGTGGCTCGTTGGTTTCGTCCACAGAGTCAGAGTCGTAGTCCGTCAATACAACGAACGGGATTTGGAGGGCCTCTGGCCCGACAAGCTTGATATACGGGAGGAAGTTTGTTCCGGAGACGGAGCAGACAGTCACACCGAGTGCATCCAAGTCCATCCCGAGAGCTTTTGCAAACGCTGGAATTAGGAAACGTTCTGCATCGCCCTCGACGAAAATAATGCCGCGAGCGAAGAATATCTCGCCTCTCGTGACATCAATGTAACGCTGCAGATCTGCTTCGTCCTCTGGAGTGAAATTGGCTGCGGCAGCCGACGTAATGCAGGTCGAGCCGCTATCAACGTCTTCACGAAGCAGCACAATCGAGCGCACGGGGGCGACGCTTGCTATGTGAGGCGAATGAGTCGTCAGAATAGTGGTAACGTTCGTGGCCGCTTCCTCGTCGTTCTCGGTGCCCAGGAAGTGGCGGTACACGAGACGTTGCACGTGCGGGTGTAAGTGTGCCTCCGGCTCTTCGACGGCGAAGAAGGTGTGACTGCGTTCGCCCTCGGCCACGACCCGGTCAAGTTCTAGGCTCTTGAGGGCCAGGAATAGCAGATTGGCTGTACCGAGGCTCGCCTCTCCGACTCCGCGGACTCCGTCGTCAATCAGGACTCGCAGGTTGCGAAGGAGGGTGTCTACCTTTGTTGGAGCGATACCCAGGTCAACAGTGACTGCGTGCTGTGCTCCGACCATCGCCTCGAGACGGTCCGCAACTTTCTGTGCGGCTTCTTTGACCTCGTCACGACCAGCCAAGTCGCTCTGCGTGTTGTTGATAAGGTCCTGGATATCCTTGCGTGCATCGTCATCGAGGCTCGCGGCGAGCTCCTCGATGACCGGGCGTAATGGCGACCTCCGCCAGCTCATGAGATCACTTTCGGCATCCCGCAACGCCGGCAGGACATCCAGCGGCATCTCACGCCGGTCGCTGGCGGACCAGGCGTTGTCTTCGTCAGTACCGCCGAAGATTATGAATTCGTAGTCAGCCAGGCTCTCTGGGTCTTCACCTTCCAGACTGGCCTTGGGCTGGAATCGGTAAGTAAGCCGCGCGACGGCTGGCGAGGTGGTCTCGACAAGGCAGTCTGCGAGTACCGTGACCAGGGCGGGGTCGTCCTCGAAGTCGGTGAAGTCGACCTCGATGGTTACCGATGCGCCCAGTTTCTCGTCATCTAACCCGTCCCAGAATTGCTCGAATCCGAGCAGGCGGTCTCGGTCGGGAAGACTAGGGTCAAGAATCAGTCGGAGCGCTCGAATTAAATTGCTTTTGCCGGCCTTGTTTTCACCGACAACGACGATGTCGTCATGTGTTGCGAATTCGACGTCCTCAAAGTTTGCGAAATTCTTGATGGCAATCCTGCAGATGCGCACGCTATCTCCCCCTTTACTCCCCGTTGAGCAAGCTTACTTGACCATTGAGAGGTACGGTACGAACCTCAAATCTATCAATGACGCTCAAGTTATCCCAACTGGATTTATCTATCAATGTCCCGTTGTGCTGGCGGAAGGTAGAGGTAGTCGAATATCTCGGAGAGAGCTTCCGTTCCGATAAGTGGCACCCTGCTGGTTTACCTACGCGTTGCGGCGATGGCATACAGTTAGAGGATCGTCATAGAGATGGCTGGCCGTGGCGCGTAACGATGAAGTGGGCGCAGATCGAGAACGCCTAGGCGGTACGACGCTAGAATTCCGCTCTCATGAATTCTGGAAGGAGGGCCGACATGGAGAAGTTTCGGCTGGTGCTTCCGCTGCTCGAGTCGTTGGTATTGGTGCCTGTCAGCGACTTATCGTCGGCAAAGGGCAGCCATGGCGGGCGGGTCTATTACGGCGGAGGAAAGCATTCGTCGTCCCACGGCGGGCACTACGTCGGCGGCAGCGGTTCATCCCATCGTGGTGCCAAGTATGGCACCTACGATATTCGGGCGACAATGCGCCGTTGAACGTGTGTGGTGTCCCTAAAGGCATAACCATACCGGGAAGGAATGGTTGTGCCTAAGTACCGGAAAGGCACATAAATGCCTTAGGCCTTGCTTCAACGGGAGCCAAAAGTGTGAGGGCAGCAGATCGGCCAAAGCCGACCTTGGATCTATGGCCAAAAGCAGACTGCAATGCGCCGTTTACCTGCCGTTCAACCGTAGACGGTGTTTACTGGCCGCTTTCGCCAGCAACATGGGACGGCACCCGACCCCCTGACCCATTGCCCGGAGTCTTCACAAGTGTCCAGTCCACGCAACTATAGATAAGATGGAAGCTGCTGTTCAACGGGCCAAGGCAACCGTCCGACGGAAGGTTGGTATATAAATACCGTGGAGGCTCAGATTAAACTTGTGCCAAAAATAAAAAAACAGTCTGCTGCAAACGGGCTCGATTCCATGTTTTATGGTCGGCACCATAGCTCCTGTCACATCACAACAGGAGAACAAACATGCACTTTCGTCCAAGCGTTCGTGAAGTACTCAGCGCGCTCAAAGCTCTTAAAGACATTCCTCGCCCTTGTGGCGACAACGATGGTGATCCAATCAACGGCGATACAGTCTTCCCCTATCTCACGCCAGAGGAGCAAGAGAAGGTGCGAAACGCCGAGGATATTGCCTACAGCTACGTACGGACGGTTGATGGCTTAATTGATCGGCGTGCGATGAACACGTTGATCAGGAACGGGGTCACCGCGAGCCTAGGTGTGGCCCAGTATCGAGAGGATTGGGATCCGGACGACAGGCTCGTTGGTAATATCATCTGTGGTGAATGGCCCCTAGATATTTCCGATCCGAACAATGCACCAAAGAATGACGACTAATTGTTAGCTGATGGCCCGGTGTCAGGCTCGTCATTGCTGGGTTCAGTCGTCATGTCTAGACGAACGCCCAGCTTGGTCAGCTTTTGGAGGTTCTGGCATACCTCCAAGATCAGCCTATAAGAGATAGGTGTCTTCTTGGCACCGCTCTTGTAGGCGTCACGGGCCATATGTGATTCAATGTCTTTTGCGGCCATCTTGGCGCTTTTCCAGCGGCCGGGCTTATTAGGGTCAGTACCGGAAGGGGACAGCTGATAATAAAGCTGTACGACGCGGCGCTTTTGCTCTGCGGTTTTCGCGTGGCTCTTCCTCGCGCTCTCCTGTGCTTTCTTTTTGACTACGACTGGTGGGGCGTAAGTAAAGGCGTAGCGGGAGCCTTCGGATAAGCCGATAAGGTTACTAGCATCCAATAAGCACGAGTAAGCCTCGTTCATCCGATTCCTTTGTTTGTATCGTCCGGCTTGAATCAAGAGCCCAAACATTCCGTAGATCGCAAACCTAGACTGCGGAGGTGTGCCTGAGCCGGCAATCGCTTCAATGGCTGCATCCTCAGGCACAGTCTTGAGCATCTGGTCGATCATCAAATAGAAATCGTCACCAGGCCAGTCAAGTTCATCAAGCAGTGGAGCGATGATCTGATTAACCAGCATAGCTGCAACTCTTGAAAAGTCTGCGTCGACAGTCTTATTCGTGCTGATAAGTGTCTCGGCCCCTGACCCCAATTTGTGAAGCAGCTGTCGACGGTGCAAGATTTCAGCTTTTACCCATAGACGCTGGAACTCGGCATCAAAAGTGCGACGAGCCCTTCCTTCCTCATACACGAACAACTGTTTCCCGACGAACCGAGGCTTGAGCTCTGAGTGGATCAAGGCAATATGCTTCTCAATGTCCGATTGAGTACCTGGCAAGATATCGGAGCCATCCAGTGTTTTCACGAGCTTGGCATTGTTTAGTAATATGTCTTTAAACAACTCAAGCAATTTTTCATCAACGTCAGTCTGATTGGGCATAATCTGATTGCCTGCTCTTCCACGGAATATCTGTTTTGGAGAACTAGAATCGGTAGGTTTAGTGGAATGCAATCTAACTTCGGCTTGAACACAGCATTATAGCCTTATATCTTGACCCAGAGATTCTACCGAAAAACCGTAGCCTTCCCTTGTCTGTTCGCTGTTCGGCGATTCTAACGCGAGTACCGATATTTGCTGATCTTTAATTACATGGAGTTGGTTTGCGAAGTTTCTCGACCGCGGAAAGACTCTCCACGTTGTGAACTCATCATCCAAGCTATAGATGGTTTCCCGACCCAATACCTTTAAGCTATTTTCGAGTTCAATGACAGTACCAAAGGACGCAGTACGAGATGCAATAATGCTATCGGCTTCGTCGATCTGTCTAATATTGTTTGTGTTGGCCGATCGTGCCTGCTCAAGTTCACTTCGCAATACAAATCCGACTCCCATGCTATCTGTTAGATAGAATAGTTTTTCACCGGCAAACCAACTATTAATAACTTTCTCCCCGCCTATTCTATCAATGTTACAAATTTCCGGTGGTTGGCGCTTTATTTCGTTTACGGCCTTCCAATATTCTTGAACAGAGCCATTGAATTCATTTTGCTGCGGTATTGGCCTGAATTGAAAAACACTCACGCCGTCATTAACCGTGTTGGCAATTAAATATTCGTTTTGCCAATCGCAATCAACACAAGTCGTTGGAAGAAGTTGAGAAATATCTCTTTCTGACACCTCTCGGTTCTTTGGAACAAACGAAAGAACCCCGCTTTTTCCTGCGGCTATCGCTAGTCTGAAATAGTCATTCGTTGAAATTGAGAATGCAGATTCCTTCCAGATCTTTATGGCATGACAAAAGGATGCAACCCGCCCTTGGCTCCAATTAAAGTCAATGATGTCAACGCCTTCATCAGAAGATACGTATATACGGTTCTTATAAATATTTATATCTGATGGCCACACGCCGATCTCGGTGCTGCATACGTAACAATTTGACAACTCGCGTTTATCGAGAAAATATTGCTTCCCTCGCCCTTTCGGCGGAATCTTCTTGGAGCTTGAATTCTTAAAGTAATTTGCAATTGAAAAGCGCTCAAAGGCATCCACTCCCTTTAGAGACGCTAATACAACATCTTCCCATGAATATGCATGCAGAAAGAAATCTGAGTCAACAAGGATTAGCACTCCGGAATATATAAATGAGCACAAGTAATCGCCTTCTATTTCGACTGATACGCGTTCCATGTTCATCAGAACTTCCCTTCAGCAATTCTTGAGGCTATTTTCTTGCGTACATATCCTCGATCAACCCAGTCTTTTAGGGTTTTAGATGGTGGACGGTCTGCGTCTCGTTTCGATGAAACAGGAAAGCCATGCCAATTATCTTGGTTAGACCAATACTTGGCATAATAAAGATCGCCACGCTCATCTTCACCGATAACCTTAAATTCTTCGTTAACGGACCACAAGCAGGATTTTTCGCAAATCCAGTTATTTTTCTGCGCCATCGCAAATAGTCGCAACTCTTCCCACTCGTCTACGCGCCATTGGGCCTTTTGGTGTAATGGCAATCCACCTCGATGTTGGTAATTCACGGTATAAAGCTTGAATTTCATACTTTGCTCTAAACTGATAAATTCCCCACATTATGCGATATCGATAAGAAATTTGAAATTACCCCATACCGCCTAGGACATAGTGTTCATGTCCGGTGGAGATAAGAGAGGTTGTTGCCCGCAAGGGCTACCGCTATGGAGAAGAGTATCGGAAGGCTGCTGCTGGCCGGGTGAGACAGTGCCACCGGCGATTTGCTCGTCGGACAGCGGCCATTGAGGGGGGAGACGACGCCTTGACTCTTCAAATTAGATGGCTGAATGGCGGGTCACCGACCCATTGCCGCCCGACACCGACAGATTGACCTGGGTCCGGAATGGCCGAATAGATGTCTGTTACAAACAGCATCAAGCAGCACATCAGCCATATTCAATAAAATGCGGACGGTATGCAATTGTCGTAGAATGGTTAAAAACTTGGGGGTCGATGATGACGGTATATGCCACTACAAAAGAGGTGCTGCAGTTCGCTGAAGGTTACTTACTTCGGGTTCTAAATGTCCCACCTTTTGTTGCTTGGCTGAGAAGAGAGTTTTGGCACCCGTTCGCCTATATCGCGGAAGGAATGGGAGTGTTCATCGACAACTTGGTCAGAATTGTCTTCTACAGTTTCTTCTTTCCAGCCCTTTTTGCATACGTCTCTTATAAGCTTGGACTGACTTCTGATCAGATCAGAGTCAATTCAGTTCTTGGGTTGGCTACCGGTTTTTTTGTTGTCCTATTCTCTCTTCCAAGCACCTTTGCACACTCTGGAGTGGCCGATACCTATGTTCAGGCATTAACCGATGACCTGCTAGATAGGCTGAACTCAAAGGCAGAACTGGATGCACTGACAGATAACTTAAAAGCGATGGAGGCATGCGCGGCAACTCGCGTTAAGACGCTACGCTGGGCACTGGCGGCGGTTTGGGGAGCGGCCCTATTCGGCTACAGTCAGTCAATGACCATCCTGACGAAGTTACTAACCCACGATCAACTCGGGGATCTGATGACGGGATCCGTAGCTTTTTTCGTGATTGCCTTTTTTGTTGGCCTTGTTCCTCTAGTGGCGATCGCAGGCTATCGTCGGTCAAACGAAATTGTATTTAGGGGGCTCCAATTTGCCTGTAACGAGGTAGCACGGAAGTTGAATGACGAGGCCGAAATATTGAAGCAGGCATCGGGTAATAGCACTCTGCAGCTGGCGCACAGTGTTTAACCCGAAAACACCGAAGCCAAGACCATTCTCCTTCTCGAAAACGGACTTCACTAAATTGCTGGCGGCACTGTTTATTGGGAGCACCTCTGTGCTTCCTCATCACGAAAATGCACCACTCTGCATCCGCATAATCAAACTGATTACTAACTCCTTGCCTTCCTTGGTGTCCAGAAAAGCGTTCGGCATTCGTCCCCCCAATGCTGGGTTAGGCATTGCCAGCCAATCGGTGACCCAAGCATTGGCATCAAAGTCTTTCCTGTCGCCAGAATTTTCGACGAGTTTTTCGACTATAGCGATTAACTCAGACTCGATCTGAGCCCTCTGAGCATCTTCTCCGTCCATTGTTCCTCCAATTGATCCTGGGTTCCCGAGAGATGGGCGGCATTGCCCATAGCTCCAATAAGGTTAGATGACTAAGCCTACGCAATTTAATATCGACATGCGCAATCCGAAGCTGGACTTGAGAGCGGCTAGTCATGTCACTCATACGAATACCGCCATCCAGGTCTGGGCGACTTCCTGATGCCGTTCCCCCTCCATATGGATTTCTAATCCAGCAATGAACAACTTGGTGTGGGTTATGCGCACAACTTTGGCATCGAACAGAGGAGGGAGTAAAGCAGGATGTAGTCGGTGCCGTTCTTCGTGCTGCAGACGGGCAACCTGAATTGGTCGATGGAAAATATTATTGGCTGGCCAGTCTTCCAAGGTCAGATCGCCTCGAACTGTTGGCGCAGCATCAAGTTCTCCTTGCTTCAGGCGAACACCGGTATTGCGAAGGCGAGTGACGGTTACGATCATGGCTGTATGAATATACAGCTTTCAATCTGTTCCGCGAAGTCCCTGAAGGTTTTGCCTAAATTTTGAGCTAGAGATTGCTTTACATGGTGGCTCAGCCACTTACAACACCCGCCCAGTAGCCTTCCCCAGGCTTATCCACAGATTCCGGGGATAAACACCATTGAGCGTTTAGCCGAGCAAGTCTCGCTGTGGACGCTGGGTCAATGGTCATGACCCGTTGCTCTATCTGAACGATGTCCTGACCCGCTTGCCGACACCGAAAAACCGAGTCAGCGAACTGCTGCCGCACCGCTGACATCTTCACCCAAAATCTCATCAGTCTGAGGAAATTGATAAAGCTACCTCTCCTTAACGTTCACCAACCACCATGAACGTTCGAAGCACCAAATTCAGGACGGAGCTGCAATTGGTTCAGTCACACTGGAATGCGTTCAAGAATTCGGTGCAAATCAGATAAGGCTAACCCAGTCCGATAGTCCGTCAAATACAAGCGTTTTGAGCCATACGAATAGTTGCCGGCAACATCATCTAGAGCAAGCCACTCGGGCATGCCGTTTTCTTTCAACCATTGTTCAACCTCCCTTTCTCGGCCCCGGTACTCATACCTCAATTCCAGAAGAGATGGCGTTATCCCTAAAAAGCGGGAACGAAGGCTAGAAGCGTCCTCAAACAAAAGCGAAGTCAGTTCATCAACCGTGTAGCGTAGTCGCCAATCAGATGTAACGACCACCTTTGTGGCTGGTCGCGCCAGAAGAAGTCTGTGGAGAACAGGGAGCGCGACGAACAACTGATCTTCCCGAGCCGGTTCAGGATGCAATACCCCATCAAAATCCAACATGATTACCATTTGATCGGTGTCCTTTGATGGTTGCTGGGCATTGCGCGTTACGATTGAAACACCGCAGGGCGAGTGTAATACCTGCAGTTGTCGATTATCCGGCAGTCCGACACGTCAATCTACAGATGGGTTCGCCGGTTTCTCACCTAACTCTTGATCAGGCAGGGGGCTGTCTGGGGATCGTAGTGGGCACACATGACCCGGCCAGCATAACAAAAAGCAATCCTAGGAAAGGAGGATCAGGTCGCAATTTTCGCGCCTAACGCATGACGAGAGTGTGCTTAATAAGCCGAGTCAAAAATTGGCCTGCTAGAACGTGGGCTACTTGGGCAATTCCATCCTCTGGCTGGCGCTGAAGTTGTCAGTCCTTATTTTGCTGGGATGACTTCTCTTTCATCAAAAATCTAGGTTCCCGTTCCACAGCGAGTGGGATATTTCGTTGCATTGAAGATATGAAAAAGACCCAGTCAATGGATATTGACATGGGTCGTACTTAGGAAATGTACCGGTTGATTCATTTAGTTCCCTGAATCAGTAATCAAAATCATCATTCTGGCTTTGAGCGCTCCGGTGCTGTTCCTGTTGTTTGCTTTGACAGTATGGGCAGAGTTCTCCGTTCATCACGTAACAAATTTCCTCGCCGGCTTTCTCGGGTTCGGCATGTAGCGTGCATCCGCAGCCCGCACATTGATAGTGGTAAGTCGTCATGGTCTTCTCCTTGAAGAATTGGATCCAAATGGCTTAGTCGCCATCATAGGGGCCGCCAAACTCTTCGAAAAATTCCTCCATGGGTTCTTCGTATTCCTGAAACTTGTGCCAGATGGCGCTCATGTCGGCTTTAGTCATTCCCCGCATGGCATTGATCGCTTCAACACGTTTCAACGCGCTCCAGCGATCATCGCCAAAGTCGTCTGCCGTGGGCTTTCCTTCACGGTACCCCTCAGTCACCACAACCGGGAAATAGGTGCCCATAGGGCCGTTTGGAACTTCAGGAACGTAAAGGCAAGATCGTGGTTGGCGCGCTACCCCCGTTAATTCGGTCAGAAACCGATCCGTGAGCGATAGCGGGTTTTGTGGTTCGCTCGCCCATCCTGTGTGCGGCGTCCCTTCCTCATCGAAGGAGAGTGATTGGTAACTGAACCGGCGCTCTTTTTCCGGATACACCTCTGCCATCGTATAGTGCTCGACGAGCCACCACAGCAGAATCTTGACCCTCTGATCCGTTGATGTGGCGATGATGGGGGCAGTTTCATGCCACTTCCGTTTCGAGCGCTCAGGCGTTTGACCCGGCTTCCACGTCTGAATATCAAACCTCGGGGCGTCAGGCCTTGAATAGTTGAAGTTGATGCCTCGGACACGTTGCCCTGATGTCACAGCGACCGACTTGGCGAGTTTGCTAGCGACCTCGTGCCGACTGGAATCGCGGTTGCGAAACCAAATAAGGTGGTTGGTCGCCTCTTGCCCATCAATGAGCACCCGGGCGATGCCAAAGAAGGCCCCGTACCATTCACCCCATTGGGTTTCCGGAATCTTAGGGGCGACCTTCAACATGGCGTTCCAGTCGCGAAATCCGCAGGCGCGCGATATCGCGTTGTACCAGTGGCCAAGCTTGGTGGCTTCAGAAACAAGCACACACGAAGCCTGGAGATACTTCGCCAGTTGCTCTGATTCAAAAGTAGTAAATTGGGACATGCCTTTCTCCTCGCATGAGCACGCGATCGAACAGGGCCTCCCATTTCCAGTTCAGTGCTCAATAGGAAGCAAAGACATGGGAATAAAGCTACTCAAGGATTTACCGGGCCACATTCGGGCGGGAGGGGCTGGCTCCTTATGCCATCTGAGATGATAGATTATTTGATCATTCAGTACAATCACACTAACTGCATGTGTGATTAACCCAGTAACCTGGGAAGTCCAGCGCTTCGTGAACGACGCTAGGCATAGGAGCCAATAGTCGCAAATAGCGGTGTTCTGTCTCAGATAGCATAATGCAGTTGCAAATAGCGAGACATTTTGGAGACGGCAACGATCATGGCATGTATAAATGCACAGCCAAAAATCCATTCCGCGAAGTCCATGAAGGTCTTGCCTATATTTTGAGCTGGAGAATGCTTACATGGTGGCTCAGCCACTTATAAAACCCACCCAGTAGCCTTCCCAAGGTTATCCACAGATTCCGGGGATAAACGCTATTGAGGGTTTAAGCGAGCAGGTCTTGTTGCGGCTGCTGAGCCACGAGATTGTCTGCAGGGAACGCATAGAGCAATTCCCGGCACTCTTTGGCTGGAGCAGACAACCAGGCATCGTAGTCGGAGTCATGCAGGATCACGACCATCCGTTTCTCGTCATCGGGCTTATGAAACTGCCGCATGAGCGGATGCGTATCGGCATTGATGGTCAGCATCGTGTAGCTCTGGACCGATTCACCTTTGGGATCCTTCCATTGGCTCCATAGTCCAGCGATGCCCATCGGGGCACCATCAGCCCGGCTGATACGGGTCGGGACTGCCTTGCCGGTACGCCAATCCGGTTCATAGATGGCCTCGGCGGGAATAATGCAATGGCGAGCCTGCTTCCAGGCATCCCGGTAGCTGGGCTTCTCGTGGACCGTTTCGGATCGGGCGTTGTAGGTGTGCCGAGCAATGGTCGTATCCTTGGCCCAATGTGGGATCAAGCCAAACGAGCCAACTAGGAGTTCCCGGAATGGCACCGCATCGTCACCAACATCAGCGAACTCGTGCTTGCGCAAAAATGGGCCGAAATAACCTGGCCACAGGCTGGGCTTCAGATTGAGCGGGACTTCGTTGATGCCGAAGTAACTCTTGAGTCGGCGGGGATCGATCTGGGGATCGTAGTGGGCACACATGATCCAGCCAGCATAGCAAAAAACAAAGAGCCGCCCTCGGTTTGGGACGCTTAGGGCTTCGTGAAAAAAGCAGGGCTCGAAAAAACAACGGCTCCCAACGGGAGCCATTACGAAGCAATCCTGGGTAACGAACATCAGGTCCAGCGCCCTTGCTTCAATCGGCAGTTTACAGCAATTCTGAACAGTGCCTATCTCTGCAGCCTAACTAATCACATCTCATCGCTGCCTGCACTTACCTGTTCGACTGCTCATGCAGATTCAGTCGAGAATGGAATCCTGCTCTCGATTACTCACCAAGTTCACGTTTCGATTTCCTAAAGTCCCAAGGGGGGGTAGGGCTGGCAATTGACCAGAGTCCCAGATGCTTGCTCCGCGCTCCATCTTCGGCGTTGGCGTAAAGGTCTCGATCGCGTGGAGACTGCTCTTTCTCGTACTTCTTGTAATGCCAGGCCATGCCGTACTTCACCTGTTCCAGATTGATATCCAGCCCATTCTTGGCGATGAGTTTTCCGACAATACGTCCGTAGCGGTCCTTTTTGGTGTATTCGACGGCTATCTCTTTGTCGAACACAAGGTTACTTAGCATTTCCTTAGAGCGTTGCCCAAATGCTTGTTTCTTCTCTGGGGCGTCAATTCCGGCCAGTCGTACCTTGTACAACTGCCTGTTTTGATCCAGGAAGCTGATCGTATCGCCGTCAGTGACACCTGTGACATGGCCTTGAAGCAACTCTGCTAGAGCAAGTTGCGGGAGGATCATTAATGAATAGATAGCCAGATTAATAGCAAGTTGCACGTTTCTTCCAAATACAATCGATTCGGGAAAACTCGGAACCCCAACCCTCTCCATTTCACTGAGGGGATGGAGGTTACTCATCTCCAATGGAACGTAGGGGCCAACAACATTCCCCGGGCAATTCCATCACCTGTCCGTCCGCCGGGGCGATGCTGCCCTTTTTTGTTCCTTAATTAGCGCATCAAAACGTTGACCGTCAGAAGCTGCGGAAACGATGGCCTCGCGTGATCCGACGATTTGCTGGCGAGCCAATTCACGGTAGGCCGCGTAAAGCGTTGCGCTCGAATTCCCTGTAGTCGCCGTAGTACCCGTTTGTGGGAAATGTTTTCCCTGATCTTCCGGTTTGTAGTTGGCCATCAATCGTCCGACTTCGCAAGGAATTGTTGTCCTACAAATATCAGATTCAGAAGTTGTGCAATCTTCTTGAGCTGTTTCTGTGTAAAGGTAGCGTCCCAAAACGCAACGTTTAAGTTGGCGATTGTCTCCAGCGCCACCCCATTCAGAATGGACCTTTGAAATATTCAACATTGGTTTAGCGATGATGATACGAGTGATGGCACCTTTATCCAGAGTGCACTCTTCATCAGCACTTGGATTGTGCGTCAGGCAGGCTAAGAATGCCGGTATTTGGCTGTCCGTTGCACGTGAACTCAGTTCGTAATATGAATGCTTAAGGTCGGAGCAATGATCGGCAAAGTTCTCTAGGCCTGGAATATGTAAGTACAACCGATCATGTGCGCCGGGGATCATGCCGGCGAAATGATCGCCAGTGGAGGGAGTAAGCGAAGCAAGTTGCTCTCGAAGGGAGCATAAGTCTTCGAAAACTCCGTTTTTGTCTTCTGCGGCGTCGGAAATAATAAGAGTTTTGATCCCTCTACGTAGGGCAGAAACCGAAGCGGTATTCTCCGAACTGCCTCCGTCGATTAGTCGAATGAAGGACGAGCGCCGACGGTCATGTTCAGCATCTGAGTTCCCGATATTGGCTAAAACTGAATCCAGCCATCCGATGGGAAGTGGCAAGATTCGATGAATGCTCCGTCGAGTTTCGGAAACATTGTAGTTCGGTATATCTTGCCCCCAGTTAAGGTTGAAAAGGTGCTGACCCGACCCAAGGAAAAATGACTGATAGGGTTTGTGATACACCTGCTGATTGGCATCAAAGAAAGCTGCTGAGGCGGTAACAGCATCTAGGACGTTTAATTCTCCCTGATGTCCTGGTACGAATCCATAGCGCCGGGAGCCGAAGGATAGGGGCGTAAATTCGAATGAGTCGATAAAAGCATCTGGCTCCAATGGGGTAAGCCAACCGCCGAGGCTTCGATACTTTGTTGAAGTTGCCTGAATAACCCAGAATGGTATGGCGGTATTGACATCGTTTCGCCCACTTTGCCAAGCCTCTGCGAGCGTCTTAAAGCTTAGCGGAGTTGCCAATAGCTGACCATTTGCCTTTTTCCGGCAGTTAATTATTGTTGGACTTGCCGAGTCGCCAACAACGGCGCCGCGGGCTAAACGTTGTGCATCGGTTTCAGTTTCGAGTTCGCTATCGTTTTCGCCAGGGCATGGCAAACGAGCCGACTGCAGATTGTTTGGTGGCGCTGGTGGTTGGTACGTGGGCAGAGGGGTTGTACCGTAGGTTAAACCAATCCCTTCAAGGTAAATAATTCGACTAGGTGCCACATTCACACCGAAATCGAAAAGGCTATTACCCAAGTGGTGAATTGGGAGAAGCAAGATTGTTGGTACCAACATACCCAGGTTGCTTCCCCATGCGCGGAATTGGTCGATAGAGGTCGGTGCTGCATCACACTTCCCTGGTACAAGCACGTCTTGGGTGCAGCGAACTACGGATTGCCAGCGGTTCATTAACCCTGTGCTTTGACCGTTCAGGAGCGGGTTGCCAATCCCGTATTCATCCATGGCTTGGGTTTGCCTCAAATTCCGTAGTAGTCCAGATGAAAAACCATCCGATTCCGTAGAGGCGGTCAAGCCATCGGCAAAAAGGAAGTCAAAGCGTGTTCGTTCGGGTTGTTGTCTTCGAGCGCCAAGTTGAGTGTTAGCTATGGCTTGAGCGAACAGGTAATAGGCAGCATAGCTGCCTCCAGAAACGCTGCTCACGAGTGAGACGCGTGGTTTGTTCTCTTTGTCGTTCCGCGGATTGAAATAATCAAGGTCATCAAGGCCGGCCAGTACGCCCATTGCGAATGCTGCAGATTTAGAACCGCCTCCGGAAAGGGCTACGCCAAGGCGATTTGCTGGCAGGTTTGGCCAGTCAGGTTCGCCTACTGCCTTCCGAAAATCTTGTTCGGTAACCGCTGGCCTCTCCCGAGGAGCAAAGACACATTGTTTGTGTGTTACTTCCAAGTCCCGATGTTGTCCTGAGCTACAGGTGTCTAGTGTTGCGCAACCGCTGAGTAAGAGACAGGCAATAAGTGATAGAACGCTACTCGTTTGCATGACATCCTCCCACGGAAGGAAAACATGTGAAGTTCAGCCTAGTGGCTACATCGGGTACTCTGATATCAGAGTTAGGATATAGTGAGATTGTTGTTATGACAAATTGATTTTCAATTTCAATTTCAATTTCAATGTCATTGTTTTATTTGGCGCTCATTCAAGACTGGTGGCCGGATACTTGATTCAAATAATTCGCTACAGTCCTATGCGAGGTTGGTTTGAGCCCGGAGCGTACTGTTTGTGTATGCGACGAACTTGAGGGTCGGCATAAGATATTCCCGTACCCTCTAACGCCTGTTTTAGCGTACTCTGGCTTGGATATATTCCGCAGTTCAAATACTGTTCCAGAATTCCCCGCAGAACCGTCTCTTTTCGTTTTTGTTCACCATTTGCCAACGTTGCCAGCCGAGCTCGATATGCACTGGTAATCGTTTTGCATAGATCTGGCCAAAGATAGCGCAAGCCAGTACGGGATAGGTGATGGTTTTTCGCTATTGTTGTGACCGAGGTATTGCTGTTATCAGATAGTGCTTCTTGTCGTAATTCCTCTTCGATGGCTTTGCGCTGAGGTTCGGTTAGCATGGGCCGCTTAGCACGAGGCTTGATCTCCCGGTCAAGAGAACGCAGTCTGTGAGTTCCACTATACGATGAAACATTCTTGCGCAGGAAATCTACAGGGCCAACATTGAGGCAATAAGCGACTGCAAGCCACTGTGGTAGTGTTGGCTTCTTTTTATCAACAATCCAACACTGGAATGCACCTTCGGCAATTCCTGTTTCCCTGCAAAAGCGTCGCCTGTTTCCGTTGGAATACTTTCGGATAGCCCGGCATAACTGCGAAACAAAACGTGCTCTTTTGGCAACCATAGTCATCTCAGGGAGCGCTACCACAATGTCTTCAATGGCCAATGCCAGCCATTCGTCGAGGGCATCCCCAGAATGTTCGCCAATAGTTCCTTTGGATAGACAGGTTCCGCAATGACAGCAATAGCCGATTAATGGTTGCTTAGGGAATACATGCTGAAATTGACCGCAATTCGGACACCGGTCGACCATTCTTGTTTTGTGCTTGGAGCACCAACGGTACAGGTCGAACGACCAAGCTAGTGGTTGATAAATTTCCAACTGTGCTTCCAGTCGCTCTCGGAGGCAGATCGGACACCAGCGAGGATGAGGCGCAAGCAACCCGGCTCCGTTGAAGGGGAGCAAGTCTCGCAAACTTAGCAGCGTGAGATCGCTGGCACTCCGGAGTCCGCATAGTTTCTCGACCGCTTCCGAAAATGCCTCGCTATGCTTGTAAAGGCCGTTCACACTGCGCGCATCCGTTTGGAAAAACAATCCGTGTCGGCGATAGTTTTCAAGGTTCGGTGAAACTTTGGTGAATTCGCTCATGATGAGCCGGCGTGGACTAACCGAATAGGCTGCCGAAAGCCGAATGACATAGGAAATCATTCCTTCGGCCGCAGGTGTTCCAAGCGCAATCGGTTCAAGCGTAAATAGTCGACTTCTGGGCGGAAGGCATCGACCATCTGCAAAGCCAGGATATTCCGGTGAGAAATAGAGGTCATTTGCCGGCATGACTCTCTCCCGTCTTGTCTCGAACTGGTTTTCTCTCTCCTACCTTCGAATGGCTCCTCTTGGCCGGCGTTTTGACAGGTAGTGAACTCGCCTTGGTGGCTATCTGGTAGAGCAGTGCCTTCACCTCTTCGATGCTCGAATCCTCCAGCGCAATTTCGCCATCGATCGCCTCATCGAGGATGGTGATCAGGCTTTTGTTGGAGAGTGCAAATTCCTCGGCAAAGCTGTGATCGAATGTTCGCATCCCTCGCAGAATGGCGTGTTCCAGGCAGCGTGACAGCCAATCCTTGAGAATGCCAATACTGCCGCCGGACTTGAGGAAGTAATATCTGCCGTGCGCAAGCAAATTCGGCATGTTCGGCAATGGCAACTGCCGTTGCAGTTCAAGCAAAGCCTTCATGAAGTTCGTGCTGTCAGCTTTGTCTCGTAGGTTGTAGCGGGGAAAATGGACAATCTCGCTACGCCTGACCAGTTGACCGCTTTGATCTCTGATGGCGAGGAGCTTATGCGCAGGCTGAAGTTAATGCCCGATCACGACGCGCCGGACTATGGCAGGATACTAACCCGATGGCCCCCTGGGACTTCCGACATGGTGTGAAGGCCTCTTTAGCCAAAGGGCAACAAGGCGCGCAAATGTCTTGTCCATGCAGCGGCGAATTTTCATGCTCTGGACCACGGGGTGGGCAATATTGCATCACCTCTGGCGGCAAGAAGAAATACCGCTAAATATTCCCGGCTGATCTAACGTCCGAGGCTCATTAGAAAGTCATCCACTCGGTCGAATAGAAAAGTATTTGGGTCAGATCCTTGATCTTTACCTACAAGCAATTCGGCTATTTCTTTGGTCGTGAGCGAGATTATGAGTTTCCCATGCTCTCTCATCGCTCCTTGGATCACTTTCATTGCGGAGGAAGAGCAGCCATGGGGAGAAATGATTATGGCAAGCCTTCGCAGTGCGGACGGATACAGGTATCTCTCGGTAGTGACGATCTCATACTGCGATATGGCTTCACGGTAATTCTTGAATTCGAAGACGACATATCGACTTCTCAGATCAGAGAGCATTAATCGCCATACTTCCGAATTAGGCAGTATGCGACATACCAAATCACGACGATGAAGCCCGTCGTCTGTCTCGAGTTGCTCATGCCAGCCAACGAGATCATTCTCGAAGAGGTACTTCAGGGCATGGATACACTTTTCCTCAAAGACGTATGCTTCTGACCTACCAGGAGAGATCGCAAGGAGTGAATCTGCTAGCTCTTTGCCCTTGAAACCTTCGACAGCCTCCGGACTTACTGCCGCACCTGCTCGTATCTCCCCAAGAACTTCTGTGGTAGTTACCTCAAGAGAACTTTCCAGCTTTTTTAGAAGATCGGGAAACTGAGACGCGATTTCAAAGAGGTTGGAGGCATCCCAAAGCTTTATTCTGGGGAACTGACTTGCAACGGCGGCCAAACTCGGCGTCAAAGGACAAGACATCACCAGCATCGAGTGTTCAGCCTGACTTTCTTGCTGCACAAGTTGGATTCGATGTAGTGCTTTCGCCAGTAGGTCCGGGGTAGGAGGTGATCTGTATCGGTAGTTCTTTACCTCAACGATCGTGGCATCCCCCTTCACGCCGAACAAAATGTCTATTTCGTAGTCATGGTCAAGACTTCCGTGATACACGAAATTGGTTGAAACATCTTGACAGCCCGTTCTTCTAAACAGCTCCGCGACAAGTTGCTCAAAACTGGCTGCCTCACTTCTTATCTGTGTCATTCATTCCTCCCTGCCCTATGATTGCGGGGGACCCCATTATTGCGCAACGTCCGCACGTCAACCATGGTCGTGGTCGCCCAACTGCCTTCCGTCCGCTTTAGGGCGAGCTGGATTTCTGTACGAGCTTTGAAGCAGATATTCGACGGTGTACACCGGGTAACACTGATGCCCATGGTCAGGGTTGGCAGGATCATTGGTCGATGAACACTAGCGCCAGCACCCAGGCACTTAGGGTCGTAAGACAGCGATCCCGATTGACCGTTGTCTAGTCTCCCATCGGCGCCAATTTTCTTAATTAGCGAAATTCTTACTTAACTTCGCGGTTTTCTTATTTAAATATTTCCTGCCCATCCGCCGCCGACCAAGGCGACGGCGGAGGCGGTATGGTGCGGCGAACGGTAGGGGCGGCGCCCGAACTCCTCCGGCCGGAATTGTCCGACCAGCGACAGCACGGCGGCCGAAGCGCGGGCAGCGTCCAGCGCCAGTGTCGGCATCAGCCCAGGCAGGCGGGCGGCCAGCATCGATTTGCCGGTACCGGGCGGGCCGACCATTAGCAATGAATGGCAGCCGGCGGCGGCAATTTCGAGGGCGCGTTTGGCCTGCGCCTGGCCACGTACTTCGGCGAGGTCGGGGAAATTTGCCGAAAAAGCGTTGTGCACCGCAGCGGTCACTGATGACAACTTGTCGCGCTCGCTCAAATGGGCGCAGACACCAAGCAGCGAAGTTGCACCGAGGATGCCCTCGGCGCCGGTGAGAGCCGCTTCCTCGGCACTTGCCACCGGGAGAATGAAGCGGCGACCGTCCAGATTACTCTGCAAGGCCATGGCCAGTGCGCCGCGTACCGGGCGTAACTCGCCCGAGAGCGACAACTCGCCGGCGAATTCGTAATCGGCCAGTGCCTTGGGCGGAATCTGCCCACTGGCGGCCAGGATGCCGAGGGCGATGGGCAGGTCGAAACGGCCGGATTCCTTCGGCAGGTCGGCCGGCGCGAGATTGACGGTGATCCGTTTGCTGGGAAATTCGAAGCCGGAATTGACGATGGCGGCGCGGACACGGTCGCGCGCTTCCTTCACTTCGGTATCCGGTAAGCCAACGAGCGTGAAGCTCGGCAAACCGCTGGCGAGGTGTGCCTCGACGATGACTGGTGGCGCGTTCAGGCCATCGAGGCCACGACTGTGGGCGATGGCCAGCGCCATGGGTGCTTATTGCCCGGCGCGGGCTTTTTCCAGGGCCTCGACGCGGGCTTCCAGTTCCTTCAGCTTCTCGCGCGTACGAGCGAGCACCTGAGCTTGGACGTCGAACTCCTCGCGGGTGACCAGATCGAGCTTGCCGAGTAGGCCGCTCATCATGGCCTTGGCATTCTTTTCGATATCCTTTGCCGGCGAATTGGCCAGCAGGGCGCTCATCTTGGCGCTGATGTCCTCAAAGACTTTCGGGTCGAGCATCGCGTATCCTCCGTGACGTTTCAGTGTAACACAGGGGTGAAATCATCCTCGTGGTGTGACCGCCCGTGGCTGGTGCGTAACGTTCTGTGACTGCACGGATTTGGTGCGCTTGTTTGGTGCGTATTCTATGTTGCAGCGCAGAAGCCTTTGATTTGTGTCAAGAATGTTACCTGGCACGCCTCATGCTTTTAGACGCAGCACAACTAACTTTCGTTTTACTTTTTTTACCGTTCTACAGGAGAGAAAGAATGAAGAAGTCCCTGATCGCCCTGGCACTGGTTGGTGCCTTCGCCGCTCCGGCCATGGCCCAGACCGCAGCCCCGGCTGCTGCCGAAGAGGCCAAGAGCGCCCATACCATTACCGCCAACGTCGGTGTCTTCAGCGAATACCGTTTCCGTGGTATCGCCCAGACCGCTTCCCGTGCGGCTATCCAGGGTGGTATCGACTATTCCCATGAAAGCGGCTTTTACCTCGGTAACTGGAACTCCAACGTCGCCGAATCCGCTGGTTACCCCGGCGGCAGCATCGAAATGGACGTCTACGGTGGTTACAAGGCCGCTTTTGGCGACTTCGGTCTCGATGTCGGTGCCATTACCTACTGGTATCCGGGTAGCAGCGTGAATGGTGGCAAGAACAACGGCGATATGGTCACCAACAAGGAAATCTATCTCGGTGCTTCCTGGAAGTTCCTGTCGGCCAAGGCTTACTACTCGGTTGACGACTACTTCTCTGCCCGTGGCACGAACGGTGGCAGCACCGCCGGCACCATGTACTACGACCTGTCCGCTAATTATGACTTGGGTGACGGCTGGGGCGTGAATGCCCACGTTGGCTACCTCGACTTCAAGAAGGTTCATGACGGCAGCTACACCGACTGGAAGGTTGGCGCGACCAAGGACATCAATGGCTGGATCTTCGGCCTGTCCTACATCGGTACCGATGCCAAGGGTGGCGATGGCCAGCCGTATCGCTTCACCACTTCCGGTGGTTACACCTACGACTCCGGCAAGGACACCATCGTTGCCTCGGTCTCACGTACTTTCTAAGCAAAGCTAAACATTCCCCACCGGCGACCCGGCCGGCGCCGGTGGGGAAATTCAGACTTCAAACCTAAATGGGGAACTACTCATGAAATTCGTTACCGCCATCATCAAGCCGTTCAAGCTTGACGAAGTGCGTGAGGCGTTGTCCGCCATTGGCGTGCAAGGCATCACCGTGACCGAAGTGAAGGGTTTCGGCCGGCAGAAAGGGCATACCGAGTTGTATCGGGGCGCCGAATATGTCGTCGATTTCCTGCCGAAAGTGAAGATCGAGGCTGCCGTGAAGAGCGAGCAGATCGATCAAGTCATCGAAGCCATCGAAAAGTCGGCCAGCACCGGCAAGATTGGCGACGGCAAGATTTTTGTCTTCGACCTCGAGCAAGTCGTTCGTATTCGTACCGGCGAAACCGGTACCGACGCCCTGTAAGGAGAACGCTACATGAAACGCGTATTCGCATTGCTGGCTTTGGTTGGCGCCGTTACTTTCGGTGCTCCGGCCTGGGCTGAAGAAAAAGCGGCCGAGCCGACGCCGGCTGTCGCTCCCGCTGCTGCACCGGCTCCGGCCGCTGCTGCTCCCGCTGCCGCACCGGCTGCCGAAGCCGCTGCCCCTGCCGAGGCACCCGCTGCTCCGGTGGTTACCGTGAATAAGGGCGACAACGCCTGGATCATGGTTTGTGCCGCACTCGTCATCCTGATGTCCATCCCGGGTCTGGCCCTGTTCTACGGTGGTCTGGTCCGTTCGAAGAACATGCTGTCCGTGCTGATGCAGGTCTTCGTCGTCTTCTCGTTGATCTCCGTGCTGTGGGTGGTTTATGGCTACTCCGCCGCATTCACCGAGGGTAACGAATTCTTCGGCACGCTCGACAAGCTGTTCCTGAAGGGCATCACGCCGGATTCGATCGGTGCCACCTTCTCCAAGGGTGTCGGCATCTCCGAGTTGGTGTTCGTCATCTTCCAGGGCGCCTTCGCGGCCATCACCTGCGCGCTGATCGTTGGTGCCTTCGCTGAACGTGCGAAGTTCTCCGCCATCCTGGTCTTCATGGTGATCTGGTTCACCTTGTCCTACATCCCGATGGCCCATATGGTCTGGTACTGGGCGGGTCCGGACGCCTACATCGACGCTGCTGCGGCTGAAGCTGCCGGCAAGACCGCTGGCTTCCTGTTCCAGAAGGGCGCGCTTGATTTCGCCGGCGGCACCGTCGTGCATATCAACGCCGCTATCGCTGGTCTGGTCGGTGCCTACATGATTGGCAAGCGCACCGGCCTGGGCAATGTCTCGATGGCTCCGCACTCCCTGACCTTCACCATGATCGGTGCTTCCCTGCTGTGGTTCGGCTGGTTCGGCTTCAACGCCGGTTCTGCGCTCGAAGCCTCCGGCGGTTCCGCCCTGGCCATGGTCAACACCTGGGTTGCCACCGCTTGCGCAGCGCTGTCCTGGATGTTCGCCGAATGGATCCTGAAGGGTAAGCCCTCCATGCTGGGTGCCGCTTCCGGCGCCGTGGCCGGCCTGGTCGCCATCACTCCGGCTGCCGGCTTCGTCGGTGTCATGGGTGCCATCATCATCGGCTTGCTGGCTGGCGTGGTCTGCCTGTGGGGTGTCAATGGCCTGAAGCGCATGCTCGGTGCTGACGACTCCCTCGATGTCTTCGGCGTCCATGGCGTCGGCGGCATCCTCGGTGCCATCCTGACTGGCGTCTTCGCCGACCCGGCCCTCGGCGGTACCGGTGTCTATGACTATGTGGCCAACGCCGTCGGTGCCTACGACATGACTGCCCAAGTCATCTCCCAGTGCTGGGGTGTCGGTACCGTGATCGTCTGGTCGGGCGTGGTTTCCCTGGTGGCCTACAAGCTGGTCGATATCGTGATCGGTCTGCGTGTGCCGGAAGAAGAGGAGCGCGAAGGTCTCGACCTTACCTCCCACGGCGAAAGCGCCTACCACCACTAAGCAACAAATTTGTAGTCTCTCTCCCTTCGGGCACCCTCGGGTGCCCGCTTTTTTTTGGGGTGGTTTTTTTCGATCCGCAGCCTTGCTAAGCTAAAAATATGCGTATCGTCCAACTCTCCGACCTGCATCTTCGTCCCGGTCTGCTGTACAGCGGTATCGATCCCTGGCAAGCGCTGGAGAATGCACTGTTGCGCTTGACTGGACTGGTGCCGCAGCCTGACCTGCTGCTACTCAGTGGCGACCTGGCCGATGATGGCGCTCCGCTAACCTATGCACGTCTAGCCACACGTCTGGCGGCCATGGATATTCCTTATGCCGCGTTGCCGGGCAATCACGATCAGCCGGCGGCTTTGAAAGCCGCTTCTCCGACTCAGGCCTGGGCGCCGATCGATGCAGCCTGCCAGCGCTTGGATTTTTCCGACTTCAGTCTGTTGTTGCTCGATACTTCGGTGCCCGGGGAGGAATGGGGCGAACTATCGACGGAAACCCTCTCCTGGTTGGAAAGCGCCTGTCCGTCGGAACGCAGGGTGTTGCTTGCACTGCACCATCCACCATTCCCGGTCGGAATTCCGGGCATGGATGTCATTGCCTGCCGCGCTGGCGAACGCCTAGCTCGCTGGCTGGCAACGAGGCCCAATGTCGAGGCCTTGCTGTGCGGACATGTGCATCGCCATGTGGTAACTGCCTTCGCCGGATGTCTGGCCATAACCTGCCCATCGACGGTGCATCAAATCGCACTCGGCCAAGGGGGATTGGCCTGGACCAATGAAATGCCAGGCATGCTGGTGCATGATCTTCAGCCGGGGCTGGCCTTGCGCACGCACTATCTACCCGTGGCGGCAGCGCCGGTCGTGCTCTACGCCGACTAGACGTTCTATTTGATTAGGGGGAGCAGGGCGCGGAATTCGTCGGTGGCGGCCTGGTGCAACCATTCGAAGAGCACCATTTCGGTAGTCACGATGCCGATACCGCCGGCTTGCAGGCGTTCCAATGCTGCCTGGCGATTTTCCGGGGTGCGGGAAGACGACGCGTCGGCGACGAGGAAGACCTCGTAACCGGCACTGTGCAGACCGAATGCGGTTTGCAGCACGCAGACGTGGGTTTCGGTACCGCACAGGACAACCTGCCGACGTTCGCAACTCGCCAGCAGGTCGAGGACGCCAGGTTCGGCAGCGCAGGAAAAATGGGTTTTTTCGAAAAAACGGGCGTGCACCGCAGCAGTCTGTACTGCCGGCAGGCTGGGGCCGAGGCCGCGCACGTATTGCTCGGAAACAAAGGCGGGAACGCCGAGTTGCCGACTTCCTTCGAGCAGGCGAACGGCGTTGGCCGTGACCTGCTCACTATGGTGAATGGCCGGCGCAAGTTTCTGTTGCAGGTCGACGACCAACAGCAGCGAATCGGCCCGCTGGATCAGCATCAGCGGAAGACGACCGTCTTGTTGCCGTGCACCAGGACACGGTCTTCCAGGTGGTAGCGCAGGCCGCGGGCGAGCACGGTCTTCTCGATGTCCTTGCCGTAGCGGACCATGTCTTCCGGTGAATCGGAATGATCGATACGGATCACGTCCTGCTCGATGATCGGGCCGGCATCCAATTCGGAGGTCACGTAGTGACAGGTCGCGCCGATCAGCTTGACGCCGCGCTCGTAGGCCTGGTGGTAGGGCTTGGCGCCGACGAAGCTGGGCAGGAAGCTGTGGTGGATGTTGATGATCCTGCCAGACAGCGCGTCGCACAATTCCGGGCTGAGGATCTGCATGTAGCGGGCCAGGACCATCGTATCGCCGCGTACATCGTCGAAGATGCGGGCGATTTCGGCGTAGGCGGCCTGCTTGTTGTCAGGTGTGACGGGCACGTGGATGAACGGGATGCCATGCCACTCGACGAAACCCTTGAAGGTGTCGTGGTTGGAAATGACGCAGGGAATCTCGATGTCCAGTTCCTTCGACTGCCAGCGCGCCAACAGGTCGTAGAGGCAGTGCTCCTGCTTGGAAACCAGCACGACGACGCGCTTCTTCACGGCGCTGTCATTGATGCGCCAGGTCATCGACAGCGGCTCGGCGACCTCGGTGCGGAAACGCTCGCGGAATTCGGCCAGCAGGAAGGGCAGCGAATCGGCCTTGATCTCGATCCGCATGAAATAGCGACCGGTGAGTGCGTCGGCGTGGAAGCTCGACTCGAGGATCCAGCCGCCGTTCTGGGCGATGAAGCCGGAAACGCGGGCAATGATGCCAACCTGGTCGGGGCAGGAAGCGGTCAGGGTATAGAAACGGTCGCGATGCATGCTGGCTTGGGAACTTTGGTTGGAAAGCGGAGTGCTCCGCTTGAAAGGCGAAGGCGGCATCGGCCGCCCTCGCCATGCCGCCAGGATCAGGCCTTGGCGAAAGCCTTGTCGATTTCCGCGCGCAGCTGGTCGTAATTCAGCGTGACTGGGAACTGCGGGAATTCGCGGATGACGTTTTCCGGCGGGTGGAACAGGATGCCGCCGTGGGCCTCGCCGAGCATGGCGGTGTCGTTGTACGAATCGCCAGCGGCGACCACCTTGAAGTTCAGCTCCTTGAAGCGCTTGACCGCTTCGCGCTTCTGGTCCGGCATGCGCAGGTGGTAGTTGACCAGCATGCCCGCATCGTCGTCTTCCAGCGAGTGGCAGAACAGGGTCGGCCAGCCGAGCTGGCGCATCAGCGGGTGGGCGAACTCGTAGAAGGTGTCAGACAGGATGACGACCTGGTAATCCTCGCGCAGTTTGTCGAGGAAGGCCTTGGCGCCTTCCATCGGGCCCATTTCGCCGATCACCTTCTGGATATCCGGCAGGCCGAGCTTGTGCTGGCGCAGGATGTCGAGGCGATAGGTCATCAGCTTGTCGTAGTCCGGCTCGTCGCGGGTCGTGCGCATCAGTTCGGGAATACCCGTGCGCTTGGAGAATTCGATCCAGATTTCGGGGACGAGGACCCCTTCGAGGTCAAGGCAGACGATTTGCACGGTTCAACTCCAGCGCGATATTCGAAAACCTTGAATTTTACCCGATACGGATCGCCTTAACCGGGGTTTCGGCGAAACGCTTGGGTCGATACCGCGATCAGATCGGGCACATCGCCGACTCGTGCAGGAGCGCGCCGCGGCGGGCACTGCGCTCCCGTCCGCGCCCCGCCGACCGCCCGCTACGGTTGACGCAATGACCGGCGCCGGATTCGAGGTAGCGTTGCAGGCGTGGCACGTCCGGGACGCGGATATGGCGGCCCTCGACGACGATCATCCCCTGTTCGGACAACTGTCGGAGCAGGCGCGAAAAATGTTCCTGGGTCAGGCTCAGGCGCGAGGCGATGACCGATTTCGGCTGGCCGAGCCGGATGGTTGCCTGGGTACAGTCCAGCTTGTCGGAAAGCTGCCGCATCAAGAACGAAACGATGCGTTCAGTTCCCGACAACAGGGAGGTGGCCTCCATATCCTGCAGGAGCACATGCAGCTTTTCGGCGATCCGCACCATCAGCAGCTGGGCGAAAGCATGATTGCTCGCCAAACAGTCAACGAGGACCGATTGCGGCAGGAAGAGCAGGGTGCCGTCCGTGAGCGCCTCGGCATTGATCGGATAATGCTGGCCAATCGACATGCAGGCCTCGCCGACGCCCTCGCCGGGGGTGAGGATGCCGACCACTTTCTCGACGCCCTGGGCCGAGCAGAAAGCCAGTTTGATTTGCCCTGAAATGACGATGTGAACCCCACGGCAAATTTCACCCTGTTCGAACAGCATGTTTCCACGCTCAAACTGCTGCATGCGGGCGGCCTCGGTCAGGCGGGCCAACTCGTCGGCTGCAAGCGATGAATACGGGGACAGCTCCTGCAGAAAACGCCCAGCGTCGAAAGCTTGTTTACAGACCATTTTTCAGTTCCTGCGTTGGTTGCCAGGGGGCATTTCTACACAGCAACCGAAATGGCTTTTGATCGAGATCAAAACCCGGCCAATTACACGGCCACCCTACGACTGATGGACTAGCAGTTCTCGTCCCAAAGTGGGGGGCAAGTACACCATCGAAATGATGCTGCTCCCTCGTGCCGCCAAGGTTGAAGCGTCAGCGGACCGGGTGCCGCCACAGTGGAAACAGGCCGAGCAAACCCAATAGTGGCCCGGGTAGAAGCAACCAGGCAATACCCATCCCCCAGTCGCCGACCCAGTGCGTGGCAAGGTGAATCGACCCCATGGTGATGGCGAAGCCGATGGCGTTCTGGAAGGCGAGCGCGCTACCGACGATTTCGGGCGGGCAGGCGCGGGCCGAGAGAGCCGAGAAATGCGGTGAATCGGCCACCACACTGAAACCCCAGAGCAGCAACAGACCGATGCGCAGCCAGGCCGGCAGTTCGCCGGTGAGCGGGAAAATTGCGCAGCATAGGGCGGAAGTCGCCAGCGCCACAGCGGCGACACGGGCGCTGCCGATACGGTGACTCCAGAAGCCGCCGACCACGCAGCCGAGCGCCCCGATACCCACGGTGGCGAAAGCCAGCCCGGAGAGCAGGGCGGTGCCGCTGTCGGCCAGATCGCTGGCGACGAGAAGCGCCGGGACGAGCGTCCAGAAGGCGTAGAGTTCCCATTGGTGACCGAAATAGCCAAGCGCGGAAGCGCGGAAGGCGGGGATGGAAAAGGTGTACAGCACGCGGCCGAGGCGCAGAGGTGGCGCGCCGTGGCGGCGTACCAGATGCGGGCCATCGCCCAGGCGGAAGATCAGGCCGGCGGCGAGCAGGGCCAGCATGGACGAAATCGAGATGGCGACCTGCCAGGGCAGGCCGCTACCGGCCAGGCGGATGCCGTGGGGCAGCGCCGTGCCCAGCGTCAGCATGCCGACCAGCCAGGCCAGCGCGGCGCCAGCCCGTTCCGGTACCCAGGTGACGACCAGCTTCATGCCCAGCGGGTAGACCCCGGCCAGGCAGAAGCCGACGGCGAAGCGCAGCGGCATGCCGCTGGCCAGATCGTGGGCGAGCAGGGCGAAGGCGGCGTTGAAGCCGGCCCCGAGCAAGGCGCAGACGGCGAAGATGCGGCTGGCCGGGAAGCGGTCGGCCAGCCCGCTGAGCGAGAAGACCAGGGTGCCGAGGATGAAGCCGAGCTGGACGGCATTGGTCAGTGTGCCGATGTCGGCCGGTTGCATCTGCCAGCTGCGCACCAGGTCGTCGGCCGCGCTGTTGGCGGAAAACCACAGCGAGGTACCGAGCAGTTGAGCGAGGACGATGGTGACGACGGGCGGCATGGCGAAATCCGGCAGGAGGTCGGCGGATTATCGGAGCGGACAGGGGCGTTTGCCAATGCCCCTCCGGGAATGCAGGTCAGTCGGCGCTGGGCAGCGCTTCCAGCGCCTCGTGCAGCTCCAGCCAGCGCAGTTCGGCGGTGTCGATCTGCTCGCCGAGGGCAGTGGCCTGACGATGCATTTCTTCGCTTTTTGCCCGGTCCACCGCAGCATAGAAGTCGGGATCGGCGAATTGTGCGTCAAGTGCGCCTTTTTCCGCCTGCCACTTGGCCAGTTGCTTGTCGATCTGCTCGATTTCCTTGCTCAGCTTGCGTCGCTCGGCCAGCAGCGCCTGCCGGTTGGCCTTGGCTTCGGCGCGCTGTTGCACGCGCTCAGCCTTCTCGGCGACGGCATCGGGTTCCGGCGCTTTTTCGGCGGTACGCTGGGCGGCCAGCCAGGCGGAGTAATCGTCGAGATCGCCGTCGAAGGGCGTCACCTTGCCGTCGGCAACGAGCAGCAGTTCGTCGGCGCAGGTGCGCAGCAGGTGGCGGTCGTGCGAGACGAAGACGACGCCGCCCTCGAAATCCTGCATGGCGAAGGTCAGCGCTTCGCGCATTTCGAGGTCGAGGTGGTTGGTCGGCTCGTCCAGCAGCAGCAGGTTGGGCCGGGTGCGGATCAACAGCGCCAGCGCCAGGCGCGATTTCTCGCCGCCGGAGAAGGGACCGACCGGGCGCGTTGCCATGTCGCCGCGGAAATCGAAGCCGCCGAGGTAATCGCGTAGCTCCTGCTCGGGCGTCAGCGGCTCCAGCTTCTGCACGTGCCACAGCGGCGATTCTTCCTCACGCAACTGCTCCAACTGGTGCTGGGCGAAATAGCCGATCTTCAGCGCCTTGGCTTCCTTGCGCTCGCCGCCCTGCTGTGGAACGGCATTGGCCAGCAGCTTGATCAGCGTTGATTTGCCAGCACCGTTGCGGCCCAGCAGGCCGATGCGGGCGCCGGGGCGCAGCGTCAGCGTGGCGCGGTCGATGATCTTGCGGTCCGCGTAGCCGGCGCCGGCGTTTTCGATGACCAGCAGCGGATCGGGCAGGCTTTCCGGCTGGCGGAAGCTGAAGTGGAAGGGCGAATCGACGTGGGCGGCGGCAACGATTTCCATGCGCTCCAGCATCTTGACCCGGCTCTGCGCCTGGCGCGCCTTGGTCGCCTTGGCCTTGAAGCGTTCGACAAAGCGGGTCAGGTGGGCGATTTCGCGCTGCTGCGCCTCGTAGGCCGACTGCTGGGTGGCCAGGCGGGCGGCCTTGGCGCGTTCGTAGTCGGAATAGCCGCCGGAGGTCATGTTCAGGCGCTGCTGGTCGATGGCGATGATCTGACTGACCACCGCATCGAGGAAATCGCGGTCGTGCGAAATAAGCAGCAGCGTAGCCGGCGTCGATTTCAGCCAGCCTTCGAGCCAATAGACGGCGTCGAGGTCGAGGTGGTTGGTCGGCTCGTCGAGCAACAGCAGGTCGGCGCGGCAGGACAGGGCGCGCGCCAGGTTCAGGCGAACGCGCCAGCCGCCGGAGAAATCGGCCACCGGCCGGGCAAAATCGGCATCGGTGAAGCCCAGGCCGTGCAGCACCTCGGCGGCTCGCGCCTTGGCCGAATAGCCACCAATTTCGCCATAGCGGGCGTGCAGGTGGCCGATGGCCTCGCCGTCGCCCTTGGCTTCGGCCTCGGCCAGCTCGCGTTCGACCCGGCGCAACTCGCTGTCGCCATCGAGCACGAAGTCGAGCGCGGCATCAGGCAGGGCCGGGGTTTCCTGGGCGACACGGGCGATATGCCAGCTGGCCGGGATATCGACATCGCCGGCTTCGGCGTGTAATTCGCCGCCGAGCAGCGCGAACAGGCTGGATTTGCCGCAACCGTTGGCACCCACGACGCCGACTTTCCAGCCGGGGTGGATTTGCAGTGAGGCATCGACAACCAGCGGGCGGCCGGCGCGGGCGAAAGTGACTTGGCGGAGGGCAATCATGAGGCCGCGAATTATAACGGCGGCCTGCTAAAATCCCTCGCATGATCAAGCAGATTCGCGCCGACCAGCTCAAGCCGGGCATGTATATCCACGACCTGAATTGTGGCTGGATGGATCATCCTTTCATGACCAACGCATTCCACGTGCGCGATCAGTCGACCGTGGAAAAGATCGTCAATCTCGGCATCCGCCAGTTGTACATCGACACGGTCAAGGGGGCGGACGTCTGGGAGGCGCGTACTCAGGGCGAAGTCAATGCCGAACTCGATGTGCGCATCCGGGAAATTGCCCGCAAGCAGCTCGATAAGCCAATAGTCACCGAACTCAAGGAAGAGGCGGTTAGAGCCCACCGACTACACGGCGAAGCCAACAAGATCGTCCGCCACATGATGGAGGACGTCCGTCTTGGCCAGCAGATTCAGGTTGAGCGGGTCGAGCCGCTGGTCGAGGGTATGGTCGATTCCATTTTCCGCAACCAGGATGCCCTGTTGCCGCTGGCCCGCTTGAAGAATCACGACGATTACACCTTCGAGCATTCGGTCAGCGTTTGTGCGCTGCTCGTCGCCTTCGGCCGCGGCATGAAGCTCGAACGCCAGCAGATCAAGGAACTGGCCCTGGGTGGGCTGCTGCACGACGTCGGCAAGGCCAAGATTCCTGACAGCATCCTGAACAAGCCGGCCAAGCTCTCCGACGACGAGTTCGCCACCATGCAGTCGCATGTGGCGCAAAGCGTGTTGCTGTTGAAAGATGCGCCGGGCATCAGCCGCATTGCCCTGCAGGTGGCTGGCGAGCATCATGAGCGCTTCGACGGTACCGGCTACCCGCGCAAGCTCAATGGCGAGCATATTTCCCTCTACGGCCAGATGGCGGCCATCGTCGATGTGTACGATGCCATCTCCTCCGAACGGGTGTATCACAAGGGCATGCCCGCCTCGATGGCGCTGAAGAAACTGCTCGAATGGAGTGCCCACCACTTTGACCCGCAACTGGTGCAGACTTTCATCCGCGCCATCGGCATCTATCCGACCGGAACGCTGGTGCGTCTCGAAAGCAATCGCATGGGCGTGGTCGTCGAGCAAAATGAAGGAAATTTGCTCGAACCGGTCGTCCGCGTGTTCTATCATGCGGCCAAACAGCATTATCTGCCGCCGGAAATCGTCAACCTGGCCAAGACCCAGGATCGCATCGCCAGCTTCGAAAGTTTCGAGAAATGGAAAATCGACCCCTATCAATGGCTCCCCTCCTGATTGCCGCACTGCTGGCCTGGCCGCTGGCGGCTTCGGCGAGTGAGCCGTCGCCGGGCCAGCAGGCCGCTTGGGACGCTCGCCTGGAGCAGGCGGCCAAATTGCAGGCTGAAGGCAAGGAGATGCAGGATTCCATCGACAAGGCTTTCGACGAGCAGAGCAACGCCTGCTACAAGAAATTTCAGGTCAATGCCTGCCTGAAGGACGCCAAGCTCCAGCATGCCAAGGCGAAACACCAAGCCCAGCGCCTGATCAACGAAGGCAAGGCCATCGAACGCAGCGTGAAGAAGGAGCAATTGGCCGACAAGGATGCCCGTCAGGCGGCGGAAGCGCCGCAACGCGAAGCTGAGTTGAAGGCGCGCGAACGCGAGGTCAGCGCCGAGCAGGCCGAGAAGGCAGCTCAAATCGAGCAGACCCGCGCCGACAAGGAAAGAAAAGCGGCCGAAGGCGCCAGGCGCAAGGCGGAGCAAGCCGAACGCCAGCGCAAGAAAGTCGAGGAGCACGAGGCGCAGCGGGCGGCTAAGAAGGCGCAGGCCGAGCGGCGGGCTGCCGAGGCCGAAGCGAAGTAGCGAGGCCCGGCGTGATCCGCAAGATTCCGATCCGCGATCTGCAGCCCGGCATGTTTGTCGTCGATCTGCACAAGCACTGGTTGGAACACAATATCTGGCGGAAACGTTTCATGGTGCGCGACGACGCCCACGTTGCCCATCTCGTCGACGAAGGCATCCACGAAGTCAGCATCGATACCGAGCGCGGCATCGACATTCCGCCCTCGCCAATCCAGCGCATCAACGCTGTCGAGCAGAGAATCCGCTCGCTGGCCGAGATCAAGGCCGAAATGCCCCGCCATGTCTCGCTCGGTGAAGAACGGCGACGGGCGGCGCGGCTGATCAAGGAGGCCAACTCGCTGGTTACCGATCTGATGCTGGCGGCGCGGGCCGGCCAGAATGTCGACGCCGGCCGCCTCGAACCCGTCGTCGCCAAGATGCTCGAATCGGTGACGCGCAACCCGGATGCCCTGGTGCCGCTGGCCTGCTTCAAGCAATCGGCCGATTACACGCACGAACACGCCGTGGCCACGGCGGCGCTGATCATCGCCTTTGGCCGCCATCGCGGCATGCCCGAGCCGGAAATCGAGAAGCTCGCCATCGGCACCATGCTCAAGGACATCGGCGAGGCCGCCATCGATGCACGCCTGATCGAAAAGCCCGGCATGCTTTCGCAGGCCGAGTATTCCACGGTGCAGAGCCACGTCGAGGCCGGTCTTTCGGTGCTGCAGGCGACCACCCGCCTGCCCGACACCTCGGTTGCCGTCGTGCTCGAACACCACGAGCGCTACAACGGCTGCGGTTACCCTTACCGCATGGCCGGCGACGAAATCACCGAAGCCGGCCGCATGGCTGCCATCGTCGATACCTACGACGCGATGACCTCGGACCGCCCTTACCGCGCCGCGCTGTCGCCGTCGCATGCCCTGCGCCAGGTCTTCGAGCAGGGCGGCAGCCAGTTCGACCCCAATCTGGTTTCCGCCTTCGTGCGTACCGTCGGCATCTACCCGGTCGGTACGCTGGTCCTGCTGCAGAGCGGCCATCTGGCGGTGGTCGAGGAACTCCACGCCGACAACCTGCTCAGCCCCATCGTTCGCGTCATCTTCCACGCCGGGCGCAAGCAGTATGTGACGCCGGTCGATGTCGACCTGTCGCGCAAGATCGGCAACCATTACGGTCAGATCGTGCGTGCCGAAACCTTCGAGGCCTGGGGCCTCAGTCCGGAGCGCTGGCTACCAGCCTGAGCAACTTGCGGATTGGCGTCGGCACGCCGGCATCGGCCGCTGTGATCAGTTCCACCCATTGCAAACCCGGCTCGCCGAGCGCGGTGCTTGGACTGACCCGGCTCAGGGTCGGCTGCAGGGTCAGGCGGAAATGCGTGAACGTATGCTTCAGCGGCGGCAGTGTGCGGGTTGTTTCGGCGTGCAGACCAAGTCTGTTGAGTACCGCCGATGCCTCGCCCTCCGGCGGCACCAACAAGCCACCCCACAACCCGCTGCCGGGCCGGCGTTCGAGCAGAATGCGCTGGCCGTCGGTGATCAGTGAATACTCGGCGCTGCGTTCGGGCAAGGCCGGGCGCGGCCGGGCGGCAGGCAGTTCGCTTTGCCGTCCATCGCGTTTGGCGACGCAATCTTCCGCCATCGGGCATTCGCCGCAACGCGGTTTGCCGCGGGTGCATAGCGTTGCACCGAGATCCATGATGCCCTGCGTGTAGACCTCGATATCGCTTTCCGGCAATAGCTCTTCGGCCAGGGCCCACAGTCGTTTTTCGACCGGCGCCGAGCCGGGAAAGCCATCGATGCCGAACTGTCGACACAGCACACGCTTGACGTTGCCGTCGAGAATCGCCCCGCGCTGCCCGAAGGCGAAGGCGGCGATCGCCGCCGCCGTCGACCGGCCGATGCCGGGCAATTCGGCGAGTTGCTCTGCGGTTTTTGGGAAAAATCCGCCGTGCACCGCAGCAATGACCCGGGCGCAGCGATGCAGATTGCGCGCCCGGGCGTAGTAACCGAGACCGGCCCACCGCGCCAGCACGTCGTCGACCGGCGCCGCGGCGAGGGCGAGAACGTCCGGATACGCCTCGAGGAAGCGCTGGTAGTAGGGGATCACCGTCGCCACCTGCGTCTGTTGCAGCATGATCTCCGAGAGCCAGATGCGGTACGGGTCGCGCGTGTTCTGCCAGGGCAGGTCGTGGCGGCCGGAAAGCTTCTGCCAGCGGATCAAACGGTCGGTGAAAGGGGGTAAAACGGACAAAACAGCCTCGACGCGGGGGGCGGGAGCACGGATAATACGGCCTTTTGACGCAAATCAAAGTCCGATGTCCCAAGCCCCGACCGACAGCCGCGCCCTGCGCAATGCCCTTGGCCGTTTCGCCACCGGTGTCGCCATCGTCACGGCGATCGATCCCGATGGCCAGCCGATCGGCCTGACCGTCAATTCCTTCAGTGCCGTTTCGCTCGACCCGGCGCTCGTGCTCTGGTGCCTCGACAATAGTTCGCATAACCTCGAAGCCTTCCGTCGCACCAGTCACCACGCCATCAACATCCTGGCGCTCGATCAGGAAGAACTGTCCACCCGCTTCGCCACCTGGCCGGTGGACCGTTTCGCCGGCATCCCCTGGCAAGCCGGCGCCGGCGGCGCCCCGGTTTTCCCCGGCTGCTGCGCCCGCTTCGAGGTGGCCAACGAGAGTGCCGTGGCCGCCGGCGACCACACCATCTTCATCGGCCGCGTCGAGCGTTTTAGCGAAGATTCCGCTCAGCTGCCGCTCCTCTTCCACGCCGGCCGCTACGCCAAATTGGCCAGCGCCGACTGAGAACCGTTGAAGCGCCGGCCGACTGCGTCTAGAATGCAGCCTCGGCCGACCGAGCGGGCGTCGTATAATGGTAATACCTCAGCTTCCCAAGCTGATGCCGTGGGTTCGATTCCCATCGCCCGCTCCACATCGAATTCCCGCAGATCGTTGATCTGCAAAAGAAAAAGCCAACCGAACCCGGTTGGCTTTTTTGTTGTCTGCCCGGTACTGTCCACGTATCGATCATCCAGCCGAACCCTTATGTTTGCCATCCATAGTCTTTCCGGTTTCAGTTTGCGTGCGCCGCTGGAGCAGCTGGCGAAGAGTGCCGAGGCGAAGGCCATGCGCAGGGATGGCAGTGAATACGAACCGACGCTGGTCGATGGAGATGATGGTGTGGCGCCGTCGCCGACCGCGGCACAGGCTTATAAGGCGCTACTGCCCGAGGCATTGGAGCGCGGACCGGTGAAACATGCCTGGCAGGTGATGAGCAAGCAGGTCATCAGGGTACGGCTTGCGGATTCGATCGAGTTGGCTTGGCGGGTGCTGGTCAAATCGAATGTACGGCAGGCGGTGGTGGTCAATGACGAAGGCACCATCGTTGGCTTGGTGTCCGAACGCGATCTGCTGACTTCGGTCAATCTGGAGGATGGCCATTTGCGGGATGTGCTGGGCCGGCAGGTGGCGGATGTGATGCAGACGCCGGTGGTTTGTGCCGATCCGGTCACCGACATCCGCCGGATCGCGCAGGTGCTGGTCGAGTACCGGCAGTCCGGCGTGCCGATCGTGCAGGAGGAGGGGCGGGCCGTCGGCTTCGTGTCGCGCGGCGACATCCTGCGCTCAGTGGTGAATGATCCGCCCTTGAGTCTTTGGGTGTAAAGATTCTCTTGCCCTGCCGGGTGAAGGCAGGGGGAACCGGATGGTGTCGGCGATTTTTGCCTAGAACGGCCGGTGCACCGCAGTAGTGAGTTGGAATGGGCTGGCCGGCGCTCAGTCGTTTGTTCGATGTGCGGTGTGAAAGTCGTCGATCGGGATTGGGCGGCCGAACAGGTAGCCCTGATAGTAGACGCAGCCGTTACGGCGCAGAAAATCGAGTTGCTCCTCGGTTTCGACGCCTTCGGCGATGGCTTCCAGTCCAAGGTTTTCCGCCATGCCAAGGATGGTCTGGACGATGACTTCGTCGGCGCCGGTGACGCCGATATTGCGCACGAAGGATTGGTCGATCTTGACCTGGTCGAGCGGTAGGCGCGACAGGTAGGCGAGCGAGGAGTAGCCGGTGCCGAAATCATCCAGTGAGAAGCAGACGCCGGCGGCCTTCAGTGCCTGCATTTTGACGATGGTGTCGTCGACGTGCTCGAGTACCAGGCTCTCGGTGAGTTCCAGCTTGAGCAGGCTAGGATCGATACCGGTCTCTGCGACGACCGATAGCACGTGTTCGACGAAATTGTCCTGTCTGAACTGGTGGGCGCTGACATTGACGGCGAGCGACCAATAGCGGGAAACAGGGTCCTGCTCCCAGGCCTTGAGTTGCCGGCAGGCGGTTTCGAGCACCCATTGGCCGATGGGTACGATCAGGCCGGTGTCTTCGGCCAAAGAAATGAAGGTGAGCGGCGAGACCATGCCCTGTTTGGGATGGCGCCAGCGGAGCAGGGCTTCGGCGCCGAGGACGCGACCGCTACCTTCGATCTGCGGCTGGAAATAGAGTAATAACTGTTCGTTGGGCAGGGCGCGGCGCAGGTCGCTATCGAGGGCGATACGGGCTTCCATGGCGGCATGGGTGGCCGGGTCGAAGAAGCGGATAGCGTTACGGCCCGAGCGCTTGGCCTGGTACATCGCGGTGTCGGCTCGCTTGAGCAGCTCATCGATGCTGATTTCCTGGGTGCCGAACAGGCAGATGCCAATGCTGGGTGAGGTATGGTACTCGCTGCTTTGCAGGCTGAACGGGCGGTTGATTGCCGAGCGCATCTTTTCGGCGATGACTTCGGCCTGGGCGGCGGCCTGGCGCGGATTGGGGCCAAGGTCGACGAGGATGACGACGAATTCGTCGCCGCCCAGACGGGCGACCGTGTCGTCGGCACGCACGCATGCCTGCAGTCGGCCGGCAACCTCGATCAACAGCAGGTCGCCGATGTTGTGGCCCTTGGTGTCGTTCAGCTCCTTGAAGCGATCGAGATCGAGGATCAACACGGCGCCGTGGCGCTTGTTGCGGGCACTGCTGGCCATGGTGTGCTCGAGACGGTCGAGCAGCAGACGGCGGTTGGGCAGCGCCGTCAGCGGATCGTAGAAGGCGAGGGTGTGGATTTCGGCTTCGGCCTTCTTGTGCAAGGAAATATCGGAGAAGGCGGCCACGTAATTGCAGACGCGACCGGAAGAGTCGCTTACCGCGGTGATGTTCAACCACTCCGGGTAGATTTCGCCATTTTTGCGGCGATTCCAGATCTCGCCTTGCCAGTGCTTCTCGTAGGTCAGGCAACGCCACATTTCCGTGTAGAACATCGGGTCGTGTCGGCCGGACTTGAGCAGTTGCCCCGGCGTCTTGCCCAGGGCTTCCTCTGCGGTGTAGCCAGTGATGCGGCAGAAGGAGCGATTGACCTTGATGATGCGCTGTTCAGCGTCGGTGATGGTAATGGCTTCCAGCGACTCGAAGGCGATGGCGGCGATGCGCAACTCGACTTCGGCGCGGATGATGTCGGTGATGTCGCGACCGAAGGCCAGGGCGCCGACCACACCTTGTTCATCCCGTTCTGCGGCGATGCGCATGTGGTGAATACGCGCTTGGTCTTGCCGATCGCGTACCTGGATTTCGATTTCCCGAGGTTCGCCGGTGGCGATGACCTGCCTGAGCGCCGCTTCGTAGTGCAGCAGATCGTTGGCACCCTCGAAGCACGCACCGCTCGGTGTGCGGCCGAGCAGCATCTGCGGTTCGAGGCGGGTGCTCTCGGCGAGCATGCGATTGACGTAAACGGCCCGGCACTCGCGGTCGTAGCGGATGATGTTGTCCGGCGAGCTTTCGACCAGCGAGCGGAAGGCGGCTTCACTCTGCTTGAGTTGGTGTTCGGCGGCGCAGCGCTGGGTGATGTCGCTGAACGTGAACACGCGGCCGATGATGCGCTCTTCGAGGTATTGCGGCTGCGAGCGTTGCTCCAGTACCTGGCCGCCGTCGAGTTCCAGCGTATCGAGCGTGTGTTCCTCATGCAGGCGGATGATGTCGGCGAAGCGTGCCAGGTAGCCTTCGGCATCGTCCTGGCGGCCGGCCATGAAGGCGAGCACCTCGCTATCGTCGCCGCGGGCCAGGATGTCTTCCGGCAGCTGCCAGAGAGCGGCGAAGCGCTGGTTCATGTTGACCAGATGGCCGCTCTCGTCGCACACGAGGATGCCGTCGGCGGTCGATTCGAGCGTGGCGCGCAGCAGCGAGGTCAGGCTTTCGAGGTGGGCTTTCTCATCGCGTTGATGCGTGATGTCGTGCGCTCGAATCAGCAACCAGCGGCGGTTGTCATGATTGACCAGCGAGATGCGCTCGTTGACCGGAAACAGGCTGCCGTCGGCGCAGCGATAGAGCCCTTCGGAGGATTCGACCTCCTGAATGTTGCCGGCGGCGATTTCTTCCCAGTAGAAGATGTCGGCCAGCGAACGGCCGATGTCGGTGATGGGGCGGTCGAGCAAGTGCTCACTTGGGTAGCCCAGGCGCGTGCAGGTGGCGTGGTTGGCGGCGCAGATGCGCTGCGTTTGCGGATCGACCAGCAGCAAAAGATCGTCGGCGTGATCAAGGAGCAGGGAGTCGAATGAGGTCGGGGACGTCGAGTTCATGCGTTGCCTGGGCTGCCTTCGCCGAAATAGTAGGAGACATGCTTGCGCATGCAAAGATAGTCGTAAATGCTGCGCGGCAACTGGTTCGGATTCAGTGCGTGGGCGATCTGGACGTCGGGTTCTTGGTCGAGGTCGATGATGATGGCCTCGTCGCGCGGCACGCTCGCCTCGTAAACGATCAGTGTTGGCTTTAGCGGGCGAGCTGGGTTGACCGAAGTGACCAGCGCGGTGGCACCGTTGGATAGATGCACCAGCGTTCCGGGCGGATAGACGCCGAGGCTACGGATCAGTTGGCGCATCATCAGCGGGTCGTGCTTGCTCGCCTGCTGGGCGAACATGTAGGACAAGGCCTCGTGCGGCGTCTTTGCCTTGCTCGGCGTGGTCGGATTGCACAGGCTGTCGTAGCGATTGGCCACTTCGACCAGGCGGGCCAGCGGCGCGATCTGTTCGCCGTGCAGTTGCCGCGGGTAGCCGCTGCCGTCCAACAATTCGTGGTGCTGCGCGATGATGTCGAGCACCTCCTGCGGAAAGCCGAGCTTCCTGCCCAGTTCGACGCCTTGTTCGCAGTGCGTTTGGCGCAACTGGAGCTCGCCGGCCGTCAGCGGATCGACCTTGCGCAGCAGCGTGCTCGGTATGGCGTGCAGGCCAATGTCGTGGAAGAGCGCGCCGAGGCCGAGGGTGCGAATCTGCTCGGGCGGCAGGTCCAGCCCGCGGGCCATGATCAGCGATAGCACGGTGACGTTGAGGCCGTGGTGGTAGAGCGAATCCTGGTGCCCCTTGTCGCCCATGGCATGGATGAGGGCATCGGGGTGGCCGAAGTAGTCGCCGGCGATGTCATCGACCAGGCGGGTGGCATCGTCGAGGGCGCATTGCGGGTCGGTGGTGCACCGCCCGATGATGCGCCGCACTTCCTGCACGGCTTGGTGCAGCGCCCGTTCGGCCTGGGCCACCGAGGCGCGGTAGTTGGCCAGATGAGCGCCGCGTGCCTGCTTGGCCAGCAACAACGGGTCGTCTGGCAGCAGGGCAGACGGCGGCGCGGTGGCTTCGGCGGTTTCCTGCAAGGGGAGCGGCAGCGTCGAGCTGCGCCGCGGATCGTAGCGGACTTTCTCCAGGCCGAGTTGCCGCAATTGCCGGATTTGCTCGTCGTTCTTGATCTTGAAGCTGCTGAAGCTGAACGGGTGCCTCATCCACGGCAAATCGAGCTCGACATAGAGCCCGACCCGCAACTGATCGATGAAGACGAACGAAGACATCCCGGCAGGCTCCCTGATCCTTTTGAATTAATTATTTTTGGCTATTCTAAACAGGCTGTTAGCGCGGGTGTTGATGAAATTGTCAAATTTTGGGGGCGGCAATGAAAAATTGCCGAAATGGCCAGTGCACCGCAGCAGTCGGGAATAAAGCCTCTCTAGCCGAGCAGTTTGCGCTGATCGAGGAATTTTTCCAGGATTTCCAGGCGGGCGAGCGGGTCGTCGAGTTCGAGCAGCTTCTGCTTGGCCAGGTTCTGGATGGGCAGAACTTCAGTGATGCGATAGCCGACCCAAGCAGCATCGTCATAGCGGTGCGGCTCGGGAATTCGGGCCGTGCCAAGGTCTGAAACGATGCGTTGAAGCAAAGGCAACAAGCGCTCGCGTGCCTGCGGCAACGATACCGTTTCGCCCTCGTTGAGCAGTTCGACATGGCCATGCAGCAGGTTGCCGGGGCCCACCTCGCTGTCGATGATGCGGAAACGCCGGCCGCCCAAGGCGGTGATCTGCAGGATGCCAAGCTGCTCCATCTCCCAGTCGCCGATGCGGGCCAGGGTGCCGACCGGATGCGGCTTGGCCGCCGGACCGACCTCCGGGCCGTTATCGATCAGGCAGATGCCGAACGGCGTCTCGTCCTTCATGCAGGCGGCCGCCATGTCGAGATAGCGTTGCTCGAAAATCTTCAGCGGCAACACGCCGCCGGGGAAGAGTACCGTGTTGAGCGGAAAGAGCGGAATTTCCAGCGTCTCGATGCTGCGCCCGTGCGGGGCGCGGAGAAAGTCGAACCAGCCCATTAGTTCCCCCAGCGCTGCATCAAGGTATGCGTTACGCCGACCTGATCCATGACCCGGGCGACGACGAAATCAACGATGTCCTGCACGCTTTCCGGATGGTGGTAAAAGCCGGGCGAGGGCGGCAGGATGACGGCGCCGGCACGGCTCAAACGCAGCATGTTTTCCAGGTGGATGGCCGAGAAAGGCGTCTCGCGCGGCACCAGCACCAGCTTGCGCCCTTCCTTGAGCACGACGTCGGCGGCGCGTTCGATCAGGTTGTCGGCCAGGCCCTGGGCGATGGCGGCCAACGTCCCCATCGAGCACGGGCAGACGACCATGGCGTCGGGCGGGTTGGAGCCAGAGGCGACCGGGGCGAACCATTCCTCGCGGCCATAGACGGCGAGCAGGTCGGGGTCAACGCCAGGGTTGCGCTCGAGTAGGGCGGCGCGGGCGTCGGCCGGGCGCGAAGGCAACTCGAAATTCATTTCCTGGCGGGCGACGACCTGGGCGGCCTGCGAATAGAGCAACTGCACCTTGCAGCCGGCCGCCAGCAGGCAGTCGAGCAGGCGCAAGCCGTAGGGCATGCCGGAGGCGCCGGTCAGGGCGAGGCAGACGGTCTTAGGCATCGGAGGGTTCCGGGGCGGACAATTCAGCCAGCAGTTTAGCCGCGATCAGGCCGTTGAGGGTGCCGAATACCAGGGCGGCACCGGCAAAGACCGGGGTGAGCAGGAAGACCCCGTCGTGCGGAATCAGCCAGACACGGGCGAGCAGCAGTTGTCCGCCGATATGGGCAAAGGCGGCGAAGACTGACAGACTGACCGGACCGAACCAGCGTTGCGGCAGGCGATGGGCCAGGCCAAGGGTGAGCAGGCTGAGCGTGGTGCCGGTCAGTGACAGGAAGAAACCGGGGGCGAGGAAAAATCCGAGCAGCAGGCTGCCGGCCAGTACGCGCAGGCCGCTGACCCAGACGGCCGTGGCCCAGCCGTAGCGCAGCAGCACGACCAGCGTGACGATGTTGGCCAGCCCCGGCTTGACGCCGGGCAGCGGCGAAGGGATCGCCGCATCGACCAGCGACAGGGCGACCGCGGCCGTGGCCAGCCAGGCGACCCGGCGGTCTTCCTCGGTGACCTGGAGTTCAATAACTGATCGAGTCATAGACCTTGGTCCGGCCGGTAATTTGCAGGCTGACACGGTTGGGGGCGCAGATGGCGATTTCGCCGGGGCGCATCAGCCAGCCCTGCTTGACGCAATACTGGCGCGGCCCAGGATCGGCGACGACGCGAGCCCGGCCGGGCTCGACGGCAATCACCGTGGTGCCCAGCGGCCCCGGTACTTCGAGCTGGCGCTTGGCCTTGAGATCGACCTCGGCGAAGACCTTGCCTTCCTGGCGCACGATGGCGCGGTCGGCCAAACCGCCTTGCCAGAAGAGTGGCACGCTACCGGCGACCAACCCGGCACCGAGCAGGACGACCAGCCAGTCGCCCGGTCGGATAAGCAAAAGCCAGGCTTTCAATTACCAGCCAGCGAACGGTGCCGGACGAGGACGCGGGCGTCGCCGTTGAATTGTTTGGCCAGCCATTCCGCCATGCACACCGAGCGGTGCTGGCCGCCCGTGCAGCCGATGGCCACCGTCAGGTAGTTGCGGTTGTCGCGGATGTAGGACGGCAGCCAGGTGGCGACGAATTTGCGGATGTCCTCGCGCATGCGCCGGAATTCGCCCTCCTGTTCGAGAAAATCGATCACCGGCTGGTCTCGTCCGGTCAGTGGGCGCAGTGCCGGGTCGTAGTGTGGATTGGGCAGGCAGCGTACGTCGAAGACCAGGTCGGCATCGAGCGGAATGCCATGCTTGAAGCCGAAGGACTCGAACATCAGGGTCAGGCCCTGGCCCGGTTCGGCCTCGATGAACTGGCGTACCCATTCGCGCAGGGCGTTGGCCTTCAGGTCGCTGGTGTCGATACGGTTGCCCAGCTGGCTGATCGGCTCCATCAGCATGCGTTCGGCGCGGATGGCCTCGGCCAGCGTTTGCCCCTCGGTGGCCAAGGGATGGCGGCGGCGCGATTCGGAATAGCGCTTGAGCAGTGTTTCTTCATCGGCCTGCAGGAAGAGGAAGTTGTGACTCACCCCTTCCTTAGAGAGATTCTCCAGCTTGTCGGGTAGCAACTCGATACCGCCGCCCGAACGGGCATCGACCGCCACGGCGATTTTGCGGATACCTTCTTCCTTCAGCATGCGGACGAGCACGGTCAGCATCACCACCGGCAGATTGTCCACGCAGTAATAACCGGAGTCTTCCAGTAGATTGAGGGCGACCGATTTGCCCGAGCCGGACAAGCCGCTGATGAGAACGAGTTCCATGCGGTGCACAATAATCAAGCCGGCACGCGGCTGCAAGGCGGGGCATAATAATCGTCTGCACCGGCACGTCCCAGCCGGTGATGCCGTGATCGGCTAAGAAGACAAGGAGACAAACATGGCCCCGACGATTCCCCTGCTGCAACTGCCTTTTCTGGCCGAACTGACCGCGTTGCGCCGCGATATTCATGCCCATCCCGAGCTCGCTTTCAGCGAAACACGGACCTCCGACATTGTCGCCCGCGAATTGCAGCGCTACGGTCTGGAAGTGCATCGTGGCATGGCAAAAACCGGTGTCGTCGGCGTCCTCCGTGCCGGAACGTCGCAGCGCATGATCGGCCTGCGTGCCGACATGGATGCCTTGCCGCTGTGCGAACTGAACGAATTCCCGCATCACTCCAAATACCAAGGAAAGATGCACGCCTGCGGCCACGATGGCCATACCGCCATGCTGCTCGGCGCGGCCCGCTACCTGGCCGAAAACCCGGATTTCGACGGCATCGCCGTTTTCATCTTCCAGCCTGCTGAAGAAGCCGAGGGTGGGGCGGCCGTGATGATCGAGGACGGCTTGTTCGAGCGCTTTCCGGTCGAAGCCGTGTTCGGCCTGCACAACTGGCCGGGCATCCCGGTCGGCCAGATGATGGCCATGCCGGGTCCGGTCATGGCCGGCACCTGCGGCTTCGAGATCAGCGTGCGCGGTCACGGCTGCCACGCGGCCATGCCGCATCAGGGGGTCGATTCGATCGTTGCCGGTGCTCAGCTGGTGCAGGCCTTGCAGACCGTGGTCAGCCGCGCGCTGCACCCCTGTGAATCGGCCGTGGTCAGCGTCACCCAGTTCCATGGCGGCGAAGCCTGGAACATCATTCCCGAAGAAGTCATCCTGCGCGGCACCATCCGTACCTTCAAGCCGGAAATCCAGGAAGCCGTCGAGCGGGCCGTCGAGCGCCTGTGCAGCGGCATCGCTGCGGCCAACGGGGCGCAGATCAATGTGCACTTCGAGCACCGCTATCCACCGACCGTGAACAGCGTGGCCGAGGCGAAGTTCTGCCAGGAAGTGGCCAAGGAGGTTTTCGGCGAGGAACATGTGCTGACCGATATCCTGCCCTCGATGGGGGCGGAAGATTTTGCCTACATGCTCAACGAGAAGCCAGGTTGCTACGTCTGGCTCGGCAACGGGCCGGGCACCGGCGGCTGCACGCTGCACAACCCGCATTACGACTTCAATGACGAGTTGCTCACTCTGGGAGCGAGTTATTGGGTGCATTTGGCGCGGAGGTGGTTGGGGTCGTAGGTTGTTGTCGGTTGGTTGGCCTGCAGGTTTGTTCGGTAACTCAACCGCTGTTTTTCGCCGCTGACCGGCGCCTGACTTTCTTTTGTTTCGCCAAAAGAAAGTCAGCAAAGAAAAGGCGACCCGGGGTTGGCGCCCGCTGCGCGGGTTCCCTGCGCTACTCGTCGTGCCGGGCGGCTGGCTAAACTCGCCTTCGGCTCGGACAACGCCAGCCGAACCCTCCCGTCCCGCCTGCGTTGCTCGGCGCCTCCCACGGGAGGTTGAAAACCGATCGCCGCTGAAAGGCTGGTGTTTGGTTTTTTGCCTTTTTGGCCAGTGCACCGCAGCAGTCTCATTTTTTCAGCGAGTGTGAAGCTGCGAGGTTTTTCGGGCCCCTTGAGAGGCGCTGAGCAACGCAGGTTGGCCGGGGGATGTCGGCTGGCGTTGTCTGAGCCGCATCGCGGCGAGTTTAGCCAGACGCCCGGCCGGCCGAGTAGCGGAAGGGATTGGGCGTAGCCCAACGCCGACCCAGGGGTGGCCTTCTTTTTGGCTACTTTTTCTTGGCCAAGCAAGAAAAAGTTAGCCCGCCGTCAGGGCGGAACGCTGAGCCCGAATATACGAGAAGCGTCCTAGCAACGCTAAAACCGCACTGCTGCGGTGCACGCCCCAAAACGGCAAAAAACCTCAGGCCGCCGGCCTCCCCACCACCGCCAAGGCCGGCTTATCCACCACGCCTTTGCGCAAAGTCAGATAACGCAAACAGCTCACCCGTAAAAACGAGGCGAAGTTGTCAATTTCCCCGCGATATTCGAGCAGTTCGTCGTACAGCTTGGCGATCAGCTGATTGGTCGTATAGCCATCGCTCGCGGCGATTTCCGCGAGGATGTCCCAGAAGTGGTTTTCCAGCCGTATCTTGGTGACGCACCCGTGTATGCGCAGCGAACGCGAGCGCGATTCGTAGAGCATGGGGTCGGCCTTGACGTAGATTTCGCACATGGGACACCTCGCGGGTGGATGGATCAGGCTTCGATGCGGCTACCGAGAACCTGCAGGAACTTGGCCAGCCAGTCCGGGTGGGCCGGCCAGGCGGGGGCGGTGACCAGATTGCCGTCGACGATGGCCTGGTCGACCGGAATGGTGGCGTATTTGCCGCCGGCTGCCGTGACTTCCGGGCCGCAGGCCGGGTAGGCGCTGCACGAACGGCCGCTCAGCACGCCGGCAGCGGTGAGCAGCTGGGCGCCGTGGCAGATGGCGGCGATCGGCTTGCCGGCATCGGCGAAGTGCTTCACGGCGGCGAGCACTTCCGGGTTCAGGCGCAGGTATTCCGGGGCGCGGCCACCGGGAATGACCAAAGCATCGTAATCAGCCGCCTTGACGTCAGCGAAGCTGGCGTTGAGGGTGAAGTTGTGGCCGGGCTTCTCGCTGTAGGTCTGATCGCCCTCGAAGTCGTGCACGGCGGTCTTGACCTGCTCGCCGGCCTGCTTGCCGGGGCAGACCGCATGCACGGTGTGGCCGACCATCAGCAGGGCCTGGAAAGGCACCATGGTTTCGTAGTCTTCGGTGAAATCACCGGTGATCATCAGGATTTTCTTGGCTGCCATCGTTGTCTCCTCTAGGTGTAGTTGGCGAAACGATTGTGCGCGCCTTCCATGTCAGGCGGGTAGCAATCCCATACTACAAGACTATGCAGTGGCGACGAGGTTCCCATCTTCGAGCTGCAGGGCACCGACCAGCAGCAACTCGCGCTCGATGCGCTCGATCAGCCGGTCTTCGGCCAGGCCGAGGATGCGCTGATTGACGTCGGCGGCAAAGGGCAGGCCGAGGATGAAGGCGGAGAAATCCTTCTGGGGAATGCTGCGCCGCTCCAGCATGGCGAAGGAGACGATGACCTTGATGCCGTGCCAGGCGAGCTTGTCGAGTTGCTGCTCGAACATCTCCAGGCGACGGAAGGCGCGGTCGAGGGCGGTGTCGACCTCGCCAAAAGGGCGGCCGTGGCCGGGGATGACTGTGTCGACGGCAAGCCGGCCGAGCATTTCGAGCGTCGCCCGCGTGCTGGCGATGCCGTCGCCTTCGCCGAGCAGCTCGGGAAAGATGACGCCGAAGCCGTTTTCCCACAGGGCATCGCCGGAAATGAGCAGGCGCTGTTCCGGGTTGTAGTAGGCCAGCGCTTCCATGTCATGGCCGGGCACGGCCAGCGCCTGCCAGCTGAGGCCACCAAGTTCGAGTTGGTCGCCGGCATTGACCACGCCGTCGTGCTGGAAACGTGCACCTTGCTGGCCGAGTGGCGAGAGGAGCAGGGCATTTTCGTCCCAGTCGGCGATGGTTGCGTGCAGGCCGGCCGGCACCAAGATGTCGCAGGCGAAGGCAGCTTTCAGCGCGGCGTTACCGCCAATGTGGTCGGAGTGCGAGTGGGTGTTGATCAGGCGCGTGAGTTGCCGGCCGGCTAGTGCGTGCCGCACCAGATCGACCGTTTGCGCGGCATGCGTGACGTAGCCGCTGTCGATCAGCGTGGCCTGCTCGCCTTCGAGAAACAGAACGTTGTTGGCCGACAACCATCCGCGTTCGAGAACGCGGATGGCGTCCGGGAGTTTGACCATCATTCTTCGCTGGTGTCGTCGCTCGCATGGACACTGGGAGGTGCCGGAGGGACAACCTCGATGGCCACATTCGGGTCGCCCAGCGGCGGACGACCGCAGCCCATGCAAACACCGGTTTCCGGGTCGGACATGCAGACGCCGACACAGGGGTAGAGTTCTTCGTTTTCGTCACTCATATCGTGGCCTTTGCTGGTTTGCCCTGGGCGCTATTTTTCCGCTCGGCGATTTTTTCCAGAACCGCCTGCTTTGCCGCATCGTCAATGCGCGACCAAGCGCTAATTTCATCGATGGTGCGCCAACACCCGACGCAAAGGCCGGAATGGCTATCCATCTTGCAGATGTTGATACAGGGCGATTGAATCATTGCGACCTTAGATAATCATGAAGCGGTGTTGCTCGTCGCGCACCATTTCAACCGCTTCGAGAGCTTCGTCGCGGCTGATGCGGGCGAGCATGGCCAGATGCAGACGCCGGTCGCGGGCAGTTAGTTCCGGAAAAGTGATGGTGTGCACGCTGGCATCGTCTGCCGGCACGTTCTGGATGACGCCGAGGCGATCCACGGTCAGGCTGACCGGCGTCAGGCGCAGCGCCGGTTCCGGGCTCATCAGGTAGTCAGCCAGTGTATCGAGCAGATGTTCCGGCATCAGCGATTCGGCCTTGGCGCGCAATTGGGCATCAAGGTCGGCCAAATGGCGGGTCGCGCAATCGTACGCCTGCTTGCTGCTATGGCCGTTCAATACCGTGATGTGATTGCGCTCCTCAGTGACGTCGGCGCGCAACCCGTCGCGCTCCCCACGCAGCGCCTCGACGTGCGAACGGAAGGTGTGCAGCAGGCTTTCGAAGGTCTTGCAGCGTAACCCGTGCAAGGTATCCGCCAACTGGCAGTTGGGTTCGATCAGGGTCTGGCCGGAGAAATAGAGCACCGTCTGAGGTACGTCGTTACGGATGACGTCACCCTGTTGCGCCATGCCGAGCCGCTTCTTTTCCTGACGACGGGCGGCCAGCATGGCGAAGAAATGATCGCCTTCCCACGAGCAAGGCTCGGCCAGATAGTCGCGGATCGCCTGGCTGCGGCCGAGCATCTGGTCGATGTCGGTAGCGGTGGCGAACAGCGAATGGATCAGCGGGTCGTTGGAAAACGCCGGCCGGCTGATTTCGACCGGCCCCGGCAGGCTGGCGACCAGGCCGTCACAATAGCCCAGGGCGTAGTGCACCGGGCCGCTCAGCTTCTTTTCGAAACTGCCGACGGTGCGCAACAGCGGATCGACCAACTCGCACACGCGGTCGAGCGCACGCCGCACGTTTTCGTCCGGCGGCGGGGTGGGGTGCAGTAGTTCGGAAACGGCGGAGAAGAAGCTCACTCGGTGCTGGCGCAAATGGCCCGGCCGGCCTTGGCGCCGTTCGGGCGGTTGATGGCACTGGAAATCCAGTCGCCGACAACCGCCAGTTTAGCCAGATCGATGCCAGTTTCAATGCCCAGGCCGTGCAGCAGGTAAACCACGTCTTCCGTCGCCACGTTGCCGGAGGCCCCCTTGGCGTACGGGCAGCCACCCAGGCCGGCAACCGAGGCATCGAAGGTGGCCATGCCCATCTGCAGCGAGGCGTAGATGTTGGCGATGGCCATGCCGTAGGTGTCGTGGTAGTGGCCGGCCAGCTTGGCGATGGGCACGACGCGGGCGCAGGCTTCGATCATGCGCTGGATGCTGGCCGGGTTGCCGACGCCGACGGTGTCGCCCAGCGACACCTCGTAGCAGCCCATGTCGTACAGCGTCTTGGCCACTTCGGCGGCCTTCTCCGGTGCGACGGCGCCCTCGTAGGGGCAGCCGACGACGCACGAGACATAGCCGCGCACCTTGATTTCCAGCGCCGAGGCGGCCGAGACGACCGGCTCGAAACGCTTCAGGCTCTCGGCGATGGAGCAGTTGATGTTCTTCTTCGAAAAGGCTTCGGAAGCGGCGCCAAAAATGGCCACTTCCGTCGCGCCGGCCTGCACGGCCGCATCGAAGCCCTGCAAATTTGGTGTTAATACGGGGTACTCCGCAGCAGGGTGCTTTTTGATGCCCTGCATGACCGCACTGTTGTCGCCCATCTGCGGCACCCACTTCGGCGAGACGAAGGAGGTGGCCTCGATGACGCGCAGCCCGGCCTCGCCCAGGCGCTCGATCAGCTCGATCTTGGTCTCGGTCGGGACGACCTGTTTCTCATTCTGCAGCCCGTCGCGCGGGCCGACTTCGACGATTTTGACGCGGGAGGGGAGAGTCATATCTGTATTTTTAACGTTTAAACAGTAGGGCTAAAGGCAGCACTACCAATATGAGTATGCCGTCGATGGCGATAGTGATTGGCGTCAGTGCAAGTGCGGCCATTTTGATACCGGGTCCCTTCGGCTCACCAATCTGAAGCTGGTAGGGTTTTCTGAGCTGCTGACGGGAGTCCGTAGCTTTGATGCCGCCGCTAGCGTAGCGTTTCCCTTCGAGCTTCAGTTCGGTCGCTACGGTCCCCTTGCCTTGAATTTTGAAACCAGCGGCTTGTGCCGCCGCTCGTGCTTCGGTTGGAGTGTCTGGCGCGATGGTAAGACGCAGATAGCCGGTGATTTCCTGATTGGTATTGATGTTGAACCCGATGAAAGCGGGCTGAACGAATTGTCCGAATTCCTCGCGTAGTACGGCTTTCAGTTCTTGCGGTGCGCTGAAGAGATAGTGGTACTTCTCCCCGATTACCGCCAACGTCTTTCCGTCAGCCGACAGAAGCACGGAGGAGAAGGTTTCTCCATAATATTCGGTGGTCGACGAGGTTGCGCCGACCACCAGCGCTGCACTGAAACAGCCCATCGACATGGGAATGGCCGCCATGCCGCCGACGAAGAGCAGTTTTCTGCGCAGTGAGTTCATACCGGACAAATGATCAGGTGAATGATCGGGTCATTATGCCTCGTTCTCGAACTCGACCAGCGCCGCGCCGTCGCTGACCTGCTCGCCGGCCGCATAGCAGAAGGCCTTCAGCGTGCCGGCGGCGGGGGCGGTGATGGTGTGCTCCATCTTCATGGCTTCGAGGATCAGCAGCGGCGTGCCTTTCTCCACCTTCTGGCCGGGTTGGGCGAGCAGGGCGACGACCTTGCCGGGCATCGGCGCGGTCAGGCCGCCGCCGTGGCTGTCGCCGGCATCGACGCGGTGCAGCGGATCGTCGCGTAGCAGCGTGTAGGTGCTGCCTTGCAGGAAGATGCTGCGCTTGTCGTCCACCGCCACCACCGAGGCGATCAAGCGGCGGTCGTCGAGTTCGACGGCAAAGCGGTCGCCGTCGAGCTTTTTGCCGCGTGCTGCGGTGCACTCGCCATTCAGGGCAATTTTCCAGCTGTCGCGGCCGTAGCTGACCTGCACGTCGACCAGCGTTTCGCCATCCTTGAAGCTGATGGTGCGTGCCGCCGACAGGTTCATGCGCCAGCCGTCGCGGGCGTGCCAGGGCGAGAACGGGTCGCCGCTCTGCTTGGCGGCCTGCTTGGCCTCATGCTGTTCCCACAGCAGTTCGCCGACCGTGGCGACGAGCAGCGCATCGCGCGGCACCGGCTGGGCGGCGGGGAAGAGGAAATCCTTCTGCCGTTCGATCAGGCCGGTGTCGAGGTCGGCCCCGGCAAAGGCAGGGCAGGCGACGAGGCGGGACAGGAAGTCGATATTGGTCGTCAGCCCGGCCACCTGATAGTCGGCCAGCGCCTTGCGCATGCGGGCCAGCGCGCCGTCGCGCGTTTCGTCCCAGACGATCAGCTTGGCGATCATCGGATCGTAGTAAGGCGTGATCTCGTCGCCTTCCTCGACGCCGGTATCGACGCGCACGTTGATGGATTCGGCCGGCGGCAGCAGGCGGATCAGCTGGCCGGTGGCGGGCAGGAAGCCCTTGTTGGCGTCCTCGGCGTAGATGCGCGCTTCCAGCGCATGGCCGCGGATTTCCAGTTGTTCCTGCTTGAGCGGCAGCGGCTGGCCGGCGGCGACGCGCAACTGCCATTCGACCAAGTCTTGCCCGGTGATCATCTCGGTGACCGGGTGCTCGACCTGCAGGCGGGTGTTCATCTCCATGAAGTAGAAGGTGCCGTCCTGATTGGCGATGAACTCGACCGTGCCGGCGCCGACGTAACCGACCGCCTTGGCCGCGGCGACGGCCGCTTCGCCCATCTGGCGACGACGTTCCTCGCTCATGCCGGGGGCCGGCGCCTCCTCCAGAACCTTCTGGTGGCGGCGCTGCACCGAGCAGTCGCGCTCGAACAGGTAAACGCAGTTGCCCAGCTTGTCGGCGAAGACCTGGATTTCAATGTGGCGCGGCTTGGTGATGTATTTCTCGATCAGCACGTGGTCGTCGCCGAAGCTGGACAGCGCCTCGCGCTTGCATGACGCTAGCGCATCCGGGAAGTCCTCGGAACGCTCGACCAGGCGCATGCCCTTGCCGCCACCGCCGGCGGCCGCCTTGATCAGCACCGGGTAGCCGATCTTCTCGGCCTCTTCGTGCAGCAGCGTCGGGCGCTGGTCGTCGCCGTGGTAACCCGGCGTCAGCGGCACGTTGGCCGTGCCCATCAGTTTCTTGGCTTCCGACTTCGAACCCATCGCATGTATCGCCGAAGCCGGCGGGCCGATGAAGACGAGGCCGGCCTGAGTCAGCGCTTCGGCGAATTCCTCGTTCTCGGAGAGAAAACCGTAGCCCGGATGCACCGCCTGGGCGCCGGTGCGCTTGCAGGCCTCGATGATCTTGTCGGCGACCAAATAGGACTCACGCGCCGCCGCCGGACCGAGCAGCACGGCCTCGTCGGCCAGGCGAACGTGGCGGGCGTTGGCATCGGCTTCGGAATAGACGGCGACGGTACGAATGCCCATGCGGCGGGCAGTCTTGATAACGCGGCAGGCGATTTCTCCGCGGTTGGCGATCAGGATCTTAGTAAACATGCGTGGTCTCCCGCGGAGAAATCGCCTGAGCGTGCTGCGCACGCTGGCAGTTTGACTTCGTCGCTGCGCCGCTGCGCGGCTGGTCACCGCGGCTGGCAATCAGGATTTTGGTAAACATCGATTAATTCCCCATCCAGTTCGGCGAACGTTTTTCAAGGAAGGCGGAAATGCCTTCGCGGGCTTCCGGTGTCGCGCGCAGGTGGGCGATGCGGTGGGCAGTTTCCTCGACCAGGGTTTCATTGACCTGCTGGCCGTCCACCGTGCGGATCAGGTCCTTGGCGGCGGCTTGGGCACAGGGGCCGCCTTGCAGCAGGGCGTTGGCGATTTCCTGCACCTTGGCGTCGAGTTGCTCGGGTTCGACCGTTTCATGGACCAGCCCGATTTCGCGGGCGCGGGCGGCGTCGATGCGTTCCGCGCTCTGGAAATAGCGGGTGGCCTGACGGGCGCCGATGGCGCGCAACACGTAGGGCGAGATGGCGGAGGGAATGATGCCGAACTTGACCTCGGAGGTGGCGAACACTGCCTTGGTCGAGGCGACGGCAACGTCGCAGGCCGAGGCCAGACCCATGCCGCCGCCGAGGGCGGCGCCTTGCACGCGGGCGATGGTTGGCTTCTTCATTTCGGCAAGGGTGCGCAGCATGCGGGCCAGGGCGCGAGCGTCTTGCAGGTTGTCGTCGATGCCGTTGTTGGCGGCGCGCTTCATCCAGTTGAGGTCGGCGCCGGCGGAGAAGCTCTTGCCGCGGCCGGCGAGGACGACGACGCGCACGTCCGCATCGTCGTCGAGGGCGACGCAGGCGGCGGTCAGTTCGGCGATCAGGGTTTCGTCGAAGGCATTGTGCAGGTCCGGGCGGTTCATCCAGATCGTCGCGACCGGGCCGTTCAGTTCAATTTCGAGGGCGGTAAACATGGTCTGCTCCTTACATCCGGAAGACGCCGAACTTGGTTTCTTCGGCCGGGGCGTTCATCGCGGCCGACAGGCCGAGGCCGAGTACCCTCCGGGTATCAGCCGGGTCGATGATGCCGTCGTCCCATAGGCGGGCCGAGGCGTAGTAGGGGTGGCCCTGGGTTTCGTATTGCTCGCGGATCGGTGCCTTGAAGGCGGCTTCTTCCTCGGCAGACCAAGCCTTGCCGGAGGCCTCCAGGCCGTCGCGCTTGACCGTGGCCAGCACGCCGGCCGCCTGTTCGCCACCCATCACCGAGATGCGCGAATTCGGCCACATCCACAGGAAGCGCGGCGAGTAGGCACGGCCGCACATGCCGTAGTTGCCAGCGCCGAAGCTGCCGCCGATGACGACGGTGAATTTCGGCACCTTGGCGGTGGCGACGGCGGTGACCATCTTGGCCCCATCACGCGCGATGCCGCCGTTTTCGTATTTCTTGCCGACCATGAAGCCGGTGATGTTCTGCAGGAAGACGAGCGGAATGCCGCGCTGGGCGCACAGTTCGATGAAGTGCGCGCCTTTCTGCGCCGATTCGCTGAACAGGATGCCGTTATTGGCGACGATACCTACCGGATAGCCGTAGATGCGGGCGAAGCCGCAGACTAGGGTGTTGCCGTAGCGGGCCTTGAATTCGTCGAAATCGGAACCATCAACCAGGCGGGCGATGATTTCGCGCACGTCGAAGGGTTTTTTCGAATCGGTTGGGATCACGCCATAGAGTTCTTCGGCGCCGTAGAGCGGTTCGGTTGGCGCGGCCAGGCTGACTGGCGGCTGCTTCTGCCAGTTGAGGTCCTTGACGATGCGGCGGGCGATGGCCAGCGCGTGTGCGTCGTTTTCGGCCAGATGGTCGGCTACGCCCGAGATGCGGGTATGTACGTCGGCCCCGCCGAGGTCCTCGGCGCTGACCACTTCACCGGTCGCTGCCTTCACCAGCGGCGGGCCGCCGAGGAAGATGGTGCCCTGGTTCTTGACGATGATCGACTCGTCGCACATGGCCGGCACGTAAGCGCCGCCCGCCGTGCACGAGCCCATCACCGCCGCGATCTGCGGGATGCCCTTGGCCGACAGGTTGGCCTGATTGAAGAAGATGCGGCCGAAGTGCTCCTTGTCCGGGAAAACCTCATCCTGCATGGGCAGGAAGGCGCCGCCGGAGTCGACCAGATAGACGCAGGGCAGGCGGTTTTCCAGGGCGATTTCCTGGGCGCGCAGGTGCTTTTTCACCGTCAGCGGGTAGTAGGTGCCGCCCTTCACGGTGGCGTCGTTGGCCACCACCATGCATTCGACGCCATGGACGCGGCCGATGCCGGCGATCACCGAGGCGGCCGGCACGTCGCCGCCGTACATGCCGTAGGCGGCGAACTGGCCGATCTCCAGGAAGGGCGTGCCGGGGTCGAGCAGGCCGTTGACCCGCTCGCGCGGCAGCAATTTGCCGCGGGCCAGGTGTTTCTGGCGGGCCGCTTCCGGGCCGCCGAGGGCGATCTTGTCGACCTTCTCGTGCAGGTCGTCGACCAGCGTGCGCATGGCCGATGCATTGGCCTGGAAGTCCGCGCCACGCGGATTGAGTTGGGATTTCAGGATGGTCATGTCTCCTCGCTTCTTTTCTGTGTGCGTTGCCTGAAAAATCGGGTGAATAAATACCGCTACAACTGCTTTTCCTCTTTCAGCCACTTGCTGACCGGCTCGGCCTGGTAGGCCTCCATCTGGGCCAGCAGGCTTTCGATCTCGGTGTCGGCCAGCGCCATGGCCCGGTTCTGCGCGCGCAGGAAGCCGTCCGCCACGGCGCGGTCGAACATGGCCAGCAGCGGGTCGTAGAAACCATTGACGTTGAGCAGGCCCATCGGCTTCTGGTGAAAGCCGAGTTGCCCCCAGGTCAGGATTTCGCAGAACTCCTCGAAGGTGCCGAAGCCGCCGGGCAGGGCGATGAAGCCGTCAGCCAACTCGGCCATCCGCGCCTTGCGCGTGTGCATCGAATCGACCACCTCGATGCGGGTCAGCGCCCGGTGATCGACGGCGCGGCCGGCCACTTCCTTGCCCATCAGCGCTTCCGGGATGACACCGATGACGGTGCCGCCGGCTTCCAGGCAGGCATCGGCCACAGCGCCCATCAGCCCGATGTTGCCGGCGCCGTAGACCAGTTCGATGCCGCGTTCGGCGAGCAGGCGGCCGACTCGCTCGGCCGCTTCCCGGTAGATCGGGTTGGTGCCGGCATTCGAGCCGCAGAAGACGCAGATTCGTTTCATGGTTTTCTCAGAAGCCCCCGGTTTCCAGCCAGCGCTCGATCTGCGGCAGGCGGTCGGCACCGAAGAAGGGCTGGCCGTCGATGACCACGTAGGGAGCGCCGAAGACGCCGAGGCTAAGGGCGTTGTCGACTTCCTGCTTCAGGCGGTCCTTCATCTCCTGGCTGTGCAGGCCGGCTTCGAGTTCGGCGCGGTCAACGCCAAGGCCGGCGGCGAGTTCGAGCACGGTTTCCGGGGCCGACACGTCGCGGTTGTCGACGAATAGCGCACGGAAAATAGCGTGGGCAAAGCGCCGGGCCAGCGCGCAGTCGCGGCCGTGCAGCCAGTAATAGGCGCGGGCGGCGTTCTGCGTGGCGAGCGGGAACTTGTCCGGATGGCGGTAGGGCAGGCCCATGAAGCGGGCCGAGCGCGCGAAGTCGAGCGTCGAATATTCGGCCTTGGGCGGGAACTGCAGAGTCAGCGGCGCGCTGCCGGTGGCCTTGAAGACGATGCCGAGCAGGATCGGATGCCAGCGCACCTTGCGGCCGTGACGGGCGGCGAGTTCGTCGATCTTCTCGCTCAGCAGGTAGCTGTACGGACTGGAAAAATCGAACCAGAAGTCGATGGGCGCGGCGTCGGTCATGGTTTGTCTCCTCGTTATCGTCTGCGGGGCCGGTCGGTTTTTTGCCTATTTTGCCGGTGCACCGCAGCAGTCCTCATTCGGCGGCGATGGTGCGGCCGATGACCAGGCGCTGGATGTCGTTGGCGCCCTCGTAGATTTGGCTGATGCGCACGTCGCGGTAGATGCGCTCGACCGGGAAGTCGCTGGTGTAGCCGACGCCCCCGTGGATCTGGATGGCGTCCGAGGCGATCTTCTCGGCGGCTTCCGAGGCGAACATCTTGGCCATCGAGGCTTCTTTCAGGCAGGGCTTGCCGGCGTCCTTCAACTGGGCGGCGCGCCAGACCATCAGGCGGGCGGCGTCGAGCAGGGTGTTCATGTCGGCCAGGCGGAAATTGACGGCCTGATGCTCGATGATCGGCTGGCCGAAGGTAATGCGCTCCTTGGCGTAGCGCACGGCGGCTTCGAAGGCGGCGCGAGCCATGCCGATGCTCTGGGCGGCGATGCCGATGCGGCCGGCTTCGAGGTTGGACAGGGCGATCTTGTAGCCTTCGCCTTCTTTGCCGAGCAGGGCGGAAGCCGGCACGCGGCAGTCCTCAAGAATGATCTGCACCGTGTCGGAGGCATGCTGGCCCATCTTGTCTTCGGTGCGGCCGACGATGAAGCCCTTAGTGTCGGTCGGCACGAGGAAGCAGGAAATGCCCTTCTTGCCAGCGGCCTTGTCGGTGACGGCGAAGACGATGGCCATGTGGGCGTGCTTGCCGGTGGTGATGAACTGCTTGACGCCATTCAGTACGAAATGGTCGCCGTCACGGTCGGCGCGGGTGGTGATGGCGGCGGCGTCGGAGCCGGTGTGCGGCTCGGTCAGGCAGAAGCAACCCCACTTCTCGCCGCGGGCGAGCGGCTTCAGCCATTCTTCCTTCTGCGCATCGGTGCCGTATTTCTGCGTGATGCCGCAGGCCAGCGAGTTCTGCACCGAGACGATGGTCGAGGTGGCGCCGTCGCCGGCGGCGATTTCTTCCAGGGTCAGCACCAGCGACATGTAGTCCATGCCGGCGCCGCCCCATTCCTCCGGCACGCACATGCCCATGGCGCCGAGTTCGCCCAGTTCCTTCAGGGCTTCGGCCGGGAAGGTGTGGTGCTTGTCCCAGTCGGCGGCGAAGGGGGCGAGGCGCTCCTGCGCGAAGGCGCGCATCGAGTCGCGGATCATTTCTTGTTCTTGCGTAAGGATCATTGGCGTGTCTCCAGAGATGTTTTTTGCAGCGTGGTCAGCCAGACGCCGGCGATGACCAGCAGGCCGCCAAAAAGAACCGGCAGGCCGAGGCGTTCGTCGAGCAGGACGGCCGCTTGCAGCACGGCGAATACCGGCACCAGATTGATGAATACCGATGCGTGGCCGGCGCCGAGCTTATGCACGGCGTCGGTGAACCAGGTGTAGGCGATGGCTGTGCCGAACAGGGCGAGGAAGAGCATGCTGGCCCAGACACGCCACGACCAGGTCGTCGGGTCGACACCACCCTGGATCAGGGCGGCGATGCCGAGCAGCAGCGCGCCGGCCAGGCTGGCGTGCAGGGTCGTGGCCAACGGCGAGAGCAATTGCGTCGCCCGCCGGCCGATGAAGGTGTAGGCCGTCCAGGTCATAACGCAACCGACGATCAACCATTCGCCGAGGCCGACCGTGCCATGCAGCAGGGCGAAGGGGTCGCCGTTGCCGATCACGGTCAGGCAGCCGGCCAGCGCGATGCTGCTGCCGATCGCCTTGCGTGCATTCATGCGCTCCTGGCCGAGCAGCCAGGCGGCGATGACGATGACCACCGGGTTGAGCGCCACGACCAGCGCGCCGCGTCCGGCCGGGATGCGTTGCAGGCCGAAGAAGAAGCACAGGCCATAGAGGAAGATGCCGAAGAAGCCCAGTCCCCAGATCGCCGCCCAGGCGCGGCCGGAGGGCAGCAGCGGGATGGTGCCCTCGGTGAGGAGGGCAACCGTCGCCAGCGCCAGTCCGGCTACGACGAAGCGAAGCGAGGCGACGGCGAGCGGCGCGCTGAGTTCCTGCGCGATGATCCGCCCGGCAATCCAGGTGCCTCCCCACATGGCCATGGCTGCAACAAGTTTGGCGTAAGTGAGCGAACGGGCCTGTTCGGGCAATTACAGCATTTCCACTGCGAGGGCAGTGGCTTCGCCGCCGCCAATACACAGGCTGGCGACACCGCGCTTCAGGCCATACTTCTTCAAGGCGCCGAGCAGGGTGACGACGATGCGGGCGCCGGAAGCACCGATCGGGTGGCCGAGCGCGCAGGCGCCGCCGTGGATGTTGACCTTGGCCGGATCGAGCTTGAGGTCATGCAGCGCCGCCATGGCGACTACAGCGAAGGCTTCGTTGATCTCGTACAGGTCGACCGAGTTTGCCGTCCAGCCGGTCTTGGCAAAGAGCTTCTCGATGGCACCGACCGGCGCCGACGGGAACTTGGCCGGTACGCCGGAGTGGGTGGTGTGGCCAATAATGCGGGCGATCGGGGTGAGACCGAGTTTCTCTGCCTGCGAGGCACGCATCAGCACCATGGCGGCGGCACCGTCGGAAATGGAGGAGGAGTTGGCCGGGGTGACCGTGCCCTCCTTCTTGAAGGCCGGCTTCAGGGTCGGGATCTTGTCGATATTGACGGCGAACGGACCTTCATCCTTGTCGATGACCACATCGCCCTTCTTGCCGGCGACGGTGATCGGGGTGATTTCCCAGGCGAAGCTGCCGTTGGTCGAGGCTTCCTTGGCGCGGGTGGTCGAACGGATGGCGAACTCGTCCTGGGCTTCGCGGGTGAAACCGTAGGCTTCGGCACATTCTTCGGCGAAGGTGCCCATCAGCCGACCGCGGCTTTCCTTGCCGTAGCTGTCCTCCAGACCATCGAGGAACATGTGGTCGAGAATCTGGCCGTGACCCAGCCGATAGCCACTGCGGGCCTTGGGCAGCAGGTAGGGGGCATTGGTCATCGATTCCATGCCTCCAACCACAGCCATGCTGTAGGAACCGGCGAGGATGCCGTCGTGGCCGAGCATGGTGGCTTTCATAGCCGAACCGCAGACCTTGTGAATGGTGGTGCAGCCGGCGGAGACAGGTAGCCCGGCCTGTAGTGCGGCCTGGCGGGCAGGTGCCTGACCTTGACCGGCTTGCAGCACGCAGCCCATCAGCACTTCCTCGATCAGGTTCGGATCGATGCCGGCACGGACGATGGCAGCCTTGATGGCTTCGGCGCCCAGGTTGGGCGCGGTCAGACTGGAGAACCCTCCCTGGAACGAGCCCATGGCGGTACGGGCGGCGGATACGATGACGATGGGATCGGACATGGCAGTTCTCCTATAAAGTCAGTGCTCAGTCATTCAACAATCCCGACACTCCAGCGCCTTGAGGGCGGCGTCGTAGCGGGTGATCAAATCTTCGGGGCAGTCGACGGTGATGCCCAGGTCGTGCACCAGGCCATCCTTCAAACCGTATACCCAGCCGTGGATGGTCAGTTTCTGGCCGCGCCCCCAGGCATCTTTGACGACGGGGGTGTTGCACAGGCTGACCACCTGTTCCAGCACGTTCACTTCGCACAGACGGTCGTGGCGCTGGTCTTCCGGCAGGTTGTCGACCATCTGCTGGTGCTTGGTGTGCACTTCCTGAACGTTGTGCAGCCACAGATCGACGATCCCGACCCGAGCTTTCTGCAGTGCGGCGCCGACGCCACCGCAGTTGTAGTGGCCGACGACCATGATGTGCTTGACCTTCAGGACATCGACCGCATACTGGATCACCGACAGACAGTTCAGATCGGTATGCAGGACCAGATTGGCGACGTTGCGATGGACGAAGACCTCACCCGGCAACAGGCCGACGATCTGGTTGGCCGGCACGCGCGAGTCTGAACAGCCGATCCACAGGAACTCCGGGGCCTGTAGCTTGTTCAGGCGGTCGAAATAACTGGGGTCAACCGCGCGCATCTGGCTGGCCCAGGCGCGATTGAAATCGAACAGGTGCGACAGGTTCTCGTTACGCACCTCTTCTTCCGACCAGTTGTCGAGATCCAGCGCCATGAACATGGTGCCTTCGACCGGGGTCTGGTAGTAGTTCGGTGCTTCGCTAAAGCCGAGTTCGCGATAGAGCTTTACGGCCATCCGCATGTTGGGCAGCGTGTCGAGCAGAATCTTGCGGTAGCCGATTTCCTTGGCGGCCTTGATCGCCGCCATCGCCAAGCGGGCGCCAACGCCGTGGCCACGCTCTTCCGGCGTGACATACAGGCGCTTCATTTCGCACACACCTTCGCTGTCCGGCAGCGGACGGATGCCGACACAGCCGGCCGGGCGTCCGCTGACTTCGGCAAAGAAAAGCCGACCCTGTGGCGCAGCATAAGCGCCGGGGAGCGACGCCATTTCCTGATCGAAGTTCTGATAGGACAGATCGACGCCCAGCCAGCCCGCGTAGTTGCGGAAGTACTGGCGAACCTGCTCCAGGGCTTCGGTATCGGCGGCGGTGAGGGTGCGTAGCGTGACGTTCATGTGGTGAAACTCCATGTCGGTACTCCTGCCCGGAATACCGACAGGAGTGTTCTATGCGGGAGCCGTATCGTTGAAACGGCGATCCGTCATTTTACCCATGCAGCGGCCGATCATCTCAGCGGGTCTCCGCCATCAGTTCGCGCCCGATCAGCATACGGCGGATTTCGCTGGTGCCGGCGCCGATTTCATACAGCTTGGCATCGCGCCACAGGCGGCCGGTCGGGTATTCGTTGGTGTAGCCGACGCCGCCCAGCGTCTGGATCGCCTCGCCGGCCATCCAGGTCGCCTTTTCGGCGGAATAGAGGATCGCGCCGGCCGCGTCCTTGCGCAGGGTGCGGGCGTGGTCGGTGGCGTCACAGGCGCGGCCGACGGCATAGACGTAGGCGCGGGTGGCCTGCCAAGTCGAGTACATGTCGGCGACTTTGCCCTGCATCAACTGGAAGTCGCCGATCGGCTGGCCGAACTGCTTGCGTTCGTGCAGGTAGGGAACGACCACGTCCATGCACGCCGCCATGATGCCGAGCGGGCCGCCGCAGAGCACGGCGCGCTCATAGTCAAGGCCGGACATCAGCACCTTGGTTCCGTTGCCGACGCCGCCGAGGACGTTTTCCTCGGGAATTTCGCAGTCGTCGAAGAACAGCGGGAAAGTGTTGGAACCGCGCATGCCCAGCTTGTCGAGGTGGGTGCCGTGGGTGAAGCCCTTGAAGCCCTTTTCGACGATGAAGGCGGTCATGCCCTTGGCGCCGGCTTCCATGTCGGTCTTGGCATAGACGACTAGCGTATCGGCATCGCCGCCGTTGGTAATCCACATCTTGGAACCGTTCAGCACGTAGCGGTCGCCCTTCTTGTCGGCGCGCAGCTTCATCGACACCACGTCGGAACCGGCATTCGGCTCGGACATGGCCAGTGCACCGACGTGTTCGCCGGAAATCAGCTTGGGCAGATACTTCTGCTTCTGAGCCTCGGTGCCGTTGCGGCGAATCTGGTTTACGCACAAATTCGAGTGTGCACCGTAGGACAGGCCGACCGAGGCCGACGCGCGGGAGATTTCTTCCAGCGCGACGATGTGGGCGAGGTAGCCCATGTTGGTGCCGCCGTATTCCTCGCCGGCAGTCATGCCGAGCAGGCCCATGTCGCCGAATTTCTTCCACAAATCGGCCGGAAATTCGTTAACGCGGTCGATCTCGGCGGCGCGCGGCGCGATTTCGGCATCGGCGAAGGATTTCACTGCATCGCGCAGCAGGTTGATGTCTTCGCCGAGGCCGAAGTCGAGGCTGGGAATGTTCATGGGTTTGTCTCCGTGTTTTTAATCGAGGATTCTCTGTTCGGGTCGGGGTACGCCCTTATTTTTCTTCCTTGCCGTGCGTCATCACATCGGCCGGGGCGACCAGGTTCATCTTGTACTCGACCGTCAGCACCGAGGCTCTGGCCGGTACCATGGTCATCGCTGCATAGCCGGCGGCTGAATCGGCGATCATGCCGACCACGCCGCCGTGGACGAAGGCGTGCTGCTGCTCGACACCCAACCAGTGCGGCAGGTCGATTTCGCTCCGGCCATGCTCGACGACGGGCAAAGTGGCACCAATCAGTTCCATCGCCTGCTGCTTGGCGAAACAGGCGCGGACGCGTTTGGCGGAGTCGGGGTAAGAAACGTGGTTCATGGCATGATTGTATTTACGTTTACGTTAACGTCAATATCAATCCAAAAAAAACTAGCTACCTTTGCGGCGAACCAATTCCTCATGGCACAGTTGTTCGAACTGGGTAATTTCCGAAAGCATGGCCTCGATGTCTTCGCGTTGCTGCGCCAGTGCAGCGCGCCGCTTCTCCATGATGCGCAGGCATTCGATCAACTGCGGTGTCTCATCCTTGGTCGAACTGTACATGCCGATCAGATCCTTGATTTCCGCGAGAGACAAGCCGAGCCGCTTGCCGCGCAACGCCATCTTCAGCCGGGCGCGGTCGCGCCGGGTGAACACACGCTTGGTGCCCTCGCGCTGTGGTGCCAGGATGCCCTGGTCTTCCCAGAAGCGGATGGTGCGCGGGGTGATGCCGAATTCACGGGCGAGATCGGAAATAGCGAAGGTGGCAGCCGTCTGGCTCAATGTCGTCTCCTCAAGGTGCGGCGAAGTTAAGCAGATGCGGGGGCTTTTTTCAATCCGTCGCCATATGGTAAGTTGCAAACTTAGAAAAGTGATAACGCCTATGTCCCTGCATTACCCCTTTCCCCAACATCCAGCTCCCGGCGAGCTGCGCGAGGCTGCGCCCGGTATTTTCTGGCTGCGCATGCCGCTGCCGTTCCAGCTCGACCATATCAATCTCTGGTTGCTACGCGACGGTGCTGGCTGGTGCATCGTCGATACCGGTTTTCCCGATGATGGCGTACGCCAACTCTGGTCTCAGGTCATCGATAAGCTCGATGGCCCGGTGACGCGCCTGATCGTGACCCACTTCCATCCCGATCACCTCGGGCTGGCAACTTGGCTGATGGAAAAAACCGGTGCCTTCCTATGGATGACCACCGGCGAATTCCTGACTGCGCATGTGGTGTGGAACGAAGTGGGCGGTCATGGTGCGCGTTTCATGGTCGAGCAGTTCCGCCAGCATGGCCTGGATGCCGAACAACTGGCCAAATTCGAGAAACGGGGCTCCGGCTATCGCAAGGCAGTGCCGGCCCTGCCGGAGCATTACCACCGGGTGAAGGCGGGCGATGAACTGAGCATTGATGGGTGTCAATGGCAGGTGCTGATCGGTCACGGTCATGCGCCTGAGCATATGGCGCTTTACTGTGCAGAAGCCGGCGTGTTAATTTCTGGAGACATGCTTTTGCCGAGAATTTCCACCAACATCAGCGTTTTTGCCGCGACCCCCGAGGCCGATGCACTGCGCTGGTATCTCGACTCGCTCGACGAGTTGGCGGCGGACATTCCGGAGAAGACCCTGGTACTGCCCTCGCATGGTCTGCCCTTCACCGGGGTACAGCCGCGCGTCGCGGATTTGCATGCGCACCACGAAGAACGATTGCATGCATTGGAGAATAGCTGTGAACAAGCGCCACAGAGCGCAGCCGAGTTGCTCGACGTCCTGTTCAACCGGCAACTGGATACGCACCAAACCATGTTCGCGATGGGCGAGGCGATTGCCCATCTGAACTACCTTGAACAAGCTGGTCGGTTGTCGCGCAGTATCGGCGCCGACGGGGTGATTCGTTTTTCGCGGTTGCAGCACTGACCCGCCGCGCACTGACAGAGGGAGTTTGAGTATGTCGCAGCAAACCGAAGACCAGGGCCTTAGCCTGCCCAACCCGGCCGAAATGGCCAAGACCTATGCCGAGGTCGCACAGCGCGCCTCGCGCATCATCACCCAGTTCATGGAAAAGAAGGCCAAGGAAGGGGTCGAGGCGCCGAGCGACGAAATGGGCGTGGCCCGTGCCTTTATGGATCTTTCGGCCCGCCTGATGGCCAATCCGTACAAGCTGGCCCAGGCCCAGATGAACATGATGTGGGACTATTTCTCGCTGTGGCAGGGTTCCATGATGAAGATGATGGGGATGCCTGGTGCCGCACCGGTCGCCGCGCCGCAGAAGGGCGACAAGCGCTTCAAGGACGAGGACTGGGAGCAGCATTTCCTGTTCGACTTCGTCAAACAGTCCTATCTGATCGCCGCTCGCCACATCCACGACACCGTGGCGGGTACCGAGGGCCTGGATGAAGGAACGCAGCAGAAGGTCAATTTCTTCACCCGCCAGTACATCGATGCCCTGTCGCCGTCGAACTTCGCGCTGACCAACCCGGAAGTTTTCCGTGAGACGGTCAAGAGCCATGGCCAGAACTTGATCAAGGGCCTGAACAATTTACTCAACGACATGACCGACGACGGTCAGCTGCGCATCCGTATGACCGATACCACGGCCTTCGAGATGGGCAAGAACGTCGCGACGACCCCGGGCAAGGTGGTCTACCAGAACGAACTGTTCCAGTTGATCCAGTACAGCCCGACCACCACCGAGCAGTACAAGAAGCCCTATCTGATCGTGCCGCCGTGGATCAACAAGTACTACATCCTTGATTTGCGCGACAAGAACTCCCTGGTCAAGTGGGCGACCGATCAAGGCCACACCACATTCATCATTTCCTGGGTCAACCCGGATGAGAAGATGGCCGAAGTCAGTTTCGAAGACTACATGCTGAAGGGTACCCTCGAAGCCATCACCCAGGTCTGCGAGCAGACCGGCGAGGATTCCGTAAACCTGGCCGCCTACTGCATCGGCGGTACGCTGACCATGTCGACGCTGGCCTACATGGCAGCCAAGAAGGACAAGCGGGTCAATTCCGCCACCTTCTTCACCACCATGCTCGACTTCTCCGAGCCGGGCGAACTCTCCGTCTTCCTCGACGAAGGTACCATCGAGGGACTCGAGAAGAAGATGGAAAAGCGTGGCTTCCTCGAAGGCTCGGAAATGGCCGGTACCTTCAACATGCTGCGTGCCAACGACCTGATCTGGTCCTTCGTGGTCAACAACTACCTGATGGGCAAGGATCCGTTCCCCTTTGATCTGCTCTACTGGAACTCCGACTCGACGCGCATGCCGAAGGCCATGCACAGCTTTTACCTGCGTAACATGTATCTTGAGAACAAGCTGAAGGAGCCGGGCGGCATCACCTTGGGTGGCGTCAAGATCGACATCCGCAAGGTCAAGACCCCGTGCTACTTCATTTCGACGATCGAAGACCACATTGCCCCGTGGAAGAGCACCTACATGGGCGCCCGCCTGCCGTCCGGCCCGACCAAGTTCGTCCTTGGCGGTTCCGGCCACATCGCCGGTATCGTTAATCCGCCGGTAGCCAACAAGTACGGTTTCTGGACCAACGATGCGACCGACGGCAATCTGCCGGAAAGCCCGGAAGACTTCCTGGCGGGTGCCACCCAGCATGCAGGTTCGTGGTGGACGCATTGGCACGAGTGGGTGACCAGCCTGCCCGGTGGCTCGACCAAGGTGAAGGCACGCAATCCGGCCGCCGGTAAGCTGAAGGCGCTGGAAGATGCACCGGGCAGCTACGTCAAGTTCCGTCTGGATGCTCAGAAAAAGAGCTAATCAAAAGCTGCGCTGCTGAATGAGAACGGGAGACTTCGGTCTCCCGTTTTTTATTGTCTTTCGTTGCGAGCGGAAGCACCAAATCCAGCTTGTATTTACAACCTCTCACTGAATAATGGCAGTTAATATTATTTAAGCCATTATTGGCGTCCATGACGATTCGGGTATTATGCGTAAAAACTAATATGCATATGAAGGGGGGGAGATGACGGACGAGGCCGTAGACAAGATTCGGCTAGCTCTGGAAGCGCCGGAGCAACATCTGTCTTTCGCCATCACCCTGATGGAGCATCTGGTAGTGCCCACGTTCGTGCTCGACTCCGAGCATCGTGTGTTGATCTGGAATCGTGCCTGCGAACGGCTGACGCATGTCCCCGCGGCAGAACTTGTCGGGACTCGCGATCACTGGAAGGCCTTCTACGAAACCCAGCGTCCATGCCTGGCCGATTTGGTGGCTTCCGGTGACTATGAGATGATCGCCGACCTTTATTCTGTCCACGACGAGCCAGATCAGCCGACTTTCGGTGTGCATGCGGAGAATTGGTGCTGGATGCCGCGGCGGGCCACGAAACTTTATCTGGCGGTAGATGCCGGCCCGGTCTTTGACGACCAAGGGAAGTTGATCGCAGTGGTTGAAACCCTGCGCGACGTTACTGAAAAACACATTGCCCAGACCAAGGTCGTCGAGCAGGCGGGAATCCTGAAAGCGCAGTATGACGAGCAGCAGCGCGAAGCTGAATTGGCACGCAGGATACTGGAGCACCAGATTCGTACCGATCTGCTGGAGGCCTCCGGGATCAAATATTCAGTTACACCGGCGAGCAATTTTTCCGGCGACTTAGTGCTCGCGGCACGTGCGCCAAACGGGAAACTCTATGCTCTACTGGCTGATGCGACTGGGCATGGGCTGGCAGCAGCGGTCAGCGTGCTGCCCATGGTGCAAGAGTTCTATCGTCTGGTCGAGCAAGGACAGCCGCTGGCGGTATTGATCGAATCTGTGAACTTCCTATTGTCGAACTCTCTGCCGATTGGCCGCTTCGTGGCGGCATCGATGGTTGAACTGGACGAGGAAAGGCGTATAGGCGAAATCTGGGTCGGCGGCATGCCGGATGCGCTACTGATCGACCACTCGGGAGAGTTGATTCGAGTTTTCGAGTCAAAAGACCTGCCGCTGGGAATTTCGCGTGCCCCCGATATGGGCTCCAGGGCGGAGCGCTTTGCCTGGGATGAGGCGTGCCGCCTGGTACTTTTCTCGGATGGCGTGCTTGAAGCCGAAAGCCCTGCTCATGATTATTTTGGCGTGGATCGTTTGCTCGATGCGGTACGGTCTACAACTGGCGGAGAAGATGTCGTATCTCGCCTGCGCCGGGGGGTGGAAACGCACTTGGGTGGGCTGCCGGCCCATGACGATATGTCAGTCCTGGTCATTGGCTGTTCGACCAGAGTGGTCGATGCCTGACCTCCGAAACTACCAATGAGCCTTAATGCCGCAACCTCGGCATGGTAATCGGCAGCTTGGGCAGTTCGATGGCATCGAGCATGTTCTTCACCAGCAGGCCGAGCTCGGTGTCGCCGGTGATTTCCAGTTCGCGCTTGAAGAACAGGGTGTCCGGGTCTTCCTGGCGGTTGAGCAACTGCAGGTAGGCCGACAGGTTGGCCGAGAAGGACAGGTCGGCCTCGCTCTCGCTGCGAAAGAGCGGGCGGAACAGGCCGTTGCGGTAGGTGAAGCGGGCGGTGCCGCCGGTGTCGCGTACCTGTACTTGGAAAACCTTGTCGGTGAGTGCCTCCAGATCGTCGGCCGACAGCAGCTTGAGCTTCAACGCGGCATTCAGGGCACCGACCAAGGCCAGCGCGTGCGGCCATTGCGGCAGCTTGCGACCGAGGGCGCCGATGAAGTTGGGCAGTTCGAATTTGGGAATGGTGAAGCCGTCGCTCATGGTCATGCTCCGAGTTGTGCGTGTGCTGCGGCGTGGTGTTGCTTGATGCCGGCGTCGCCAAACCAGTAGCCGTCGACCAGGCCGCTTGCGCTCCACGCCGCATTGGCAGCCGGGGCCGGTTTGCCCTGGCGGGCGGTGTCGAAGGCGGTGATGATTTCGTCCATATGTTCCGGTTGCGGGCTGAGGCGGACGATATCGATGCCCATGGCGAGCAGCTGCGGCATTTCGTGCAGCAGGTTGTAACTCTGCGCCGACATGGTCTGGATGCCGTTGATGCACAGGAAATCCTGACCTTCGCGCGTTTTCAGGGTGAGGCCGACCGGGTGATCCAGACACTTGAACTGGCAGTCGTCCTTGTTCAGGTTGTAGTGGCGGGCGGTGAAGCAGCGGGCCGAGAAGGCGAGCGGCAGTTTGCCGAAGACGAAGAGCTCGGTCTCGACGCCGGTCGGCTTGCTGTGATGCAGGGTTTCGACCAGGGTGCGGGTCGCTTCCAGCGGCGGCACCCAGCGTTTCAGGCCGAAGCGGGCATAGGTAGCGAGGGTGGTCTCGTTGTAGATATTCAGGTGCGGGCCGGCGACGAAATCCTGGCCGCCGACCAGATTCACCGCGCCGAGATCGTTGGCTTCGAGCTTGCAGCCGGCTTCGTCGACCAGGCGGCGCAGTGCCTTCAGGTCGCTTTCTGATTCGAGCAAGGCTTGGGCCGAGACGACAACCTCCTTGCCGGCATCGGTCAGGTCGCGGGCCAGGCCGATCCAGTCGGCGGTACGCAGTTGCTGGCGGCGCGAGCAGACGACTTCGCCGACGTAGATGACGTCGAGCGCAGGGTTCTGGGCCATTTCGGCGTAGAACTCCATGACTTCGGCCTTGGGCCAGAAGTAGAGCAGGGGGCCGAGCGAGATTCTCATGCGGGTTCCTTCAGCGCCACGGGCGGTTGTAGGCGCCGAGCGTCGCCTGGCTGCCTTCCGAGACCTTGGCCAGTTCAGCCTGCCAGGCGGGTTTGACGTGATAGCGTTCGTCGCCGGCGGCCAGCGAGTCGAGCGCGGCGCGCAGCGTGCGGGTGACCTGGGTGACGTAGGCCGGGCTGCGTTGGCGACCCTCGACCTTGATGGCGCGGACGCCGATCTTGAGGATTTCCGGCAGGATTTCGAGCACGTTCAGGCTGGTCGGCTCTTCCAGAGCGTAATAGGTTTCGCCCTGGACCTCGAAGCGTCCCTTGCACAGCGTCGGATAACCGGCCGGCTCGTCGTCGCCGAAGCGGTCGATCAGGATGCCGTTGAGGCGGGTTTCCATGGTGCCGGGCTGCTTGTCCCATTTAACGTACTTGGCCGGCGAACAGGCGCCAACGGTGTTGGGCGATTCGCCACAGGCGTAGGAGGAAAGCCAGCAGCGTCCCTCGTTCATGACGCACAGACTGCCGAAACCGAAGACCTCGATTTCGACCGAGGTGTTCTTGATCACGTGCTCGACCTGAGCCAATGTCAACACGCGCGGCAACACGGCGCGGCGGACGCCGAATTCGCGTTGGCAGAAATTGATCGCCTCGTAGCTAGTCGCCGAGCCCTGTACCGAAAGGTGGAGGCGTTGCTGCGGGTGCTTGCGGGTGGCGTAGTCGAGCAGGCCGACGTCGGCCAGGATGACGGCGTCGACGCCTAGGTCGACCGCCGCATCGACCGCGCTGTGCCAGTCGGCGACACGCCCGGCCTGCGGGAAGGTGTTGATGGCGAGCAAGACCTCACGGCCCTTGGCGTGCGCATAACGCACGCCTTCGCCCATGGTTTTGGTGTCGAAGTTGAGGCCGGCGAAGTTGCGGGCGTTGGTATCGTTCTTGAACCCGAGATAGACGGCATCGGCGCCGTTGTCGACGGCAGCCTTGAGCGCTGGCAGGCTGCCGGCCGGGCAAACGAGATCAGGCAGAGAAGGCATCGAAAACCTCCGGAACATCAAGCGCGCGAGTATAGCGAGCCCAGCTTTTTCGCCATTGATCCTAGTCAAAGGGGAGGTGGGCGCTGCCGAAAAGACGAGATTTGCGCAGAAAAATCACTGCTGCGGTGCACTGCCTGTTTGTGGCAAAAACCACGGGCTTCCGCATCAACGGAACGTTTATCAATATTCGGAAATGCTACACTTCTGGTGAATTATCCTCGTCACGTTGAGCGGCTGTCGTCGTCGCGCGACGGCAAAAATAATTAGGAGGAACGCATGGATAAGGAGCAGGTCCTCGTTGTAGACGATGAGCAGTTGAACCTGTTCATCATTGAGGAGTTTCTCGATCAGGAAGACCTGGAACTTGAGCTGCACAGTGACCCTTTGCAGGCATGGGAAGCCCTGCAGTCTCACGAGAGCAATTTCTCGCTGGTCGTGCTTGATCGCATGATGCCCGGCCTCGACGGCATCGAACTGTTGCGCCGCATGAAACGCGAGCCGCGTTTCGCTGATATTCCGGTCATCATGCAGACTGCCGCATCGTCGCCCGACCAGGTGCGCGAAGGTTTGGCAGCCGGCGCCTATTATTACCTGACCAAACCGTACGAACCGGAAGCGCTGATTTCCATTGTCCGTGCCGCACTTGAGGACCGCCGGGCACGCGCGCAGTTGCGCACGCGTGCGGCACGCCTCGAAGAGGTGCAGAGGCTGATATCCTCAGTCGAGTATCGTTTCGTTACCCTTGAGGATGTGGCGACGCTAGTCCCTGTGCTTGCTGCCTTGTGCCCGCAGCCAGATGTGGTGGCGCCAGGTCTGTCGGATCTGATGGTCAATGCCATCGAACACGGCAATCTTGGAGTTAGCTACCAAGAGAAATCGCTGCTCAAGTGGGAAGGCGATTGGGAAGCAGAAATCAAGCGTCGTCAGGTTTTGCCGCAATTTTGCCATCGTGTGGCCTGCGTCAAAGTCGAGCGCGGTGCTGGCGAGATCGTCTTCACCATCACCGATCAGGGCGAAGGCTTCGACTGGCAGCGCTACCTGACCTTCGATCCGGAGCGGGCGTTCGATCCCAACGGGCGCGGTATCGCAATGGCCAAGATGCTGAGCTTCAGCGAACTGGAGTACCGCGGTAATGGCAATCAGGTCGTGGCGACGGTTCTCGTTACCACTTGAGTGGGGGAACAATCAGCGAACGATGACCGTTGGCTTGTAGCCGAGCGCCGCGCGGATGCGCTCGGCAACGCGGTCGGCGTCGCTGCGGCTGGCGTAGGGACCAAGATGCAGGCGGTGCACGCCGCCGCCCGGGGTGATGCGCATGCTTTCGTTCAGCCAGTCCAATTCACGCTGTAGGTGATTCTTCAGATTTTCTGCATTGTCGGCGTTGGCGAAGGCTCCAAGCTGGAGGAAGACGCCTTTGGCGACCGCGCTCTCCCCGCTCATGCCGGCCATGGCAGCAGTCTGTACCGGACGTTCCTCGGTGGCCATGCGCTGGGCCAGTAGTTCGATTTCGTCGCGCTCGGCCAGCACTGGCCGAGATGGTGGCAAGACCTGAGCGTAGGTCGTTGAACCGGCCTCGCTAGGAACGATGGCTTCGACCTCGACCAGCCCACTGCCGCCATTGACCAGCCCGAGCTTGTAGGCTGCCGTGTAGGAAAGGTCGATGACGCGGTCGGCGTGGAAGGGGCCTCGGTCGGTAATGCGCACCACTACAGCCTTGCCTGTCTGCACGTTAGTGACGCGTACATAGGAGGGGAGCGCCAAGGTGGTGTGGGCCGCCGTCATCGAAAACATGTCGTAAGGCTCGCCAATCGACGTTTTCTGGCCGTGGAATTTCTTGCCATACCAGCTGGCGATGCCGCGTGCCTTGTAGGGTTTGACCGCGGTGTTCGGTACGTATTCCTTACCGAGTACGACGTAGGGTTTCATCGCCGGCTTGTGCAGCGGCTCCCATTTGGGATCGGCATCCGGAATGTCGTCCAGGCCGTCCGGGATGTCGTCGGCCGGACCGTCATCCTTGTAGAAACCGCCGCCGCGCTTCAAGATGGCCGTAGGCTTGCGGGTCGGTGTTGGCGATTTGGAAATTGGCTCTTTTGGCCTGTCCACCGCAGCACCCTGCGACGGCATTTGCGTCGTGCCGCAACCGGCCAGCCACAGGCTGGCGATGGCGCAAACGCTCAGGCGGAGGAGTTTCATTTCTTGACGAGCATCCGGTGCGTGTGAATCGACATCAAGATACCGATGCCGAGGAACAGGGTAACCAAGGCGGTGCCGCCATAGCTCATGAAGGGTAGCGGGACACCGACCACCGGCAGGATACCGGAAACCATGCCCATGTTGATGAAGGCGTAGGTGAAGAAGCCGAGCGTAATGGCGCCGGCGAGCAGGCGGGAAAAGAGGGTCGGTGCGCCGGAGGCGATCATCAGCCCGCGTCCGATCAGTAGGGTGTACAGGATGAGCAGTGCGACGTTGCCGAGCAAGCCCCATTCCTCGGAGAAGACGGCAAAGATGAAGTCGGTGTGCTTTTCCGGAATGAATTCCAGGTGGGTTTGCGTGCCCTTCAGGTAACCCTTGCCGAGCAGGCCGCCGGAACCGATGGCAATGGTGGATTGGATGATGTGGTAACCGGAGCCGAGCGGGTCGCTGGTCGGGTCGATCAGAGTCATGATGCGCTTACGCTGGTAGTCGTGCAGCATGTGCCACAGAAAGGGGGCAGCGGATGCCCCAGCGACGATCAGTCCGATGATGACCTTCCACGGTAGACCGGCAAAGAAGATCACATAGAAACCGGCGGCACCGACCAGCAAGGCGGTACCCAGGTCAGGCTGTTTGGCAATCAGCGCGAACGGGATGAGTAGTAACAAGGCGGCGATGATGTAATGCTTTAAACGCAGCGTTGCCTCATATTTCTGGAAATACCAGGCCAACATCAGCGGCATCGCGATCTTCATGATCTCCGACGGCTGGATGCGGGTAAAGCCGAGTGGAAGCCAGCGCTTGGCTCCGTTGACCTTGATACCGAACAGGAATACGGCAACGAGCAGGATCAGGCCAACGACGTAGAGCGGAATGGCGTAGCGCATCAGCGTTTGTGGTGGCGTGCGGGCGACGAACCACATGATGAGCATGGCGATAGCCATGTTGCCGGCCTGGGCGAAGGCACGATGATTGCCTCCAATCGTTGCCGAATTCACTGTAGCCAGGCCGACGGCCATGATCGCCAGTGTGATGAAGAGCAGCGGAAAATCGATGTGGGCAATGGCGTTTGCCCAGTAGCGACGAAGGGTGGTGGCGATGTCGATCATTACTCGTTGTCATCCTCGATAGCGCCACTATCTTCATTGGCGGCACCGGCCGGCAGTTTCCCGAGCAAGTAGTAATCCAGCACCATGCGTGCGATCGGGGCGGCCGATTGAGCGCCGAAACCACCGTTTTCCACCAGCACGGCCAACGCAATGGTCGGCTTGTCGGCCGGTGCATAGGCGATGTAAAGGGCGTGGTCGCGCAATTCTCTCTTAACCGCGCCTTCCTTGTACTGGGCACCCTTCAACGAGAAAACCTGCGCGGTACCGGTCTTGCCGGCAACTTCGTAGGGGGCGCCGGCGAAGGCGCGCGTTCCGGTGCCCTCCTTGTTGACGCCGACCATGGCCCGACGGATGACGTCGACATTGGCTTGTTTCAATTGAAGGTCACGGATCGGTTTTGGTTCGACCGGACTCTTTTCCCCAGTTTTGGTATCGACGATGTAGCGAACCAAGTGCGGGCGGAACATCACGCCGCTGTTGGCCAGGGTAGCCGTGGCTTGAGCGAGCTGGATCGGGGTGTAGGCGTTGTAGCCCTGACCGATACCGATGGAGATGGTTTCGCCGGCATACCATTTCTGCTGTTCCGGGCGCTTGAAGCGCTGCTTTTTCCACTCGGGTGACGGCAAGACGCCCTTCGATTCGCCGGAGTCGTCCTTGCCGAGGTCTATCCCGCTGCGCTGGCCGAAACCCAGTTGGCCCATGAACTTGGCGATATTGTCGATCCCCATGTCGTTGGCCAGGATGTAGTAATAGGTGTCGCAGGAATGGACGATGGACTTGTACATGTCCACCATGCCGTGCCCCCCCTTCTTGTCGTCGCGGAACTGGTGGTTGCCGAAATTGAAGTAACCCGGGTCGCTGATGGCCTGGCCTGGGGTGCGTTTGCCCATTTCCAGCGCGGCCAGGGCCATGAAGGGCTTGAAGGTCGAGCCCGGCGGGTAGGCACCGTTGATCGCGCGATTGACCATTGGCTTGCTTGGGTGTTCGTTCAACTCCTTCCAGTTGTCGGGGGTGATGCCGTCGACGAAAAGATTGGGGTCGTAGGTCGGGTTGGAGACCAGAGCGAGGATGCCGCCGGTCGAGGGTTCAATGGCGACCAGAGCACCCTTGCGTTCGCCGAAGGCCTGTTCGGTGATTTCCTGCAGTTTCGAATCGAGGGTCAGCGACAGATTGTTACCGGAAATCGGCGGAATACGCTTGAGGCTGCGCAGCGCCCGACCACCGGCATCGATTTCGACCTCTTCGTAGCCGGTCGTGCCGTGCAGTTCGAACTCGTAATGTTGTTCCAGACCGGTTTTGCCGATATGGTCGGTCCCCTTGTACATGGCAACGCGCTCGGACTCCTCGATCCACTTCAGGTCGCGTTCGGTAATACGGCCGATGTAGCCAATGGCATGCGAGGCGACGCTGCCCATAGGGTAGTGCCGGAACAAGCGGGCTTTGACCTCGACACCGGGGAAGCGATAACGCTGGGCGGCAAAACGGGCCACTTCGGCGTCGGTAAGTCGCGTCCGGATGGGAATGGATTCGAAATTCTTGGCTTCGTCCATCAGGCGCTTGAAGCGCTTGCGGTCCTTTGGCTGAATATCGATGACTTCGGCCAATGCATCGATGGTTTCGTCGAGTACGCCGGCTTGGGACGGCGTGATTTCCAATGTAAAAGCCGAGTAGTTGCGGGCGAGCACAACACCGTTGCGGTCGGTAATGACGCCGCGGTTGGGCACGATGGGGATCAGCGCGATGCGGTTGTCTTCGGCGCGTGTACGGTAGAAATCGTGCTGGATGACCTGTAGCCAGATGAAGCGGGCGAGCAGGATGCCGAAGCAGACGAGCACCGTGGCTGCCGCGAAACCGCTACGAAAGCGGAAACGGTCGAGGTCGGCATCGGGGTTGTGGAAGTCGCCCACGTCAGGTTGCCTATCAGATCGGACGGTTGGGATCCTGCTCCACCGGCTGGTACTGGGGTAGCAACAACAGGAAGGTGATCGGAATCCACAACAGCGTTGCGACGAACGGCCCGACGAAATAGCTCCAGCCGGGGAAATCGCTACCGACCGCAAGACGCATCAGGGCTTGGATAACTTGCGTACCGATCAGTAGTGGCAATACCTGAAGTGCCTGCTGGGCTAGCGGGAACCAGAGGATCCGCCGCGACAACGACGAAGCGGTGTAGGCGAGCAGGACGTAGGCGAAGCAGTGCTGACCTAGCACAGCACCATCGGCAACGTCCATCAGTAGGCCAAGAATGAAGGCCCAGCCCATGCCGACGCGGCGGAATTCACGCACACTCCAGAAACACAGCACCAGCGCCACCCAATCGGGCACACCGGGCCAGTGCGCTGTCGGGATAAAGTTCATCAGGGCAGCGACGATCAGGCTCAGGAAGATGAACCAGGGGCGGACCGGTAGCAGGATGCGGGAAGAGGAAAAGGTTGGTTGCATCAGTTTGCCTTGCCTCCGCGGCTACGCTTGACCCGCAATTCGCTCTTGTCGCCGCTATCGCCTCGTCCGGTAGTGGTTGCCGGAGCTGCTGGCAAAGGCTGGCGGGCATCGAGGATCATCATTTCACCAAAATTCTCGACCCCAGCAATCGGTATACAGAAGATGCGGGCGAAGGAGTAGGCGCTATCTCTTTCGATATTGACCACCTTGGCGACTGGGAAGCCGGCCAGATAGACGCCGTCTAGGCCGGAGGTAACCAGAATGTCGCCGACTTCCACGTCGGCATTCGCCGGCATGTAGCGCAGTTCCATCTGGCCATTGCCCAGGCCGAAGATGACCGAGCGCTGTCCGTTGCGGACGATCTGCACCGGCACGGCCTGATCCTTGTCGGTAATCAGCGTCACTTCGGCCGAGAAGGGGTAAACGCGCGTTACCTGGCCGACCACGCCGGCTTCATCGATCGCTGGCTGGCCAGCAGTGATCCCGGACTGTTGGCCTTTGTCGACGATCACCTTGCGTGAGAAGGGGTCACGTGCAGTGTAAAGAATCTGGGCGACTTGTCCTGTGGCCTTCTCGCGTTCCTTGACGGAGAGTAGCTTACGCAGGCGCTCGTTTTCGGCCTCAAGTTGCTGCAGGCGCTGCAGGTCTGGCGCGGTAGTCAGTTTGGCATGACGCAGCTCGTCGTTTTCCTTCTGTAGGGAGTGGAGTCCCTGCAGATAGTGCGCAGCGTAATCGACCAAGCTACCCGGCGTCTGGGCCACCCGCTGCACCGGGTCAACGACCAGAGAGACGCTCTGTCGCAGCAAGTCGAGACTACGAAAACGCAAGTCGACGACAAAAATCGCCAGCGAAAGGGCGATGTATAAAGTCAGAAGGGCCAGCGGTGCTGGCCCTCGCTTGAAGAATGGTGGCGGCGCGTGGTCGATGCCGGCCATCAGAGTCCTTCCTGCTGGGATGCTGCGGTGGACAGGTTAATCCGAGGCAAAAATGCTGCCCAGTTTGTCCATCTTTTCCAGCGCCATGCCGCAGCCGCGGGCGACGCAGGTGAGCGGCTCATCGGCGACGATGACCGGCAAGCCGGTTTCTTCCATCAACAGACGATCGAGGTCGCGCAATAGTGCACCGCCACCGGTCAGAACCATGCCCTTTTCGGCGATGTCGGCACCCAGTTCCGGCGGAGTTTTTTCCAGTGCCGACTTCACGGCGGAAACGATCTGATTCAGCGGGTCGGTCAGCGCTTCGAGGATTTCGTTGGAGGAAATCGTGAACTTGCGCGGAATGCCTTCGGCCTTGTTGATCCCGGAAACTTCCATTTCCTTGACCTCGGCGCCCGGGAAAGCCGACCCGATGGTCTTCTTGATGTTTTCGGCGGTGTTCTCGCCGATCATCATGCCGTAGTTGCGGCTGATGTAGTTGATGATGGCTTCGTCCAACTTGTCGCCGCCGACACGCACGGAACCGGCATAGACCATGCCGCCGAGCGAGATGACGCCGACTTCGGTGGTGCCGCCGCCGATATCGACGACCATGGAGCCGGTCGCGTCGGCCACCGGCAGACCAGCGCCAATGGCAGCGGCCATCGGTTCCTCGATCAGGTAAACATGGCTCGCGCCGGCACCGATGGCGGATTCGCGAATGGCACGACGTTCCACCTGGGTTGAGCCAGAGGGTACGCAAATGATGATGCGCGGACTCGGGCTGAACAGCTTGGAATCGTGCACCTTCTTGATGAACTGCTTGAGCATCTGCTCGGTGACGGTGAAGTCGGCGATCACGCCGTCCTTCATCGGGCGGATGACGGTAATGCTGCCCGGCGCCTTGCCAAGCATTTCCTTGGCTTCCTTGCCGACGGCCTGGATGGTTTTTTTGGCATTGGGGCCACCGTCGAGACGGATGGCGACCACCGACGGCTCATCGAGGACGATCGAGCGGCCGCGCACGTAAATGAGCGTATTGGCCGTGCCGAGGTCGATGGCAAGGTCGTTGGAGAAGTATTTATTGAGGAAACCGAACATCAGTGACTCCGCGTTGGGGGTGCGGTAGGGAAAACTTTTATGATACCTTATAACGCTTTCGATTTTAAGACTTTGTGCACCGCAGAAAAAGTCTTTTTGCACAATTTATTGGCAGCCATGTCGCTCACACTAGAACAGGTTCAGCGTATCGCTCACCTCGCCCGAATCGAGGTCAGCGAGTCCGAAGCCCTCACCACGCAGGGTCATCTCAACGGCATTTTTCAGTTGATCGAGCAGATGCAGGCGGTCGACACCCTGGGCGTCGAGCCGATGGCGCACGCGCAGGATCTCAGCCAGCGCCTGCGTGATGACGCCGTGACCGAAACCGACCGTCGCGCGGCCTTCCAGGCCATTGCTCCGGAAACCGAAGCCGGCCTCTACCTGGTACCGAAGGTGATCGAATGATTCACGCCAGCCTGAAGGAATTGTCGCTGGCTCTGGCAGCGAAGCAGATTTCCAGTAACGAACTGACGACCCTGTTTCTCGACCGCATTGAGCAGTTGAATCCGGAAATCAACGCCTTCGTCACGGTGGACCGGCAAAAAAGCCTGAAAATGGCGGCCGACGCCGACGCTCGCATCGCTGCCGGCAAGGCCGGCCAACTGACTGGCGTGCCCATCGCCCAGAAGGACATCTTCTGTGCCGAAGGCTGGCTGACCACCTGCGGCTCGAAGATGCTGTCAAATTTCGTCTCGCCGTACGACGCCACGGTCATCCGCAAGATGCACGCCGAAGCTGGCCTCGTTTCACTGGGCAAGACCAATATGGACGAGTTCGCCATGGGCTCCTCCAACGAAACCTCCTACTTCGGTCCTGTGCGTAACCCGTGGGACCGCGAGCGTGTGCCCGGCGGTTCTTCCGGCGGCTCGGCGGCAGCCATCGCGGCACGCCTGGCGCCGGCAGCGACCGGTACCGATACCGGCGGCTCGATCCGCCAGCCGGCGGCATTGTGCAACTTGACTGGTCTGAAGCCGACCTACGGTCTGGTTTCGCGCTACGGCATGATCGCCTTCGCCTCCTCGCTCGACCAGGGCGGCCCGATGGCAAGCAGTGCCGAGGATTGCGCGCTGCTGCTCAACACCATGGTTGGTTTCGACGAGCGCGATTCAACCTCGCTTGATCGTCCGGCCGAGGATTACGCCCGTGATCTGGAAAAACCGCTGGCTGGCCTGCGCGTCGGGCTGCCCAAGGAGTTCTTCGGCGAAGGTTGCGATGCCGAAGTGATGGCCGCCGTGCAAGCCGCCATCAAGGAATATGAAAAGCTTGGCGCCACTTGTGTCGAGGTTTCGTTGCCCAATTCGCATCTGTCGGTGCCGGCTTACTACGTCATCGCCCCGGCCGAAGCCAGCTCCAACCTGAGCCGCTTCGACGGCGTGCGCTACGGTTACCGTGCCCCCGACTACAGCAGCCTTGACGACATGTACATGAAATCCCGTGCCCAAGGCTTTGGCGAGGAGGTCAAACGCCGCATCCTGATCGGTGCCTATGTGCTGTCGCACGGTTACTACGATGCCTACTACCTGCAGGCGCAGCGTATCCGTCGCCTGATCGCCAACGATTTTGTCGAAGCCTTCAAGGTTTGCGACGTGATCCTCGGCCCGACGTCGCCGTCGACAGCTTTTAAGCTGGGAGAAAAGGCAGCCGATCCGGTACAGATGTACCTGTCGGACATCTACACCATCGCGGTGAACCTGGCAGGTTTGCCGGGGATGTCGATTCCCTGCGGTTTCGCCGGCGGGCTGCCGGTCGGCTTACAGTTGATCGGCAATTACTTCGATGAGGCGCGTCTGCTCAATGTGGCGCATCGTTACCAGATGGCGACGGATTGGCATCAGCGCCGTCCGGCCGGTATCGAATAACATGCGTTTCCGGCTGGCGCTGCTGGTCGTCTCGCTGCTGGCCGCCTGCGCCGAAGCGCCCAAGGCGCCGGAAAAGCCGGCGGCCGAGCCTGCAGTGGAGCCAACTCCGGTGCAGTCAGAGACGCCGAAGTTCAAGAATTCGACGCTGAAGTATCTGGCCGGTCGCAACCTGCAACCGCAGCCGACCCGGCCGCTGAATGTGAAGTCCAAGTGCTCGCATAAGGACGCCATCGGGACGGTGACCAAGCTCGATCTGCTGGTCAAGGAGGCGGAGGTCAAGGCCTTCGATGCGCAGGTCAGCATGAAGGGTTACGGGGCCTGCCGCTTCAATCTGAACGAGTTCGAGCAGGTCGAGAAACTGCCGCAAGCCTTGCTGCGGCACAAGAAAGAGAAGGACTGCCTGGTCCGCATGTGGGAGCAGGGGCCGAAGGTGACGGTGGCGTTCAACGCCTGCCCAAAATCCTGCGAAGGCCAGGCATTCGATTATTTGTGGCCCATCGTCGTCGAGGCGAAGAGTGGGCGTTGTTACTGAGCGGATGAAATCATGAGTCAGTGGGAAGTAGTGATCGGGATCGAGACGCACGCGCAACTCTCGACGGTTTCGAAGATTTTCTCCGGCGCTTCGACGGCGTTCGGGGCAGAACCCAATACCCAGGCCTGTGCTGTCGACCTCGCCTTGCCGGGCGTACTGCCGGTGCTGAACAAGAAGGCGGTCGACTGTGCCATCCGCTTCGGCTTGGCCATCGGCGCCCACGTCTCGCCGAAATCGATCTTCGCCCGCAAGAATTACTTCTACCCGGATTTGCCCAAGGGCTACCAGATCAGCCAGTTCGAGCTACCGGTGGTGCAGGGCGGGGCGATTACCGTGCAGGTGGGTTCCGGCGAAAAAGCCTACGAGAAGACGGTCAACCTGACCCGCGCTCACCTCGAAGAGGATGCCGGCAAGTCATTGCACGAGGACTTTCATGGCAAGTCCGGCATTGACCTGAACCGCGCCGGGACGCCGCTGCTCGAGATCGTCACCGAGCCGGACATGCGTTCCTCTGACGAGGCTGTGGCCTACGCCAAGGCACTGCATGCGCTGGTGCGCTGGATTGGCATCTGCGACGGCAACATGCAGGAAGGCTCCTTCCGCTGCGATGCCAACGTTTCGGTGCGCCGCCCTGGCCAGCCCTTCGGCACCCGTCGCGAGATCAAGAACCTGAACTCCTTCCGCTACCTGAAGGAAGCCATCGATTACGAAGTGCGCTGGCAGATCGAGACGCTGGAAGACGGTGGCAGGATCCAGCAGGCGACCGTGCTGTTCGACCCGGATACCGGCGAAACCCGCACCATGCGTACCAAGGAAGATGCGCACGATTACCGCTATTTCCCGGACCCTGATCTGTTGCCGCTGGTCATCGCCAGTGACTGGATCGCGCGCGTCAAGGGTGAATTGCCCGAACTGCCGGAACAGATGCGCCAGCGTTTCATGAGCGATCTGGGTTTGTCCGCCTACGATGCCAACACGCTGACCGCCAGCCAGGAAATTGCAGATTTTTACGAGTGCACCGCAGCAGTGGCCGGGGCGGCCAATGCCAAGCCCTGTGCCAACTGGGTCATGGTCGACCTGGCGGCCCGCCTGAACAAGGACGGCAAGGAAATCGCCGATTCGCCGGTAACGCCGCAGCAGCTCGGTGGCCTGATCCTGCGTATTGCTGACAACACGATTTCGAACAACATTGCCAAGAAAGTCTTCGAAGCGCTGTGGAATGGCGAGGGGGCGACGGCCGATGAAATCATCGACAAGCAGGGGCTCAAGCAGATCACCGATACCGGTGCAATTGAAGCATTGGTCGACGAAGTGCTGGCTGCCAACGCCGCCAACGTCACCGAATATCGTGCCGGCAAGGAGAAGGCATTCAACGCGCTGGTCGGTCAGGTGATGAAGGCTGCCAAGGGCAAGGCCAATCCGCAGCAGGTCAACGAACTGCTCAAGAAGAAGCTGGCAGGTTAAGCTGCCGAACGCTGGTTAGCGGGGCGGCAGTGTCCCGCTGGCCGGAGGTGAACTTGCCGCCGGGCGGCGACCGGTCAGTTCGATGTAGCGCTTGCGATCGGCGTCGTACTTGGCCTTGATCACGTCGTATTCGCGCCGTTTCACGTCGAGTAGTTCCTGCTGCAACTTGATTTCATGGTCGATGGCGCGCAGATCGCTCGCCAGTTGAGGCGGCATGCTCTTCTTCTTGTAGAACTCGGCTTCGTCGGCCAGCTTTTGCCGTTTTTTCTGCGAGATTTCCATCTGCCGTTGAACGTTCTCAATGGCGATGGCGACATCCTTTTCCGCTTTGCGTTGCGACAGGTCGATGTCTTCCTGGGTGGCATAGGTGTCGAGCAGAGCCTGATCGCGCCGACGTTGTTCCTTGGCGGCTTCTTCCAGCAATTTCTTGCGCCGGTTTTCCTCGGCCAACTGGGCTTTTTGTTCCGGGGTCAGTGGTGGGCCGACTTCCTTAAGCAAGTTGCCGCCCCGGTCGAACACACGATACGCGTGACCGCGGCAGGTGTCTGGCAATGTATCACCGCAGACCCTGCGTCCGCTGGCGGGATCGGGGCAACAGTAAAACTCGCCAGTAGCGCTTGCGCTACCGGCCAGTAATGCCAACAGGAGGGGGAGCGCGCGTTTAGGCATCGACACCGTATTGTTCGCGGTATTTTGCCACGGCTTCGCGGTGGGTTGCGAGATCGGGATTGTGCGCCAGGAAGGTCATCAGATCCTTGAGGCCGGCGACCGCAATTACTGGAATGCCGTAATCGCGCTGCACCTCTTGCACGGCGGACAACTCACCTTGGCCGCGCTCCTGGCGGTCGAGGGCGATCAGCACGCCGGCAGGCGTGGCACCGGCGGCGCGGATCAATTCGACCGATTCGCGTACCGAAGTGCCGGCGGAGATCACATCGTCGACAATCAGCACGCGTCCCTGCAGGGGCGCGCCAACGATGTTGCCGCCTTCGCCGTGATCCTTGGCTTCCTTGCGATTGAAGGCAAACGGAAAATTGTGGCCGCGCTGGCTCAGCGCGATGGCGATCGCCGCAACCAGCGGGATGCCTTTGTAGGCCGGACCGAACAGCATGTCGAACTGCAGGCCGCTGGCTTCCGCAGCTTTGGCGTAGAATTCAGCCAAGCGGCCCAACGAATTGCCATCGTTGAACAGCCCGGCATTAAAGAAATAAGGCGACAAGCGACCGGCTTTGGTCTTGAACTCGCCGAAGCGCAGCACTTTGCAAGCGACGGCGAACTCGATGAAATCCTGGCGAAAATCCATAACACTCCACTTATACGGACCGTTTCCTCCGATCCCACCGCAATGTTACGCATCATCTCCCTGAATCTCAACGGCATTCGCTCGGCCTGGAGTAAAAACGTGTTGCCCTGGGCTGCCGCGCAAAGTGCCGATGTCATCTGTCTGCAGGAACTGAAGGCCCAGTTCCCCGACCTCAATGCCGAAATGCTCAAGCCGGACGGTATGCACGCCGTTTACCACTGTGCCGAGAAAAAAGGCTATTCCGGCGTCGGTATCTGGAGTCGCCAAGAGCCGGATCGCGTTGTCGAAGGCTTCGATGGTGGCGAATTCGACGCCGAGGGGCGTTACATTCGCGCTGACTTTGGCAACCTGTCGGTCATTTCTTTGTATTTGCCGTCGGGATCGTCATCGCCTGAACGGCAGGAAGCCAAGTTCCGTTTTCTCGATGCCTTTTTCCCGCAAATGCAGGCGTTGCGCGCCGAGGGCAGGGAGATCGTCCTGTGTGGCGACTGGAATATCGCCCACAAGGAAATCGACCTGAAAAACTGGAAATCCAATCAGAAAAACTCTGGTTTTCTTCCTGAGGAGCGCGCTTGGCTGACACGTGTGTTCGATGATTTGGGGTGGACCGATGTTTATCGTGGTCTCCATCCCGACACCACCGATGCCTGTTACACCTGGTGGAGCAACCGTGGGCAGGCGTGGGCCAAGAATGTCGGATGGCGTATCGACTACCAGATCGCTACACCGGCCTTCGCTTCTGCAGCACGTCAAGCCGACATTTACAAGGAACAGCGATTTTCCGATCATGCACCACTGATCATCGACTACGATTATTCTTTGTCATCAAAGTGAATTGATTTCGCCCTGTTCTAGGGATACTCTGTAATCCTGCTTAACTGCCATTAACGAGGTTGAAAATGTCTGAACAACTAACCACTGCCAACAAGGACAAACTGGTTTCCGATTTGAAGGTCGTTATCGCCGATACCGAAGAGTTGCTGCGTGCCACCGCCGGTGCCGCGGGTGACAAGGTTGGCGAACTGCGTGAGCGCCTGGGTGTTCGTCTGCGCGATGCCAAGGAACGCGTGCTCGACCTCGAAGCGGCCGTCGTCGACAAGACCAAGGCTGCAGCTCGCGCCACTGACGATTTCGTGCATGAGCAACCGTGGAAGGCGGTCGGCGTCGCCGCAGCATTGGGCCTGGCCCTCGGTGTCCTGATCGGCCGCCGCTAAACGCATGGCTGATCCGACTGGCAGCGAAGGTGCCCGCGAGGGCTTGTTCGCTGCCCTAAAAAATACGATCGCGACCTTGATTGCGATCGTCAAGACGCGGGCGGAACTTCTCGTCACTGAACTGGAAGAAGAGAAGTTTCGCCTGATGTCGCTGTGGTCGAAAGCGATCGGTGCGGCCTTCTTCCTGGCGGTTGGTGTCATCATGGCGGTGTTTTGCCTGGCGCTGGCCTTCTGGGAGCACCGTATCATGGTTTTCGGGCTGTTTGCCGTGATTTTCGTCGGCATCGGATTTGCCTTGATCGGCTCGCTGAAGAAGGATGCCGCTAAGGGAAGTCGCTTGTTTCATGCCAGCCTCTCGGAGCTGGAAGAAGACATGAACCAGTTGCGCCGTAGTGCGCATCGTCAGGAATGAACTCGAAACTGCTGCAACTGGCCGAACGTCACGGTGCCTTGAAGGCCAGGATTGACGTCCAGCGCCGTGAGTTGGTGAAACACTCGCAACCGATCGAGGCGGCATTTGCGCATGGCGATGCCGTGCTGCGTGGCGTCGATTGGCTGAAACACCATCCGGCCGCAGTGTTCATCGCGGTGGCTGGCGCCGTACTGGCTCGTCCGCGGCGTGCCTGGCGTTGGGCGCAGCGCGGATTCTTCTTGTGGCGCGGTTGGGTCGCTATACGCCAGTCGATTTTCGGGCGAGGTTGAGCGGATTGCAGGTCGATTCGCTGGAAACGCTCCTGCCGACATGGTGGCGCCAATTGCTGAATTCCCAACGACGGGAAGTGCAGCGCATCCTGGCTGAACTGATGGCCGCTCGTGGCATGATGCCCTTGCTGATGAAGGCACGTAACGGCGGGCAATGGAGCGAAGCGGAGCGCGAAGAATTGCTCGGCCATCTGCGACGCATGGCGCATTTGTCGCCCTATCTGGTGGCCCTGATGCTGCCCGGATCGATATTCCTGCTGCCGGCTTATGCTTGGTGGCTCGACCGGCGTCGCCAGCAGCGTTAAATTTCGCTTTCTCGCTCGGCGTGGGTTTGCCAGGGGGCGACCTTTAGTAGCAGAAGCATGCCGGGGATGGCGAGCACTGCGCACAGCCAGAAGAAATTCAGCCAGCCCAGTGTTTCGACCAGCCAACCTGCCGAGGCGTTGATAAACGTACGCGGTACAGCGGCCAGGCTGGTAAATAACGCCATTTGGGTTGCGGTATAGGCCGGGTGGGTGGTACGGGCGATGAAGGAGACAAAGGCTGCCGTACCTAAGCCCACGCCGAGCGCCTCAAGGCCGATAACCAGGGCGAGGGCCAGGCGCTGTTCGGCGCCGATTTCCTGAAAGTGACCTTGGGCGGCCAGCCAGGCAAAACCGAAGATCGATACCAACTGAACGACGCCGAATAGCCAAAGTGCACGGTTGATTCCGAGGCGAACCATCCAGATGCCGCCGAGCAGAGCGCCGAATACGGCAGGCCACAGTCCGGCATGTTTGGCGATCAAACCGATATCGGTCTTGGTGAAACCCATGTCGAGATAAAACGGTGTGGCCAATGCCGTGCACAAGCTGTCGCCCAGCTTGTAGAGAAAGATGAACGCTAGAACCATCAGTGCGCTGTTCCAGCCCTGACGTTCGATGAACTCGCGGAAAGGCTCGGTCACTGCTTCACGCAGCGTCTTCGGTTGTCCCCCGACGCCGGGCTCTCCGACTTGCCAGGCCATGATCATCCCCGGCAGCATGAAGGCACTGGTGATCCAGAAAACCTCGTTCCACGGCAGGCGGTCGGCCAGAATCAGAGAGAGGGAGCCAGGAATCAGGCCGGCAATTCGGTAGGCATTGACGTGCACTGCGTTGCCTAGGCCAAGCTCAGCGTCATTGAGTATCTCGCGCCGAAAGGCATCCAAAGCAATATCTTGAGTGGCAGACAGAAATGCCAACAAGGCGGCAAGCCAGAGAATCGGCCAGATATTCTGCTGTGGGTTCAGTCCGCCAAGGCTGCCTATGGTCAGTAGCAGGCCGATCTGGGTCAGCAGCATCCAGCCGCGGCGACGCCCAAAACCCGGAATGGCGAAACGGTCCAGTAGGGGCGACCACAAGAATTTCCAGGTGTAGGGGAACTGGATCAGGGCGAAAAAGCCGATGGTCTTCAGATCGACACCTTCGCTGCGCAACCAGGCGGGAAGCAGGTTAAGCAGAAGGTAAAGCGGCAAGCCAGAGGAAAAGCCGGTAAAGATGCAGATCAGCATCTTCCGGGTAAGCAGAGGTTTGAGCCAGGCCGGCATCAGCGTGGCTGCGTCAAACGGTACACCGCCAGACTGCCGAGGAAATTTAGTTCCTTGTCTTCCGCGCTATCGACTGGATTGCCTTCTTCATCCAGTACGCGGCGTTCGCGGATAGTCAGCCCCATTTGCGAGCACAAGGCTTCAAAATCGAGCAAGGTGAAGAAGCGTACGTTCGGCGAGTTGTACCACTGATAGGGCAGGTCTTCCGAAACCGGCATGCGTCCATCGAGGACTGAGCGCAGGTTTTTCCAGTAGGCAAAGTTGGGGAAGGAAACCACGGCTTCGCGGCCGACCCGCAACATCTCGCGCAGGATGCCTTCCGTGTGGCGGACAGTCTGCAAGGTGCGAGACAGCACGACATGGTCGAAGGACTGGTCAGTGAATTCGTCGAGACCCTTTTCCAGATTCCCCTGGAGGACGTTGATGCCGTTGCGCATGGCCGCCAGCACATTGGCGTCGTCGATTTCGACCCCCCACCCCTGTACACCGCGGGAGTCGATCAGATGCTTCAACAAGGTGCCATCGCCGCAACCGAGATCGAGAACCCGGTGGCCCGGTTCGATCCAGGCGGTGATGACGTCGAAGTCGGGGCGGCCCAGAGTATGCGTCATAGTTTGATGTTGTTCAGGTAGGCGCCGACGATCCCGTGGTAGTGCGGGTCTTCCATTAGGAAGGAGTCGTGCCCGAAATTGAGGTCGATCTCGGCGTAGGAAACGTTGCGGCCGTTGGCCAGCAGAGCACTGACGATTTCCTTCGAGCGGGCGGGCGAGAAGCGCCAATCGGTTGTGAACGAGGCGATCAGGAAGCCGGTATCGGGCGCGGTACGGCTCATTGTCCGGATCAGGTCACCGTCGTCCAGGCGAGCCGGGTCGAAGTAGTCGAGCACCTTTGTCATCAGCAGGTAGGTATTGGCGTCGAAGTAGCCGGCAAATTTGTCCCCCTGATAGCGCAGGTAGGATTCCACCTCGAATTCGACATCGAAATCGAAGGAAAAAGACCCGTTGCGCAACTCTCTACCGAATTTTTCGCCCATCTGGTCATCTGACAGATAGGTGATGTGTCCCAGCATGCGGGCAAGACGGAGTCCGCGAGTCGGGCGGGTGTTGTGCTCGTAATAATGTCCGCCGTGGAAATCCGGATCGGTCAGGATGGCTTGGCGGGCGACATCGTTGAATGCAATGTTCTGTGCCGACAATTTGGGGGCCGAGGCAATGACGATGGCGTGGCGTACGCGCTCCGGGTAGCTGATGGTCCAGCGCAGGGCCTGCATGCCACCAAGGCTGCCACCGATGACCGCAGCCCATTGGTCGATTCCCAGCAAGTCGGCCAAGCGAGCCTGGGCCTCGACCCAGTCGCTGACAGCCACGATGGGGAAATCGGCGCCCCAGGGCTTGCCAGTGGCCGGGTTAAGCGAGGAGGGGCCGGTCGAACCATGGCAACCGCCGAGGTTGTTGAGCCCGACGATGAAGAATTTGTCGGTATCTAGGGGGCGTCCAGGGCCGACGATATTGTCCCACCAGCCGATGTTGTTTGGCGCATCGGCATAGTGTCCGGCGATGTGATGGTGACCGGATAAGGCGTGGCAGACGAGGATGGCGTTCGACTTGGCGGCATTTAGTGTGCCGTAAGTCTCATAGACTAGATCGTAGGCCGGCAATATGCCGCCGCTGCGCAACCGTAGCGGCTGGTTGAAGTGGGCGCGCTGAGAGTGGACGGCGCCGACGGATTGTCCTGGCATGCGTTTCCTGAAAACAAAAAACCCAGTTGGCCGAAACGCGAACTGGGTGGTTCCCGTTTTAGCAGAATTTGTTTGCGCGCCCGCAATCAGAGCTCAAATCGGCGCGGCCCCTAACTGGCGAGGCCTAACGAAGATACCCAGCCAATGCCTAAAAGTCAATGCGGAATTGTCCCTTGGATAAGTCATCAATTGATAGGTAAAGGTTTGTTACACTGCGAAAAAATCCAAATTGTAAAAAACCGGGGGCGATTCATGTTCGAGCAAAGACGGCACCAGCGTATCCGTTTCGCTGAGCCGCCACGGGTCAACATTGGTTATAACCGATCGTTGGGGGACGGGAGTATCGAGAATATCTCGTTGTCCGGCCTGATGGTGCGTACAGACATGCCGCTTGAGGTTGGTAGGACGATAGGTTGCGAGTTCAGGATATTCGATTCGCCATTGATCGATGTGCCAGCAGGCGTAGTTAGCCGGGTTGGAGACCTCTATGGGACTCGCTTTCAACCTGGCCCAATTGCCCAAATTTTGATTGACGATGCCATCAATGCGGCGTTGGCCAACGGCAAGGCATCGATTCTTTCGATGCATGAGACCGGCGGGAAAAAGGTGATGCGTATTGCGGGGGGCTTGGGGGGGTGTTTGCGCAATGACTTCATGCATGCGCTGACCAGGGTTGGGGTCGATGAAATCGATACCAGTGCAGTAACTCAGGTTGACCAGGCAGGTTTGGCACTGTGTATGGTGGCCGTTACGCGTCACGGTGTAGATTTAGGGACTCAGTCGGATGTGTTTTCTTGTGCTTGGAAACTGGCGTTGGCAACTCCTGGCTTTGAGCTGTCATGAACATGAAATCCGTTAATAACAAACGCTTGATCAGCACGCTTTTCCCCGCGTTCGTTCTTTGTCCTCTGACGCCAGCAATGGCTAGCGATGAAGACATCTATTTCAGTGAATTTCCAGTTGTGGCATCGGTCAGTCGATTGCCGCAAGCCTTGTCAGAGGCTCCGGGTGCCGTAACGGTTATCGACCGGGAGATGATACGTGCATCTGGAGCGCGTAATTTTGCAGATCTCCTTCGCTTCGTACCGGGATTCCAGGTTACTCCACCGAATCAGGACAGCGCAGTCGTCGCCTACCATGGGTTAAGTAACGAGGAATATACGCCCCGTGTTCAAGTTCTGATTGATGGGCGGTCACAGTATTCACCGCTTTTCAGATCCGGGGTCAATTGGAATCTATTGCCAATTGTTTTGGACAACATCGAACGTATCGAGGTAATCCGCGGCTCAAATACCGTCGCCTATGGCTCGAACGCATTCTTGGGGGTCGTCAATATCATCACTCAGGATCCGTCTCAGACTCATGGCTGGACGGTTTCTGCCAATCACGGTAATGCTTCAATCCGAGACCAGATGGTGCGTTGGGGGGGGAGGGTTGGGGAAGCGGATATGCGTCTTACTGCCCAACAAACGGGGGACGATGGCTTTCGACAAATGCAAAACGGGTCCGCGCGGATTGATCCACATGACAGTCGGCACAGCAGTGTGCTCGATTTGCGCGTGGCTATGCCTTTGACAAATCAGGATGAATTAAATCTTTCTCTGAACCATGCAGAAGATCGTTCGCAGTACGGGCGCCCCAATAGCACCAGTGATCCGTATCGCGACTATTCCCAAAACGGCACGGCGTTCTCAGTGGAATGGCTGCGTGCGTTGGGAAATGGGGAAGAATTGCGGCTCCGCTATTCCCATGTGCAGAATTGGATGTCGGGACGATATTTGCAAAGCATTTCCTACTCCGGAGTAACAGGAGCAAATATCCGCTACACCTATCCCAATGATTTCAACTACGGCGAATCTACGGTTGACGAACTTGAATTCCAGCGAGTCTCAAAACTTAGCGACGCGTTGCGATCTGTGTGGGGAGCAGGGACGAAATACATTTCATTGTATGCGCCCGGCCAGTTTTATGGTCGCGGATGGCAAGAAAGAAAGAGTGCGAGAACTTTTGGTAACCTAGAGTGGCGCCCGTATTCAGCGTGGGTATTTAATGCGGGGGGTAGCCTAGAATATGATTCTGTGGCGGAGTGGATGTTTGATCCTAGGTTGAGCGCCAGCTACCACATTACGCCAGAGCATACAGTGAGGCTCATTGCATCGCGTGCGCATAGGTCGCCTAGTCTGTATGAAGCCTATGGTGATGCAAGGACCTCTCCAGCCGGGGCGACCAGTCCTCTAGATAGGGTATTTCTCGCGACGGCAGGCTTGGAGCCTGAACGCATCGATACCATTGAGGTTGGCTATTTGGGCGAGCTTAAGTCCTTGCGAACCAGTTTGGATGTGAGAGGCTTCCGCGAGCGCATCCCAAATCGAATCCAGATCATTCCTTATGCATTGCCTTCGTATGCGCCAGATGATCGCGAGAAATATTGTGATCGTGGAGTCGGCGTAGGGTGTGAAGGAAGAAATACTTCAAATTATCCTTATGGCAGAGCGGACTCGGCACTGAATCTGGAGCATGTTCTGACTCTGGGCTATGAATATCAATTGCGCTGGCAGCCATTTGATAGCACCCGCTTAATTTACAGTCATGCCTACATCAAAATATTTGCTGACTTAACAGATGAGACTGTGGTTGCAGATAATCCGGGACTAAATACAACTAAAATTTCTCGCCAGACTAGGGAGTCCGCTCCACAAAACTCTCAGTCATTGATGTGGATACAGAAGTTGCCCTACGACATCCAAGGGTCAGTGATGTATTACAAGAGCGATACGATGCGCTGGCTGCGTAATTCCTACACTAGTCCCTATGAACGGGTCGATTGGCGCTTGGCAAAGACTTTCAATGTGGCAGGGGCCAAAGTCGAACTTGCATACACCGCGCAGATGGCCAATCACGATATGGAAGGCCGGAGAAACACTCGGGTGGCTAACGAGATGCATTGGCTAAGCGCGAGAGTTAATTTCTGATTTTCATTTTAGAGCGAACGGATTACCGCTCCTTCTAACCAGACGTCGAAAGGTTCGATTGGAGCTGCACCTTTCCCTTGGGCAAAATCGATACCTAGTTCCCTAAGCTGAATGATGTCAGCTGGATCGTCGATGCCGTCGGCGATGGTGTGGATATTCTGGTCAGCAGTTATTTCCCGAACCGCGCGCAGCAGTGCGGTCGAGCCACGGTTACCGGCGATATCGCGGGTTAGACTGCGGCTGAGCTTGACGTAATCGGGGGCTAGCGAGCGGAGGTGGCTGAAGGATGACAAGCCACCACCGAAATCATCCAGTCCAATCTGGCAGCCCAGAGCGCGAACTTGGCGGGTGAACTCTAGCGCCTGACTGGTATGGTGTGTGGTGACATCCTCGTTAAATAGAATGCAGAGCCCATCGCCCGATAGTTCGTGCAGGGCGAGGGTGCGGGCGATGTGATCAATCAACTCGCGCTTGCCGAGTGAGATGCGTGAAATGGGGACGAAACAGGTCAGCGACTTTCTATGGTGACGTGTACGCGCCAAGGCCGATATCGCGAGCTCGATGAAATGCTGGTCGATCGAAGTGGACAAGTCGTAGCGTTCCGCTGCATCCATTAGGGCGGACAAGGCGATCGACGGTTGCCCGGGTTCGTGTAGGCGTGCGGTCAATTCGACCATGTATTCGCCGCTTCCCATATGTTGCAATGCGCTAAGCGGCATGGCCTCGACCAGCAGGCGCCCTTCGATTAAGCCGTTGGCAATTCGGCTCGCCCAGTTACCCTTGTCCTGTCGCCGGTCGGTGGTGGCAGTGGCTTCCTGTTCTAGGACCTGGTTACGTCCGCTTTCCTTGGCTTGCTGGCAGGCGTTGTCGGCCGCGGCCAGAAGCTCCTGAATATCGGACGCACGGCGGGTAATAGGCGTCAATCCGATGCTTGCGCCAATGGCGAAAACCTTGTCTTGCCAAATGAAGCGGTAGGCAGAGGTCAGGGCGCAAATATCCTCGGCTACCTGGCGACCGCGGGGAGCGGCGCAATCCGCCAGAAGAATTCCGAATTCGTCGCCGCCCAGACGGGCAACCGTGTCGTCATCGCGCAAACGTCCCTGAAAGAGTAACGCGATCTGGCGTAAGAGTTCATCGCCGGCCAGGTGGCCGCAGGTGTCGTTGACCGGCTTGAAGCGGTCGAGGTCGATAAACAAAAGGCAGTAGTCGCTGCCTCCAGCCTGAACGCTGCTCAGTGCTTTTTCCAGGCGGTGCTCAAATTCGCGGCGATTGAGCAGGCCGGTCAGGGCATCGTGTCGTGCCTGATAGGCGAGTTGGGCGGTGGCTTCTTCGATGCGACTTTGCATCGACTGGTGTACTTCCTCGATGCGGCTGGCCATCTGGTTGAAGCCCTGTTCCAGAACGCCGATTTCACCACTACTAGTGGTTGGAACACGGGTATCCAGGTGGCCGGAAGACATTTCACGGATCGCTTTAACTAGTCGCATGACCGGACTGGCCAGCGTGTCGGCCATGGCAATGGCCAGTCCGGCCAGTAGGGCAAGCCCGACGAAGACAATAATCAGGCTGCGCTGCAACAAGTCACGCTGTTTGGCATAAAGGTCGGCCTTGTCGAATTCGACGAAGACATGACCGATGATCTCCGGGCTTGAAGATGGACCGGGGCTGGTGTCGAATAGGCTGTCGACTTCGTTCATCGACCGGATGACGGGAGCGCCGAAGGCAATCCAGCGTTCGGTTTGGCCAACGATGCCGGCCGCCTTTGGTCCGTGCCGGAGAATCTCTGCGCCCAACGCGACGTGACCGCTGACAGCGATGGCTCTCCCTTTCTGGTTGACGATGATGGCCGCCTTGACGCCGGATTCCTGGATCGATGCTTGTGCGAGACTATGAAGGCTCTCGATCTGCCCTGCAATGATGCCATACTCGCTGATCGGCGCCAGGTAACGTACGGTGGCCAAGCCTTTCGCCCGCAATTCACCTTCGAGGGTGTGCATGCCGGTGATGGTGAAATAGGCGACCAAGGCAACAGCGATCAGCGTGCTGGGGAGCAGGGTCAGCAGCAGAAGGCGGTGACGGAGTGTCAGGCGATTCATCGGAACTCCCGCGTAGCGAGCATGGCTTGCCGGACAGTAGCTTCATCCGGTACGTTCAAGCCCAAGGCCTGGGCGACGTTGTAATTGATGGCAATGGCGAATTGGTTCGGGTAGGTCAGGGCGGCAAGATTGCCGCCATTCGCCAGGATGGCTTCTACGGCTTGGCGGGCGATTTGGGCTGGGGTGGTGTACAGGGCAGCCAACGCGCCAGCGTTGACAAAGGCTTGCGAAAAAGCGATCACCGGTTTCTGAATGCGATAGCTCGTCACCAGAATGGGTTTGATGTTGTCGCGTCGATATATCTGGCTATCGGGTAAGGCGAGTAAAACGTTACTCCGCTGCAGCAGACTATTAAGCGCGGGCAGGAGAGATTGTTCAGTATCACTTTCCTCGATCTCCAGATTGAGACCAAGGTTGGAGAATGTCTGGCGGTAGGCGCCAAGAAGATGGGTCGTCTCATTGCTGACCAGAATACCGATGCGTTTTTGTGTGGGTAGCAAGTGGCGCAGGAAGAGCGCTTGGCGAGGCGCTGGTTGATCGAGCCAGATGGCGGAAATGCGTCCTTGGGGTTTGGTGCTTGTTTCGGCGAGGATTTTTTCGTAGCTCTGGCGGGGAATCAGCGTCGCGAGAATCGGGGTGCCAGGGTAGGTTTGTATGGCTTTGCGCAGGGCGGTTACCCCAGCCGTCACGACCAGATCGGCTTTGGGGATGGGCGGGACAATCTTGTCGGCCAGCAGGGTGACATTGATTTGCCAGGCTGATCCGGATAAGCCGTTGCTCAGTGCGGCAGAGAATTCGCCGTAAGGTCCGCCGTTGTCGCTGAGGATGAGTGCAATGCTGTCGGCCCTGGCACCGAGTGGGGCAAGGGTGATCAGTAAAGCGAAAATACGGCAAAAATACCGAAGCATCGCCGAAATATAGCCGTATGGCTATGCCAACGCAATTGGGGTTATCCGATATTCAAAATGAGTGGATAAACCCTTTGATCTCGGACGAAATTTCTCCTACCGGCATGGCAAAGGCGAACTTGCGGAGAAAGCTCCCGTCGGGGCCGAGCAGGATCATGCCAGCGGAATGGTCGACGGCGTATTGATCGGCCGGTTTACCAGGCTCACGAACCTTGGCATAACGCATCCGGAAGTTGTCTGCAGCGCGCCGAACCAAGGCGGGTGAGCCTCTTAGACCGAGAATGCGGGTGTCGAAGAAGGCAGTGTAGGTCTGCAGCACCTGCCCGGTGTCGCGTTCCGGGTCTACTGAAATGAAAATGGCTTGCAGCTTGCCGGCATCATCTCCCAGCTGCTTCAGGATTTCGGCCATTTCGACCAGCGTTGTCGGGCAGATGTCGGGACAATAGGTGTAGCCGAAGGCGATCAGTTGGAAACGGCCGCGAAAGTCTTCATGGGTGACGGCGCGGCCGTTCGGGTCCTGCAGCAGATAGCGTGGAACGATACCGGCCGTTTCTTCGGTGGGCTGTGAATGTTGTGCCTGCGCTACGAGTGCGCTGCAACTCAGGCAGAGTGCGATAAGAAGGCGGATCACCGGTTCGGGAAAGCCGTGGTCAGCGCCGCTTCGGCTTCGGTCAATTGGGCGGAGAGTTCGCTGGCGCTTGGGCACACACCTTTGCCTTGGGCGAGGAAGGCGGCGCTGGTGGCGTTTTCGAAGGCTTCGCCGTAGGCGCGGGTTTTCGGGGCGCCGGTTTGTACGGCATTGCGTGCCCGGCTGCTGATTGCAGGTTGCTGGCAGGCGAGGGCGACGCCGTTCACTTTGCCGAGGGCTTCGATGGCCAGGGTTGTTTCATCGGCAGCGAGTGCCGGGCCGTTGAAAACAGCCAGCAGGGTGAGGCAGGAGATCAGAAGCTTCATGAGCGGTTCCTCGATTGTCGGCGGATTGTAGGCGGCTTGTCGACCGTAGGCCTTTTCACAGATCAAAAATATCCAGCAGTGCCGGCAGACCTTCGCTGATGGCGACGGGGCCGGGGGTGAGGATCACGGCCGATTTGATTTCATGCATTTTTCCATGGTGCACCGCAGGAATTGCTGTCCAGCCCGGGCGGGCAGCGACACGCTCCGGCCGGAAGTGCTTGCCGCACCAAGAGCCGATGATGATGTCTGGCGCGGCGGCGATGACTTCTTCCGGTGTCGGGCGGCGGTCCTTGGTCAGCGGTGAGCGGGAACGTTCGGCAAAAACGTCTTCGCCGCCGGCGATTTCGATCAATTCGGAAGCCCAGCGGATGCCGCTGATCAGCGGCTCGTCCCATTCCTCGAAATAGACGCGCGGCCGCTTGCCGGTGTGGGCAATGCGTTCGGCGGCGACGGCGCGGGCCTGTTCGATGTGCGCCTCCAGTTCGCCGACTAGTGCCAGTGCCTTGGCCTCCGCGCCGACCAGGCGGCCGACCGTCTCGACCATGCCGAGAATGTCTTCGACGCTACGCGTGTTGAAGGCGTAGACCGGGATGCCGGCCTTGATCAGGTCACGCGAAATATCGCTTTGCAGGTCCGAGAAGGTGAGTACCAAGTCCGGCTGTACCGCGAGAATCTTCTCGATGTCGCCGCTGGTGAAGGCAAAGACCTTGGGCTTTTCCTTGCGGGCTTCCGGGGGGCGCACGGTGTAGCCGGAAATGCCGACGATGCGGCCCTGCTCGCCGAGGGCATATAGCACTTCGACGGTCTCGGTGGTAAGGCAGACAATGCGTTGGGGCAGGCGGGGCATGGCTATTTCTTCGGGCGGTGGCTGCGTGCGACATCGAGATGGGCGCACAGCATTTCAGTGCCGTCGAGAATCCGTGGCGTGTGGCGTTGCATGATGTCCGGGTTGATGTGGAACATATTGTTGCGCTTGACGGCAGTCAATTGCGTCCATTTGTCCCAGTCATGCAGCCATTCCGGCTTGGCGTCGCCCATGCCGGTAGCGACGATGGCTTCGGGGTCGGCTTCGAGTACGGCCTCGATGCTGACCGTCGGCGCCATTTTGTCGAGTTGGCCGAAGATATTTTCTCCCCCGCAAAGCTTGATGGCGTCGCTGATGATCTGCGGCCCGCCAACAGTCATTAGAGGTCCTTTCCATATCTGGTAGAAGGTTCGCACCACCGGCTTAGCGGCATTGGCCTTGCGCAACGCTTCCAGACGTTGGCGGAAACGATCCGCAGCCGGTCTTGCGACCGCTTCCGTGCCGGCCAGCCGCCCCAAACGCTCAAGTTGATCGGCAACGTTCTCCATGCGGTTGGGCTGGGTGACAAATACAGTCAGGCCGAGTGCTCTCAGCTTGTTGGCCTGATTCATGTTGTTGCCGCTCTCCCAGGCGATAACGAGATCGGGTTTGAGCGCGGCAACCGCTTCCAGGTCGATGCGGGAGTAGCCGCCGACCCGCGGGACTTTTTTGGCTTCGGGTGGGTAGTCGCTGTAATCGACCGTACCGACCACTTGATTGCCAGCGCCGGCAGCGAAAAGGCTCTCGGCGATATGCGGGGCGAGGGCGACGATGCGTTTGGCCGGCGATTTCAGGCGGATTTCCTGGCCGCTATCGTCCTTCATCACAATGTCGGCATGGGCTGCTCCGGCACACAGTGCTGCTGCGGTGCACAGCCCAAAAACGGCAAAAAGGGAGCGCTGGCATGGAGTGTTCATTCGCTTGGGCTCCAGTCGGCCAAGGCGTGGCGCAGGCGATACCACTCCTCTTCACTGCTTGGCAGGCCGATCCGCAGTAGCGGTTGCTGCTCGAAACGGCGGGTCAGGATGGCATGCCGAGCCAGATGTTCATGCAGTTCGGTCGCGTGTTGGGAATGTAGGGTGGCAAAAAGCGGCGTGGATTTGACTTCACCGAACGCTGTGAGCAGCGCGTGCAGGCGTTCCCCGTTGGCTTGCAGCCAGGGTCGGGTGACTTCCTGCCACTCGCGGTCGAGCAGGGCTCGACGAGCGACCTCGCGTGCCGGGCCGGGCAGGGTCCAGGGGCCCATGGCTTCGGCCATCCGCTGGCGCAGGTCGTGTGGCGCGAACAGGAAGCCGATTCGTGTGCCGGCCAGACCGAAGAACTTGCCGAGCGAACGCAGAACGATCAGGTTGGGGGCCGTCTCGCTGGCGGCCAGGGGCGTTACGCTGAGTTCGGGCGTGGCATCTGCGAAAGCTTCGTCAACGATCAGCCAGCCGCCGCGCTTGCGCAGTTCGGCGGCAGCCTCAAGTACCGCCTCGCGCGAATGGCGGTCGGCGGTCGGGTTGTTCGGATTGCACAGCAATACGTAAGGCGTGGCGGCGGCCAGGGCCCGCGCCAACGGCGCATTCTGCAGGAAGCGGACCTTGTGGCCGGCGCGTTGCCAGGCCTGCGGGTGTTCGCTGTAAATGGGTGAAATGATGGCGACGGCGGCGCGTGGTAGCAGCGCCGGCAGCCACTGAATAGCCGCCTGCGAGCCGGCGACCGGCAGTAGATTAGTGTTCCCGTAGTAATCGGCGGCCGCCACTTCCAGTCCATCGTTTTCTTCGGGCAGGCGCTGCCAGACCGACTGAGGCAATAGCGGCACCGGCCAGCCGAGCGGGTTGATGCCGGTGGACAGGTCCATCCAGTCGTCGAGTGGAATGTCGTAATGTGCCGCAGCTTCGCGCAGGCGGCCACCGTGTTCAAGCATGCAGGGCTCCAATACCGAATAACACGACCAGCCACAGCCAAAGGCTCCGGCGGATCAGACGAATAGCCCGCGCCAGGTCGGCGGCGACCGGGGGCGGACCGTTGCCGAGTGGCGGGCGAATTTCTTCCTGCCCATGATAAATCGCTGCGCCGCCCAGTTGCACGCCCAGGCTGCCGGCACCCGCCGCCATCACCGGGCCGGCATTCGGGCTTTCCCAGCCGGGGGCCTGCGTTTGCCAGCAGGCCAACGCGTTGCGGGTGCGCCCAAGCAGGGCGTAGGTCAATGCGGTTAAACGGGCTGGCAGCCAGTTAAGTACGTCGTCGCAACGGGCGGCGAAGCGGCCGTACAGGTTGTAGCGTTCGGTGCGGTAACCCCACATGGCGTCCAGTGTGTTGGCCAGCCGGAAGAGCAGGGCACCAGGGCCGCCGAGCAGGGCGAACCAGAACAGCGCACCGAAAATGGCATCGTTGCCGTTTTCCAGCACCGATTCCATGCCGGCCTTGGCGACGCCCGATTCGTCGAGCTGCGTCGTGTCGCGCGACACCATCCAGCTGACGCGGCGGCGGGCCTCATCGAGATTGCCCTCGGCCAGCGGGCGGGCCACCGCCTCGGCATGCTCGCCCAGGCTTTGCGCGCCGAGGGCGAAATAGAGCAAGGCGACATCGACGGCAAACGGCGCCATTGGGCGCAAAAGTGTCGCCAGCGCCACCCAGGGCAACACGGCCAGCGACCAGCCGAGCAGGCCGCTGACGATGCTGCGCCGGTTCAGACGTTTCTCCAGCGCGCCAGCCAGGTTGCCGAAGCCGACCAGAGGATGAAAACGCTGCGGCTCGCCGAGCAGGCGGTCGAATAGGACGGCCGCCAGCGCCGCCAGCGGCATTGCCAGCGGGCCGTGCAGGAGCGCCGAAACGTCGTCGAAACTCATGCCGGGAAGATGCCTTGCTGCTGGATGGCCTGCTGCATCTCGGCGAGCGTCTGGCTCAGCGGGTCGGAATGTTCGGCATCGCGCTCGCCCCACTGCTCGAAATACATCAGGTCGTTGATCGGCAGGCGCGGCAGCCAGCCGGCAGCTTCCAGCTCGGGCTTGTCCTTGAAATGGCTGACGTAGCCGATGCACAGGTAGGCGATGGGCACGATGTGGTGCGGAATGCCCAGCGCGTCCTGCAGTGCCTTTTCGTGGAAGATGCTGACCCAGCCGACCCCCAGCCCCTCGGCACGGGCGGCCAGCCACAGGTTCTGCACGGCGCACACGCTGCTGTACAAGTCCATGGTCGGCATATGGGTGCGGCCGAGCACCACCGGGCCGCTGCGCGAGCGGTCGCAGGTGATGCACAGGTTGATCGGCGCTTCGAGAATGCCCTGCAATTTCAGCTTCGAGTAAATCTCGCGCTTCTCGTCCGGGAACATGCGCGCCGCCTCGTCGTTGGCGCTGCGGAACACATCATGGACGCGCTGTTTGACCTCGGCCGAGCGCACCATCAGGAAATTCCACGGCTGCATGAAACCGACCGACGGCGCATGATGCGCCGCCATCAGCACGCGGGCGAGCACCTCGTCGGGCACCGCATCGGGCAGAAATTGGCCGCGCACGTCGCGGCGGCTGAAGATGGCTTGATAGACCGCTGCCCGGTCGGCATCGGTAAAGGCATGCGCCAATGGCGCCTTCGGGTTTTCCATGGATTCCCCTTCTGGAAAAACGGGGCTGCCTGGCCGTGCAGCCGAATTTCGTCTCCCGGCCGGTCTTCTGACTCGGGTTCGTCCGGCATGCACGCCTTCCCGCCTGGCAGCAGTGGCATTCGTGCAGCCGTCCCCCTCACAGCGTTGGGCACGTGGCGGAATCGCACCGCCTTCCCGATTCTCTTCTTGGCGAAGCCGAGAAGCACCGGAAGACACAAAGGGACGATGCTAAGCGAGGCCTACATCGGGTGGCAAGAACAAATGTGTTGTATCAGTCCAACGGGAGATAGCTGACACGGATATTCCTAAGTTCGGCGGTGGTCTTGAAGGTCCTGGCGAAGCGAGGGTAGCTGATTTGCACTTCATGATCGGAGAGCCAACGGATGTCTACTGTGGGGCCTCCGCCAGGGCCAGCTTCGACTCGCCCATGATCACGATCGGCGATGAAGAGGTTGCCAGCCTCGTTTTCCAGCTTGTTGTCACTGTTGAGCAACGATATCTGAGTTGAGTAATCTGTACTTGCGCCGCAGTCGCGAGCGAAGGCAACCGCTTTTAACCGCCCATCTGGGGAGATAGCCGTCTCGATCTCAAGATTGGTACATAGCGGGCTAAGGTTGTTAATTACGAGCCAAAATGCCAGGGAGAGCAGCGCGAGCAGACTGAACATTGCAGCGAAGCGTTTTCGGACAATCTTTAGACAGAGTCTCAAAGGGGGGCGCATCGCTCGGTGAATGCAAATGGAATGCATTGATTGTAGTTCCGTTTTTTGTGCTTTTGCCCAATCGCGTTATTCTCGCTGCCCCTCAGGTCTTGCCAATAACAGCCATGACTACTCCCTCCCTGATGGTCCAAGGGACCACCTCCGACGCCGGCAAATCGACGCTGGTTGCGGCGCTGTGCCGTATTTTGAAGCGGCGCGGGGTGCGGGTGGCGCCGTTCAAGCCGCAGAACATGGCGCTGAATTCGGCGGTGACGGTGGATGGTGGCGAGATCGGGCGGGCGCAGGCCTTGCAGGCGCTGGCCTGCGGGTTGGCGCCGCATACCGATTTCAACCCGGTGCTGTTGAAGCCGACGACCGACAAGAAGGCGCAGGTGATCATCCACGGCAAGGTGGCGATCGATCTCGATGCCAAGGCCTACCATGAGTACAAGCCGCGGGCGATGGGGGCGGTCCTGGCCTCATGGCAGCGTCTGACCGAGGCTTACGACTGCGTGCTGGTGGAAGGGGCGGGGTCGCCGGCTGAAATCAACCTGCGCTCCCGCGACATCGCCAACATGGGCTTTGCCGAGGCGGTGGATTGCCCGGTGATCATTGTTGCCGACATCGACCGCGGCGGCGTCTTTGCCCATCTGGTCGGCACGCTGGAGCTGTTGTCGCCGTCCGAGCAGAACCGGGTGGTCGGTTTCGTCATCAACCGTTTTCGCGGCGACATCGCGCTGCTTGAATCGGGGTTGGATTGGCTGGAGCAGCGCACTGGCAAGCCGGTGTTGGGCGTCTTGCCCTATTTGCACGGCCTGATGCTCGATGCCGAGGATGCCATCGCGACTGCTGCGGTGCACGGCAAGAAAACGGCAAAAATCAAAGCCATTGCGCCGGCTTATCCGCGCACTTCGAATCACAATGATCTCGATCCGCTGCGTTTGCACCCGGAAGTTGATTTCCGCTGGATCGGGCCGGGCGAGGCGCTGCCGGCCGCCGACCTGATCGTGCTGCCCGGTTCCAAGGCGGTGCGGGCCGACCTCGAATGGTTACGTAGCCAAGGCTGGGATAAAGCCATTGCCAAGCATCTGCGCTACGGCGGCAAGGTGATCGGCCTGTGCGGCGGTTATCAGATGCTGGGGCAGATGATCCACGATCCGCAAGGCTTGGAAGGGCAACCGGGATCGACCGCCGGACTGGGTTTCCTTGAGGTCGAAACGACCCTGGAAAGCGAAAAACAGCTGCGCAATGTGAGCGGTCACTTGGCGCTGGATGGCCAGCCGGCGATGACCGGTTATGAAATCCACCTCGGCGTGACGCGCGGCGAAGGTTTGTCGCGGCCCGTCGTGCAACTTGGCGACGGTCGCCTCGATGGTGCGATTTCGGCCGACGATCAGGTGCTCGGCACCTACTGCCATGGGGTCTTCGACCACCCGGCGGCGCTTGCCGCGCTATTGCGCTGGGCCGGGGCAGCGGAGACCGAGCATGTCGATTTTGCCGCCCGCCGCCAAGCCGATCTCGACCGCCTGGCCGATTCGGTGGAAGCTGCGCTGGATTGGGAAAAGCTGCGTCCCTACCTGCCTGGCTAATCGTGGTGGATGCGCTGTAGCGCCACCTGCTTCTGCAGCTCGCGGAAATCCATTTCTCGCCCGTAGAGCGCGTAGAACTTGCGGATGCTGCCGAACACCTTCTTCGCCTCTGCGCCGGCCATCAACGTTTTGGCCTGCTGGTCAGCCAGCGGGTTGTCGCTTAGGCTCAGCGCGGCCTGAATGATGTCCAGGCGGGCATGCACCGTCAGTTCGGCGCTGAGCAAGGCCGGGCGCAAGCCGATGAAACGCGGTTTGCCTCGGCCCGGCGAGCAGATGGCGAGCAGCGCGGCGAAGCTGGCTTGTTCGTCCAGCGCCAGGTTCTGGATTTCCGATTCGCGCATGCCGATCAGAACCTTCTCGCCGGAAATCTTGTCGCCGGCGGCGACGTGGCTGCGTACCAGAGCCAGGCGATCTTCCAGCGACACGGCGCCCGGCATGGTGTCGTTGGCGACGATGTCGGCCATTGCCGCCCGTGCCGTGTCGGTGTCGCCGTTCAGCGTGGCCGCTTCGGCGAGCAGGCGCTTGCGTTGGTAGTTGCGCGGCGTTTTCTTGCTGATTTCGTCGAGTACCCGTTGCGCCTCTTCAGTTTCGCCTTGGTCGATGCAGATGCTGGCCTTGAGGTCGGCGGCGTCGAAAAAGTTGGGGGTGGCGCCAACAGCGCGTTCGACCTCCTCGCGCGCTTCGTCCAGGCGATTCTGCTTGTGCAACGCCCGCGCCACGCCAGCGCGCGCCCAGGGGAATTCGTAGTTATCCAAAATGTTGCGATAGGCGCCCTCGGCCGCCTCGTGGTCGCCCTTGGCGAGCAGGACTTCGGCTTCCTGGCGCAGCACTTCGAAGCGGTAGGAGCGGCCCGCCTCGCTCTGTTTCTGCTGCTCGAGGATGGCCAGGGCGCGGGCGTATTCCTGAGCGCGCTTTTCGCGGTAGTACTCGGCGAAGAACTGCTTCTTGGCCATGATCCGGTTGAGGCGGAAGAGCAGCTTGTCCGGCGAAAAAGGCTTGATGATGTAGTCGTCGGGCACTAGTTCGACCGCGGAAACGACTTGTTCGTAGGATTGCTCGCCGGTGACCATCATGAAGATGGTTTCGTCCGGCAACAGGTTGAAGCGCCGAAGTTCTTCCAGCAACTGCTGACCAGAGCGGCCTTCGCCGAGCACGTAGTCGCAGAGGATCACGTCCGGCACGTTGTTGCGGATGCGATAAATGGCGTCCTGGTAGTTGGCGGCAAATTCGACGGAAAAAGCCCCGGCGGTTTGCGCGATGGTGCGCAGGGCCTCACGCGCCAGCGGCAGATCGTCGACGACGAGGAAGCGCTTGTCCGCGTAGGGGTTGCTCATGGCAGGCGCAACACGAAACGGGCGCCGCCGAGCGGGCCGTCGTTGCTCAAGCTCAGGCTGCCGCGCCGGTCGCGCCGGACATGCAGTTCGGCCAGGCGGGCGGCGAGCTGTAGGCCGACCCCGGTCGTTGGCGGCAGCGGATTGAAGCCAGGACCATCGTCGTCGACGCTAAGCACAAGGGCGCTATCTTCGACACGGGCCGCTAGGCGGATGCATTGGCCGGCGAAGCGGGCGGCGTTCTGTACCGCATTGTTGAGCATGTCGGCCACAAGGTCGCGGTCCAAGGCCCATTCGTCGACCACCGGGCAATCGGTTTCGAGCGAGATGCCAAGTTTGCTGAGATGCGACTTCTGCTCGAGTGCGATTTCTTCGATCAGGTCGGCGACTACGGTTGGCACGATGGCCAGCCGGGCACCGTCGCGCAGCAGGCGGTAAGCTGCCAGCGTCCGGTTCAGGCGGGCGGCGGCAGCCTCGATCGCATAGCGCACCTCGCCGAGGTCGATGTCATGCGCCGATTCGGCGGCACTGAGCAGCGATTCGGCCAGGAATAGCTGATTTTTGGTGTCATGCACCCCGGAAGCGAGGATGTCGAGCAGTGTCTGCATGGGCTTGGCTGCTTCTGCGGCAGCGTGTGGTCTCTCCGCGGCGAAGCATACGCCCGTTCGCGCGACAAGGGGAGGTTGCTGCGGTGTACGGTCGTTTTTTGCCGAAAAACGGTGACACCGCTCAGACGAACGGTGATTTGAGCGTGAGCGGCAATCCGGCAGCGACCAGGGTAACCGCATCGCACACGGCGGCGACGCGCTGGTTCAGTCGCCCCTGTTCGTCGGTGAACAGGCGCGACACCGGATGCATCGGGACGATACCCCAGCCGACTTCGTTGGAAACGAGAATGATGCGGCCGGGCAAATCGGGCAAGGCGCCGATCAGAGCGGCGATCTGTTCATGGAATAGTGGGCAGTCGATGGCCTCGCCCGCGTCGGCCTGTTTTGCCGCTTTGCCGGCAAAAAGCAGGTTGGATAGCCACAGGGTCAGGCAATCGACCAGGACGCAGGTGTCGGGCGCGGCAATTTCACGCAGCTTGGCGGCGAGATGCAGGTGTTCCTCGACGCAGCCCCATTCGGCCGGCCGCCGCTCACGATGGTGTGCCACGCGGCGCGCCATCTCGCCATCCAGCGCTTGTGCCGTAGCCAGATAGACGACCTTGAGCCCGGATTCCTGCGCTCTTTTTTCGGCCAGCAGGCTTTTGCCCGAACGGGCGCCGCCAATGATCAGTTCTTTCATGCTAGGCATTGTGGGCGAATCGCACCGCTCGCGGCAACCGTTATAATTGCGCTCCGATAAAACGGAACCCGGTGCGCAGCGATGCAATTCCGGGGCGGGCCCGCCGCTGTAACCGGGGACCAAAACCGCACATGTCACTACGAACCGAAACAAAGGTTCCGGGAAGACGCGGTCTAGGGACGATCCGGAAGCCAGAAGACCTATCGGAAGTGACCAAGAAGCCTATGGACAGGGCTTCGTGGCGGCGTTTGGCAAGACGCTGCCGCGAAGCCTTTTTTGTTTTTGGAGAATCGGATGCATTCCTTTCAAATCACCGCCGCGGATCGCGGCATCGCTGCTGCCCTGCAAAACAAGATCGACCGCAAGACCAAGCCGCTCGGTGCGCTTGGCCAGCTGGAGGCGGTCGCGCACAAGATCGGCCTGATCCAGCAGACCCTGTCGCCGCAACTCAATCGCCCGCAGATGCTGGTTTTTGCAGGTGACCACGGCGCGGCCAAGGTTGGCGTGTCGGCTTATCCGCAAGATGTGACCTGGCAGATGGTCGAGAACTTCCTGGCCGGCGGCGCGGCGATCAACGTCTTCGCCCGCGCCAACGGCTTGGCCTTGTCGGTGGTCGATACCGGCGTGGCGCACGATTTCGGCGGCCCGCGCGAGGGGCTGATCGACGTCAAGGTTGCGCTGGGCACGGCCAATTACATCGAGCAGCCGGCGATGAGCGTGGCCCAGTGCGCGCAGGCCATTGAGCAGGGCGCCGGCATCGTGCTCGGGCTGGCGGCGCTGGGCTGCAATGTGGTCGGCTTTGGTGAAATGGGCATCGGCAACACGGCGTCGGCGTCGCTGCTGACCCATTGCCTGACCGGCACGCCGCTAGCCGAGTGCATCGGGCGTGGCACCGGATTGGATGACGCCGGGCTGGTGCGCAAGCAGGCGCTGCTCGAACAGGCGCTGACCCGCTATCGTGCCGCCGGTGGCGACAACGATGCCTTCAAGGTGCTGGCCGAATTTGGCGGCTTCGAGATCGCCACCATGGTCGGTGCCATGCTGGCCGCAGCGGAAGCGAAGATGGTGCTGCTGATCGACGGCTTCATTGTCGGTTCGGCGGCGCTGGTGGCCTCGCGCCTGGCACCGGAACTGCTCGATTACTGCATCTTCTGTCACCGTTCGGCCGAGCCGGGCCATGCGGCGCAGCTCGCTGCCATGCAGGCCGATCCTCTGCTCGACCATGGCCTGCGCCTGGGCGAGGGCACCGGCGCGGCACTGGCTTATCCGCTGGTGCGGGCGGCAGTGGCTTTCCTGAACGAGATGGCCAGCTTCGAATCGGCCGGCGTTTCGGACAAAGAATGATCCGCCGCGAGCTGGAGTATTTCTTCGGTGCCGTACGCTTCTTCACTCGCCTGCCGGTGCCCGGCTGGGTTGGGCACTCGGCCGAGGCGCTGAATCGTTCGGCGCGCTATTTCCCTGCCGTAGGCCTGCTGGTCGGCGGCATTGGCGCATTAGTCTATTGGCTGGCGGCGCTGTTGTGGCCGCAGCCGGTAGCCGTGCTGCTGTCGATGGCGGCTACCCTCTACGCCACCGGGGCTTTCCACGAGGACGGCCTGTCCGATACGGCCGACGGGTTGGGTGGCGGCTGGGAGAAGACGCGCATCCTCGAAATCATGAAGGACTCGCGCGTTGGCAGCTACGGCGTGGTGGCGCTGGCCATGGCGCTGCTCGGTAAATTCACGTTGCTGGCGACGCTCGATGCGGCGCTGGTGCCCTGGTCTCTGCTGGCCGGCCATGCCTTTTCCCGCTTCTGCGCGGTGACGCTGCTGGCAACCATGGAATACGCCCGCGAGGATGCGTCGTCCAAGGCCAAGCCGCTGGCGACTCATCTCTCCTGCGGTGCACTGCTCGTTTCGGCTATTTTTGCCCTGCCGCCGCTGCTCGGCCTGCCGTGGCAAAACGCCCTGCTCAGCGCGCTGCTGGCCGGCCTCGCCACCGTCTGGCTGGCCCGCAAGTTCCGCCGCTGGCTGGGTGGTTACACCGGCGATTGCCTGGGGGCGGTGCAGCAGGTCAGCGAAATCGCCTTCTATCTCGGTTTGGCGGCTCGATGCGGCTCTATCTGATTCGCCACCCCAAGCCGCAGATCGAGGCCGGCCATTGCTATGGCCGGCTCGATGTGCCGGCGATTGGGGTTGAGGCGGTCGCTGCCGCCTTGCGCGCCGAGTTGCCGGCCGGCGTGCCGGTGTTCACCAGCCCGTTACGCCGCTGCCACGATTTGGCGGACTTGCTGCACGCTTCGCCGACTGCCGACGAGCGTTTGGCCGAGATGCATTTTGGCGATTGGGAAGGGCGGCCGTGGGATGATATTCCGTGCACCGAACTCGATGCCTGGGCGGCGGATGTGGCGGGGTATGCGCCGCCGGGCGGCGAGTCGCCGCTGGCGTTGCAGGCGCGGGCGCTCGATTTTGTCGCTTCGTTGGCGGTGGAAGAGGCGGTCATCGTCACCCACGCCGGCGTGATCCGCACCCTGCTGGCCCATTGGCAGGGGCTGCCGCCGGAACGGTGGACCGAGCTCAACTTCGCTTACGGCTCCTGCACGCAGGTGGTTCTCCCGCGGTAATGCCGCGAAAACGGAGGCTGCTAAAATGCCGGGATGGAAAATTTCAATCCCTTGCGCGATGCGATTCCGGCCGGCGAGATTCGCCGCGCCCTGGTCATCAAGCTGCGCCATCACGGCGACGTGCTCGTTTCTTCCCCAGTGTTTTCGGCCCTGAAGGCCAGTGCACCGCAGGCGGAGATCGATGCGCTGGTTTATGCCGATACGGCCGAAATGGTGACGCTGCATCCGGCGGTGGCCGAGGTGCATACCATCGACCGCAAGTGGAAGAAGCTTGGCGTGGTCGGCCAGGCCAAGGCCGAACTGGCCTTGTTCAATGCCCTGAAGGCACGGCAATACGACCTGATCATCCACCTCACCGAACATTGGCGCGGGGCCTGGTTGTGCCGGCTGCTCAAGCCGCGCTGGTCGGTCGGGCCGGCCGTGAAGGGGCGCTCGAAGCGCTGGAAGCAGAGCTTCACGCATGTGCAGACCATGCACAATGCGCTGCGTCACATGGCGGAAACCAATCTCGATGCCCTGCGCCGGCTAGGCATCCAGCCGGGGCCGGATGAGCGTCGGCTGAAGCTGGTCCCAGGTGAGCCGGCGGAGCGCGCCGTGGCGGCGCATCTGGCCGGCTTCGGGCTGGCCGGCAAGGATTTCATTCACGTGCATCCGGCCTCGCGCTGGTTCTTCAAATGCTGGCCGGTCGAGCGCATGGCGGCGGTGGTTGCGCAATTGCAGGCCGAGGGTCATGCCGTGGTGCTGACGGCGGCACCGAGCAAGGACGAGCAGGCGATGGTCGAGGCCATCCAGGCGCGGCTGGCGCAGCCGGCGTTCAGCCTGTCCGGCCAGTTGTCGCTGAAGGAACTGGCGGCGCTGACACAGGCAGCGAAATTGTTTATCGGCGTCGATTCGGCCCCGATGCACATTGCGGCGGCGGTGGGGACGCCCGTCTTGGCCTTGTTCGGCCCGTCCGGCGACAAGCAATGGGGGCCGTGGGGCGTGCCGGCGCGTGTCATCACCAGCAACCAGCACCCGTGCCGTCCCTGCGGCGCCGACGGGTGCGGCGGCGGCAAGGTCAGCGACTGCCTGACCATACTGTCTGCCGAGCAAGTGCTGGCGGCGGCGCGCGAATTGCTCGCCTCGTGAAGATCGCCATCGTCCGCCAGCGCTACAACCCCTACGGCGGGGCGGAGCGCTTCGTCGAACGCGCCTTGTCGGCCCTGGCCGGCGAGGGGGCGGAGGTGACGCTGATCACCCGCAACTGGGAGGGCGCGCCGCGTGCAGGTTTTCGCCAGATCACCTGCGATCCTTCGTATTCCCGGTTGTTCGGCGGGCGGGCGGCGCGTGACAAGAGTTTTGCCGCAGCGGTGCAGGCCGAGTGGGCGCGCGGCCATTTCGACATCACGCAATCGCACGAGCGTATTCCCGGCTGCATGATCTTCCGTGCCGGCGACGGCGTGCACGCCGCCTGGCTGGAACACCGGGCGCGCGTGCTGGGGCCGCTGCAACGCTTGAGTCAGGGCTGGTCGGCCTATCACCGCTACGTGTGTGGCGCGGAAAAGGCCATGTTCGAGCACCCGGCGTTGCGCACGGTGATCTGTAATTCGCAGATGGTGGCCGATGAAATTTGCCGTTTTTACGCTGTGCACCGCAGCAAGCTGCAGGTGATCTACAACGGCGTCGATACGACCGTATTTCATCCCGGATTGGCCGATGAATTCCGCTCGGCAACGCGCGCTGCGGCCGGTATTCCGGAGGATGTGCCGGTACTGCTCTATGTCGGTAGCGGCTTCGAGCGCAAGGGCGTGCCGCAGTTGCTGCAAGCGGCGGCGCGCATGCAGCGGCGGGATGCGCGCATCGTCATCGTCGGTGCCGATCGCAAACTGAAGGCCGAGCAGAAGCGGGCGGCCAGCCTCGGCTTGGCGGAGCGGGTGACGTTCACCGGGCCGTTGAAGGATGTGCGCCCGTGGTACGGCGCGGCCGACGGGTTCGTCCTGCCGACGCTCTACGATCCCTGTCCGAATGCGGCGCTGGAGGCGCTGGCCAGCGGTTTGCCCATCGTCACCTCGACGACCTGTGGGGCGCAGGAATGGGTGCGGCCTGGCGAGAGCGGTTGGGTGGTCGATGCGTTGGCCATCGACGAACTGGCGGCCCGCCTCGACGATCTGGCCGGCTTGGCCGGCAACGCCAAGGCTAGCGCTGCGGCGCGCGCGGTTGCCGAGCCGCTGACGCTGGAGGCCATGGCCGGCCGATTGCTCGACCTGTATCGCAGTCTGGGTGGGGCTGCGAATACCCCCTAAGCAGCAGGTATAATTCCGGATTCGTCTTTTTGCATCAGGAATTTGCATGTCGACTGACATGACCAGCCGCGAGCTTTATTTCCGGCTGCTGACCTACGTTCGCCCTTACTGGAAGGCCTTCGTCGCCGCGCTGGCCTGCATGGGGCTGGCCTCGCTGGCCGAGCCGGTCTTCCCGGCCATGATGAAGAAACTGCTCGATGACGGCTTTTCTTCGGCTGCCGGGCCGTGGGACTGGTTGCTCTATCCGCTGGCCATCATGGGCATCTTCCTGCTGCGTGCCGTGCTCGGTTTCATCGGCGAATACGCCATGAGCTGGGTGTCGAACAACGTCGTGACCGAACTGCGTCAGGCCATGTTCCAGCGTATGGTCCGCCTGCCGGCGGGTTATTACAGCGACAACCTGTCGGGTCGGCTGATGTCGCGCATCGCCTACGACGTGACCGGCGTGGCCGGTGCGGCGACCAATGCGTTGACCTCGTTGATCAAGGATTCGCTGTCCATCATCGGCTTGCTCTGCTGGCTGCTCTATTTGAACTGGCAGTTGACGCTGGTCACCCTGTCGGTCGTACCCTTCATCGGCTTTGTCGTGCGCACCTTCAGCAAGCGCCTGCGCGCCGTTGCCAAGGGCCAGCAGGAGTCGATGGGGCGCATCACGCAGGTGCTGCAGGAAGCCATCGAGGGGCACAAGGTGGTCAAGATATTTGGTGGCCAGAGCTACGAGGAAGACCGTTTCGGCAAGTCGGTACGCGAACAGCGCCGCTTGGCCATGCGTGCCACCATGGCAACGGCGGCACAAAGCCCGATCGTGCAGTTCTTCGCCGCATCCGGCGTCGCCATCATCATGGGGGCGGCGCTCAAGCAGGCGGCCAACGACCAGGCGACGGTCGGCAGTTTCGTTTCCTTCATCACCGCCATGCTGATGATTCTTGCCCCGCTGCGCCGCATCACCGACGTCAGCGCGCCGATCCAGCGCGGTTTAGCGGCGGCCGAGAGCGTGTTCTCGCTGATCGACGAAGCAGCCGAACAGGACGAGGGCAAGGAAGAACTGGGCGCGGCCAAGGGCTTAGTCGAGTTCGACAACGTCAGCTTTACCTATTCTGGCGCCGAGCGTCCGGCGTTGGACAAGTTCTCCTTCACCATCCGGCCGGGCGAGTGCGTCGCGCTGGTCGGCCCATCGGGCAGCGGCAAGACGACGGCGGCCAACCTGCTGCCGCGCTTCTTCCAGATTGACGGTGGCGAGATCCGGGTCGATGGCCACGCCCTGCCCAACATCAAGCTCGACAGCCTGCGCGACAACATCGCGCTGGTCAGCCAGGACGTCGTACTGTTCAACGACACCATCGCTGCCAATATCGCATACGGCGGCAAGCGCGATGCGACAGCCGAGGAAATCCGCGCCGCGGCGAAGGCGGCGCATGCCCTGGAATTCATTGAAAAGCTGCCTGAAGGCTTCGCTACCATGATCGGCGAAAACGGCGTCAAGCTCTCCGGCGGCCAGCGCCAGCGCCTAGCCATTGCCCGCGCCATCCTGAAAAATGCGCCGATCCTGATTCTCGACGAAGCGACTTCGGCGCTCGATACCGAATCCGAACGCCATGTCCAGGCTGCGCTCGACGAGCTGATGCGCGGTCGCAGTACGCTGGTCATCGCGCACCGCCTGTCCACCATCGAAGGCGCCGACCGCATCATCGCGCTGGCGCACGGCCACAAGCAGGAAGAAGGCTCGCACGCCGAACTGCTGGCCCACGATGGCCTTTACGCCCGCCTGTACAAGATGCAAAAGGCCGAGGAGGAGAGCGTCTGATGCGTATCTTGCATACTGAATCGTCCAAGGGCTGGGGCGGCCAGGAAAACCGCACGTTGAACGAGCTGATTGCCATGCGCGAACGCGGTCACGAATTGGCTGTTGTCAGTCGGCCGGGGGCGCGGATCATCGAGCGTGCCCGTGAAGCCGGTTTTGCAACCTTTGCCGTCGACATGCGCGGTCTGCTAGATGTGCCCAACATCCTGCGTTTGCGTGCGATCATCCGTGACTTTGCAGCCGACATCGTTAATACTCACAGCGGTCGCGATACGCAACTGGCCGGCATCGCAGCCCGCTTGCTGTTCAAGCGTCCGCGCATCGTCCGTACCCGCCATCTGGCGTTGCCGATCACGTCGAAATTCACCTACAGCGTCTTGCCTGATCATGTGGTGACGGTCAGTGATTATGTTGGACGCTATCTTGCCAGCGCCGGGGTGCCGGGAGAGTTAATCACGACGGTGCCGACCGGCGTTGATTTTTCACGTTATGATCGGTCGACAGTAGCCGGCAATCTGCGCGAGGAACTGGGGCTTGCCCCCGACACACCGCTCATCGGTACAGTTGCGATCTTGCGTATCAAGAAGGGGCACAGTGAAATCCTCGATGCCGTCCCCAGCGTCTTGCAGCGCTTCCCTGATGCTCATTTCGTTTTTGCCGGCGATGGGCCGCAACTGGCCAATCTTGAGAAACGTATTGCCCAGGAGCAACTGGGCGAGAGGGTGCATTTGCTCGGCTTACGTCGCGACGTCACCAATATTCTCGCTGCGCTCGATGTTTTTGTGTTACCGACGCATCAGGAAGCCCTTGGCACGGCCTTCATCGAAGCGGGCGCGATGGGTTTGCCGGTCGTAGCGACTCGGGTTGATGGAGTACCGGAAGTGGTACAGGATGGCGAGACGGGCTTGCTGGTGCCAGTCCAAGATGGCGTGGCCGTCGCCGACGCGATCAATCGCTTGCTTGCCGATCCGTGCTATCGCGAAAACATGGGGCGGCAGGCGACTGCGTTTGTGCATCGGGTATTTTCCCGCGAAGTCATGGCGCAAGGGATGGAAGCGTTGTACAGGCGCTTGCTGGGGGCGGCCTGATGTTTGGGCAACCCCTGCCTGTATTGATGTATCACCATGTTAGTCCCCGGCCCGGGCTGGTGACCTGTTCGCCGGAAAATTTTCGAGAACAAATGGCATGGCTGGCACAAAATGGCTGGACAACGCTGTCAACAGAAGCCTTTGCCGAGGCTCTGGCAAGTGGGGTTTTGCCGAAAAAGTGTGTTTTGATTACCTTTGACGACGGTTATCTAGACAACTGGGTTTATGCCTATCCAGTGTTACAAGAATTCGGCTTGAAAGCGACGATTTTTTTGATTACTGGCTGGATCGGTGATGGCCCGCCGCGGCCCCATGCGGGTCAGTCCGGTGTCCTGCCGGGAAGCAATCATAAGGAAGCGATGGCCGAGGCCAGGGTTGGCCGTTTCGATGCGTCTTTTCTCCGTTGGTCCGAAGTTGATGCAATGCGCGTTAATGGCTGCGTCGACTTTCATTCGCATACCCATAGCCACACGCGTTGGGATCGCCAGCTGGCCGATCCCAGCGAGCGCGATGCCGCCCTGCTCGCCGACTTGAGCGCATCACAGCAAATCTTACGCGCGCGTCTTGGGGCGACAACGCGGCATCTGTGTTGGCCTCAGGGATATTACGACTCCCGCTATCAGACGATTGCGCATGAGGCCGGATTTACCCATCTCTATACAACGGAGCATGGTGTGGTGCGTGCCGGTTGCTCGTTTGAGCGCTTGCCGCGCATTGTCGCCAAGGACAAAGGAGGGGCATGGTTTAGCCGCAGGATGAAAATTTACGGTCACCCCGCTTTATCTGCGCTTTACCTTGCCATGAAAAAGAGTTGAGATGCCTTTGTCTGCCTCATTTGGTGATACTCCGCGTTTTCTGGTCATTTGTGTCGCCCGTTTCGGCGATACCCTACTCATTACGCCAACCTTGGCTGCATTAAAGGCAAGCTGGCCGAAAGCGCATTTGACTGTGTTGGCGCACCCCGGTCGGCTCGAGGTCCTGCGGAATCTGACGTGTATTGACCATTTGGCCGGAATCACCAAAGGCCGAGCGCGTTGGCAAGGCTGGTGGCCAGGTCGGTCTTTTGATACCGCCTTGGTTTATGGCGAAGAGCCCGCGCTGGCCGGCTTTGCCCATCGCGTTGCGCGACAGGTGATCGGTTTCGTTGGGCGAAGCGATGCTAAATATCAGTCAGCGTTAACAGACGCAGTTGAGCGCCCGACAGAACCGATGGTTGCGGCAGCAGAGCGCGCTTTGCTGTTGGGGCCGTTGGCAGCTAAGGCTGAGGATCTACATCTCCGGTATGTCGTGACGGTGGCCGAGCAGGCAGAGGCTCTACGTTTTGTAGATGGTCAAGGCTGGTCCGGGCGGCGCCTTGTCGGTTTTCAATTGCAAAGCTTTCCGACCAAGGACTACCGCGATTGGCCGGTGGGCCATTTTTTTGAATTGGCCCAGGCTTTATTAGCGCGTTATCCCGATCTACAGATTGTCCTGCTCGGCGGGCCGGAAAGCCAGTTGCTGGCAGAGAATCTCGCGCAGACGCTCGGCGAACGAGTGAGTAGCCAGGCTGGACGCTGGTCGATGCGGCAGAATGCCGCGCTGATTGCACAATTATCCCTCTATATCGGGGTCGATACCGGGCCAACCCATCTTGCTGGGGCGCTCGATGTGCCGATGGTGGCGATGTACCATTGTGCTCACCCTGGCCGTTTCTTGGCGCCGCAAGAGCATCCTGCCTTGACGATTATCGAGCATCCATCGGTGCACCCGGATCGGCAGGCGAGCATGGCAGAAATTCCGGTCGGTACGATATTTTCTGCAGCCTGCGTTTATTTGGATAAACAATGAAAATTGCGTTCATTGACGTGACGGCGACGGTTTTCGTCGGCGGAATTCAGACAGCGGTCTGGCAATTGGCCATGGCGTTGGCCGACATGGGGCATGAGGTCACCGTTTATGGTGGCAAGGGAGAACTGCTTCCTGACCTTGAAGGGCGGACGATTAGCGTCAAAATGTTTCCGTTTACACCACGCGGACGGTTTCCCAATCTGGGCGTTCGTTTTCGCAAATTGGCGGAGCGCATCAGTTTTGCGCGCCATGCTCGAAGGGAAGTTGCTGCCGCAGGTCACGACTGGATCATTCTGACCAAGCCGTTTGATTTCATCTGGCCACGTTTGCTCGCCAAAGGCTGCAATACACGCTTTGCCTTTATGAGCGGCGGCACTGACTTTTTCCGCGCTGATCGCTGGTTAGCCAAGAAAGTCGATGCCTTTGTTGCCTGTAGCCATTTCAATGCATGGCAGATATCTGCACGCTACAAACGTTTTCCTGGCGTGATATATAACGGCGTTGATGTTGGGCAATTCCGGCCAGGACTGCGCGATCAGGCGTTGCGGCAACAACTCGGTGTTGGTGACGCCGAAACGTTATTTGCTTTTGCTGGCAGGGTCGTTGGCTGGAAAGGTCTGGAAGTTGCGGTACGCGCGCTGGCAGAGCCCGCTTTGAAGGATTTGTCAGTCCGTCTGCTGATTATTGGTGAAGGCGATGCCAAGCCGGGATTGGCTCGCCTCGCCAAGCAATTGGGCGTGGCAGAGCGCTTGTTGTTTCAGGGTGCAGTGCCACATAAATTGTTGCCGGACTGGTATGCCTTGGCCGATGTCGGTGTCTTCCCCAGTGTTGCCGATGAAGCTTTTGGCATCACTATTGCGGAAGCCATGGCTTGTGGTTTGCCAGTGATCGGCAGCTATATTGGCGGTATTCCTGAAGTGATTGGCAACGAGGAAGTATCGGGGCTGTTGGTACCGGTTGCCGATCATCGTGCGTTGGCGCTTGCCATGGGGCGACTTGCCCGCGATATCACATTGCGTGAAACATTGGGCAAGCAGGCACGGCAACGTATCGAGCAAAAATTTACGTGGCGCCAGTCGGCGGAGCGCTTACTCGGTTATCTGGAAAAATGAACTGGCAGCGTTGCCCGATTGACCGGTAAGGTGGCAGAGATGGCGAACGAAGACAGAAATCTGCATGGGTTAAGGATGCTATATGTTTTTCCCGAGCCTTTGCCCTTGCCGCGGGCAAGAGGATTGCAGGTTGCGCACTTTGTGCGCGCCCTTGCATCGCTGGGGGTACGGATCACCCTAGCGTATGTTCCCGGTGATGGCGGGCATCCTTTTACGCCAATTGGTTATGCCGTTCCTGAAAATGTGACGTTATTGCCGTTGTCGCGACAGTTGTGGGCAACGCGCCTGAAATCCAATCGTTTGTTCATGTGGCGTCTTTTGCGCTGGTTGCGGCAACAAAAACAAGTGGGGGCGGCTCCGGATATCGTTTTCTTCCGCCATGTCAAAGCCGCCGCCCAGTTTGCGCAGGCATGTCCGGAAATTCCTTTCATTTATGAGGCTCACGAGGTGTTTGCGCGTACCGCCAAAGCAAGCCAGCGCGAGCGTCTGCGGCGTTTGGAAAGCCAAGTGCTTGATCGGGCGGCACTGCTCGTCGCCAATTCCCAGGGATCGGTCGATGGACTGATCGGAACCTTCAACGTGCGGAAACCGATCGCAGTGCTGCCGAATGCCGTTGATTATCCCGAAACACTGCCTGAAAAACCCTGGTCGGAAAGCCGTCGTCATTTGATCTATGCCGGCAGCTTGTTTGGTTGGAAGGGAGTTGATGATCTGATCGAGGCAATGGCACTGTTACCGGATTACCACTTGACAGTAGTGGGGGGGGGGCGGGAACAGATCGAACGACTAAAGGCCTGTTTGGGGCAAGCAGTATGTCGAGTTTCCTTTCTTGGGCATTTGCCTCAACATCAGGTGCAGACCCTGCTTGCCCAGTCCTGTGTAGCGATCCTGCCCAACCGTGCGGACACCGACAGTGCCTTCACCTCACCGCTGAAGTTGTTTGAATACATGGCGGCCGGTTGCGCTGTCGTTGCGACTGATCTACCGGCAATGCGCGAATTGCTAGGTGAAAATGGGGCTGTCTGGTCAGCGGCCAATGATCCGGCAGCGCTGGCTGCCGCCATCCGGCAGGCTTGCGAGCAAGAAGACGGTGGGGCGCACCTTGGGTATCTCTCTCGCCAGATGGTGCATCCGTTCACCTGGGAAAATCGAGGATACGCCTTACTGCGGCTTATTGCTGCTCGCCTTTGAGTGTATTTTTACCGCTTTTCAGGTTGTGGGTTTCTGCTGCGAGGGCTGCTAGTAATAAACCGGCTAAAAAGCCAAGTGCTTTCCAGTTGATCGACTCGACGCTGCCGTGAATCATGTATTTCACGAAAATTCCGCAACCAGTTGCCGCGACCAGAAGATTGCCGGAGCGACGTGAAGTTATGACGCTTCTGATTGTTTGCCCATAGAAATAGAGCAGGGCAATGAACCCGAAAATGCCGGTTCCCGCCAGAACCTCAAGATAGTTGCTATGGGGGCCGAGCTTGAGACGTTGCTCCTTGTCTTCCTGAGGGAGGTTGCCTAGCCACTCCGGATTTTTATCCGCCAGTTCCTCGGCTTTGGTAAAAAAGGCACTGTTACCGTGGCCGATCCCGAAAAACGGAGCTTGCGTCCAGAATGTCAGGGCGGGCCCCCAAGTGTATTTGATGCGGTCGGAGGTATAGGTAATTTTGTCTAGTCTAGCCTGCAATGGATTGTTGGGAACAAGAAGGGAGAGGCCGAAGACCAGCAGGATGCCCGCCAGTAGAATGCCTAGTTGCCTAGTCTTGTGAGTGTATGCCGCCCAGGCAATCCCAGAAAAAACTAGCGCCAACCAGATGCCGCGGGCACCGGTGATAATCATTAAAGCGATACACAGAACGGAGAGTATTTTTGCTGCCGCCCTGAAATAGCGGTTATTCGCACTTTCTCCGATGAACAACAAAAACGGAAAGCAAAGGAGAATGCGGTCGCCCCAGTGACGCATGGTCGGATAGGGAGGGATCAGGGATTGGGTGCTTCGGGATATGGCGAACCAGTCTGCGATGCTCATTGCACAGAGGGCCGCACTGAGCAACACGCTAAATTGCCAGAAGCGTCGCTGGCTGGCAGTGCTCTGGAAAGTCAGCGCAAACAGACCGGCCATTAAGCCGGCAATTCCCTGATTCCCCCGCCATTCGGTGAAGGCTCGCCCTGGCGAGGGGGCCCATAGCGAGCTTAGGAGACTCAATCCCAAGAAGGCAATGAGCGCAAACATCAATTTCCGGTCAAGAAATTGCAGATCCCAACCGCGATTGCTTACGAGGTATAAACTGCCAACGATTGGTGTGGCATATAGGCCAAGGTTGTAGAACGCGTTGGTGTGCGGCAAAACCAAACCGATAGCCCAGCAATAAAGCAGGGCTTCGCAAAAATGATGCAGATAACTACCTAACCTAAGTCTAGCGTAGGTCATCGTTAAGCAATTCTTCATAAATTTCGGCAAGCCTGGCGGCAACGATGCTCCAGTCGTGGTGTTCGAGGGCGTACACGCGGCCATGGTCCGCCGCGATTTTTGTTGTGTCCTGGGTCTGCAAAAGGTTTTCTATTTGTGCTGCCAGAGCTTTCGGGTTTCCATGCTCTTTGATTAAATAGCCGTTTTCCGCATCCTTCACGAATTCAGGAAGGCCGCCTTTGGGGGCCGCGAGGACGGGAACGCCCGCCGCCATGCCTTCGAGACAAACCATGCCGAACGGCTCTTCAAAAACGGAGGGAATGACCAGCAGGTCGGCTGCCCGATAGTGTTGATCCATTTCCTCTGGGGTAACCGAGCCTACAAAGGTGACTTGCTGGGAAAACGGCTGCAATGACGCTTCTAGTTCATCAGCGTAGTGGGCGCGGTCATTGTCGCCGTAGTTACGTCCGCCGATAATCACCAAGTGGATTTCCGGATGATGTGGTGCAAGGTGAATGAATGCTTGCGTAAGCAGGTGGACTCCCTTTTCCGGAGAAATCCGGCCGGCATACATCAAAATTTTCCTCCCCTCCGGAATTGCTGCCCGCCAGGAAACAGGGGAGGAGGGCTGAAGGTAGCGCCGGCGATCGATGCCATTGGTAATGATTCTGCTTGGAGTTTGGGGCAGAAATTTTGCGTACCAGTCGGCTAGGTAGTGCGATACGGTTAAGAGTAAATCCGTTTTTAGATCGGCACTCGGGATTTTCTCATTATGCATATGCAATACTGTGCTGGTGCCGGGTAATTTGGTACTAATTTGCTGGTGCAGGTGTGGGGAATTATGCGTATGGATGATTTTCGCATTGATTTCCCGGCAATAACGCGCCGCCCGCGCTGCATAGCCGTAAGGGTCAAGCCGTGTCCATTTCTGAAAAAGACGTTTGTAAGTGCGGGAAAGGGTGATCCGGTAAAAATGAACGCCTTCCCTAACTTCATATGTTGGGGAGGGGTCATTTTCGCCGGTACAGATGATATGTGGGGTATAACGTCCCGAACTGGCCAAATGCTTTGCCACTTGCCACATCCACCATTCAACAGCGGCAGCGCCAGTGGGGGGAATACGTTGAATTGGCTGGGCGATCATGGCAATGTGATGCATGGGGTGAGTCAGTCCCTTCAAAAGGCTAAAATTTTGACATGATCTGTTCTCTGTTGCTTGAACTAGCGATCAAGTGGTGACGTTACTTGGGATGTCCTGCGCGTAAAATGCGCAAAGATTTTGATACACGGTTGAATACGGTCGAGAGCAAGGGTTGCCAGAAGAGTGACACACCAAGTTTTGACACGGAGTGCGCATACTAAATCTATGGATAATAAGGTTATAAATGAGAGGAACCCCGCGATACTGATAATTCGTCGAGATAATATTGGTGATTTGATACTCAGCACGCCTCTATTTGAGGCTCTGCGTCGGAGGTTTCCAGAGGCCTACTTGGCAGCCTTGGTAAATAGCTATAATTTTCCCATTGTTGATGGCAATCCATATTTGGATGCTATCTATGCGTATACAAAGGGTAAACATGTTGATGGCAAGTCCCGTTTTTCAGCATATCTAGGTCGAATGAATTTATTGTGGCAGCTACGTCAGAAACATTTTGACTATATCATTTTGCCGAATAGTGGGTTTGCAAAAAGATCGTTAAGACTGGCGCGATGGATAGCTCCAAAACATATTATTGGGTTTGTGGATGCAAGCGTGAAGTTTGCAAAGCCGGATATTGCATTACCACATGGAAACGAAAGCAGGCTTCACGAAACTGAAGATATTTTTCGACTTCTAGCGCCTCTCGGGATTTCGGGGAAGATTCCTAGGTTGCATGTTGTCACCGATCCAGTGAAAGTGGCGGGCGCGCAAGCACTTTTGAGCAACCGAATGGAAAATTCAGAGGGGCCTTTGGTGGCTCTGCATATCAGTGCGCGCAAGGAGAAACAGCGCTGGCCGATCGAACGCTTCGCGGGTTTGGCACAGCGTTTGCACACGGGGTACTCAGCACGTTTCCTGCTGTTTTGGTCGCCGGGCGATGAGCACAACCCTTTCCATCCGGGGGACGACGCCAAGGCGGCACGGTTGCTGGAGATGCTGAAGCATTTGCCGGTGGTGCCGGTACGCACCAGTCATCTGTCCGAGTTGATTGCCGGCCTATCGTTATGCGATGCTGCGGTACTGTCCGATGGCGGCGCGATGCATGTGGCTGCGGGGCTAGGGAAACCGTTGGTCTGCTTCTTCGGCAACTCCTCTGCCGAACGCTGGCATCCGTGGGGCGTGCCCTACGAACTGCTGCAAAAACCCTCGCACGATGTTTCCGATATCAGCGTCGATGAAGCGACGGAGGCATTTGCCCGCTTGCCGCTTGGCCGACATACGTAGCGCCTAGTGTGCAGCTTCCCAGTTTTGTCCCACGCCCAGTTCGACGACTAGCGGGACACTGAGTGTAGCCACTTCGCCCATCAGCTTCGGCAGGTGGGTGCGAACGGCCATCAGTTCGTTGTCCGGTACCTCGAGGAGCAGTTCGTCGTGCACCTGTAGCACCAAGCGGCTTTGCATGCCGGATTTTTCCAGCCAGTTCTGTACGGCAATCATCGCCAGTTTGATCAGGTCAGCGGCCGTACCCTGCATCGGCGCGTTGATGGCGGCGCGTTCGGCGCCCTGGCGGCGCATGGCCTGGGTTGACTTGATGTCGGGGAACCACAGGCGGCGACCGAAGGCGGTTTCGACGTAGCCGTGTTCGCGCGCCGATTGGCGGGCTTCTTCCATGTAGCGGGCCACGCCGGGGTAGCGGGCGAAGTAGCGGTCGATGTAGGTCTGCGCCGCACTGCGCTCCAGGCCGAGTTGGCGGGCGAGGCCGAAGGCGCTCATGCCGTAGATCAGGCCGAAGTTGATGCTCTTGGCGACGCGGCGCTGATCGGGGCCGACTTCGAGCGGCGTGACGCCGAAGATTTCGCCGGCAGTGGCGCGGTGTACGTCTTCGCCGTGGGCAAAAGCCTCAAGCAGACGCTCGTCGCCCGACAGGTGCGCCATGATGCGCAGCTCGATCTGCGAATAGTCGGCCGAAACGATGCTGCTGCCGGCTGGAGCAATGAAGGCAGTACGGATGCGCCGGCCTTCCTCGCTGCGCACCGGGATGTTCTGAAGGTTAGGGTCGCTCGAGGCGAGGCGGCCGGTGACGACGGCGGCTTGTGCGAAATTGGTATGCACCCGCCCGGTGTCCGGATTGATCATGCGTGGTAGCTTGTCCGTATAGGTGCCTTTCAGTTTGGACAGGCTGCGATGTTCGAGCAGCAGCTTGGGCAGCGGGTAGTCGAGCGCCAGTTCGGTCAGTACTTCTTCGTCGGTCGATGGGCCGCCGGAAGCGGTTTTCTTCTTGACCGGCAGGCCGAGCTTGTTGAACAGGATGTCGCCGAGCTGTTTGGGCGAGGCCAGATTGAAGGGTTGGCCGGCCAGTTCGTAGGCTTGCGCTTCGAGGGCCATGATCTTCTGGCCCATTTCGTGGCTTTGCCGGGTCAATACCCGCGCGTCGACCAGGATGCCGTTGCGTTCGATTTGCCAGATGACCTGACGGGCCGGCATTTCGATCTCGTGATAGATGCGCGACAGGCCGGGTTCGGCGGCGAAGCGCGGATGCAGGACGTTATGGATGCGCAGCGTGACGTCGGCGTCCTCGGCGGCGTAAGTGGCGGCGCGCTCGATGTCAACTTGATCAAAGGTGATCTGCTTGGCGCCCTTGCCGCACAGGTCTTCGTAGGCGATGGTCTCCAGGCCGAGGTGGCGGGTGCACAGTTGGCCGAGATCGTGTCCCTTGTCGGACTCGATGACGTAGCTCTGCAGCATGGTGTCGTGTTCGATACCAGCGAGACTGATGCCGTGATTGGCGAACACATGCTGATCGTACTTCGCGTTTTGCAACACCTTCCTGTGCGCGGCGGATTCGAGCCAGGGCTTCAGGCGGGCCAGGGCCTCGTCACGGGGCAATTGGTCGGCGACGCCGGGGGCGGTGTGCGCCAGCGGGATGTAGCAGGCTTCGCCGGGCGTGACCGATAGCGAAATGCCAACGATGCGGGCGGCGAAGGAGTCGAGACTGGTGGTTTCCGTGTCCAGCGCGGTCAATTCGGCGGCTTCGATTTTCTTCAGCCAGCCATCGAATGCGTTCCAGTCAAGCACAGTTTCGTAGCGAACGGCCACTTTTTCCACCGGCGGCGGATTCGGGGTGCCGACCGTTTGAGCAGGAATGCCGGCGGCGGCATCGGCACCGTCGATCTCGGCCAGCCAGGTCCGGAACTGGAAACGCCGATACATCTCGCGCAGGGCATCACGATCAGGCGGTGTGGCTGTCAATTCGGTAGGGGTGGGCAGGCCGGGCAGGTCGCAGACGACGGTGACCAACTTCTTGCCAAGCGGCAGGAATTCGAGGTGATTGCGCAGGTTCTGGCCGACAACGCCGCTAATCTGGTCGGCATTGGCGACGATCTGGTCGAGCGAGCCGTATTGTGTAAGCCATTTGACGGCGGTCTTCGGGCCGCACTTTTGCACGCCAGGCACGCCGTCCACCGTATCGCCGACTAGCGCCAGATAATCGACGATGCGTTCCGGTGGCACCCCGAACTTGGCTTCGACGCCGGCCTCGTCGAGCAGTTCGTTGCTCATGGTGTTGTACCAGCGCACATGGGGGCCGACCAGTTGGGTGAGATCCTTGTCACCAGTGGAAATCAGTGTTTCGATGCCGTGCACCGCAGCAGTCGTCGCCAGCGTACCGATCACGTCGTCGGCTTCGACGCCGTCGATGGTCAGCACCGGCCAACCGGCCGCTTTGATCGCGGCGTTGATCGGCTCGATCTGGGCGCGCAGGTCGTCTGGCATCGGCGGGCGGTGGGCCTTGTATTCCGGATACCAGTCATCGCGGAAGGTTTTGCCCTTGGCGTCGAATACCACGGCCTTGTAGTCCGCCTTGTAGTCGCTTTCGAGACGACGTAGCATGTTCAACACGCCGTACAGCGCACCCGTCGGTTCGCCGTCCTTGTTGCGCAGGTCGGGCAGGGCGTGGAAAGCGCGGTAGAGATAGGACGAACCGTCCACCAACAACAAGAGAGGCATAGAAGTGACGGAAAGCGACAAACTGGAAATGAGTGTTGAGACCGAGGCGCTGTTGAAAAATTCGACAGCCCGCGAGTCTTGGCGGATTTTCGGCATTATGTCAGAGTTCGTCGAGGCGACCGAACGTCTCGCCGCTATCAAACCGGCCGTTACTCTGTTCGGCAGTGCTCGCGTACGGCCGGATTCGAAGTACTACACGCTGACCGAGCAGTTATCCCGCCTGTTGTCGGATTCGGGCTTCTCGGTTATTTCCGGTGGCGGTCCCGGCATCATGGAAGCGGCCAACAAGGGGGCTTTCTTCGGCAAGTCACCGTCGGTCGGACTCAACATCCAGTTGCCGCACGAGCAGAAGTCCAATCCCTACCAGGATATTTCCCAGACATTCCGCCACTTTTTCGCACGCAAGTACATGTTCGTCCGCTTCGCCAGCGCCTATGTCGTGATGCCGGGCGGCTTCGGTACGCTGGACGAACTGATGGAGGCCTTGACGCTGATCCAGACCGGCAAGGCGCGCAAGATTCCGCTGATCCTCGTCTGCTCTGACTTCTGGGGCGGCCTGGTTGACTGGTTCAAGGGCAGGTTGGTGGAAGAGAAAATGATCGATCCCGAAGACATGCATCTGATCCAGTTGATCGACGATCCGGAGAAGGTGGTCGAGGCGATTTTCAAACACTACGAGGGGCGTCCCTTCGGTCCGTTGCCGAATGAACATGAGATGTTGCTCAACCTGTAATAAAATCAGGCTTATCCCAACGAGGAACCTACCATGCGCCGTCTTCTTCCTATCCTGTTGTTTGCCGCTCTTCCCGTCTGGGCCCAGAAGGGCGATCTGCAGCCCCTGCCGGCCGTGCCGCCACCTCCGCCCGAAATGGAAGCCTTTGATGCCGCGCTGGAACCACAGGTGACCATCGTCAAGAAGGAAGCCGAGACGCGCGAGGAATATCGGATTAAGGGTAAGCTGTACATGGTCAAGGTCACGCCGAGCATCGGCAAGCCTTACTATCTGGTCGATCGCCAGGGCGATGGCAAATTCGTCGAAGCCGACATTGCCCAGAATCCGGTGCGTCCGCCGATGTGGGTCATCTATAGCTGGTAAGCCTTGTCGGTCTATACCCCGGTCGGGCGTGAGGAACTCGACGCCTGGCTTGCGCCGCTCGGTCTCGGGCGGCTAATCGAATATGCCGGCATCGCCGCCGGCATGCAGAATTCCAATTATTTCGTGACGACCGAGCGCGGGCGTTACGTCTTGACCCTCTTCGAGCGCCCCGAGTCGACTTACCTCGATTTTCACCTGGCCTTGATGGAGTATCTGGCCCGGCGCGGCATTGCCTGTCCGCTGCCGCTGGCCGGTCAGGATGGCAGTCTATGGCGTTTGCTGGCGGGCAAGCCGGCGAGCCTGCTGACCTGCTTGCCAGGGGGGAACTGTGAACTGCCCGGCGTCGAGCAGTGCCGAGCCGTCGGTGTGCAACTCGCCGAGTTGCATCTGGCTGCAGCCGACTTTCCTGCCCCTTTGCCCAATCCCTGTGGTACGGAATGGCGGGCCAAGACAGGGGCTGCGCTGTTGCCGCTGCTGCCCGTGGGGGAGGCGGCATTGCTGGCCGAGGAGTTGGCAGCGGAGGCCGCATCGGATTGGGCAGAGCTACCTCGCGGCGTAATCCATGCCGACCTGTTCCGTGACAACGTTTTGTGGGACAGCTGCGGTGGACTGGCCGGAATCCTCGATTTTTACTTTGCTGGCGAGGACGTGCTGCTATTGGATCTGGCGGTCGTGGCCAACGATTGGTGCCGCGACAGCGAACATCTGGCTGCACTGATCGCCGGTTATGCAAGCCGTAGACCGCTGGTGGAGGTAGAGCGTGCCGCCTGGCCGGCGATACGACGGGCTGCTGCCTTGCGTTTCTGGCTGCTTCGCCTTGATGTACGCTATCGACCGCGCGTCGGTCAAGTGGTGACGATCAAGAATCCCGATGAATATCGCGACATGCTGTTTCGTTTGCGCCTTGCTCCCGACGCGCTGCCCCGTTAGCATCCGCCCATGAGTGAAAACCCCGTATTCCCCTTGTCCCCTGCGCGCTTTGATGGCGAAAGCCGTGAAGTCGATCCCGGTTCATGTTTCGACTGGTTACGCCAAGGCTGGGCCATGTTTCTGGTCAATCCTGGCGTGTGGATTGGCAGTACAGTATTGCTTCTAGTGATATTGATGGCGATATCGATCGTCCCCTTGTTCGGTCAGGTGGCTGCTCATCTGCTAGTGCCATTGTTTGGTGCCGGCATGGTTCAGCTCTGTCGGCACATTGCCAGAGATGAAGAGGCGCAGATTGCCGATCTTTTTGCTGGGTTCAAGCACAATGCCGGGCAATTGGTAATGGTCGGTGTCTTCTTTGCGATTGGCATATTCGGTATCGCCTTCCTAGCCTTTGTTCTGGTCCGCGGTGGCGCGTTGGACGGAGTGATAACCGGTAGGGTGGCTGGTTTCGGCATCGCTCTGGGCGGCATGATGTTGGCCGGACTGCTGGTCGTGGTATTGTCGGTACCCGTGATCATGGCGACCTGGTTTGCCCCTGCGCTGGTGTTCTTCCATGACATGAAGCCGTTCGATGCGATGAAGGCCAGTTTTTCCGCTGGCGTCAAGAACTGGCTGGCAATGTCGATTTTCGGCATATTCTTGGCCGTCGTCCTGTTTTTCGCGATGCTTCCGCTTGGACTTGGGTTGCTGCTATTGCTGCCGGTTTTTTCCGGTGCGGTGTACGCGTCCTACCGCGATATTTTTATTGGAGTCTGAGTGTGCGAGCCCAGACACTTCCTTCCGGGGCCGGTTGGCGTTGGTTGGCCGGCGGCGTGGCAATTTTTCGCCGCAATCCGCCGGTGATGACCATGCTGGTCGTTGCCTACTGGTTTACCGTGATCTTCCTGAACCTCTTTCCAGTGATTGGCGCTCTCGCGGCCTCGCTGGCCATTCCGGGTTTATCGGTCGGTCTGATGCAGGCGGCCCGTAATCTTGAGCGCGGACAGCCGGTCGGTCTGCAGACCTTGTATGGCGGCTTCAACGAAAACGCCAAGACCCTTCTTGCCTTGGGTGCCCTCTATTTGTTGTGCACGCTCGGTATTTTAGGTGTTTCAGCGCTGGTCGATGGTGGTGATTTCTTACGCTACATGTTGGCGAGTAGTCGGGCTGAACGTGCTGCTGTCGAGGATGCTGATTTTCTATTGCCTTTGCTGGTCGTGGCGACTTTACTGGTGCCGGTGCTGATGGCTTGGTGGTTCGCTCCGGTGCTGGCAGCTTGGCATCGCCAGCCGCTCGGCAAAGCATTGTTTTTCAGTTTCGTCGCCTGTTGGATGAATTGGCGTCCGTTCCTGACGTACGGACTGGCCATGCTGCTGGCCACCGTTGTCGTGCCGGGCGTTCTGCTGGGTGTCCTGCTGTTGATGCTACCCGGCTTGCAAGAGTTGCTGACCGCTATGATCATGGCCCCCATGGTGCTGGTGGTTGCTCCCATCGTCTTTGCCAGTTTCTATGCTTGTTACCGCGATATATTCGGCATCTCGGAAATTGTCTGAGGCATGAATCCGCCCCTCGGCCTATTTGGCGGTACATTCGATCCGGTCCATTATGGCCACCTGCGGCTGGCCGAGGAGTCAATCGCCCACCTCGGTCTCGGCGGAGTGCGCTGGATGCCGGCGGGACAGCCTCCGCATCGCGGAGCCCCGCAGGTCACAGCCATCGATCGTCTGGCCATGGTTAGGTTGGCCACGTCGGGTAATCCGTATTTTTCCGTCGATGCGGCGGAGGTCGATGCGGCTGTGCCGAGTTACACCGTTCATACGCTGGAACGCTTGCGCCGTGAACTGGGGCGGGAAACGTCGTTGGTGCTTTTGGTCGGTGCCGACGCGTTTGCCGGTTTGGCAACCTGGCATCGCTGGCGCGATATTTTTACCCTGGCTCACGTCGCCGTATCGCATCGGCCAGGTTTCCCGGTCGAGGCAGCGAGTCTGCCAGGTGATGTCGCCGCCGAATATGGCGAGAGACGTTTGGCCGATGCCGCGCAGTTGCGTGAGCTTGCCTATGGAGGCATCGTGACCTTTGCCATGACGCAGTTAGCAATATCGGCGACGCAGATACGCAAATTGCTGGCCAACGGTTTGTCAGCCCGTTATTTGCTGCCGGACAGCGTTCTCGACTATATTCAGACTCATTCCCTTTACAGAAATCCCTGATGGACATCCGCAAGCTGCAAAAAATCGTCGTAAATGCCCTTGAAGACATCAAAGGCAAGGACATAGAAGTTATCAACACCACGAAACTGACCTCGATGTTCGATCGTCTGGTCATCGCTACCGGCGATTCCAACCGTCAGGTCAAGGCCTTGGCCCGCAATGTTCAGGACAAAGTGCGTGAAGCCGGCGGGGAGATCGTTTCGGTCGAGGGCGAGGATGCCGGTGAATGGGTCTTGGTCGATATCGGCGATGTCATCGTCCATGTCATGCAGCCGAGTGTCCGCCAGTACTACAACCTCGAGGAACTCTGGCAGATGACGCCGGCCCAGCGTCGTAAGGCCGCTGCCGAGCAGGCTGCTGACGAATGAAATTGACCATCCTAGCTGTCGGCCATCGGCAGCCGGATTGGGTCAATGAAGGTTGCGCCGAATACTTGAAGCGCATGCCGCGAGAATTGCCACTCAGCATTGCCGAAATCAAACCGGAGGCACGCGGCTCCAAGACGCGTGAGCAATTGCTTGCGGCCGAGAAGGGGCGTATCCGCGAGCATCTGCCCAACAATCCCCGTCTCGTCGTGCTCGACGAGCGCGGTGATGATCTGACTACCCTCAAGCTCGCCAAGCGCCTTGAGGCCTGGATGCAGGATGGGCGCGATGTCGCCTTGCTGATTGGCGGGGCGGATGGTCTGGATGAAGAATTCAAGCAAAAAGCCGATGACAAGCTGCGTTTATCCAGCTTGACGCTTCCACATGGCATGGCGCGGTTGCTATTATGCGAACAGTTGTATCGAGCCGTCAGTGTCTTGAAGAATCATCCATATCACCGGGAGGGTTGATGCGTATTTATCTGGCCTCGCGCAGTCCGCGCCGCCGCGAGTTGCTGCACCAGATCGGAATTGATTTCGATACCGTCGTATTTCGTGACGGCGATCGTGCCGACACCGAAACAGACGAGACCCCGCTGGCCGGGGAAAGTGCTGAAGCCTATGTCGAACGGGTCACTCGTGCCAAGGCGGTGCATGGCCTGAAAATCATTGCTGACCGCAAGCTGCCAATGCGCCCAGTGCTTTCGGCCGATACCACCCTGGAGTTTGAGGGTCGGATTATTGGCAAGCCCGTCGATATGGCCGACGCTACGGCTATCCTGAAGCACTTGTCGGGCAAGACCCATCGGGTGCTGACCGGGGTGGCAATCAATCACATGGGCCGTACCGAATATGTGCTGTCTGTCAGCGAGGTTCGTTTCCGTACCATCGACGATGACGAAATCCGCCACTACGTGATGAGCGGCGAGCCGATGGACAAGGCCGGAGCGTATGGTATTCAGGGCTTGGCCGGACTTTTCGTCGAGCATCTGTCCGGCAGTTACACCGGCGTGATGGGCTTGCCGGTCTGCGAAACCGGCGAACTGCTCAAGCGCCTCGGCTTCCGGCCGCTCTGATCCAGATTGCGGCTTCTGCCGCGCCTTCCATCGGTGGTCGCTCTGGGGTGGGGAGCCTCAATAGTTCGCCCAGAGCCTTTTCCACGTCGCCGTTGATCAGTTTTTCCGCTTCGACCTCGACACATTGGCCGTGCCGCACGAGCCAGGCGATTAGGCATTCCTGTTCCGGCCAATCCTCCCGTCGCTGATAGAGTACCGGGGTCCCGTTGCAGACGGCCTCTGTAAAGGTGCCATAGCCCGGCTTGGTGATCACGGCATCAACGGAGGCGAGCAGGTCGGTAAAAGTGAGCCCCAAGGTCTCCCAAGCGAGGCCGTCGGGGTGGGAACATTGCCAATCCAGAGAAACCAGCCAACGGATGCCGGGGATGCGTGGCCAAGTTTCGACCGGCAAGCGATGGGCGATGCCACCCATGGCCACCAGTACGGCCTTGTCGCCACCTAACGGAAGGAGATGACGGATACCGCGGGCGGCGATCGGCGCAATGTCGCGTACATGCTGGAAATCCGGCATGGCCATGCCGGGCGTGACGCGCAGGAAGGCGTCGGCGCTTCGGTAGGCATCGAGGATCTGGCGGTGGATGGCGTTAGCCCACGGCTCATGACCAAAAAAGTGCCGGAACAGATCGGCCCAGTTCAGCGAGCACAGGCTGGCGCAGGGGATTCCGGCCTGCGCTGCGCCCGCCAGCGGCAGGTAGCTGACGTTGGTCAGCACGAAATCGGGCGACAGTCGCTGCAGGAAAGTTGTTTCAGCGGCGACACGGTCGGGCCAATGTGCATGGGCATTTTGGTAGGCGACTGCGCTGGCAGTGCGGTCAACTTGTGTCGCGTCGACCATGGCAAAACCGAAGTCGGTGTTGTCGGCGATGAGTTTGAACGGGTGACGGATACGCTGTTGCAGCTGGCTCGGCGACACGCGGCTGCGCACGGTCAAGCGCAGTTCGGGAAGGGTTGAGGCTAGGGCTTCGAGCACCGGGGCGGTGATCGCCAGATGCCCGAAGCCGTGGCTGGAAATGTCCGCGAGAAGGTGCAAGTCAGCGGTTCTTGAATGCCGGTTTGCGTTTCTCGACGAAGGCGGCCATGCCTTCGCGCTGGTCGTGCAGGCCGAAGCTGGAATGGAAAACCCGACGCTCGAACAGCAAGCCATCGTTGAGCGAGGATTCGAAGGCGCGATTGACCGACTCCTTGATCATCATGACCACCGGCAGCGAGAAGCCGGCAATGGTCTGCGCCGCCTTCAGCGTTTCGTCGAGCAACTGCTCGGCCGGATAGA
>JAYREE010000002.1:0-281326 GCA_041909105.1 Azonexus sp.
CCTCCATCAAGTGCACCGTGGTTTCCCACGGCCGTCACGACAAGGTCAAGATTTTCAAGATGCGCCGTCGCAAGCACTACCAGAAGCGTCAGGGCCATCGTCAGAACTACACCGAACTGCGCATCGACTCGATCGCTGCCTAAGTTCAGACAAGGAGCTAGCTAAATGGCACACAAAAAGGCAGGCGGTAGTTCCCGTAACGGCCGCGACTCACAAGCCAAGCGTCTTGGCGTCAAGCGCTATGGCGGTCAGTTCGTTCTCGCCGGCAACATCATCGTTCGCCAGCGCGGTACTGAATTCCACCCGGGCGAAAACGTCGGCTGCGGCAAGGATCACACCCTGTTCGCACTGAAGGACGGCATCGTTCAGTTCGCCGTCAAGGGCGCCAAGCAGCGCCGCACGGTGACCATCGTTCCGGCCGCCGAATAATTCGACCAGGCGGAACCCAGAAAAGCCCTATCCGCCGGATAGGGCTTTTTGCTTTTTATTGCTTTGCACAACGGCGCCGGTACTTTGTCGACTGCGCCTTGCCGTATAGAACAATGCTGTCTGCGGCTTGTCTTCGCGTCTCGTCGCCGCTGTGCAAAGCAATGAACAACCCTCTCTCCGCCCACGCGGGAAGGAAACACCATGAAATTCATCGACGAAGCCAAGATTTACATTAAGGCCGGCGACGGCGGCAACGGCATCGCCACCTTCCGCCGCGAGAAATACATCCCAATGGGCGGCCCCAACGGCGGCGACGGCGGTCGTGGCGGCAGTGTCTTCGTTATTGCCGACCGCAACATCAACACCCTGGTCGACTACCGCTACACCCGCAAGTTTCTTGGCCAACGCGGCGAGAACGGCGGCAGTGCGGATTGCTACGGCAAGGGCGGGGACGATATCGTTCTGCGCATGCCGGTCGGCACCGTCATCACCGATCTCAATACCGGACAAGTACTGGCCGATCTCAATGCGCACGACAAGAAAGTCTTGCTCGCCAAGGGCGGCAAAGGCGGCCTGGGCAACACCCACTTCAAGTCCTCAACCAATCGCGCTCCGCGCCAATGCACCAAGGGCGACCCTGGCGAGGAATTCGAAGTCAGCCTTGAGTTGCGCGTCCTGGCCGACGTCGGCCTGCTCGGCATGCCCAATGCCGGCAAGAGCACCCTGATCCGCGCCATCTCCGCTGCCCGCCCGAAGGTGGCTGACTACCCCTTCACCACGCTGCACCCCAACCTCGGGGTCGTTCGCGTCGATGCCGAAAAGAGCTTCGTGGTTGCCGACGTGCCAGGCCTGATCGAAGGCGCCGCCGATGGTGCCGGCCTGGGCATCCGCTTCCTGAAGCACCTGCAGCGCACGCGCATTCTGCTGCACCTGGTCGACGTCGCACCGATCGACCCGGATGCCGATCCGGTGCATGACGCCAAGGCTATCGTCGACGAATTGGCCAAACACGACCCCGCACTGGCCAACAAGCCGCGCTGGCTGGTACTGAACAAGCTCGATCTGATTCCCGAGGAAGAACGCGAGGAAAAGATTGCCGAGTTCCTGAAGGCCTACAAGCAGGCCTCCGGCTACGACGGCCCGGTTTTCCCGATCACCGCCATCACCGGCGACGGCACCCGCCCGCTGATCTTCGCGCTGCAAGAAGCCCTGGAAAAAATGGCGCCACCCGACATCGAGCCGGACGATGAAACAGAGGAAGGCAGCGAAGGCGAAGAACCGGAAGCTACGGAGGGCGAATGAGTCGCACCCGTCTCGCCAACGCCAAGCGCTTTGTCGTCAAGGTCGGCTCGGCACTCGTTACCAATAACGGCACTGGCCTGGACCTCGCCGCCATTTCCGATTGGGCAAGGCAAATCAGTCAATTACGTAGCGAAGGCAAAGAAGTCGTCCTCGTTTCCTCCGGCGCCGTTGCCTGTGGTGTGCAACGCCTGGGCTGGGATCGCCGCCCGGCGACTGTGCACGAAAAACAGGCGGTCGCCGCCATCGGCCAAGCCGGCCTGGTCGAAGCCTACGAACATGCCTTCAGCCAGCATGAACTGGTCACCGCCCAGATTCTGCTCACCCACGACGACCTGGCCGATCGCAAGCGTTACCTCAACGCCCGCTCGACACTGACCACCCTGCTCAACCTTGGCGTCGTGCCGATCATCAATGAGAACGACACTGTCGTCACTGACGAGATCAAGTTCGGCGATAACGACACCCTAGGCGCCCTGGTCGCCAACCTGATCGAAGCCGATGCGCTGATCATCCTGACCGATCAACAAGGCCTCTATACCGCCGACCCGCGCAAGGATCCGAGCGCCACACTGATTCAGGAAGCCACTGCCGGCGACGCATCGCTCGAAGCCATGGCCGGTGGCGCCGGTAGCCGGGTTGGCACCGGCGGCATGATCACCAAGGTCATCGCCGCCAAACGCGCCGGACGCAGCGGCGCACATACGGCCATTGCCAACGGCCGCGAAAATAACGCCATCGTTCGCCTCGCTCACGGCGAACCGGTCGGCTCGCTACTCATCTCACACACCCAACCACTCGCCGCGCGTAAACAGTGGCTAGCGGACCATTTGCAATTAGCCGGCAAGCTACATCTCGATGCCGGCGCGGTGAACGCCCTGAAATCGGGAAAAAGCCTGCTTCCCATTGGCGTTATTTCCGCCGAAGGTGATTTCGAACGCGGTGCTGCGGTAGCCTGCATCAGCCCAGAAGGCCGTGAAATTGGCCGCGGCTTGACCAACTACGGCAGCGGCGAAACCCGCCTGATCGCCCGCAAAGCCACCGCAGAGATCGAGGAAACGCTCGGCTATATTGACGAGCCGGAATTGATCCATCGAGACAATCTCATTCTGGCAAGCTAACCCCCGGCAAACAGCAACGAAAAAGCCTGCCATGAGCGGGCTTTTTTTATTGTTTATTTTTTCCATCAGCCAAAACAAAACAGCCACCCGAAGGTGGCTGTTCTGTTGATCTAAAATTAGCTAGGCTAAATTAGAACGCGTGGCGGATACCAACCATCACACCAGTGTAGTCAGCACCAGCGGTTGCACCACCGGTGATGTTGTCGCTAACCTTGTTGTTGTAGAACTGGTTGTTGATGTTACCGCTGTTGTTCAGGCGCGAAGCACGAGCATGCAGCATGGTGCGCTTGCTGAGTTCGTAGCTGTAAATTGCAGAAACGATCGAGGAGGAAGAGTTATCCAGATCGTCGCCAGCAACCTTAACCTTGCCAGAGTAACCATACTCAAGACCAACGGTGTTCTTGCCAAAGCCCTGAGCAACACCCAAAGAGAAGGCGTTACGGCGAGCATCACCATCGTTCGTGTTCATGCTGACACGGGTGTTGTCCCACAGAGCGGTAACCTTGGTAGCGGACGGGAAGGTGTAAGCAGCAACGGCGCGGATAACTTGAGCACCGTCGTTGTTCGATGCGGTGACGGTAGAGCCATTCGTACCGATGTCAACCACGCGATGGTAGCCCAGGCCAGCATACAGGTTGTTGGCGTCGTACTGAACAGCCAGCTGATAAGCATGCGGGTTCTTGCCACCGTCACGGGACTCAGCAAAGGTCGTATCGCCGTTCTTGTAGGCGCTAGCGGTGTAGGCAGCGGTTACATTCAGACCACCAACGAAGGTCGGGGAGATGTAAGCAATAGCGTTTTGAGCACGCTCGTCAGCACCGGTCTTCAAGCCCAGAACGGTACCGGTAACCGAAGCCAGGGTACCCAGACCAGCGGCACCCGGCATCAGTTCAACCTTGGCACCCATGGTACGCAGCGGGTGGGTCAGGTTACCCAGCGCGACGGTACCGAAACCGCCAGCCAGGCCAACGTAGGAGTCACGGCTTGCCCAGGTGCCGCCGGTGGTATCCGGGTTCAGGCCGCTTTCGAACTGGAAGACAGCCTTCAGGCCGTTGCCCAGATCTTCAACACCCTTGAAGCCGATGTAGGAAGAGTTGGCATCCTGGCGCAGGACGGAAGCCTTGACGCTGTCGCCACCAGAAACGGAAACGTAGGTTTGACCCAAATCAGCAACACCGTAAACGGTGACGTTGGTTTGAGCGAAAGCTGCGGAAGAAGCCAGGCCAGCGATGGCCAGAGCGATGATCTTCTTTTGCATCAGAGAATCTCCTTAGTGGTTAGTTTTTAGTCACCCTCTGCAGAGCAACTAAGCTTTACCTCTCGGATTGAGAAGTTGAATTCGATTGTCGCAAAGGGCCAAGCGTACTAGCAACGGGGTTTTTCGCGTTTGGCCACACTCGCCTGCAGAATGTTGCGCGTATGCAACACCATCACACGAACAACCGGGCGAGTTCCTCGCCTGGATTGGCCGCTCGCATGAATGCTTCGCCGACCAGGAAGGCATTCACCCGATGATCGCGCATCAGCGCCACATCGGCCGGCGCCAGGATGCCACTTTCGGTGACGACGATACGATCGGCCGGAATGCGCTCGAGCAAACCCAACGTGGTGTTCAGCGTCACCTCGAAGGTGCGCAGGTTACGGTTATTGATGCCAAGCAAGGGGGTGGTCAGTTGCAGGGCGGCATCCAACTCTTCACCGTTATGCACCTCGACCAATACCGCCAGGCCATAAGCTTGCGCCTGAGCTTCCAGCGCCTGCATTTCGGACAAGGACAGCGCCGCCGCGATCAACAGGATGCAGTCGGCCCCCATCGCCCGCGCTTCGGCCACCTGGTAGGCATCGACCATGAAATCCTTGCGCAAGACCGGCAAGGCACAGGCGGCACGTGCCTCCTGCAGATAAGCCGGACAGCCCTGGAAGTACTGACGATCCGTCAGCACCGACAGACAGGCGGCGCCGTGCTGTTCGTAGCTGCGCGCGATCTCGGCGGGACGAAAATCGGGACGAATCACCCCTTTTGATGGGCTGGCCTTTTTGACCTCGGCGATCACCGCCGCCTGACCTGCGGTAATTTTGTTGCGGATGGCGCCCACGAAATCACGCGGGGCGGACTGGGCCAATGCCTCCGCCTCGACAGCGGCAAAGCTCTTCAGCGCGGAGGCCTGGGCGACCTCATCTCGCTTGGTGGCGATGATCTGTTTGAGAATGTCGCTCATTTCGCCCCCAGGCGCTGAGTGCTCTGGACGAACTGATCGAGCTTGGCACGCGCCGCACCACTGGCGATGGCTTCACGCGCCTTGACGATGCCGTCGCCGATGCTGTCGGCGACGTTGGCAACATAGAGTGCCGCACCGGCATTGAGGCAGACGATCTCGCGCGCGGCGCCCGGTTTATTTTCCAGCGCCGAAAGCATCATGGCGCGCGATTCGGCGGCGCCGGCAACGCGTAGGTTACGCAAGGACATCATTTGCAGGCCGAAATCTTCCGGGTGAATTTCATACTCGTCGATTTCCCCATCTTTCAACTCCCCTACCAACGTGGCCGCACCGAGTGAAATCTCGTCCAGATTGTCCTTGCCGTGCACCACCAGCACGCGCTCGGCGCCGAGGCGCTGCATGACGCGCACCTGGATGCCGACCAGATCGGGGTGGAAGACGCCCATCAGGGTGTTCGGCGCGCCGGCCGGGTTGGTCAGCGGACCGAGGATATTGAAGATGGTACGCACGCCCATTTCGCGCCGCACCGGGGCGACGTGTTTCATCGCGCTATGGTGATTGGGCGCAAACATGAAACCGATACCGGTTTCCTCGATACAAGCGGCGACCTGCTCGGGCGACAGCATGATGTTGGCACCGAGCGCCTCCAGCACATCGGCGCTCCCCGAACTCGAAGACACGCTCCGCCCGCCGTGCTTGGCCACCTTGGCGCCGGCCGCGGCGGCGACGAAGATCGAGGTCGTGGAAATATTGAAGCTGTGCGCCGCATCGCCGCCGGTACCAACGATATCGACAAAACGATTGTCGTAGGGCACCTTGACCGGGGTCGCCAGTTCGCGCATGACGCTAGCGGCGGCGGCGATCTCGCCGATAGTTTCCTTCTTGACGCGCAGACCGGTGATGATGGCAGCAACCATGACCGGCGACACTTCGCCACTCATGATCTGGCGCATCAGCGAAACCATCTCGTCATGGAAGATTTCGCGATGTTCGATGACGCGCTGCAGGGCGGCTTGCGGGGTCATTTCTTGTACTCCTCGAGGAAATTCTTCAACAGGTCGTGACCGCGCTCAGTCAGGATCGACTCCGGATGGAACTGCACGCCCTCGACGGCCAGCGTCTTGTGGCGCACGCCCATGATTTCACCGTCGTCGGTCCAAGCGGTGACTTCCAGGCAGTCCGGGCAACTGGCGCGCTCGATCGCCAAAGAGTGGTAGCGCGTGCAGGTCAGCGGATTGGGCAAACCCTTGAAGACGCCGACATCCTTGTGGTGGACCGGGGATACCTTGCCGTGCATCAACTGCTTGGCGTGCACGATCTTGCCACCAAAGGCTTCGCCGATCGACTGATGGCCAAGACACACGCCAAGCAGCGGAATCTTGCCGGAAAACTCCTTGATTGCCGCCAGCGAAATCCCGGCCTGCGCCGGCGCACACGGCCCTGGCGAAATCACCAGGTAATCCGGCTTCATCTGGGCGATTTCAGCCAGCGTAATCGCGTCGTTGCGAAAAACCCTGACTTCCTGGCCGAGCTCGCCAAAGTACTGGACAAGGTTGTAGGTGAAACTGTCGTAATTGTCGATCATCAGCAACATGCTGGCGATTCCTCGTTGTTGCGTAAGCCGGTGATTTTACATTAAAGCCCACGGCCACAGCCGGGCGAGGGGCTTTAATGTAAAATCCCGCCTTTACCGCCGGATCGAATCATGAACGCCGCCCATCCCCTGCCCCCGCACACGCTTTCCATCGTTGTTCCCGTCTATAACGAGGAGGACAACGTCGCGCCGCTGGTCAAGCGCGTCCATGAGGCCCTGACCGGCTACCAACATCCGTGGGAACTGGTGCTGGTGGACGATGGCAGCAGCGACGCGACGGTGGATCGCGGCCTGCAATCGGCCAAGGAATACGGCCCGCATGTGCGCATCGTCGAACTGACCCGCAACTTCAAGCAGACTGCCGCCATGCAGGCCGGCATCGATGCGGCGCGCGGCGACGTGATCGTGACCATGGACGGCGATTTGCAGAACGATCCGATCGACATCCCGCGCATGGTCGGCCGCCTGCTCAACGAAGATCTCGACCTCGTCGCCGGCTGGCGCAAGAACCGCCAGGATGGCCTCTTGCTGCGCAAAATCCCGTCCAAGATCGCCAACCGCCTGATCGCCCGCCTGACCGGCGTCAAGCTGCGCGACTACGGGTGCAGCCTCAAGGCCTACCGCGGCGACGTCATCAAGCGCGTCCGCCTGTACGGCGAAATGCACCGCTTCATCCCGGCCTGGATGGCCACCGTCACCACGCCGCGCCGCATTGCCGAGGAACCGACGACGCACCACCCGCGCACCGCCGGCGTTTCCAAGTACGGTATCTCGCGCACCTTCCGCGTCATTCTCGACTTGATCGCGGTTTACTTCTTCATGCGTTTCCGCGCCCGCCCCGGCCACTTCTTCGGCGGCATCGGCCTGGGCCTGACCGCGCTGTCGTCGCTGGTCCTCGGCTGGCTGGCCTGGGTCAAATTCGTGCTCGACGAGCCGATCGGCGGCCGTCCGCTGCTCATCGTCGCCATCGGCGGCCTGATTGCCGGCGTGCACTTCATCACCACCGGCGTGCTGTCGGAACTGCTCGCCCGCATTTACTACGAAACCGGCACCATCCGCTCCTATACGGCGCGCCCCGAGCCGGCGCTGGCCGCCGACGAAGGCTGGCACAAGCCGGTCTGACCCCTGCTGCGGTGCACATCGCTCAAAGCCGGAAATTGCTGATTGCGCTGGCGGCCATCCTGGTCGCCTGGCGCTTCTGGGCCTTGCCCCAACTCGGCATCACGCTCTATGTCGACGAAGCGCAATACTGGACCTGGGCGCAGCATCTCGACTGGGGCTATTTCTCCAAACCGCCCGGTATCGCCGCACTGATCTGGCTGTCGACCCAACTGTTCGGCGACGGCCTGCTTGGCGTCAAGGCGCTCGGCATGCTGTGCTACCCGCTTGCCGCCATCGCCTGCTGGGGCATCGCTGCCCGCCTGTACGACGAGCGCGTCGCCTTCTGGTCGGCGCTGGCCGTGCTCACCGTGCCGATGTTCGCCTGGCTCGGCCTCTTCGTCTCCACCGACGCCCTGCTCACGCTGTGCTGGACCTCAGCGCTGTGGGCCTATCTGCGAGCGGTTGATGAAGACCGTTGGGGCGACTGGCTGTTGCTCGGCCTGATCGGCGGCCTCGGCCTGCTGTCCAAATACACCATGGCGGCCTTCCTTGGCGCCGCCTTCCTGCACCTGCTGCTCTTCCGCCGCGACCGGCTGGCTTCGGCCAAGCCTTGGGCCGCTGCTCTGCTCGCTCTGGCCATCCTCAGCCCGAACATCTGGTGGAACGTCACGCACGACTTCCCGACCCTGAAGCACACGGCCGACATCACGCTGAATCGCAAGGCGGGTGGCGGACTGAAGGCACTGGGCGAATTCTGGGGCGCCCAGTGGGCGGCCTTCGGCCCCATCCTCGGCAGCGTTTTCGTCCTGCTCCTGCTGCGCCTGCGCGAAAGCTGGAACGATCCACGCACCCGCTTGCTGCTCTGGTTCGCCCTACCGCTGTGGGCTGTCGTTTCGGCGCAAGCCTTCAAGAGTACGGCGAACGCCAACTGGGCCGCGCCCGCCTTTGCGCCGGCGGCCATCGCCGTCGTCGCCTGGCTGCTCGCCCGCCAGCGCCAACGCCTGCTGCTCTGGGGCATAGCGCTCAATGTGGCGCTGGTCGGTCTGGCCTACCACTGGCCGCAACTGACTGCTGCGGTGCACGGGCAAAAAACGGCAAAATTGGACCCTTACCTGCGGGCCCGCGGCTGGGATGATCTCGGCCGCCAACTGACGCCGCTGCTGCACGCCCATCCCGACGCCGTGCTGGTTGCCGACAACCGCACCCTGCTCGCCCACATGCTGTACGAACTGCGCGAGCTGCAGCCAGCTGCCGCCAGCTGGAACCCGAGTGGCAAAGCGAGCGACCACTACAAGCTGACCACCGACCTGCGCCCCTATGTCGGCAAGGATGCGATCCTGATCACCCAGGATGCCCCGGGCGATGATTTCAAGCGCAGTTTCACCCAAGTGGAGAAACTCGCCACCCTGAAGGCGCCGCTCGATGCCGAGCGCTCGCGCGACATGGACGTCTATCTGCTGCATGAATTCAAGGGCTACTGAACTGCGCATCGCGCTGATCGTCTTCGGCGTGCTCGCCATGACCTTCATCGCCCTCCCGCAGATCGACCTGTGGGCCAGCGGCCTGTTCTATCGCGGCGAAGGACAATGGCTATTCAGCCGCGACGACCCGTGGCTGAAAATCCCCTATCGCGGCCTGCCACGCATCGGCCAAGGCCTGCTGGTCGTCCTGCTCGTGCTGCTCTTGCTCAGTTTCTTCAAACGCTTCAATGGACTGCGCGCCCGTCGTGGCCTATTCGGCTTTCTGCTGGCCGGCGCTTTGCTCGGCCCGGTGCTGCTGGTCGATGGCACATTGAAGGAACACTCGGGGCGGACCCGGCCGGTCAATACCGAGAACTTCGGCAGCACCAAACAATTCACGCCAGCCTTCATCCCGGCCGACCAATGCCAGCAGAATTGTTCCTTCGTCAGCGGCCATGTCGCCACGGCCTCGTTCATCATGGCTTTCGGCTGGCTCGGCGCACCGGCCATCCGGCGCCGCTGGCTGCTCGGCAGCATCGCCTTCGGCGGCCTGTTTGCCTTGGTGCGCATGTCGCCCGGCGGCCACTTCCTGTCCGACTGCATTTTCGCCTGGTTCGCCACCTACTTCAGCCTGTGGCTGACCGAATGGGCGTTCCGCCGACTGGGCTGGCTACCCCGCTCAAGCGCCCAGTAAGCCGTATTTCCTCAACTTGTCGTGCAAAGTCGTCCGCGCGATCTTCAACACTTCGGCCGTTCGCGCGATGTTGCCGGACTGGCGGGAGAGTTCGTCAGAGATAAGTAGGCGCTCGTAAGTCTCGACCGCCTCGGTCAGCGACGGTGCCTCCGCCACCATGGCGTTACCTGGCGTGGAGTGACCGACACCAAGCACACGACAGTCGGCCGCATTGTGCAATTCACGGATGTTGCCCGGCCAATCGTAGGCCATCAGGCGACGCATTTCATCGGCGCCAATGGTCGGTAGGGGCCGGTTGTAACGCTTGGCCGCCTGCAGCAGGAAAGCATCGTATAGCGCCGGGATGTCCTCGCGCCGCTCGCGCAGCGGCGGCAGATCGATGCGCACCACATTCAGGCGGTAATAGAGATCGCCACGGAACTTGCCCTGATCGGACAGCAGCTTCAAATCGGCCTTGCTCGCCGCGATGACCCGGCACGACACCGGGATCAACTGATTGGAACCGAGGCGCTCGACCACCCGCTCCTGCAGGACGCGCAGCAGCTTGATCTGCATGGCCAGCGGCATAGTCTCCACTTCGTCGAGGAAAAGCGTGCCGCCGCTGGCGTATTCGACCTTGCCGATACGCCGTTTCTGGGCGCCGGTGAAGGCACCCGGCTCATGACCGAACAATTCGCTGTCGAGCAGGGTTTCCGCCATGCCACCGCAATTGAGCGCCACATAGTGCTCGCGGCTGGCCCCGGAATAGTCGTGCAGGCAACGGGCGACCATCTCCTTGCCGGTGCCGGTTTCCCCCATAATCAGCACGTCCACCGCAGCATTGGCCACGTCGAGGATGAGCTGACGCACGCGGACCATCTGCGGCGAACGCCCGATCAGGCGCGATTCCAGATCGTCGCGATTGTCCAGGCGACGGCGCAAGGCTTCGACTTCGAGGACCAGGGCGCGCTTTTCCAGCGCCCGGCGCACGACCTCGACCAGATCGCCAGTCGAAAACGGCTTCTGCATGAAATCGTAAGCGCCGGCACGCATCGCCTCGACTGCCAGCGTAATGTCGCCATGCCCGGTGATCATGATGACCGGCAAATCGGCATCGAGCTGGTTGATCCAGCGCAGCAGGGCCATGCCGTCCATGCCCGGCAAGCGCATATCGGTGACGACGATGCCGGAATAGCCGGCCGCCAGCTGGCGCTGCGCTTCCTCGGCGGTCGCCACCGCCGTCACCGAAATACCGGCAAGTTGCATCGCCTGTTCGCAACCCAACCGAACATTGGGATCGTCTTCGACCAGCAATACGGTCAATGCGGGGTTCATGCTGACTCCTCCACAGGGTGCGCCACCGGCGCGGTCGGCAAAAGAATGGTGAAGCGGGCGCCACCCTCCGGCGCCGGCGCGGCCAGCAAGTCGCCACCGAAGTCGCGCAGGATGTCGCGCGAGATGGTCAAGCCCAGGCCCAAGCCCTCGCCCGGCTGCTTGGTGGTGAAAAACGGCTCGAACAGCCGGGCCAGCGCAGCATCGTCAAAGCCGCCACCGGTATCGGTGACGAACAGTGCGATACGCTGCCCACTGCTGCGCGACGCGACAAATTGCAAACGGCGCTGCGCGCTGTCCGCCATCGCATCGATGGCGTTGCCGATCAGATTGACCAGAACCTGCTGCAAACGGTTGGCGTCGCACCAGGCAATCAAAGGCTCGCTACCGAAGTCCTTGTCGACAACGACGCTGTGCTTGCGCAGGCGCTGATCGAACAGGAAGAGCGCCGCATCAACCGCCCTTGCCACATCCACAGCGCTCGGCATAGCCGGGGACTTGCGGGCAAAGGTTTTCAGCGGGCCAATGATGCCGCCCATCTGCTCGGCCAGCTGGCCAACGATGGCGAGATTCTTCTCCGCCGTCGCCACCTCGCCCCGCCGCATGAATTCTGCGGCGTTGGCCGACAGGGTCTGGATCGCCCCCAGAGGCTGGCTCATCTCGTGGGTGATGCCGGTCGCCATCTGGCCGAGAACGGCCAGCTTGGCCGCCTGCACCAATTCATCCTGAGCCGCGCGCAAGGTCTGCTCGGCGCGCTGACGCTCTGCCACCTCGCTCTGCAAGCGGCTCACCGCATCGCTCAGGTCGGCCGTGCGTTCCTTGACCTTCTGCTCCAACTCGTGGTTGGCCTGCTCCAGCATCGCTTGCGCCTCCTCGCGCCCTTTGGCCAGACGTCGGCGTTGGTTCAAATACAACAACCCCAGCAGCAAACAGCCCATGGCCGCAGCGGCCAGCGCCGCATGGGTGCCGGCCTGCATGGCGACCGGACGCAAATCGGAGAAGACCACGATGCGCCAGGCCGTATCGGGCAAATTGCGCGCTACGGCAAGAAACGGCCGCGCCCCGGTCTGTGGCCCGACATCGCCGCGCAAGTGCCGGGGCAAACTGACCACGGCCCCATCGTCGGCGCCGGCCAAATCGATATCGAGCGACACCTCGCCCAAGGGCAACCCGGCGAACTGATCGCGACTGATTTTCTCCAAGGCTTCGCGGCTTTGCGCCTGCAGCGTGGCGTAACGCCATTCTGGCGGCGACGCCAGCAGTACGATCCCGTTGTTGTCTACGATCAAGGCTGGCGCTTCCTGGCTGAGCCAACGCCTTTCGCTCTCGCGTATGCTGGATTTGACGACTGCCACGCCGATCACGTGCCATTCCTGGTTCTCGTCGCGAATCGGTTGGGCAAAGAAATAACCGGCCTCATGCCTGACCTTATCGACGGCATAGTGCCGTGCCGGCGTACCGACCACCGCATCGCGAAAGAATGGCATGTAGGAAAGGTCCGACCCCAGCAGGTTGTCGGAAAAGATCCAGTCGCTGGACGCAACGACCTTGCCTTGCGTATCCAGCACGAAAATCGCCGGGCCACCCAAGTTATCGTTCAGTTTTTGCAGAAAGCGGTTGGCCCCCGGACGCAAAGCACTCCGTCCGCGATCCGACGCCCGCAGCAAGGCCAGAACCTCCGGGTTCAACTCCACGGCACTGGGAATCGACGCATGGCGGGTGACCTCGCTGTCGATGGCCGCCGCCAGGATATCCAGCTGATGGCTGGACTCGCCCCGCATCTGGTTCAGACCACTGCGCTCCGATACGCGGAAAGCCAGAACCGCCACCAGCAACAGGATCAAGAGGGCGAGGGCGATCCCGAGCGGACGATGCGGCCGGGCAAGTGCGACAGGAATCGTTGGTTGAGCCTCTGGCATTCCTTAGGCGATGCGTTCGTGCTTTCGTTAAGGCGTCTCGATCAAGGATTGGCTTGTAGGGCTCGTCATCCCATGCGGCGGGGTGCAGTCAACACCTCCGGCGCCAGGACCTCGGTCAAGCGAGCCTTGTCCATCAAGCCCATTTCCTCGACCAACTCGGCCACACCGCGCCCGGTGCGCAAGGCTTCCTGTGCCACGCGCGTCGCATTTTCATAGCCGATATGCGGATTGAGCGCCGTCGCCAAGCCCGCCGAAATGCGGACCCGCTCAGCCAACAAATCGCGGTTGGCGGTGATTCCGGTAACGCAATGCGCGGTCAGGGTACGGCAGCCCGCCGCCAAGTGCTCGATGCTCTTGAACAGACTATGGGCAATGATCGGCTCGAAGGCATTGAGTTGCAGCTGCCCACCTTCAGCCGCCATGGTGATGGTCACGTCGTTGCCGATCACCTCGAAAGCAATCTGATTGACCACCTCGGGGATAACCGGGTTGACCTTGCCCGGCATGATCGACGAGCCGGCGGCCCGTGGCGGCAGGCGGATTTCGTTGAAGCCGGCCTGCGGCCCGGAGGAGAGCAGCCGTAGATCGTTGCAGGTCTTCGACAGCTTGGTGGCGACACGCTTGAGTACCCCGGAAAGCTGCACGAAAGCGCCGCAATCCTGGGTTGCCTCGATCAGATTCGGGGCCGCTTCAAGGTCGAGGCCGGAGAGGCGGGAGAGATGGCCGATGGCCAAACGGGAATAGCGCATGTCGGTATTGATACCGGTACCGATCGCCGTCGCGCCCAGGTTGATCTCGCGAATCAATGCAATCGCCTCACCCAGGCGTGCCTCGTCTTCGTGCAGCATCACCGCATAGGTCGAAAACTCCTGGCCCAGGGTCATCGGCACGGCATCTTGCAGTTGCGTGCGCCCGATTTTGAGGACATCCTTAAACTCGTCTGCCTTGGCGGCAAAAGCCTCGCGCAGCCCGGCCATTGCCGACAACAAGGCGCGGATCGACAGACAGGTCGCCACACGCAGGGCCGTCGGATAGACGTCGTTAGTACTTTGCGACATGTTGACGTGGTTCAGCGGATGCAGATGGGCATAGTCGCCCTTCTTGTGGCCGAGCAATTCGAGCGCCCGGTTGGCAATGACCTCGTTGGCGTTCATGTTGGTCGAAGTACCCGCCCCGCCCTGAATCACGTCGACGACGAACTGCTCGTGCAGCTTGCCGCCGGCGATCTCCTGGCAGGCGGCGACGATGGCGTCTGCCCGCGTCTTGTCGAGCTGGCCGAGCTCGGCATTGGCCAGCGCCGCAGCCTGCTTGGTCAGCGCCAGCGCCCGAACTAGTTCCGCATAGCTGCCAATCGGCTTGCCGGTGATCGGGTAGTTTTCGATAGCGCGCAGGGTATGAATGCCCCAGTAGGCATCGGCCGGCACCGGCGAGTCACCCAACAGGTCATGTTCGTTGCGGAAAGTCATGCTGTCTCCTTTTATGCTTTGAATACCATCCGCCCGACCTGCACCGAGCACTTCTAATGCTGCAGGATCTTCGCCAGGAACTGCTGCGCCCGTTCGGAACGCGGATTGGCGAAGAATGACTCCTTGTTGTCGTCCTCGACGATACGGCCGTGGTCCATGAAGATGACGCGATGCGCCACCCGCTTGGCAAAACCCATTTCGTGCGTGACGCACATCATGGTCATGCCTTCCTGGGCGAGCTCGGTCATGACGTCGAGCACTTCGTTGATCATTTCCGGATCGAGGGCCGAGGTCGGCTCATCGAACAACATGCAGATCGGGTCCATGGCCAGGGCGCGGGCGATGGCCACGCGCTGCTGTTGGCCGCCGGAAAGCTGGCCGGGGAACTTGTGGGCGTGCGCTTTCAAACCGACGCGGTCGAGCAGCTTCAAGCCCTTGTCCATAGCTTCGTCACGGTTGCGCTTCAGGACCTTGATCTGCGCGATGGCAAGGTTCTCGGTAATGCTCATGTGCGGAAACAGTTCGAAGTGCTGAAACACCATACCGACACGGGCGCGCAACTTGGACAGATTGGTCTTCGCAGCGCCGACAGAGGTGCCATCGACGATGATCTCGCCGGACTGGAAGGGTTCCAGGCCGTTGACACACTTGATCAGGGTCGACTTGCCGGAGCCCGACGGTCCGCACACGACGACCACTTCGCCCTTGTTGACCGTGGTCGAGCAATCCTTGAGCACCTCGAAATCGCCGTAGTGCTTGCTGACGTTGGAAATCTGGATCATGAGAATCTCCTGGGAACGGCGATCAGGCCGGGTGATATTTTTTCTGCAGATGCTTGACCAGCGTCGATGCAGCGAAACAGATAACGAAATAGACGGCGCCCGCGAAGAGCAGCAGTTCGACCAGTCGACCATCGCGGTCACCTACCTTGTAGGCGGCACCGAAGAAATCGGCTAACGCCGAGACGTAAACCAGCGAGGTATCCTGGAACAGGATGATGGCCTGGGTCAGCAACAGCGGGATCATGTTGCGGAAAGCCTGCGGCAGGATGACCAAACGCATCGCCTGACCATAGGTCATACCCAACGCCGAGCAAGCTGCCATCTGCCCCTTGGGAACGCTCTGAATGCCGGCGCGGATGATTTCCGAGTAGTAGGCCGACTCGAACAGGGCGAAGCCGATCATCGCCGACGACAGACGCAGGTCTGCTCCCGGCGGGAAGTTGAACAACTGCTCGATGAAGCGTGGAATGATCAGGAAGAACCATAGCAGGACCATCACCAGCGGCACGGCACGGAAGAGGTTGACATAGCCGGCGGCGAACAGCGATAGAGGCTTGATCGACGACAAGCGCATCATGGCCAGCAAGGTGCCCCAGACGATGCCGACGATGACCGCAGTCAGCGTGATCTCGAGGGAAATCTTCATGCCGTCCCACAGGAAGGGCAACGCACCGGGAATGGAAGACCAGTCGAATTCGTACATATCACTTACCTCCCATGTAGCCGGGAACGCGAACCTTGTCCTCGAATTTCTTCATGAGGACCATGACCACCACGTTGATCGAGATGTAGGCAATGGTTACGGCGATGAAGGACTCGTAAGGTTGCGCGGTGTAATCAACCAACTGACGCCCTTGGGCGGCCAGTTCGAGCAGACCGATCGTCGAGCAGACGGCGGAATTCTTGAAGATGTTCAGAAATTCGGAGGTCAGTGGCGGCACGATCAGGCGGAAGGCCATCGGCAGGATCACGTGACGGTAGGTCTGCGGCAGGGTGAAGCCAAGGGCAAGGCCTGCGTTCTTCTGCCCCTTGGGCAAGGAGTTGATGCCGGCGCGAACCTGTTCGGCGACGCGGGCGCTAGTAAACAAGCCCAGACAAACCATCGAAGCGAGGAACTGTTGGAGTATCGGATTGGACTGCTTATAGGCGTCGCCAATGCTGGGCGGCAGCAATTCCGGCAGGACGAAATACCAGATGAACAATTGCACCAGCAAGGGAACATTGCGGAACAATTCGACATAGGCCGTCGCAAAGCCAGCCAAGACCTTGTTCGGCACCGTCCGCAACACGCCGACCAAGGCGCCCAGTAGCAGGGCCAGCGCCCAAGCCGACAAGGACAGCCCAATGGTCATCTTGAAGCCGGCGAACATCCAGCCCAGATAGGTGTCGTCCCCTGTCGCGCTTGGCTGCAGAAAGATGCCCCAGTTCCATTGATAACTCATGGTGATTCCCTCATTACATCGCCAACTTGGCTGGCTGGCGCAATGCCGGGATCGCCACCCACAAAACTCCTGGACGATCCTCAGCGCTGAATTCCGAGTGTTTCGAGGACCTTGTTCCTCGAACACTCCGGAGTGGCGGCCAGTCGGCCGCCCAAGCTCTAAATGATTACTCGAAGGCCTTGTCGTTCGGTGCCTTGTAGAGCGCCTTCATGTCGTCGGACAGAGGCATGTTCAGGTTCAGGCCCTTCGGCGGAATCGGGTTCATGAACCACTTGTTGTAAATCTTCTCGGCTTCGCCTGAGGTCATCGCCTTGGTCAGCGCAGCATCGACCACCTTCTTAAAGCCCGGATCCTCCTTGCGCAGCATGCAGCCATAGGCTTCCTTGGATTGCGCCGTACCGACCACCGCCCAGTCACCCGGACGCTTGGCCTTAGCCATTTCGCCGTAGAGCAGTGCATCGTCCATCATGAAGGCAACCGCGCGGCCGGTTTCCAGGGTCAGGAAGGATTCGCCATGGTCCTTGGCGGAGATGATGTTCATGCCCATCTGCTTCTCTTCGTTCATCTTGCGGATGAGACGCTCGGAAGTCGTACCGGCGGTAGTCACGACGTTCTTGCCGGCGAGGTCGGCGAAATCGTTGATACCGGAGGTCTTCTTGGTCATCAGGCGGGTACCGATGACGAAGATGGTGGTCGAGAAACCGACCTGCTTTTGACGCTCGAGGTTATTGGTCGTCGAACCGCACTCGATATCGACCGTACCGTTCTGGATCAGGGTGATGCGGTTGGCCGAAGTAACCGGCATCAGCTTGGTATCGAGCTTGGCCAGCTTCAGTTCGGATTTGACGGCATCAACCACCTTCAGCATCAGTTCATGCGAGTAGCCGATGACCTGCTGCTTGTCGTCGTAGTAGGAAAACGGAATCGAAGATTCACGATGACCCAGCGAAATGGTGCCGGTGTCCTTGATCTTCTTGAGGGTTGCGGATTCCTGGGCCTGGGCCGGCGTAATAGCAGCGGCCCCCAGGGCGGCGACGAGAGCAGCAGCAGCAGCAGCAGCAAAGCGTTTCATATCATCTCCTGAGGAATGAAGAAGCCACAGATCGACTTCGGCCTTCCATACTACGCAGGTGGCGTGCCAGATGGCAAGGGGCAGAAAAAATACGCTAAGTAATTGTTTTTAATGACAATATGTCAATTGCACGACCACAACATGACGGAAATCCGTCACTTCGCGCCCAATACCCATCGGATTTCCGACACAAAATCCACTGCATAGGCCCATCAATGACACAACTGCTGCGGTGCACATAAAAAACGCCCAAAAATGGGCGTTCTTTTTTGTACCGATCAAGCAGCGAAAATCAGTCGATCCGGGTATCCAGTCCCTGTTCGGCCAACTCGGCGGCGCGCAGTACGGCGCGCGCCTTGTTCTGGGTTTCCTGCCATTCGGATTCGGGGTTCGAATCGGCGACGATGCCGGCCCCCGCCTGGACATGCAGCTTGCCATCCTTGAGCACGGCGGTGCGGATAGCGATGGCCAGGTCCATGTCACCATTGAAGCCGAGGTAACCGACCGAACCGGCGTAAATACCGCGTTTGACCGGCTCCAGTTCGTCGATGATTTCCATGGCCCGCACCTTCGGTGCGCCCGACACGGTACCGGCCGGGAAGGTGGCCTTCAACACGTCGATCGCGTCCAGTCCTTTTTCCAGGCGTCCTTCGACGTTGGAGACGATGTGCATCACGTGCGAGTAGCGCTCGATGACCATGCGCTCGGTCAGCTTGACGCTACCGACTTTGGCGACGCGGCCGCAATCGTTACGGCCAAGGTCGAGCAACTGGGTGTGTTCGGCCAGTTCCTTCTGGTCGGACAGCAGGTCGTCGGCCAGCGCCGCATCTTCTTCCGGCGAGGCACCGCGCTTGCGGGTACCGGCGATGGGGCGAACGGTGACGCGGTCGCCTTCGAGACGGACGAGGATTTCCGGCGAAGCGCCGACCACGTGGTAATCCTCGAAGTCGAAGTAGAACATGTAGGGCGACGGGTTCAGGCTGCGCAGCGTGCGATACAAGGCCAGCGGGCTGGCGTGGAAGGGCTTGCTCATGCGCTGCGACAGCACGACCTGCATGATGTCGCCTTCGGTGATGTATTCCTTGGCCTTGAGCACAGCCTGCTTGAAGGCGGCTTCGCCGAACACCGAAACGGCCGGTTCGGAACGCGCCGGCTGTTCGGCCGGAATACTGACCGGGGTACGCAGCTTGCCGAGCAATTCCTTCAGGCGAGCGCGCGCCTTCTGGTAAGCGCCGGGGAAGCCGGGCTCGGCATAGACGATCAGGGTCAGCTTGCCGGAGAGGTTGTCGACAACGGCGATTTCCTCGGACAGCAGCAGGTGGATATCCGGTGCGCCGATTTCGTCCGGCCGCTGGGTGCGCGTCAGCTTGGTTTCGACATAACGGATGGTGTCGTAGCCGAAACAGCCAACCAGGCCACCGAGGAAACGCGGCAGACCGGTCGCTTCCGGCGCCCGGAAGCGCTTCATGTATTTGTCGATGAAGTCGAGCGGATTGGTGTCGTGCTCGCGCTCGGCAATGCGGTTGCCAGTCAGCACCAGCACCTCGTGGCCGCTGACCACGATGCGCGTCGAAGCGGCCAGTCCGATGATGGAGTAGCGGCCGAAGCGTTCGCCGCCCTGGACGGATTCGAGCAGGTAGGTGTAGGGGCCGTTGGCCAGCTTGAGGTAGATGGAGAGCGGCGTGTCGAGATCGGCAAACGTTTCCAGCGTAACGGGAATACGGTTATAGCCTTGCGCGGCGAGCGCATTGAATTCGGTTTCGGTCATGGGAAGCCTCGAAAATGACGTGTATTGCAGCGAACTGGGGGCGCCCTGTGTCGCGTGGGCGCAAAACGGACGAACGATTACTGACGCCAGGGGCGCCAGCCGTGCCATTCCTTCCAGTTGCGGGAGTGCGTCATTTGTTCGATGAGGTCTTGAAAGTGAGGGCCAGCTGATAAGCGGCCAGCAGGTCGGATACTAGCGCATCGCAATCGGCACTGTCCACCGGCCGCCCCTCGTTGTAGCCGTAGGGTACGGCAAAGGCTGGGCAACCGGCGGCATGGGCTGCGTGGATGTCATTTTCCGAATCGCCGATATGCACGTTACGGTCCGGCCGCACGCCGAACAGACGGCAGGCATGCAGGATGGGCTCGGGGTGCGGCTTCTTGTTAGCCGTCGTATCTCCGGAAACGACCACATCGAAATAGTCGGTCAAGCCCATGCGCTCAAGCAGCGCTTCGGTGAACATGCCCGGCTTGTTGGTCACCACGCCCATCTTCAGGCCGCTCGCCCGCCAGGCTTGCAGGCCTTCGAGGACGCCCGGATAAATCTGGGTAAATTGCCCGTTCACCGCAGCATAGTGCCGTTTGAACGACTCGATGGCCTGGTGCAGGCGTTCGGCGGTCGGCGCGCACTCGCGCGTCAGACAACGTTCGACCAGGACTGCCATGCCCTTGCCGACGAAGCTGTGCACCTCGGCCTGGCTCCGCGGTGGCTCGCCGATCTCCTCCAGCATGCGGCGACAGGCCTCGGCCAGATCGGCGATGGTGTCGAGTAGCGTACCGTCGAGATCGAAAGTGACCGACTGGAAGTGCATATTCAGACCTTCGCCAGTTCGCTGCGCAAGGTGCCGATGATCGAGTCGTAGCGATGCGGGTCGCTGTCCTTGCCGGCACCATAGACGGCCGAACCGGCGACGAAGGCATCGACGCCGGCGCGGGCGATTTCGGCGATGTTGGCGGTGTTCACGCCACCGTCGATTTCCAGGCGGATACGGCGGCCGCTCTCGCGCTCGTAGGCATCGAGCTTGGCCCGTGCCTGCTGGGCCTTGGCCAGCGTGCCGGGAATGAATTTCTGGCCGCCGAAACCGGGGTTCACACTCATCAGCAGGATGACGTCGATCTTGTCGAGCACGTAGTCCATATAGTCGAGCGGCGTCGCCGGGTTGAACACCAAGCCGCCCTGGCAGCCACCGTCGCGGATCAGCGACAGGCTGCGGTCGATGTGCTCGGAGGCTTCCGGGTGAAAGGTAATGATATTGGCCCCGGCCTTGATGAAATCGGGGATGATACGGTCCACCGGCTTGACCATCAGATGCACGTCGATCGGGGCTGCGGTGCACGGGCGGATCGCCTCGCAAACCAGCGGCCCGATGGTCAGGTTGGGAACATAATGGTTGTCCATCACGTCAAAGTGAATCCAGTCCGCTCCCGAGGCGATCACATTGGCCACTTCTTCGCCCAGCTTGGCGAAATTGGCTGACAGGATGCTCGGTGCAATGAGGTAATCTTTGGCGGACATGATTCTTCCCTGAACTAGAACAGCCCAAATTATCCCATGCCCAACGCCAAGTACCGAATCGAAATCCTGCCCGTTCCGCAGTTCCTGCCCGACCAATCCAAGCCGGACGAAGACAGCTACGTCTTCGCCTACACCATCACCATCCGCAATGTGGGCGAAGAGCCCGCCCAGCTGATCTCTCGGCACTGGATCATCACCGATGGTCATAACGGGGTACAGGAAGTACGGGGCCTCGGGGTTGTCGGCAAGCAACCGCTGCTGCAGCCGGGGGAGGTCTTCGAATACACCAGCGGCTGCTCACTGAAGACACCGGTCGGCACGATGAAAGGTACCTACCAGATGGTCGGCGAAGACGGCACCCGCTTTGACGCCGAGATTCCCGAATTCGTCCTCGCCGTGCCGCGCGTGCTGCATTGAGCCTGAAACATAGCTACACGCTGATCGCCCCCTTCTACGATGCGGCGCTCGACCGGGCGACACGGGCGGCGCGCAAGCACAGCCTGTCCGCCTTGCCGGACACCCCATCCAGCGTTCTCTTGGCTGGCGTCGGCACGGGGCTCGATCTGCCGCACCTACCGCGACAACATCGCTATGTTGGGTTCGATCTGACCGAAGGCATGCTGCGGCGCGCCTTACCCCGCGTTACTGGCATCGACTTCACAGCGTTGCGGGGCGACGCCCAGCACCTCCCCCTGGCCGATGCCAGTTTCGACGCGGCAGTGCTGCATCTGATCCTGGCCGTCGTACCGGAGCCGCGCCTGTGCCTGCGCGAAATCGAACGCGTTGTCCGGCCCGGAGGTCGCGTGCTGGTCTTCGACAAATTCCTGCGTCGCGGCCAACCGGCGCTCTTGCGCCGCCTGGCCAACCCCATCCTGCGCCGCGTCGCGACCCGGCTCGACGTGATCTTCGAAGAGGTACTTGAACACACGCCCGGCCTCGTGGTCGAGCATGATCAACCGGCACTAGCTGGCGGCTGGTTCCGCATGATCCGGCTGCGCCGGGTCTGAAGTTTCCTCGGCCGGCGTTTCCGGCTCATCCTTGCCGAGGGCATCCTCGATCCACGCCAGCATCAAGGTCCAGGTCACGGCCAGCACGACGGGACCGACAAAGAGGCCGATCAAGCCGAAGCTCAACATGCCGCCAATGACGCCGGCGAAAATCAGCAGCAGCGGCAAGTCGGCGCCGCGGCGGATCAGCATGGGACGCAGAAAGTTGTCCAGCGTGCCGACAATCAGGCTCCAGACCAGCAGAAAGGTCGCCCAGCCCGTATCGCCCACCCAGTACATCCAGCCCACCGCCGGCAACAGCACGACCATCGGCCCGATTTGCGCGATGCACAGCATCAGCATCACGGCAGAAAGCAGTCCGGCGAACGGCACGCCAGCCACGGCCAGACCGATGCCGCCGAGTACGGTCTGCACCAGTGCCGTCACACCGACGCCGAGCGCCACGCCGCGGATCGCCTGGCCTGCCAGGGTGACTGAAGTGGCCCCGCGCTCACCGGCCAAGCGGCGACCGAAACGCAATGCCAGCCGACCGCCAGCCTCGCCCTCGGCATAGAGAATGGCGGCGATACCGACGATCAAGAAAAACTGCAACAACATACCACCGAGGCTACCCACCTGAGCGAGCACCCACTTCCCGGCATCCGTCGCGTACGGCGAGAGCTTGCCTGCCAATTCCGTGCCACCACCGGCAATCGCCTGATTCCACGCACCGCTCACCCTCTCGCCGACAACCGGTACACCGGCCAGCCAGGCCGGGGCTTGCGGGAGACCCTTGTCGGCAACGCTAGTCACTGCTGCGGTGTACTGGTCAAAATGGTCAAAAATGGTGTCGACGGCCAACCACAAGGGCAGCACCAACAGCAGCAACATGCCCACGCTCATCAGCCCAATAGCCAACCAGCGGCGCCCGCCCAAACGGATTTCAAGATCGCGGAACAACGGCCAGGTCGCCACGACAACGGTGGCCGCCCATACCGAAGCCGCCAGAAAAGGGCGCAACACCCAGAGCGACAAGCCGATCAGGCCTACGATGCAGGCAATGGCCAGCGTATTACGGGCGAGGTCTCGGCGAATGTCTTTCATGGAGCTCCTTAGATGATCTCTGCAGGATAGGCGCTATTTGACACCCGCATCATGCCAAGCGGCACGCGAAATCTCAAATCGCGAAACACTTGGCGCGAAGGTGTAAAGCTTGTGTAAAAACCCCACCACAATCGCACCAACGTGCTTTACTGAAAATAAATAGCTGGGAGAACAACATGCGTATTGTCAGCCTGATTCTCATTGCCGCCTTGGCCCTGCCCGCCCACGCCGATCCCGGACGCGGCCCGCGCCCACACGGAGGCGGCGGTGGCGGCGACTGGTTCGGTTTTGCCCTGTTCACCGCCATCACGGCGCTCATCCTGACCTCGGAGATGGCCAGACGCACCGAACCCCCAGCCCAGCCGCAACAACCGGTTTATATCGAGCCCCCCCCGACTGCCGCCCCGGCGCCTGCGGCCAATATTTGGTACTACTGCGGCTCCAGCGGCATGTACTACCCATATACGCAAGCCTGTCCGGAAGGCTGGCAAGCCGTTCCATCCCAACCGCAGAACTGAAATGGCCCGCACAAGGGCGGGCCATTTCCAGATGAAGCAAGGCAAACGATCAGCTACGGTAGTCTGCGTTGATCTTCACGTAATCGTAGGAGAAATCGCAGGTATAAACATTGGCCACAACCGCGCCCCGCCCAAGATCGACGCGCACGGTGATTTCGGCCTGCGCCATGACGCGAGCACCATCCTCTTCCTTATAGGCCGCCGCGCGACCGCCGTTTTCGGCAACCAGCACGTCATCCAGCCAGACCTTGACGCCATCGACGTCGAGATCGGCGATCCCGGCATAACCGACGGCGGCCAGGATGCGGCCGAGATTGGGATCGGACGCGAAGAAGGCCGTCTTGACCAATGGCGAATGGCCGATGGCGTAACCGACCTTGCGGCACTCCTCGATATCCTTACCGCCCTGCACGGCGACCGTGATGAACTTGGTGGCCCCCTCGCCATCTCGCACGATGGCCTGCGCCAGTTCGACGGACACGGCAATGATCGCGGCCTTGACCTCGGCCCAGCCGGCGTCGCTCTCGCTGGCGAAGCTGACCCCGGATTGGCCGGATGCGATCATCACGTAGGAGTCGTTGGTCGAGGTGTCACCATCGACCGTGATGCAGTTGAACGAGGCATCGGCTGCTTCCTTGACCAGCTGGTCGAGCAGAGACTGGGCGATACCGGCATCGGTGGCCAGGAAACCGAGCATGGTCGCCATGTTCGGCTTGATCATGCCGGCGCCCTTCGAGATACCGGAAATCGTGATTTCCTTACCGTGCACCGCAAGCTTGCGCGAGGCCGCCTTGGCGATGGTGTCGGTGGTCATGATGGCGTGCGCCGCCGCGTGCCAGTTGTCGGCCTTCAGATCGGCCACGGCGGCCGGCAGGCCGGCCCGGATGCGGTCCACCGGCAGCGGTTCGAGAATGACACCGGTCGAGAACGGCAGGATCTGGTCAGCCGCCACCCCCAAAGCTGCAGCCACGGCATCGCAGGTGGCCTGCGCCGTCTGGCGGCCCGGCTCGCCGGTACCAGCGTTGGCGATGCCGGTGTTGATGACCAGGGCGCGCATTTCCTTGCCCTTGCCGAGATGCTTGCGGCAAAGCTGCACCGGGGCAGCGCAGAAACGATTCTGGGTAAACACCCCGGCCACGGTACAGCCCGCATCGAGCGCAACCAGGGTCAGATCGCGGCGACTCTTCTTGCGGATTTCCGCTTCGGCGACTCCCAGGCGCACGCCGGCGACAGGGAAGAGTTGATCGGCGGCCGGAGTGGCGTAATTGACAGGCATGGGTTCGACTCCCAAAGCAATCAAGGCGCCCGATGGACGCCTTGCGGTTCAAATCGGATCAGGAAAGTTTGCCGTGGCAGTGCTTGTACTTCTTGCCGCTACCACAGGGACAAGGATCGTTTCGGCCGACCTTGGGTCCGGCCTGCGCCGACTGCGCCGCAGCCTCGTCATCCCCAGCCGGGGCATTGCCCAAGGCTTCGTCGTAATCGGCATGTTGGTACTGCACGTTCTGCACGTCGGCGTGCGGTGCGGTTTCCTCGACGTCTTCCTGCGTACGAATCTGTACTGTGAAGACGACTCGGGTGACTTCCTTGCGTACCACATCGAGCAAAGTCTCGAACAACTCAAAGGCTTCGCGCTTGTATTCCTGCTTCGGATTCTTCTGGGCATAGCCGCGCAGATGGATACCTTGCCGCAGATGATCGAGCGCAGCCAAGTGCTCGCGCCAATGGGCATCGAGGCTCTGCAGCATGACGTTGCGTTCGAACTGATGGAAAGTCGGCGCGCCGACCATATCGATCTTGGCCTGGTAGGCCTCATCCGCCCCCTGCACAATACGTTGCAGCATAGCCTCATCGCCCAGGGTCGGCTCGGCCTTGACCCAAGCCGCGACAGGGGCCGGAATCTGCAGTTCGGCAGCCAGTTCACGCTCCAACCCTTCGAGATCCCATTGCTCCTCGACCGAGTCGTGCGGCACATGGACGCGGAAAATATCGGAGATGACGCCGTGCCGCATAGCGGTGATCGTCTCCGAGATATCTTCGGTCTCCAGCAACTCGTTGCGCTGCTGGTAGATCACCTTACGTTGATCATTCGCGACATCGTCGTATTCCAGCAACTGCTTGCGGATATCGAAGTTGCGTGCCTCGACCTTACGCTGAGCGGATTCCAGCGAGCGGGTGACGAGTGGATGCTCAATGGCCTCGCCCTCCGGCATCTTCAACTTGTCCATGATGGCACGCAGGCGCTCACCAGCGAAGATCCGCAACAACTGGTCGTCGAGCGACAGATAGAAGCGCGAAGAACCGGCATCGCCCTGACGACCGGCACGACCGCGCAACTGATTGTCGATACGACGCGATTCGTGGCGCTCCGAGCCGATGATGTGCAGACCACCGGCGGCCAGCACCTGGTCGTGCACGACCTTCCATTCGGCTCTCATGACTTCAATCTTGGCCTGCTTGTCGGCCTCGCTCAGGCTCTCCTCCTGACGCACCGCGTCGACCGGCTTCTCGATATTGCCGCCGAGCACGATGTCGGTACCGCGACCAGCCATGTTGGTGGCAATGGTAATCATGCCAGGGCGACCAGCCTGGGCAACGATCTCCGCTTCGCGGGCGTGCTGCTTGGCATTGAGTACCTGGTGCGGCAGATTTTCCTGATCAAGCAGGCTGGACAGCAGTTCGGAGTTTTCGATCGAGGTCGTACCGACCAGTACCGGTTGTCCCCGCTTATTGCAATCGCGGATATCGGCAACGATCGCCGCGTGCTTTTCGTCGGCCGTTTTGTAAACGAGGTCGTTCATATCCTTGCGCACCATCGGGCGGTGTGTTGGGATGACGACGGTTTCCAGACCATAAATCTGCTGGAATTCGTAGGCTTCGGTATCGGCCGTACCGGTCATGCCGGCCAGCTTGTCGTACATGCGGAAATAGTTCTGGAAGGTAATCGAGGCCAGCGTCTGGTTCTCGGCCTGGATGGCCACGCCTTCCTTGGCCTCGACCGCCTGGTGCAAGCCGTCAGACCAGCGGCGACCGGCCATCAGACGGCCGGTAAACTCATCCACAATCACCACTTCACCGTTCTGCACGACATAGTGCTGATCCTTGTGGAACAGCGTCAGGGCACGCAGGGCAGCATTCAAGTGGTGCATCAGCGTGATGTTGGCGGCGTCGTAAAGACTGCTGCCCTCGCGCAACATGCCGTGCTCTGCCAGCAACTGTTCAGCATGCTCATAACCGGCTTCCGACAGATGAACCTGATGCCCTTTTTCATCGACCCAGAAATCGCCAGCGCCATTCTCTTCCATGGCGCGAGTCAACTTGGGCACGACCTCTTTCATCCGCAAGTACAAATCGGTTTGATCGTCGGCCTGCCCGGAAATGATCAGCGGCGTACGCGCTTCATCGATCAGGATGGAGTCGACCTCGTCGACGATGGCGAAATTGAGGCTGCGCTGCACACGCTGGTCAGCCGAATACACCATGTTGTCACGTAGATAGTCGAAACCGAATTCGTTGTTCGTACCGTAGGTAATATCGGCCGCATAGGCAGCCTGCTTGGCCTCGTGGTCCATTTGCGACAGATTGACGCCAACGCTCAGGCCGAGGAAACGATGCAGGCGCCCCATCCATTCCGAGTCGCGGGTCGCCAGATAATCGTTGACCGTGATGACGTGGACGCCCTTGCCGGAGATGGCATTCAGGTAGGCAGGCAGGGTGCCGACCAGCGTTTTACCTTCACCGGTACGCATTTCGGCGATCTTGCCGAAGTGCAGCACCATACCGCCAATCATCTGGACATCGAAATGACGCATGCCAAGGACCCGCTTGCCAGCTTCGCGCACTACTGCGAAGGCTTCCGGCAGCAGGTCGTCCAACGACTCGCCATTCGTATGGCGCTGACGAAACTCGTCGGTCTTGGCCCGTAGCGCTTCGTCAGACAACCCTTGCAACGACGGCTCAAGGGCATTGATGCGCTTGACGATCTGGTTGTATTGCTTGAGCAGCCGGTCATTGCGGCTGCCGAAAATCTTCTTGAGTAGGCCGGAAATCATCGAGATTGAATCTTTGTGTGCCTAGCGCGGCAAAGCATTGATTCTAGCACGCCCCCCTGGCATGAAGATGACAACTCAAATCAAGGAAACAGCTTTGATTCAACGCTGTTTGAGTTGAGCAAACCCGGCACCTTGCTTGAGAAAGGCCGCCGGATTCTGGGCGACCCCCATCATCCTCACCTCAAAGTGCAAATGAGGTCCGGTTGAGCGACCGGTAGTTCCGACCGTGCCAATTCCCTCTCCTCGCTTAACAAGCTTGCCCGGAACAACGTTGATTTCGGACAAATGCGCATAACGCGAAATCAAACCATCTCCGTGATCTATATCGATCATGTTGCCGAACTCTGGGTGATAGCTCGCCGATACCACAACCCCATCAGCCGCAGACATGACAGGCGTCCCAATTTCGGCGGAAAAATCCATTCCTTCATGCATCGCCTGGACCCCGGCGATTGGGTCGCTACGCCGACCGAATGGAGACCCCAGAACCGCATTCCTGACGGGCAACGCTGTTGGCGTACGGCGATCCCTCACCCGCTTCTCCAACAGGCGCGCTTCCATCATCGCCCAGTCGTCTGACTTACGGTCAACTTCGGCCGCCATTCGATCGATTTCGCGTTGCAACTCGTCAGAATCAAGCAATGCAGGAATCAACGGCCCACCCTGCCCGCCTTTCGCTGCCGCATTTAAAGCATCCCGCTTGAGCCCAGAAAGAGTTTCGACCCGCTCCCCGAGCATATCGAGTTGTAGCACCCGCGCCTGTAACTCTCCCAGACGGGTTGCCATCAGGGAAATGTTGTTCTTCAGGTATTCTTGTGCCTTGGTCGCTTCGCGGTTCTGGATCGACACAACAAGATCCTCCACGATAGGTAGCCGGAAACGTACTGACATCCATGAAAAAGCTAGCGATGTCGCCAGCACGAGTGCCAAAAACGCAATAAACGCAACCATCACATGCCGAGGCATAATGGTCACCGTTTTAGCCGTCTTCAAGTGACGGGATACCAAAATAATCTGCACGCAACCTCCTATGCACCACGGACCCGAGTATTACCTGGACAACGATGCCGCCGCCGGACGCGTCATGCAGCACGCGCGAACCATTCTGCGGCTGGCTCGTCGTTTCGAATCCATCGTTCCGGGCGGGCTTCGCCATGCGGCGCATGTCGCCAACTACAAGTCAGGAAAAGTCGTTATCCACACCGACAACGGTGCAGTCGCCGCCAAGATCCGCCAGATGAGTCAGCGGTTGTGCGACGAGTTATCCAAGGGAGGGGTGGAGTGTAATGTCATGGAAGTGAAAGTGCAACCCAGAGAGAACACTTACCAATCAAGCACTTCCACAATCAAGCCGCTCAGCGGACCAGCCTGTGTAGCTTTACGCGGCACAACACAGGTGTTGCCGGCAGGTCCGTTGCGTAGAGCGCTGGAGCACTTGCTGGAACGTTCGCTCAAACAGGAATGATCGCCAGACGCTCGACAAACATCAGCGCAAAAATCAGCAAGGCGAAAAGAATACCGTAACGAAATAAACGGCTGGATAGCGAGAGGTAATAGCGGTTACCGGTGATGACATAGGCCAGAAGGCCGACACCGATGGCGATGACCAAGATGACTGCCAGCAGGCGCAGCAGCCACATGACCGATCAGGCCGCTTGGGCCAGCCAGCGAGTAACGCCTTGGGGCGCCAAGGCTTCCTCTTCGAAACTAACCAACTCCCAAGCCCCCTGGCGTTGCAGTAGCTCGCGCGCCAGCAGGTTGTTCAGGGCATGCCCACCCTTGTGCGAGGAATATGCAGCCAGCAGGGGATGGCCAAGCAGGTAAAGATCGCCGACTGCGTCGAGTATCTTGTGCTTGACGAATTCATCGCCATAACGCAGACCATCCTGATTCAGCACGCGGAACTCGTCGAGGACGATAGCGTTCTCAAGTCCGCCACCCAAGGCCAGGCCGTTCTCGCGCAGGTATTCGACTTCCTGCATGAAGCCGAAGGTACGAGCACGAGAAACCTCACGGATGTACGATTGCTCGGCAAAGTCAATTTCGGCTTTCTGGGCCGACTTGTCGATGGCCGGATGGTTGAAGACGATGGAAAACGCGAGCTTGTAACCGTCATAAGGTTCAAAGCGAGCCCACTTGTCGCCGTCGCGGACCTCGATCGGCTGGGTCACGCGAATGAATTTTTTGGCCGCATTCTGCTCTTCGATCCCGGCAGACTGGATCAGGAAGATGAACGGCGCGGCCGAGCCATCGAGGATGGGCACTTCCGGCGCATCCAGATCGACCCAGCAATTGTCGATGCCCAACCCGGCAAAAGCGGACATCAGATGTTCGATGGTACCAACCTTCACCCCGTCCTTTTCCAGGCAGGAACACATGCGCGTATCGCCGACCATGAAGGCTTTGGCCGGGATATCCAGCGGCTCCGGCAAATCGACGCGACGGAAGACGATGCCGGTATCCGGGGCAGCCGGGCGCAGGGTCATATTGACCTTGACGCCACCGTGCAGGCCGACGCCTGAGGCACGAATAACCGTCTTGAGCGTGCGTTGCTTGAGCATGCTAAGTATATGAATGATTGGGGAAGGTGACGCATTGTAACACAACGCGTCACCGCCCATTTTTCAGAGAAAGGTTTTGTTACGCTTAGTCGGCCTGCTTTCTCAGGAAGGCCGGAATGTCATAACGATCGACACCGCTGTTGGCCAGTGCCTCAACGGTAACGTTACGCTTGCGCACAACCGCCGGCACATCGGCAATCTGGTTGTAGTCGATGGCCGGGCCGCTGGCGAAAGCGACAGCATCGTGCGTGCCGGTAGCTACGGCCTGCACAACCGGGGTGTTGACCACTTCGAAGGTCTGGCGCTTGGCGGCGGCCTGACCCAGACCGGTGGCGACCACGGTGACACGCAGCGCATCACCCATCAACTCATCGTACACGGCACCGAAGATGATGTGCGCGTCGTCGGCGGCGAAGGCCTTGACGGTGTTCATCACTTCGTTGACTTCCTTCATCTTCAGGTTGCCCTTGGCAGCAGTGATATTGACCAGCACGCCACGGGCACCCGACAGGTTGACGCCCTCCAGCAGGGGCGAGGCGACAGCCTGCTCGGCCGCGATGCGGGCACGATCAACACCGGCAGCCGACGCAGAGCCCATCATGGCTCGGCCCATTTCGCCCATCACGGTGCGCACATCTTCAAAGTCGACGTTAACCAGGCCCGGATAGGTAATGATTTCGGCAATACCCCCGACTGCGTTCTTCAGCACGTCGTCGGCTGCCTTGAAGCAGTCATCGACGTCAGCGTCGTCGCCCATCACTTCCATCAGCTTGTCGTTCAGGATGACGATCAGCGAATCGACGTGTTTGGCAAATTCCGTAATACCGGCCTCGGCCGACTTCATGCGCTTGCCGCCTTCGAAGCTGAACGGCTTGGTCACCACGCCGACGGTCAGGATGCCCATTTCGCGAGCGATCTCGGCGACCACTGGAGCGGCGCCTGTACCGGTGCCGCCACCCATGCCGGCCGTGATAAAGGTCATATGCGCGCCGTCCAGCATGGCGCGAATATCTTCGCGATGCTGATCTGCAGCGGCCTTACCGGCTTCCGGCTTGGCACCAGCACCGAGGCCACTCTGCCCCAGTGACAGCTTGGTCGAAGCTGCGTTACGCGACAATGCCTGTGCATCGGTGTTTGCGGCGATGAATTCAACGCCACTCACACCTTCGCGAATCATGTGCTCGATGGCATTGCCACCCGCACCTCCCACACCGAACACCTTGATGATGGTGCCAGTCTCTTCTTTCTCGATGATTTCAAACATGACTACCTCCTCTGAAAAACCTGTTCACAAACAAATCAAAAATTCTTGGCAAACCACTGTTTCATGCTTTCGAAGACATCCTTGATGCCTTGCTTTTCCTGAATCTTCTGGCCGCGCTTGCGTTGCGACTGCGCCTCGAGCAGCAGGCCGAAAGCGGTTGAGAAACGCGGACTTTGCACCACATCGGCCAGGCTGCCGTGGTATTTCGGACTACCCAGTCGCACCGGCATGTGGAAGATCTCCTCACCCAACTCGACCATCCCTGGCATGACGCTGGCACCACCGGTTAGCACAATGCCAGACGACAGCACGTCCTCGAAGCCGGCTCGGCGCAATTCGTTCTGGATCAATTCATACAACTCCTCGACCCGCGGCTGGATCACGTCGGCCAGCGCACGGCGGCTCAGCTTGCGGCTAGGCCTGTCGTCCACGCCGGCGACATCGAGGTTTTCGTCGGCGTCCGCCAGCAGCGACAGGGCACAGCCGAACTTGCACTTGATGTCTTCGGCTTCGCGCGTCGGCGTGCGCAAGGCCATAGCGATATCGTTCGTGATCTGGTCGCCGGCAATAGGAATCACCGAGGTATGACGAATGGCACCCTGGGTCCACACAGCGATATCCGTCGTACCGCCACCGATATCGATCAGACAGACACCGAGATCCTTCTCGTCCTCGGACAGCACGGCGTAGCTGGATGCCAGCGGCTGCAAGACCAGATCATTGACCTCAAGGCCGCACCGGCGGACGCATTTCACGATGTTCTGGGCGGCCGACACGGCGCCGGTCACGATGTGCGTCTTGACCTCAAGGCGCATGCCACTCATGCCAATCGGCTCACGAATGCCATCCTGGCCGTCGATGACGAACTCCTGGGTCAGAATGTGCAGGATTTCCTGATCGGCCGGAATAGGCATTGCCTTGGCGGTTTCGATCACGCGCTCGATGTCGGTTGGAGTCACCTCCTTGTCCTTGATCGCCACCATGCCGTTCGAGTTGAAGCTCTTGATATGGCTGCCCGCGATCCCGGTATAGACGTCGCGCACCTTGCAATCGGCCATCAGCTCGACTTCCTGGATGACCCGGCTGATGGTATGCACCGTCTCTTCGATATTGACCACGACCCCCTTCTTCAGGCCGCGTGAATCCTGCGAGCCCATGCCGATCACGTTCAGCCCGCCTTCCTGATCGATCTCGGCGACCAGCGCCACGATCTTGGAGGTACCGATATCCAGCCCGACCACGAGGTCCTTGTTGTCCCTGCTCATCTTCCTACTTTCCCTTCCCTTCGCCCGCAGTCCGCATCGCGAACCCGTTTGGATAACGCAAATCCACCACAGCCGGCACCGAGCCCCGCTTGCCGATCGTTTCCGGATAAACCTCGATAAATCGCTGTAAACGGTCGTGCACCGTAGCTTTCTGCTGCTCGCGCCCAATATCGACCGACATGCCGCTGTCCAGCTTTGTCTGCCAGGCCAGACGCGCCGAAAGGATTACCTGCGTGGGACGCGCGCCAACCGGTGCAAAGGCCTCGACGAACTCGCCGTAACGCTTCAGGACCTCCGGGGCCGTTCCCTGCGGACCATAAAGCAATGGCATAAGACCGTTCTCCTCCGCCGTCGGCGTGGCCGCGAAGACTTCTCCATAGCTGTTCACCAACTCCCCCCGCCCTTCGCCCCAACGCGCCACCGGTCGATGCTCCTCGACGCGGATCTCCAGACGCGACGGCCAAACCCGACGCACTTCGGCCTTGCGCACCCAAGGCAACTTCTCCAGTGCGGAGCGCACGCTCTCCAAATTCAGGCTGAAGAAATTGGCGCGCAAAGTCGCCGGCAACACCTGCTCGATCTCGGCCCGCCGCGTATGCGCCATTTCCTCGACGAAAACCACATGCTTCACCGGCAACGATGGAACGCGCACCAGCCACACCGCCGCCGCGACGAGCACAGCCGCCGAAGCTGCCAGAATCAGCAGGTCGGCTATCGCGTTCAACAGGTGGGGTTTGTTCCACATTCATTGCCTCAGTCGTTTGCCGCCATTTCGAGCACGCGACGAACCAGCGCCGGATATTCCAGCCCGGCCACCCGCGCTGCCATCGGCACCAGCGAGTGATCGGTCATACCGGGCGCAGTATTTACTTCTAGGAAGTAATGGTTGCCCGCCTCGTCCATCAGGAAGTCGACCCGTCCCCAGCCGCGCCCGCCCAGGATGCGGAAGGCCTCCAAAGCTTGGCGGCGGATTTCCTGCTCCTTGGCTTCGGGCAAACCGCAGGGGCACAGGTAGCGCGTATCGTCGCGGTTGTACTTGGCCTCGTAGTCGTACCACTCGGTCGCCGGCTCGATCTTGATAATCGGCAGCGCTTGGTCGCCGAGGATGCCGACGGTGTATTCGCCACCCATCACCCCCTTTTCGGCGATCACCAGGCTGTCGTAGCGTGCCGCCTCGGCATAAGCCGCGGCCAGCCCGCCGGGTGCCTTGACCTTGCTGATGCCGATCGAAGAACCCTCATGCGCCGGCTTGACGAACAGCGGCAGGCCCATTTCCTCTTCGATCTCGGCAAAATCCGAGGTGGCGTTGAGCAGGGCATATTCGGGAATCGGCAGGCCAGCTGCCTGCCACAGTAATTTGGTGCGGAATTTGTCCATGCCCAGCGCCGAAGCCATCACACCGGAACCGGTGTAAGGGATGTGCATCAGTTCCAATGCCCCTTGGATGGTGCCGTCTTCGCCATGGCGCCCATGCAGCGCGACGAAGGCTCGGTCATATCCTTTCAAGGCATCGAGCGGCTGCTCGGCCGGGTCGAAAGGGTGCGCGTCGATACCTTGGCCGCACAACGCTGCCAGTACGCGCGAACCGCTGTTCAAAGAAACCTCGCGTTCGGCGGAAGTTCCACCGAAGAGCACCGCGACTTTGCCAAACTCGCTCATTTGCCTTCCACCAACTTGCCGGGAACCGCGCCGATCGAGCCGGCCCCCATGGTCAATACCACGTCGCCATCCTGGGCGACATCCATGATCGTCTGCGGCATCGCCGCGATGTCCTCGACAAAAACCGGCTCAACCTTGCCGCCAACCCGCAGAGCTCGCGCCAGCGAACGTCCGTCGGCGGCAACGATGGGCGCCTCGCCAGCGGCGTATACCTCGGCCAGACACAACGCATCCACGGTGGACAACACCTTGACGAAATCTTCAAAGCAATCACGCGTCCGCGTGTAGCGGTGCGGCTGGAAGGCCAACACCAGGCGGCGCCCCGGAAATGCCCCCCGGGCCGCGGCAAGCGTAGCGGTCATTTCAACCGGGTGATGGCCGTAATCGTCGACCAAGGTGAATGAGCCGCCACTAGGTAGCGCCACCTCGCCATAACGCTGGAAGCGACGCCCAACGCCCTTGAACTCCGCCAACGCCTTGACGATGGACGCATCGGAGACGCCCACCTCGGTGGCTACCGCGATTGCCGCCAGCGCATTCAGCACGTTGTGCATCCCCGGCGTATTCAGGGTCACCGACAAACGCGACACCGACCCATTCACGCGCACGCAGTCGAAACGCATCTGACCGTTGTCGGCAACGACGTTTTCCGCATAGAAATTGCACTCATTGCTCAAGCCGTAGGTAACAATCTGCTTGGCCACCCGCGGCATGATTTCGCGTACGTTCGGATCGTCTGCACACAACACCGCTACGCCATAGAAGGGCAACCGGTTGAGGAAATCGACGAAGGTCGACTTCAGGCGCTCGAAGTCGTGACCATAGGTCTCCATGTGATCGGCGTCGATGTTGGTCACGACCGATATCACCGGCGACAGATAGAGGAACGATGCATCCGATTCGTCAGCCTCGGCCACTAGGAAATCGCCATGCCCCAAACGGGCGTTGGCGCCCGCCGCATTCAGGCGCCCCCCGATGACGAAGGTCGGATCGATACCGCCTTCGGCCAGAATGCTGGTGACCAGGCTGGTCGTGGTCGTTTTGCCATGAGTCCCGGCAATGGCGATGCCTTGCTTCAGGCGCATTAACTCGGCCAGCATCTGCGCACGCGGCACCACCGGGATACGGCGTTCGCGGGCGGCTACGACCTCCGGGTTGTCGGCTTTGACCGCGGTCGATACGACCACGGCATCGGCACCCACCACATTGGCGGCGTCATGCCCAAACATCACCCGTACGCCCTCGCCTTCCAGGCGGCGCGTCGTCGCGCTGGCCGCGAGATCGGAACCGCTAACCGTGTAATCCAGGTGCGCCAGCACCTCGGCAATGCCGCTCATGCCGGAACCACCGACGCCGACGAAATGGATGTGCTTGACCTTGTGTTTCATTTGGCGATTTCCGAACAAATATTTGCCACGTCCGCCGTGGCATCGGGTTTGGCCAAGGAGCGGGCCTTTTCGGCCATCTCTATCAGTTGGCCGCGCGAATAATTGCGGATCAACGCAATCGAATCCGCCGTCAGTTCCGTCTGCGGTAACAGGAAGGCGCCACCGACATTGACCAGGAATAGCGCGTTAGCGGTCTGGTGGTCGTCCACCGCATGCGGGAAGGGCACCAGAATGCTGGCAACGCCCGCCGCCGCCAATTCGGCAATGGTCAGTGCACCGGCCCGACAGATCACCAAGTCGGCCCATTCATAGGCGCCAGCCATGTCCTCGATAAACGGTACGCAATGCGCCTGCACTCCCGCCGCAGCGTAGTTGGCCTGCAGCGCCTCGATATGCTTCTCGCCGGCCTGATGGACAATCTGCGGCAGCTCATCTTGACGCAGCATGGCCATGCCCTTTGGCACCATTTCGTTCAAGACCTGCGCCCCCAGGCTGCCGCCAATAACCAGAACACGCAGCGCCCCCTGGCGCTCGCCCAGGCGTTCGTTCGGTGTGGGCAAGGCGGCGATTTCCGGGCGAACCGGATTGCCCACCCAGGCGCCCTTTTTCAGCACATTGGGGAACCCAGTGGCAATACGGTCGGCGACCCCAGCGAGAACGCGGTTGGCCAAGCCGGCAACCGAATTCTGCTCGTGCAGCACCAGCGGTACACCGAGCAAGGCTGCCATCATGCCGCCCGGGAAAGTGATGTAGCCGCCCATGCCGAGCACAACATTTGGGCGCACCTGGCGAATCGCCTTCCAGCCCTGCCAGAAACCGCGTAACAGGTTCAAGGGCAACAACAGCTTGCGCAGCAAACCCTTGCCACGCAGAGCGCCGAACTTGACCCAAACCATCTCAAAGCCGTGCTGCGGAACGAGGCGAGCCTCCATCCCTTCCGGATTGCCGAGCCAAACCACGCGCCAGCCCTCGTCGCGCATACGATGCGCCACTGACAGCGCCGGGAAGATGTGGCCGCCCGTGCCGCCGGCCATGATCAGGATGGTTTTGCTCATAGCTTACCTCCACGCATTGCGTGGCCGTTTTGTCTCCGGCCGCTCTGCGCGCTTAACACCGGCTTCGCCGGGTTAGCCCGCGACGAACTCGCCATTTGATGCGTATGCAAGGTGCGCTTCGTCATAGTTTTCCTCCGCGCATCAATTGGCGATTTTCCCAGTCAACCCGCAGAAGGATCGCCAAGGCCACGCAATTGGCGAGGATGCCGGAGCCGCCGAAGCTCATCAGGGGCAGGGTCAGGCCCTTGGTCGGCAGCAAGCCCATGTTCACGCCCATATTGATAAAGGACTGCACGCCGAACCAAATGCCCATGCCCATGGCGACCAGGGCTGGATACAGGCGGTCGAATTGCACGCATTGGCGACCGATGGCAAACGCGCGCTGAACCAGCAGGGCAAAAAGGGCGATGACGGCGAGCACACCGAAGAAGCCGAGTTCCTCGGCGATCACCGCCAGCAGGAAGTCGGTATGTGCTTCCGGCAGATAGAAAAGCTTCTCGACGCTGGCCCCCAGGCCGACGCCAAACAACTCGCCGCGACCAAAAGCAATCAACGAGTGCGACAGTTGGTAGCCCCGCCCAAAGGCATCAGCCCACGGGTCCATGAAGCCGAACACACGGTCGCGCCGGTAGGGCGAGACAATGATCATGATCGTGAAGGCAATCAGCAGGCCAACGATCAGCAGCGCAAACAGACGCGCCTTCAGGCCACCCAGGAAGAGGATGCCCATGGCGATCGAGATGATCACGACGAAGGCGCCGAAGTCCGGCTCCTTGAGCAGCAACATGCCAACGATCGCCATCGCGCCAAACATCGGCAGGAAGGCCTGCTTCAGGTCGTGCATCACGTTGATCTTGCGTACGGTGTAGTCGGCGGCATAGAGCACAGCGAACAGCTTCATCAGCTCCGACGGCTGCAGGTTGGCGAAGCCCAACGGTAGCCAGCGGCGGGCACCGTTCACGTCGCGTCCGATATGCGGTATCAACACGATCAGCAGCAGTACCGCGCCGGCCATGAATAGGTAAGGTGCATACTTCTGCCACAGGCTGAGTGGCACCTGGAAGGCGACAGCGGCGGCGACCAGGCCAATGCACAGAAAAATACCATGGCGAATCAGGAAATACGCCGGCTGATGATTGGTGAAACGCCCCCCTTCGGCCGTCGCAATCGACGCCGAATAGACCATGACCAAGCCGCCGAACAACAGGATCAGAACGGTCCACAACAAGGTGTAGTCGATTTCCGAAACCTGGCGGCGCGGAGCGTCGAGAGCCGAAATCAGCATGGCAACTCCTTGACCGCGTCGATGAAGGCCTGCGCCCGGTGGGCGTAGTTCTTGTACATATCGAGACTGGCGCAGGCCGGCGACAGCAGCACGCAATCGCCGGACTTGACCTGGGCTGCCAGCCAGCGCACGGCCGTTTCCATATCGCCCACAATGCGCGTCGGCAGGCCGCTGCCTTCCAGGGCCATGCCAATCGCCGCAGCGTCCCGGCCGATCAAGGCCACGGCCCGACCATGTTTTTCCAGGGCCGGCTTCAAGGGCGCAAAATCCTGCCCCTTGCCGTCGCCGCCGAGCACGATGGCGACCTTACGGCCCATGCCTTCGATCGCCGCCAGCGTTGCCCCGACATTGGTGCCTTTGGAATCGTCGACGTAGAGCACGCCAGCGATTTCCGCCACCGTTTCAACACGATGGGCCAGCCCTTTGAACTGTTTCAAAGGTTCAAGCAGACGTTCCGGCGCAACCCCGACACATTCGCACAAGGCCAACGCGGCCATGGCATTGGCGGCATTGTGCAGGCCGGAGAGTTGCAGGTCGGCCAGCGCCACCAGCTTTTCCTTGCCGCGCCAGATGGCTCCGTCGGCAAAGCCGTAATCGACTGAACGCGGCGCCGGATCGAGGCCGAAGGTAATCATCTTGCGACCGCAACGACCATTGGCCATCGACCAATCATCGTCGCGATTGAGGATCATCGTGCCCTTGCCCTGGAAGATGCGCGACTTGGCGGCGGCGTAATTGGCCAGGCTGCCTTCGTAGCGGTCGAGGTGATCTTCCGACAGATTGAGCACGGTCGCCGCCACCGCATTCAACTGATGCGTCGTCTCGAGCTGGAAGCTGGAAAGTTCGAGCACCCACACTTCGGGCAAGGCGCCACTATCCTGCGCATCCATCAAGGCATCGAGCGCCGACGGCGAAATGTTGCCGCAGGCAATGGCCGGCACGCCGACCCCGTTGAGCAGAGCGGCGGTCAGCGCGGTGGTCGTCGTCTTGCCGTTGGAACCTGTAATGGCCAGGATTTTCGATCCCGGCACCTGTTCGCGCACGCCGTGAGCGAACAATTCGATTTCTGACCAAATGGGCACGTGCACCGCAGCAATGGCCGGGGTGGCCTTGGCGACGCCCGGCGAAAGCGCCAGCAGGTCGACATGGGCAAAGGTTGCGTCGGTGAACGCACCGCTCAGCAACTCGGCGTTCGGTGCAACTTGGCGCAGGGCCTCTACATTCGGCGGGTTTTCACGCGAATCGGCCACGCGCACGACGGCGCCCTGGCGATGCAGCCATTTGGCCATCGCCAGTCCGGACTCTCCGAGTCCGACGACCGCTACGCGTTTGCCCTTGAGTTCCATGTCTCTCTCAGCGCAGTTTCAGGGTGGACAGCCCGATCAACACCAACATGATGGTGATGATCCAGAAGCGGACGACGACCTGCGTCTCCTTCCAGCCGGTCTGTTCGAAGTGGTGGTGCAGCGGCGCCATGCGCAGGATGCGCCGGCCCTCGCCGTATTTCTTTTTTGTGTATTTGAAGTAGCTGACCTGCAGCATCACCGACAGGGTTTCGATCACGAAAACGCCGCCCATGATGAAGAGCACGATTTCTTGGCGCACGATCACCGCCACCGTGCCCAATGCTGCACCCAGTGCCAGTGCACCGACGTCGCCCATGAACACTTCGGCCGGATAGGCGTTGAACCACAGGAAGCCCAGGCCTGCGCCGGCAATGGCGCCAAGCAAAATGCACAATTCGCCGGCCCCCGGCACGTAGGGAATCAGCAGGTACTTGGCATACACCGCGTGGCCGGTGACGTAGGCGATGATGGCGAATGCGGCGGCGACCATCACCGTCGGCATGATGGCCAGACCGTCCAGGCCGTCGGTCAGGTTCACTGCGTTGCTGGTGCCGACGATGACGAAGTAGGTCAGGGTGATGAAGCCGACGATACCCAGCGGGAAAGCGATGGTCTTGAAGAAGGGCACGATCAGTTCGCTGTGCGCCGGCGACTTGGCCGAGAAGGCGATGAACAGCGCGGCACCGATACCGAGCACCGACTGCCAGAAATACTTCCAGCGCGCCGCCAGACCGTTCGGGTCGCGATAGACCACCTTCTTCCAGTCGTCGTACCAGCCGACGATGCCGTAACCCAACGTGACGATCAGCACCGTCCACACGTACTTGTTGGTCAGATCGCCCCACAGCAAAGTGGTGACGGCGATGGCGATCAGGATCAGCACCCCGCCCATGGTCGGCGTACCGGATTTCACCAAGTGGGTCTGGGGTCCGTCGGTGCGCACCGCCTGGCCGATCTTCTTGGCGGCCAGCCAACGGATGACGCCCGGGCCAGCCCACAAGGAAATGAGCAGGGCCGTCATCGAGGCCAGCACCGTGCGCAGTGTGATGTAGTTGAAGACGTTGAAAAAGCGAACGTCCTGCGCTAGCCATTGAGCCAAAGCGAGCAGCATCTAGTGTTTCTCCTCGGCAGCCAGTGCGTCGGCCACCCTTTCCATTTTCATGAAGCGCGAGCCCTTCACCAGCACCGTGGTTTCCGGGCCCAATTCCTTGTCCACCGCAGCAATCAGCTTGTCGACCGTGCAGAAATGCCGGGCGCCTTCGCCAAAGTTGCGCACGGCCTGTTTGCACGCCTCGCCCAGGGCAAAGAGCATATCGACGCCCTGGCTCTTGGCGTAACCGCCGATTTCGTCGTGATACTGGTTGCTCGCCTCGCCGATCTCGCCCATGTCGCCGAGTACCATCAGCTTCTTGCCGATGGTCGCCGCCAGCACGTCAATGCCAGCCCGTACCGAATCCGGATTGGCGTTATAGGTATCGTCGAGAATTTCGGCGCCAGCCTTGCCGGCACGGCGTTGCAGACGACCTTTGACGCCGGCGAAGTTGGCCAGCCCCGCCGCCACACTGCGCAGCGGAACCCCAGCCGCCAGACAGGCGGCCGCCGCGGCCACGGCGTTGCGGGCATTGTGGCGTCCCGGCACGGATAGCTTGATTTCGGCCTCACCCTCCCGCGCGGTCAGCGTGAGCGTCATCTCCAGGCCATGAACGATTACGGTCCCACGAACATCGGCGGCGCCATCGATGGAGAAAGTCCGCACCGGGCGCCCACCGGCGGCTTTTCGCCAGAAATCGGCGTAGGCATCGTCGGCATTGATCACCGCAACGCCATCGCCCGGCAAGCCAGTGAAGATGCTGCCTTTCTCGCGCGCCACTTCATCCAGGTCACCCATGCCTTCGAGGTGGGCACGCTGGGCATTGGTGATCAAGGCTACCGTCGGTGCGCCAATCGGCGCCAGGTAGGCAATCTCGCCCGGATGGTTCATACCCATTTCGATCACCGCGGCACGATGGCCGGCATTCAAGCCAAGCAAGGTCAGCGGCAGACCGATATCGTTATTCAGATTGCCACGCGTGGCCAGCACTGCCTCGCCGAATTCCGCCTGCAGAATGGCAGCAACCATTTCCTTGGTCGTCGTCTTGCCGTTCGAACCGGTGATCGCGATCACCGACAACTCGAACGCAGCGCGCCACGCCTTGGCCAACCGACCCAGAGCCAGGCGGGTATCGTCGACGACGACTGCCGGCACGCCGGTCGGCACTTTGCCTTCGTCGCTGACCAACAGTGCCGAAGCACCGCTGGCGACGGCTTGCGCCAGAAATTCGTGCGCATCAAAACGCTCGCCCTTGAGCGCAACGAACAGTTGGCCTGGGGCGATTGCACGGGTATCGGTCGACACTCCGCTCAAGGCCAGGTCCTGACCCAGCATACGACCGCTGACTGCCTCGGCAACCTGGGATAGCAGCCAGTTCATGCCGCCTCCTCCTGCAAATTGGTCCGACGCAGTTCTAGCGCCGCGCGCGCCTGCTCGATGTCGGAAAATGGATACTTGACTCCGGCGATCTCCTGATAGGGCTCATGCCCCTTGCCGGCCAACAGGATCACATCGCCGATGGCCGCTTCGAGGACGACACGACGAATTGCCGTGGCGCGATCGAGTTCGACTTCGGCATGGGTCGTGCCGGCCACGATGTCGCTGACGATCTCCTGCGGTACTTCGGAGCGCGGGTTATCACTGGTCACCAGGACACGATCCGCACAGCGCTGCGCCACTTCGCCCATCAACGGACGTTTACCCTTGTCGCGGTCACCGCCGCAACCAAACATAACGACCACCCGGCCGCCACGCGCCGCAGCAACCGGACGCAAAGCGACCAATGCGTTCTCCAGCGCATCCGGCGTGTGCGCATAGTCGACGACAACCAGCGGTTCGCCCGCGCCACCGATACGCTCCATCCTTCCGGGCGGTGGCGTCAGTTCGGCAATACGCCGCGCGACCTCGTGCGCCGGCAGGCCGGCATCATGCAACACTGCGGCTACCGCCAGCAGATTTGAGACGTTATAGCGCCCGACCAAGGAGGTTTCGAGACTCTCCCGACCGTTCGGCAAGACCAGCGTAAAGCGCTGGCCAAATGGCGTTTCTTCGAGATTCTCCGCACGCACCAGCGCCGGAAAATCGCGCCGCGGTTCGCCAATGGCATAGCCCAAGACCCGCAGTGCGGTGGTTTCCCGCAGCAGGCGCAAACCGAACTCGTCGTCCAGATTGACGATGGCCGTGCGCAGACGCGGCCAGCAGAACAGTTTGGCCTTGGCGGCCGCATATTCCTCCATCGAGCCGTGATAGTCGAGATGATCGCGCGTCAGGTTGGTGAAGACAGCCACATCGACCCGGGCGCCATTCATCCGCCCCTCCTCGATCCCGATCGAACTGGCCTCCAGGGCACAAGCGGCTGCGTGCTGCTCGTGAAAACGAGCCAAATAGCGCATCAGAGTCGTCGCTTCCGGCGTGGTGAAGCCGGTTTCGGTCAGTTCATCCGCAAAACCGGCACCCAGCGTTCCGATAATGGCGCAGGGCTTCGGATAGGCTCGCGCGATGCATTGACTGATGGTGGTCTTGCCATTGGTACCGGTCACCGCAATCAAGGACATCGCCTCGCTTGGATGCCCATACACCATATGCGCCAAAGGACCGGCCAAGGCACGTAATTCGGCTACCGGCAGGTTGGCTGCGGTGCACGCCGGATTCCAGGCAAAATCGCCACCCGGCTGCCACAGGATGGCAACCGCTCCTTTGGCCAGCGCAGCGTCGATGTAGCGGCGGCCATCGGCCAAATCGCCGGGATAAGCCAGAAAGACATCGCCCGGCAGGACCTGGCGGCTGTCGTCGGCGACACCGGTCACGTTCACGCCCATGGCCTCCAGACGATCGAGCAGTTCGCGCGGCGTGCTCATAACTTGCCTTTCTCTGCGTCCGTCGCGGCCAACTGCAACGGCGCATCGGGAGGAACACCCAAGGTCCGCAACGCTCCGCCCATGATCTGCGAAAAAGCCGGACCGGCCACGTCGCCACCGTAGTGTGCGCCGCCAGTCGGCTCATCGATCATCACGGCGACCACCAGACGGGGATCGCTGATCGGTGCAACGCCGACGAAGGAGGCGACATATTTCTTCGCATAGACGCCGCCTTCGATCTTGTAGGCGGTACCGGTCTTGCCGCCGACGCGGTAGCCCGGAACCCGCGCCTTCGGGGCTGTACCTTCCGGCTGCACGGCCATTTCCAGCATGGTCCGCAATTCACGCATCGTCTGTGGCGAGAAGACGCGCGAGCCATGTGGCGGCGCGTCTTCCAGCTTGGTCAGCGACAACGGCATCAATTCGCCATCTCGGGCAAAGACCGTATACGCCCGCGCCATCTGGATCAGACTCACGGCAATACCGTGCCCGTAGGACATGGTCGCCTGCTCAATCGGACGCCAGTTCTTCCAAGGCCGCAAGCGGCCATTCACTTCCCCGGGGAAGCCTAGGTTTGGCGCCTGACCGAAGCCCAAGCTATCGAACAATTCCCACATCTCTTGCGGCGGGAAGCCGAGCGCAATCTTGGCGGTACCGACATTGGAGGATTTCTGAATCACCTGCGCCACGGTCAGCGCGCCGTGCGGATGGGCGTCGGAAATGGTCGCCGTACCGATGGTCAGCTTGCCCGGCGCGGTATTGATCACGGTATCGAAGCGAACCTTGCCCTTTTCCAGCGCCAAGGCGGCCGTAAACGGCTTCATCACCGAACCCGGCTCATAGGTATCGGTGATGGCGCGATTGCGCAATTGTGCCCCGGACAGACTCTGTCGATTGTTCGGGTTATAGGTCGGCCAGTTCACCAAGGCCAGGATTTCGCCGTTGCGCGCATCGATCACGACCGCACCGCCCGCCTTGGCCTTGTTTTCTTCGACAGCCGCCTTCAGGTGGCTGTACGCCAGATACTGAATCTTGGAATCGAGTGCCAAACGGATGTCCTTACCGTCCTGAGGCGGCTTGGTCGAGCCGACATCCTCGACGATGTTGCCGCGGCGGTCGCGAATCACCGTCCGGCTACCGGGCCGGCCAAGCAGGCTGCCCTGGAAAGCGAGCTCGACGCCCTCTAGGCCCTTGTCGTCGACCCCAGTAAAGCCAACGATATGCGCAGTCATGTCACCCGTCGGGTAGAAACGACGATATTCCTTTTCCTGATGTACACCGGGCAATTTCAGTGCAGCAATGCGATCTGCCACTTCCGGCGAAACCTGACGCTTGACGAAAACGAAGGTTTTTTCCGAAGCAATCTTGCCATCCAGTTCACGCACCGGCATATCGAGCAAGCCGGCCAACTGGCGCTTCTGCCCCGCATCCATCGTCCGCGCATCCGAAGGAATCGCCCAAATGGACTTCATTGGGGTGGACACCGCCAGCATGTCGCCGTTGCGATCGACGATCTTGCCCCGCGACGCGGAAATTTCGATATCCCGCCGCATGCGGGAATCGCCCTTCTCTTGCAGGAAGTCGTTATTGATCACCTGCAGGTAAAAACCGCGCGCCACCAATGCAAAAAAGGCCGCCATCAGCAACAAGCCGACCGTGCGCGAACGCCAGCCCTGCAAGGCCAATTGCAGCACCGGACTCTCGGCATAACGGTGACCGCGTTGCGGGCGGCGACGCACGACCATCAGCGACCGCCTTTCTTCTGCGCCGCACGCGCGGCCGCATCGGGCGGCACCATGTGCAGGCGTTCCCGAGCGATCTGCTCGATTCGCGGATGGGTCGCCCAGGTCGACATTTCCAACTGCAATTGGCCGTACTCGATATCGAGCTGGCGCGCCCGCTCCTGCTCGTTCTCCAGATCCTGAAAAAGCTTGCGCGCACGGTGCTGGGAGGTCACCACACCCAGCGCACAAACGACAGCAATCAGGAGAAGAATCATGTTGAAACGCAGCATTACAGTTTTTCAGCCACCCGCATCACAGCACTACGCGCCCGCGGATTGGCTTCGATTTCGGCTTCGCTTGGCTTGATTGCCTTGCCCACCAAACGCAGTTTCGGCTTCGGCAGCTGGTCAGCACGCAACGGCAGGTTTTTCGGCATCGCATCTGCGGTGGACTGCGCCCGCATGAAGTTTTTCACGATGCGGTCCTCCAACGAATGGAAGGAAATCACCACCAGACGACCACCCGGCCTCAGCAGATCCAGCGCCTGCGGCAAAGCTACTTCCAGCTGGCGCAATTCTTGGTTGATATGAATCCGTAGAGCTTGAAAGCTGCGCGTCGCCGGGTCCTGCCCTGGTTCACGGGTGCGCACGGCCGAGCGTACAAGGGCCGCGAACTGACCTGTTGTGACAATAGGTTGTTCGATCCGAGCAGCCACAACCTTCTTTGCAATCTGGAAAGCAAACCGTTCTTCGCCATAATTTTTGATGACCTCCGTAATTTCCCGCTCATCGGCCCGCGCCAGCCACTCTGCCGCCGTCTCGCCCTGCGTCGTATCCATACGCATGTCGAGCGGCGCGTCGTAGCGAAAGCTGAAGCCACGCTCCCCGTCGTCGATTTGCGGCGACGACACCCCTACATCAAACAAAACACCATCCGCTGCAGAAAGATTGGCTTCACCAGCCGCCAGCGCCAACTCCCCGAAGGCGCGATGCACCAGGCTAAAACGCGAGTCGCCCAACGCCGCGCCAGCGGCAATCGCCTGCGGGTCGCGATCCAGCGCCACCAATCTGCCAGCACCACCCAAACACGAGAGAATCTTGCGGCTATGACCGCCCCGACCGAAGGTCGCATCGACATAAGCCCCGTCGGCTTTTATCGCCAGCGCTTCCACCGCCTCTTCGAGCAGCACCGTCACATGGGCGGCACTGGCGGTCACAGCACCAAATCTCCGAAGCCCGGCGGCAAATCGCCCGAAAGCGCCTCCGCAGCCAGATCATTCTGTTGCCTCCAGCCGGCCTCGCTCCAAATCTCGAAATGCGACCCCATGCCGACCAGATAAACGGTCTTTTCCAGATTAGCGTAGGCACGCAACTCCGGCGCCACCAGCAGGCGACCCGCCGAGTCGAGCTCTTCGGTGCGCGCGTTACCAACCAAAACGCGTTTGATTGAGGCAGTTCGCGGATCAAGGCTCGAGGCCTTGAGAATTTGATCGCGAATCGGCTGCCAGGCAGGGGAAGGATAGAGCAGCAAGCAACGATGGGGGTGCGCCGTCAGAACGAGCCCACCCTCAGCGGCCGCGAGCAGGGTATCGCGGTGCCTTGCCGGTATGGCAAGCCGCCCCTTCGCATCCAGACTGAGTGCCGCAGCGCCCTCGAACATTCCCTGCCTCGCTCCCCGTAAACCCACTTTTCAACACGTTTTCCCACTTTAGAACATCAACCATGCCACGTCAATAGCGAAATTGTGATTTTTTTCTTATGCAACAATGACTTAGAGGTACATCGCAAGGTTAAATCGCTAAAATTTTTCTCTTAAAAATCAATAGATCGAGCACGGGTCTTAAAGTGACTTATTAGGAGTCATTCAAGGAAAATCCAAGAGCACCACCAACATGCTGACGTGGTAATTTGTGGGGAAGCAAGAAATCAGTTCCCTCGCCGAGAAAGTGGCTGAAGAGGGAAAAGTACGACGCACTCAGCCCTGCCATCCCTGCCCCATACTGCACCCCGCCAGATCGCGAATCAGACGATCTGTCAATTTGGGGCGCAACAACTCGAGACGGCCATCACGAATGCCGAACTAGAACAGGAATTAATTGGCGACAAGCGCCAAGTGCAATCAAACCCAGGCACCTTCTACCACCCAAGGCCAATACACAGAGCAAATCAGGCAAGCGGCCGAAAAACATCCACCCAGAGTTTTCGGCCCAAGGGCAGGCGCAAGTTGCGCGTATCTCAATCCCGAGATCTTGAATATTTCAACAGTGACGGCAGGTGACCGCCGGCGCCAAGTAGCACGGCTAAGCCATTAGCGATGCTGCGTCCGTTATTCACCCCCCCCTGAAGCCCAACACAAGGGGCAGACAGGAGAAACTGCACCGGCTAGCGCGGCACCGGGCCCGGGGCAGAGTCGTAGCGTGGCAACAATTTATGCATGACAGCACACCACAGCTACTGAATTGCGCGGCCACTACAAGCCGTCGCTTGCGTTACACCAAAAACAATGAGGTCAGACACCGCCGGCTAGCAGCACCATACCGCGCGGAGTCTGCCCCCCCCGCCCCCAAGGGCGAGGATTTACTTGACTTGATTGAGTCGCTGCTCAATGCGCGCCAGCGGCACCGCACCAGGCACACGCTCTCCATCACTGAAGAACAGGGTCGGCGTGCCGGTAATGTTCAGTTTGCGACCGTACTCCTGGTTACGTCCAATCGCGGAAGTATCGCAATCCTCTTTGGCACCCGGAGCCTTACCATCGACCATCCAATCGTTCCAGGCTTTTGCCCGATCCGGCGCACACCAAATCTGTTTCGACTTACGCACCGAATCCTCAGAGAGAATTGGGTACAGGAATGTATAAATCGTCACGTTATCCAGCTTCTGCAAGTCTTTCGCCAAGCGCTTACAATAACCGCAATTGGGATCTTCAAAAGTCGCCAAGACACGCTTCCCGTCACCACGCACTTGCTTGATGGCTCGCTCCAACGGAAGTTCATTAAACCTGATTGCGGTTAGCTTACGCATCCGCTCCTCAGTCACGTTCTTCATGCTCTTGCCATCGATCAGCTGCGCATTGACCAAAAATGCGGTCATTTTCTCGTCAGTGTAAAAAACACTCCCGTCAGCGTAGACCTCATAGAGCCCGAGATAGCCTGACTTAGTGACACTCTCGACCTTAGTGCCGAGCTTGGCTTCCATCGCCTTTCGAATATCGGCCTCATCTGCCTGCGCCAACGAAACCACAAGCAGCATTGCCGCAACCGGCAAGATTCTCTTCAACATGTAAATCTCCTAGAAGGCCCCTAGCGCATATCGCACCAGGGAGTTTTTCACATATGGCAGGCGGTTCGTTAGGCTCAGCCCAAAATTTCGTACCACAGCAAAGCCGGCTGCTCTGCTCCCAAACAGACGCTTCAATGTATCAGCCGTCGCCTGCATCAATATCGTCTCTTCCCGGCGAGCCCTTTGGTAGCGCTGCACAAACCGTTCGTCACCAATATCCTGCCAAGCCTGCGCCCCCGCAAGCAGACGCGCCAATTCCGAGGCATCCTGAAAGCCGAGATTGATCCCATGCCCCGACAAGGGATGGATGCCATGCGCAGCGTCTCCGATAAGGGCCACGCGGGGCGCAACGGTTTGCGGCACACGCATCAGGCGTAACGGAAACGCAGAGGGCGGGGTCAGCAATTCGAGATCGCCAAGTGCCCGGCGCCCCGCTTCGGCAACGCGCTCGCAGAACTGCTCCGCTGAAAGGGTGAGCAATTGATCGGCGTGGCGGTCCGGAGTAGACCAGACGATGGACATTCGATTCCCTGGCAAAGGAAGGAAAGCCAGAACCCCATCCTCACGAAACCACTGGTAGGCAACGTTATGATGCGCCTTCTCGGTAGCAAAATTCGCGACCACGCCCTTATCGCCATAATGGGTGTTCAACGCGCTCAGCCCTGCCGCCTGGCGTACCCAGGAGTCGCGACCATCAGCCCCAACCAGCAAGCGAGCTGAAAGCAAGGTGCCGTCCTTAAGGCTCAATTGAGCGGCATCGTGGCGGAATTCTAGAGCACTTGGAACAGCTGGAGCGAACAAGGTGAGATTGGATTGACGCTTGGCACTTTCCCACAACTCAGCTGCCATCAGGGAAGATTCAAGGATGCACCCCAGATTGGGCACACCGCTATCGTAGGCAGCGAAGTCGAGACGACCTCCTGCATCCCCACAAACTTCCATGGCACGAATAGGGGCGATTCGAGAAGCGTCAAGGTGCTTCCAAGTACCAATTCCCTCAAGGAAGGCGATGTTAGCCGGGCTAATGGCGTAAACTCGAGCATCCCAACCGTCCGGCCGACGCGGAGGATTCGCTTCCACCAGGGCGATACGCAGGCGGGCCTCGCGCAAAGCCACGGCCAAGCTGGCACCGGCCAAGCCCCCGCCGACGATAATCAGATCAAAATGCTGCATGACGGCAATTATGCCGCTTCAGGAAGATGCCACCAAGCCTTTAGGCCGGAGTTCCACTGCTGCCGCCGCCTTGCGGCTTGTTCTGGCGCGGACGACGATTGTTGTTCGCGCGCGGCCGATGCTTCTTCTGTTGCTGGCCACCACCCGGCTTACCATGCATCTGCGGGCCACGCCCAAGGCCTCCGCCCTGGTCATTGCCACCGATTCGGTTGCCCGGTGCAAGCTGGATTTCCAACTCGATGATTTCATCCCACTGCTCATCACTCCGATCACGCTCGGGGATCGACAATAGTTCGCGCAAACGTCGTTTGGCATCAAAAGGCTGAGCGACGGGTGCGGTGTTCTCGGGAAGGTTTTCGGAATCTGGATTATTCATTGCAAATTAAAAGCGGAGCCCGTAGAGAACGGACTCCGCAAAAAGAAAGCCGGGTTATTTCTTCTTGGCAGCAGGCTTCTTGGCTGCCACGGAAGCCTTGAAGGCGGTACCGGCGGTAAACTTCGGCACCGTCGTTGCCGGAATCTTCAGGGTTGCGCCGGTTTTGGGATTCTTGCCGGTGCGCGCAGCGCGCTTGGCGGACTTGAACGTACCGAAACCAACAAGAGTCACAGACTCCCCCTTGGACACAGTCTTGACAACTGCACCGATAATGGCCGACAGCGCCTTGTCAGCGGCAGCCTTGGTAATACCAGCTTCTTTTGCAGCAACTTCGACCAGCTCGGATTTATTCATCTAAGTGCCTCCTGTTACCTGATTAAGATTAAGAAAACTGGCCGTTGGAACGGCAGCACGCTTAAAGTAGCACACCTTTTCGCGAATGTGTTGATGCCAAGCGGGTTTATTCGCCGTGAACCCCTGTTTTTTTGCGGTTTTAGCATGTGCACCGCAGCAATATCCTGAAAAAAACAGCCCCGCAGAGCGGGGCTGTTCCAGCTAACGTTAGTACCAGCCGGTTCTATTTCTGATTAGCGACTTCCGGCGCCTTTTCGCCGTGGGAAATCTCCAAGGCACCTTCGTTCTGCTTGCCAATATGTTGGTCGATCTTGGGCAACTGGTGGGCAATCCCCTTGTGGCAATCGATACAGGTCTTACCTTCCTCAAATGCTGTCGGGTGCGTCTTGGCTGCTCGATCCTTCTGCATCGAATAGTCCATGTAGCTGTAGTTGTGACAGTTACGGCACTCGCGCGAATCAGTCGCTTTCATCCGATCCCACTCATGCTGAGCCAACTCTCCGCGCTTCGCCAAGAATTTTTCACGCGTATCGATGGAACCCAGAATCTTGTGCAGCACTTCATTAGAAGCCTGAATCTTCCGCTGCATTTTGTGGACCCAATCCTTCGGCACATGGCAATCGGGGCACGTCGCCCGCACGCCTGTACGATTGGAATAGTGGATCGTATTTCTGTATTCCATGAAGACGTTATCTTTCATCTCATGGCAGGAAATACAGAATTCCTCGCGGTTCGTCGCCTCAAGTGCCCAATTGAAGCCCCCCCAGAAAACGATACCCGCCGCAAACAACAACACGACACTGAGCAGACCAATTCGCTTGACCCAATCGGGCATGTATTTTTCTAGTTTCATCATGACTCCCTATTCTTTAATTCTTTGTACCAGCCTTCTTGTACGTATTCTCAACAAGTGGCTTCGCATCAAACTGAGGTACGTGACACTGCATGCAGAAGTAGCGGCGCGGAGAAATGTTCTTGAGTTTCTCGTCCTCTCGGGTCAGGTAATGCGACTTGGCAACCTTTGTCGCCCCGGTTTCTTCAGCACGGTCCTTAGCATGGCAATCCATACACTTATTGAAGTTCTGGGTCACCTCGTAGCCTTGAATGCTGTGCGGAATCAAGGGGGGCTGTTTTTGGAAATTGCGCTCGATAGGTGCACTATCCTTTTCCGGACGATAGATATTCGCCTTCGAGCTTTTCTCGATCGAAACCCCACCGATTTCGTTGATTTCCTGAGCATTGACCACCCCGACCATGAGTGACGCTGCCAACGCAATCCATTTAAGCCATTTCATTCTCTCGTCTCCAACGATTACCGATCGCTAACTAGCAGCCCCGGAAACTTCACCGGGGCTTGCCAAATCAGGCCTTGGTCACCTTAACTGCACACTTTTTGTAATCCGTTTCTTTCGAAATCGGGCAGGTTGCATCCAGCGTCAGCTTGTTGACCAAGCGCCCTGCATCAAAGAACGGGATGAACACCAAACCACGAGGCGGCTTGTTGCGACCACGCGTTTCGACACGCAACTGAATCTCACCGCGACGCGAGGCTACCTTCACGTTCATGCCACGCTGCAAGCCACGATCCTTGGCATCGTCAGGATGCATGAAGATAACGGCATCTGGGAAAGACTTATAGAGTTCGGGAACACGACGCGTCATCGTTCCAGTATGCCAATGCTCCAGCACACGGCCGGTACACAACCACAGATCGAAATCCTTGTCCGGCATTTCGGGCGGATCCTGATACGGCAGAGCAAAGATCACGGCCTTGCCATCCTTGTGACCATAGAACTTCACGCCCTCACCCTTCTTGACATAGGGATCATAGCCTTCGCGGAAGCGCCACAACGTTTCCTTGCCTTCGACAACTGGCCAGCGCAAACCACGCGCCTTGTGATAGTTGTCGAACTGTGCCAGGTCATGGCCATGGCCACGGCCAAAGCTGGCATATTCCTCAAACAAACCTTTCTGGACATAGAAGCCAAAGTGCTTCGACTCATCATTGTCGAAACCCTGTGCAGTTTCATTCAGTTTGTATTTGTTGACCACCCCGTTGGCGTAGAGCACATCAAACAGGGTCTTGCCTTTCCATTTCGGGGTCTTGGCGACCATTTCAGCCGGCCAGACTTCCTCGACCTTGAAACGCTTCGAGAACTCCATCAGCTGCCAAACGTCCGAGCGAGCCTCACCCGGTGCCTTGACCTGCTGGCGCCAGAACTGGGTGCGGCGCTCGGCATTACCATATGCACCTTCCTTTTCGACCCACATGGCGGTCGGCAGGATCAGGTCGGCCGCCATGGCGGAAACCGTCGGATACGGGTCGGAAACGACAATGAAGTTCTCGGGCTTGCGCCAGCCCGGATAGAGTTCTTCGTTGATGTTAGGACCGGCCTGCATGTTGTTGTTGCACTGCTGCCAATAGAAATTGACTTTGCCATCCTTGAGGGCGCGGGCCATTGCCACGGCGTGCAAACCGATCTTGTCGTTGAGCAAACCTTCGGGCAACTGCCAGAGCTCTTCGGAATGCTTGCGGTGGTCCGGATTCGTCACAACCATATCGGCCGGAAGACGGTGGGCAAAGGTTCCGACTTCGCGGGCGGTACCGCAGGCCGACGGCTGACCGGTCAGCGAGAACGGGCTATTGCCCGGCTCGGAAATCTTGCCTACCAGCAGGTGCACGTTGTAGATCATGTTGTTGACCCAGGTGCCGCGCGTATGCTGGTTGAAGCCCATGGTCCAGAAGGAGGTCACCTTAACCTTGGGATCCGCATACAACTCAGCCATCTGGATCAGACGCTCGGCCGGCACACCAGAGAGCTTGGAAACCTTCTCGACTGTGTATTCGGAAACAAACTTCTTGAAGTCGTCGAAGGTAATGTTGTCAGCCTTGGCCGGATTGCCCTTCGGCTTGCCGTCTGCGCCAGGATATCCGTTGTTGCTCGCCTTCTGCTCAAGTGCATGAGTCGGGCGCAAACCAAAACCGATATCCGCTTCGCCCTTCTTGAAATTGACGTGCTTGCTGACGAAGTCCTGATTGACTTTGCCGGTGCTGATAATGTGATGACAGATGAAGTTGAGGATCGCCAAGTCGGTATTCGGCTTGAAGATCATCGGAATGTCGGCGAGTTCGTAAGAGCGATGCTCAAAGGTCGACAGTACCCCCACCTTGACATGCTTGCTGGACAACTTTCGGTCGGTGATGCGCGTCCACAGGATCGGGTGCATCTCCGCCATGTTCGAGCCCCACAGGAAGAAGGCGTCGGCATGTTCGATATCGTCGTAGCAGCCCATCGGCTCATCGATACCGAACGTTCGCATGAAGCCGGCCACAGCGGAGGCCATGCAGTGACGCGCGTTGGGGTCGAGATTGTTCGAGCGGAAGCCAGCCTTCCAGAGCTTCGAGGCGGCGTAACCTTCCCAGACAGTCCATTGGCCGGAACCGAACATCGCGATGCCATTCGGGCCCTTGGCCTTCAAGGTCGCCTTGCACTTCTCTTCCATGATGTCGAAGGCCTGCTTCCAGGAGATGGGGGCGAAATCGCCGTTCTTGTCGAACTTTCCATCCTTCATGCGCAGCATCGGGGTCTTCACACGGTCCGCGCCGTACATGATCTTGGAGAGGAAATAGCCCTTGATGCAGTTCAGGCCGCGATTAACCGGCGCATCCGGGTCGCCCTGAGTAGCAACCACACGGCCATCCTGCGTACCGACCAGCACGCCGCAACCGGTACCGCAGAAGCGGCAAGCGGCCTTGTCCCAGCGAATATCGTCCTTGCCTTGGGCCAGCACGGTGGCGGGAGCGGCCATGCCGGCTGCCGACATGGCGGCGGCGGCGGCATTAGCCTTGATGAAGTCACGTCGATTGAGTTTCACTCTGCTACCTCCTCAGTTTCCAATTCGTCGTCGCTGTACTGATAGACCATGGCCACCGATGCGACGCCGGGGACACCATGCAGGGCTACATATTTGTTGGCAGCCTTCTCCAAATCATCGTCTTCAAGCACGACAATCATTTTCCCTTCCGGGCTTTCCGCGTGGATTTCCACACCGGACATGGCGAGCAAGGCATGACGCGCCTCCGCTAGCCGAAGTGGTGCAATATGCAAGATTGCACTAGAAATATTCATATCGCCCAAACCTCCTGAAACACCGTCTGCGGTGAGTTACCGTCACGGCAGCAAATCTCCGCTATTAGTAGGGCTATTCAATTGATCTGAATCAACTTCATACCGCTTAATAAGGCCAACCACGCCAAATGACCGACAACACACTAGTACTTTCGGACTAAGTTCACCCAAATAGTGCTGTGACTCGTCTCCTTACAGAATAGCCAGGTCCAATCCAAGTCATTAAAGCAATCAATTGGAACAATTGATTCAGCTTGCCTAAGATTCAACCCGTGTTCAGCAACACTTAATCCACTCAGGAGAAAACGATGTCCCTCATCAACACCCAAGTTCAACCGTTCAAAGTCCAAGCTTTCCACAACGGCAAGTTCATCGAAGTTACCGAAGCCAGCCTGAAGGGCAAGTGGTCAGTCCTGATTTTCATGCCGGCTGCCTTCACCTTCAACTGCCCGACCGAAATCGAAGATGCTGCCAACAACTACGCCGAGTTCCAGAAGGCCGGCGCCGAGGTGTACATCGTCACCACCGACACCCATTTCTCGCACAAGGTCTGGCACGAAACCTCGCCGGCCGTCGGCAAGGCCCAGTTCCCGCTGATCGGCGACCCGACCCACCAACTGACCCGCGCTTTCGATGTGCATATCGACGAAGAAGGTCTGGCGCTGCGCGGCACCTTCGTGGTCAATCCGGACGGCGTGATCAAGACCGTTGAAGTTCACTCCAACGAAATCGCTCGCGACGTTTCCGAAACCCTGCGCAAGCTGAAGGCCGCTCAATACACCGCCGCTCACCCGAACGAAGTGTGCCCGGCCAAGTGGAAGGAAGGCGAAAAGACCCTGGCTCCGTCGCTGGACCTGGTCGGCAAGATCTAAGCCCCCAACCGCCAACAGAGATATATAAAAAAGAAACCCGCCGCTGCCCGGCGGCGGGATTTCAGCGAAAAGCTGCGGTGCACCGCAGCTTTTCAGTGAAATCCAAAAATGACTGCAAGGGAGAACAGCACCATGCTTGACGCCGCCATCAAGGGCCAACTCAAAGCCTACCTCGAACGCCTGCAACGCCCTATCGAACTGGTCGCCACGCTGGATGACAGCGCCAAGGGCCAGGAAATGCACGCCCTGATCAACGACATTCTGGAATGCTCGGACAAAGTTAGCCTGCGCACAGAGGGCAACGCCAGCCGCGTTCCATCCTTCGCCATCGGCCTGCCCGGCGAAACCCCGCGCATCCACTTTGCCGGCTTGCCAATGGGCCACGAATTCACCTCGCTCGTCCTTGCCCTGCTACAAACCGGCGGCCACCCGCCCAAGGTCGAACAGTCGGTCATCGACCAGATCAAGGCCCTGCCCGGCAACTTCAATTTCGAGACCTACATCTCGCTGTCCTGCCACAACTGCCCGGACGTCGTTCAAGCACTCAACCTGATGGCCGTGCTCAACCCGAACGTCACCAGCACGATGATCGACGGCGCCATGTTCCAGGCTGAGGTCAACGCTCGTCAGATCATGGCCGTCCCGACCACCTACCTGAACGATGCCGAATTCGGTGCCGGCCGCATGCTGATCGAGGAAATCCTCGCCAAGGTCGACACTGGCGCCGCCGCCCGCGCTGCCGAAGCCCTCGGCCAGAAAGAAGCCTTCGACGTGCTCGTCGTCGGCGGCGGCCCGGCTGGCGCAGCTGCCGCCATCTATGCCGCTCGCAAGGGCATCCGCACCGGCGTCGTCGCCGAGCGCTTCGGCGGCCAAGTCATGGACACGCTGGGCATCGAGAACTTCATCTCCGTGCCCTATACCGAAGGCCCCAAGCTGGTCGCCTCGCTGGAGCAGCACGTCAAGGAATACGACGTCGATGTAATGAACCTGCAACGCGCCGGCAAGCTGATTCCGGCCAGCGAAAACGGCGGCCTGATCGCCATCGAACTGGAAAACGGCGCAAAGCTGCAGTCGAAAACCGTCATTCTTTCCACCGGCGCCCGCTGGCGTGAAATGAACGTGCCGGGCGAGAAGGAATACAAGGCCAAGGGCGTCTGCTTCTGTCCGCACTGTGATGGCCCGCTCTTCAAGGGCAAGCGCGTGGCGGTGATCGGCGGCGGCAACTCCGGCGTCGAAGCGGCCATCGACCTGGCCGGCATCGTCGCCCATGTGACCCTGCTCGAGTTCGCCGACACCCTGCGTGCCGACGCCGTGTTGCAGAGCAAGCTCAACAGTCTGCCCAACGTCACCGTGATCAAGTCGGCGCAAACCACCGAAGTCACCGGCGACGGCCAGAAGGTCAACGGCATCACCTACAAGGATCGCGTCTCCGGTGAGGAGAAGCACATCGAACTCGAAGGCATCTTTGTGCAGATCGGTCTGCTGCCCAACACCGATTGGCTGAAGGGTACGGTGAACCTGTCGAAATTCGGCGAAATCGAGATCGACGCCAAGGGCCAAACCAGCGTGCCGGGCGTCTTCGCAGCCGGCGACTGCACGACGGTACCTTACAAGCAGATCATCATCGCCATGGGCAGTGGTGCTACCGCCTCGCTCAGCGCCTTCGACCACCTGATCCGCAGCTCGGCTCCGGCCTGATCAAGCGATGCCTTAAACTACGGCCAGCGACGGCAACCCGTCCCTGGCCGTTTTTCTTTCGGGAAGCGCAAAATGGATTTACCCAAACACCAACTCGCCATGACCGTGCTGATGACGCCGGACATGGCCAATTTCTCAGGCAACGTACACGGCGGCACCATCCTCAAGCTGCTCGACCAAGTTGCCTACGCCTGCGCCAGCCGCTACGCCAGCCAGTATGTGGTGACGCTGTCGGTTGATCAGGTCATGTTCCGCCAGCCAATCCACGTCGGCGAACTGGTCACCTTCCTCGCCTCGGTCAATTACACCGGCAACACCTCGATGGAAATCGGCGTCAAGGTACTCGCCGAAAGCATCCGCGATCAAGTCGTGCGCCATGCCAATAGCTGCTTCTTCACCATGGTTGCGGTCGATGACAATGGCAAAACCACGGCCGTTCCACCGCTTAGCCCGCAGACCCCCGATGAAATCCGGCGCTACCGGGCTGCTCAACTACGGCGTGAATTGCGCAAGGAGTTCGAAATCCGGCAGAAACAACTACTCGCAGATCTCGCCACCTGAACTATTGCGGACAAAAGCCACCCACCTCGCAGCTTAAACCCTCAGGATTGCGCAAAATAGGAGGAGCACTCGACCAGTGATATTTCGGTGCGCTTGCCATGAGACGTAGTGCCCTCCATAAAGAAAACACTCCGTTGAGTCCTATTTCCGCATGAAATTAGGGCCGGTCATACGGCCCCCTTCTTCAAGGCCAGAAACTCGTCAATCAGGAGCGCCAAGATCACATCCTCGTTAGCCTCGCTTAACCCCAGCAGTTCGGCAACCAGCCTGACCTTAACGGGGCTGACCCCTGGCCGAGCGACGACGTTTTCCAAAGCTGAAACCACCCGCTCAGCCCCGTCCACCACATTCTGCGAAGGCGTATCTTCGGTCGTCGAGGCCAAGGTAACAGTCAACGGAACGTCTTGGCCAGGCGAGGGGCGTATCACGTCCTGCTGATCACTTTGCGCTTTGTCTTGGGTTTCGGGCTTTTCGCCGAGCAAGACTTCCTCGACCCGTTTTTTAGAAACCTTCTCCCCCTCCGGCATCTGCGCTATCTGCTCAATCAGCGAATCCGCCTTGGCTTCGTTTTTTTTGGCAAGTCGCTCCAGTTGCACAGCAGCCCCCGTACTGGAAATCTTTCCGGAGTCCAGCAGTGCGGTGACTTTTTCCGACAAGTTAGCAGCCTCCGTTGCCTGGTTCAGCCAAGTTGGAGGGCGCCCGAAATATTGAGCGGCCGTTTCCAGTGACTCAAACCGGCTGGCAATCGTCTGAATCGCGCCAGCCATATCTCTTGGTTCGAGCGCTGAGCGCACACCGAGGCCCATGTTTTCGAAAACCCGAATATCCACCAACTCATCCTGCGTACATTCCCGGATCAACACAGGCACCTTGGTTTCACCAGCCAGAATGGCGGCTTGACGCCGACGTTCGCCAACCGTCACGATATAGCGCCCCCCGACCTGTGGCCGGACAATGAGCGGATGAATGAGGCCTAATTGCCGGATCGCGTTGGTCAGGCCTTTGAGTCCATCCTCGGGCACATTCTGCCGAACATGTTCAGGATCCGGGTCGATCAAGGAAATGTCGACAATCTCGAATTGGGGTTTGCTGTCTTTGAACGACATAGCCACTTTCTCCGCCTGCAATGCAACGATCTCATCAGATCGGTTGCAAAAATTGACCGCAAAGCAAAAAGCCCAGCCGGTGAGGGCTGGGCTTTCGCGTGCATTACTGGTGGTGATGGGCAGAATCGAACTGCCGACCTATGGGTTATGAATCCATCGCTCTAACCGTCTGAGCTACATCACCACGCTTAGAGGGCGCGAATTATAGTAGGGCGGCAGCAAAGTGGTCAACCGCGTTATAATGTGAAACTTTCCTGCCGCCCGCTTGCCGAAGCGGCACCCACTGATTTTCAAAGCATTTCCATGACAAAAAAGCTGTTCATCCGCACTTTTGGGTGCCAGATGAATGAGTACGACTCGGACAAGATGGCCGACGTGCTCAACGCTTCCGAAGGCATCGTCAAGACCGACAACCCCGAAGAAGCCGACATCATCCTGTTCAACACCTGCTCGGTGCGCGAGAAAGCGCAAGAGAAGGTTTTCCACGACCTCGGCCGGGTCAAGCACCTGAAGCAGCAGAACCCGAACCTGGTGATCGGCGTCGGCGGCTGCGTGGCCAGCCAGGAAGGCGACGCCATCGTCGCCCGCGCGCCCTACGTCGATATCGTCTTCGGCCCGCAGACCCTGCACCGTCTGCCGCAACTGATCGCCGAGCGCAAGGAAAAGGGCAAGGCAGCGGTCGATGTTTCCTTCCCGGAAATCGAGAAATTCGACGCCATGCCGCCTTCCGAGGTGAAGGGCGCTACGGCTTTCGTGTCGATCATGGAAGGCTGCTCCAAGTTCTGCACCTTCTGCATCGTGCCTTATACCCGTGGCGGCGAAGTGTCGCGGCCGTTCACCGACGTGCTGACCGAAGTGGCTGATCTGGCCGCGCATGGCGTCAAGGAAGTGACGCTGCTCGGCCAGAACGTGAATGCTTACCGTGGCGACATGGAAGGCACCGACGAGAAGGCCGATCTGGCGATGTTGATCGAGTACATCGCCGAGGTGCCGGGCATCGAGCGCATCCGCTACACCACGTCGCACCCGCGCGAGATGAGCCAGCGCCTGATCGACACTTACCTGAACGTGCCGAAGCTGGTGTCCCACCTGCACCTGCCGGTGCAAGCTGGTTCCGACCGCGTGCTGGCGGCGATGAAGCGCGGCTACACGACGCTGGAGTACAAATCCATCGTGCGCAAGCTGCGCGCCGCGCGGCCGGACATTTCGATGTCCACCGACTTCATCGTTGGTTTCCCCGGCGAGACGGACGAGGACTTCGAAAAGACCATGAAGCTGATCGACGACGTCGAGTTCGACGCCTCGTTCTCCTTCATCTACAGCCCGCGCCCCGGCACCCCGGCGCTGGAACTGGCCGACGACACGCCGGCCGAAGTGAAATCGGCGCGCCTGGCCCGCCTGCAAAAGCGCATCGACGAACTGGCTCAGGCCGTCAGCAAGTCCATGGTCGGCAGCGTGCAGCGCGTGCTGATCGAAGGCACCTCGAAGAAGGACGCCAACGAACTGGCCGGCCGCACCGACAACAACCGCATCGTCAATTTCGCCGGCAACCCCCGCCTGATCAACACCTTTGTCGACGTCCGCATCACCGAAGCGTTGCCGCACAGCCTGCGAGGCGAGATTGTCATCCGCGAAGACTAACGCCACGGGGCGGGCTGCTCCTGCCAGGAAAACGGCGCCCAAAACCAAGCCGATCGAGTTCGCCCTGGCGCCGATCGACAACGCACAACTGGCCAACCTGTGCGGCCCGCTCGACGAAAACATCCGCCAGATCGAAACCGGTTTCGATGTCACCATCCGCCGGCGCAACGAGCGTTTCTCGGTTTTGGGCGAAAAAGCCCAGTCCACCGCAGATGCCATCCGGCACTTCTACGCGCTGGCCCGCGCGCCGCTGTCGGTCGATGAAATCCAGCTCGGTCTGGTCGAATTCCTCAATGCGCCGGTGCGCCGCGTTTCGCGTGCCGCCGAAGGGCCGGTGGACGGCCCGCAACTGATCACGCGCAAGACCGAACTGCACGGCCGCACGCCGCGCCAGGTCGAGTACCTGAAGCAGATTCAGGAACACGACATCACGTTCGGCATCGGTCCGGCCGGCACCGGCAAGACCTACCTCGCCGTCGCTTCGGCGGTGGACGCCTTCGAGCGCGATCTGGTCGAACGCATCATCCTGACCCGGCCGGCCGTCGAAGCCGGTGAACGTCTCGGCTTCCTGCCCGGCGATCTGACCCAGAAGATCGACCCCTACCTGCGCCCCTTGTACGACGCACTGTACGATCTGATGGGCGCCGACCGCGTCGCCAAGCTGTACGAGAAACGCGCCATCGAAATCGCCCCGCTGGCCTTCATGCGTGGTCGCACGCTGAACCACGCCTTCATCATCCTCGACGAAGCGCAGAACACGACGCCGGAGCAGATGAAGATGTTCCTGACCCGCATCGGCATCGGCGCCAAGGCGGTGGTCACCGGCGACATCACGCAGATCGACCTGCCCAAGGGCCACAAGAGCGGCCTCAAGGAAGCCATCGACGTGTTGCGCGACGTGCGCGGCATCGCTTTCACCCAGTTCAAGAAGGAAGACGTGGTGCGCCACCCGCTGGTCGCCCGCATCGTCGACGCCTATGAAAAACGCCAGCAATCGACTTAACCTGTCCGTGCAATATGCCTGTAACCGTGAGGGCTTACCCTTGCGCGCAGATTTCGTGCGCTGGGCGCGCGCGGCGCTGGTCGGCGGCGGTGAAATCACCATCCGCCTGGTCGACGCCGAAGAAGGCCAGGCACTGAACAACGAATACCGCGGCAAGGACTACGCGACCAACGTACTGTCCTTTCCCTACGACACCGAGCCGGTGGTGCTGGGTGACCTGGTCATCTGCCCGAGCGTCGTGGCACGCGAGGCAGCCGAGCAGAACAAGCCGCTGGACGCGCACTACGCGCACCTGACGGTGCATGGTATGCTGCATTTGCAAGGCTGGGACCACGAGAATGACGATGAGGCCCAGGAAATGGAAGACGAAGAAAGGGAGATTCTCGCCGCGTTGGGTTATCCCGACCCGTACGCCGCCTAAATGCCATGGACCCAGACAGTAAACCGAGTTTCATCGAACGACTGACCTCCCTGCTGCTGCGCGAACCCGAAGATCGCGAGCAGCTCCTGCAGATTCTGCACAGCGCTTACGAGCGCAACCTGATGGACGCCGATGCGCTGACCATCATCGAAGGCGCCCTGGCCGCCGCCGACACCCGCGTCACCGACGTCATGGTGCCGCGCGCCCAAATGGACGTAATCGACGTCGAAGATCCGCTCGACGAAATCGTCAAGACCGTCATCGAGGCTGCCCACTCGCGCTTTCCGGTGGTCGACGGCGACCGCGACAACGTGCTCGGCATCCTGCTCGCCAAGGACTTGCTGCGCATCCAGACCGAAGAACACTTCGACCTGCGCGACTGGCTACGCCCGGCCGTCTTCATTCCCGAATCAAAGCGCCTGAACGTGCTGCTGCGCGAGTTCCGCGTGTCGCGCAACCACATGGCCATCGTGGTCAACGAATACGGTGGCGTTGCCGGCCTGGTCACCATCGAGGACGTGCTGGAGCAAATCGTCGGCGACATCGAGGACGAATATGACTTCGACGAGGCGCACGACAACATCCGCCTCGATTCCACCGGCCGCTACCGCGTCAAGGCGCGCACCGAGATCGAGGATTTCAACGCCGCTTTCGCCACGGATTTCTCGGACGAGGAATTCGACACCGTCGGCGGCCTGATCCTGCGCCACCTCGGCCGCATGCCGAAGCGCAACGAAGTCGTCGAAATCGACGGCACCCGCTTCCAGGTGCTACGAGCCGACAGCCGCCGGCTGTACACCCTGTTGGTCGATCCGCCCAAACCGCAAACCGGTGCTGACGAAACGGCTGCCTGATCGGGCAGCCGCCCGCTACGGCCTGGCCGCGCTGATCGGTGCGGCGGGTGTCTTGTGCTTTGCGCCCTTCGGCCTGTTCTGGCTCGCCCCCATCGTCTGGGGTGGCGTCTTCGCCCTGCTGCTGCGCGCCGACAACCGCCACCAGGGCCTGCTCACCGGCCTCGCCTTCGGCCTCGGTTTCTTCCTGTGCGGCGTGTCCTGGGTCTATGTCAGCCTCTCCGTCTTCGGCGGCATGCCGTGGTGGCTGGCCGGGCCGGCTGCCTTCCTGTTCTGCGCTGTCATGGCGCTCTTCCCGATGTTCGCCGGCTGGGCTTTCAAAGCCTGGCAACCGGGCAGCCTGTGGCGGCAGGCTTTGTTCTTCGCTAGCCTGACTGCTGCGGTGGACTGGCTGAAAAGCTGGATTTTCACCGGCTTCCCCTGGCTCGCCCTCGGCTATTCGCAAGCGCCGCCCAGTCCATTGGCGGGCTATGCACCGCTGTTCGGCGTCTTCGGCCTGAGCTTCATCGTCGCCCTGGGCGGCGCGCTGCTGTTGCGCTGGCGCCTCGGCGTACCGCTGCTCGCTGCGATCGCCGCCCTCGGCTTCGGCCTGCGCCAGATCGAATGGACGACGCCGGACGGCCCGCCAATCAGCGTCGCGCTGATCCAGGGCAACATCCCGCAGGAAATGAAATTCCGTCCAGAAGCCTTCATCCGCACGCTCAACCTCTACCGCGACCTGATCGAAGCCCACCCGGCGCAACTGACCCTACTACCGGAAACGGCGCTACCGGTGTTTATCGACCAGATGCCGCCAGCCTATCTGGACTCGCTGAAGGAACTCGCGGCACGCCAGGGTGGCGATCTGGTGCTCGGCACGCTGACCGGTGATGAACAAGCGTATTTCAACAGCGCGGTCAGCCTAGGGGCAGCACCGACGCAGACCTACAGCAAGAGCCACCTCGTGCCCTACGGCGAGTTCATCCCACCCGGTTTCGCCTGGTTCATGGCCTACGCCAACATCCCGGCCTCGTCCTTCTCACGCGGCGCGGAAAAGCAAGCGCCGCTGGCGGTGGCAGGGCGCAAGGTGGCAGCCAACATCTGCTACGAAGACGTATTCGGGGATGAAATCATTCGGGCACTGCCTGAGGCCGGCATTTTGGCCAACCTGTCGAATACCGCCTGGTTTGGCCGCTCGCTGGCGCAACCGCAACATCTGCAAATCGCCCAGATGCGCTCGGCCGAAACCGGCCGGCCGATGCTGCGTGCCACCAATACCGGCATGACAGCCATCGTCGATGCCCATGGCGACATTCAGGCGGCGCTACCGCCCTTCACCACCGGCGTCCTGCGCGGCGAGGTCAGTGCCTACCGAGGCAGCACGCCCTATATCCGTTTCGGCAACCTGCCGGCGCTGGCCCTGATGCTGGCCGGCCTGCTTGCCACTTTTGCCCCCCGCCGCCGGAAGTAAACCCTCCGGACGGTCGCAAACTTGGTGCAGGACTCAGTGCCCGCTCTCCACTTTGGTGCGACGCAACATTTCCCAAGCCGCGATCAACGCTAGCGGTGAAAACGCACCAGCCGTCACGCCTGCAAGCAATTCACCCAGTCCGCCGTCCATGATTTTCCCCGTATTGATTTAATCGACACATACGGTTTCGCAGGGATCGTGCCAGCCTGAATCAGAATGCAAGCACGGGCTCGCCCCCTGCTATGACTGGCTCTCTGTCAGGCGAAAGGTTTAGACTGCGCAACGACGCGACTTTCCCACAACCGGCCATGAAATTCTCGCGCATCTACCTGAATCGCCTGCAGGGCAACCCACCGCCGCACGACACGGTGGTCGTCATTGACGTACTGCGCTCCTTCACCAGTGCCGCCATTGCCCTGTCGCGCGGCGCCAGCGCCATTTATCCGGTGGAAAGCATCGCCGAGGCGGCGACCTTGGCCAATCGCCTCGACAACACAGTTTCGGTTGGCGCCATCGGGGGTGGCGATCCGGTGCCCGGCTTCGATTTCGGCAACTCGCCCTCTTATCTGGAGCGCGCCGACCTCACCGGCAAAACCGTCGTAATGAGCACCGCCGCCGGCGTGCGCGGGCTGCAGCGCTATCACCACCAGGCCAAGCACGTCTTCGCCGCCAGCCTGGTCTGCGCCCGCGCCACGATGGCAGCGATCCGCGCTGCCAAGGCACGCGAAATCACCTTCATCATCACCGGCGAATGGGTGGATCGCGACGGCGACGAAGACATCGCCTGCGCCGACTACCTCGAAGCGCTGCTGCTAGGCGCAACGCCCGACCCCACCGCCTTCATGCAACGGGTTCGCGACTCCGATTTCGGCCGCCGCTTCACCTCGGGCGAATGGCCCAACCTGCCGCCGACCGACCTCGATATCGCTGCCACGGCCGACCGTTTCAACTTCGCCATGCCGGTGCATAGCGAGGGGGAGCATCTGGTGATCCTCCCCCGCCCAGTTTCGATCCCTTAAGGCAGCGCGGCCTCAGCCGCGATGATCCAGCCAGAACTCCATGCCCTGGGCGTTGAGTTCGAGGTCGGTGGCCAGCACCTCGATGATCTTCTCTTCCGGCAAGGTGCAGCCGTGGGCGCGAATTTCCCCGAGCAGATAGTCGGTCAGCCCCTGCTTGACCGCCGCATGCCGCGCTTCGCCTTCACCGGCCGCCGCTTCACCAATGGCGACTATGGCGTCGAGCTGACGATGCAGCGCGGCGGCCTTGCCCGGCAGGTCAGTCAGCTGGGCGTAATGGGTCAGGTACATCGCTTCCGGCTGGTAGCTCATCAGGCGGTCGATGGAGGCATGCATCTCGGCGGGATCGAACTGCGTCGGCGTCGTCGTCGGGAAAACATATTGCCGGCCATCGACATCGAATTCGCGGTAGGACAAGCCGAACATGTCGCCGGTAAAGATGGCCTTGGCCTTCTTGTCGACGATACAGATGTGGTGCTTGGCGTGTCCCGGTGTATCGATGCACAGCAGTTCACGGCTGCCGAGCTGGAGGGTCAGCCCTTCATGGGCGTCGATGATGCGCTCGGCCGCGATCGGCAGGATGTCGCCATAGACCTTTTCCACGTATTCCTGGCCGTACACCGCAGTCACGCCGGCCACCAGCTTGGACGGCTCGGCCATGTGGCGCGAACCGCGCGGATGGACGACCAGCTTGGCGTTGGGAAACTCGCGCATCAGCGAACCGGCGCCACCGGCATGGTCGAGGTGGATATGCGTCAGGATCACGTAATCCACCGCCTCGCGGCCGAGACCAAGCTTATCCAAAGCAGCCAGCGCATTGGGCAGCGAATCGTTGCTGCCGGTATCGACAAAGGCGACACGCCCTTCATCGACGATCATGTGAATGGCGGCCAGGATGGGGCGAACATAGCCGGCGTCGAAAGCGATGATGCCGTTGCCGTAGTCTCTCCAGTCGAACATTTTCTCCGTACTCCTCCGTATTGATCGGGCGATTATACTGGCGGCTTTTGCGCTTGCTAGAGGCAACGATGACGCACTTCCTGGCCGACGACGGCGAAAAGATCCACGTCAAGATTTCCGGCGACGGCTCGCCGCTAATCCTGCTTCACGGCTGGACGTCGAGCCACCAGGAATGGTTTCCGTTTGCCGGCGAACTGAATAACCATCACCGCGTCTATCGCTGGGATGCGCGCGGCCACGGTGGCCATACCTTGGCCCACCCCGGCTCGGCCACCGTCGAGCGCATGGCGCGCGACCTGAAAAACCTGATCGACCACTACGGCATCGAGAATGCGACCGCCGTCGGCCACTCGATGGGCGCCCTGACCCTCTGGCAATACCTGCGCGACCACGGCACGCTCGGCCTAGCCAAGTTGTGCCTGATCGACCAGTCGCCCAAGCTGCTCACTGCCGACGACTGGCAACATGGCATCTATGGCAGCTTCGGCCCCGAGCGCAATCGCGAGCTGGTGTCGTGGCTGCAGGAGGACTTCGCCGAAGGCGTGCTGAAACTCACCGCCCTTGGCCTCAACGACCGCGCCCGCCAGAAATACCAGGACAACGCCGCGGGCTGGGAACGCTCACGCGCCAGCTTGCGCGCCCAGAACCCCGAGCCGCTGATCAACTGCTGGCTCAGCCTGACCGAGGCCGACTACCGCGACGTGCTGGCCAACATCCCGCTACCGACCCTGCTGGTCTATGGCGGCCAGAGCAATTTCTACCGCACCGAGACGGCGCACTACGTCGCCGACACCATCCCGCAGGCCGTATTGCGCATCTACGAAGGCACCGACCACTCGCCGCACCAGTGGCAGCGCGAGCGCTTCGTGCGCGAACTGCTGGAGTTCATCAACCCGGACTGAATTCCGCCTTGAGCAGGGCCGCGAAGTTGGCGCGCACTTTCATCGCCTTCGGCGCCACCACGGCCAGGCAATAACCCTGGTAAGGGTTGTTGCGGAAATACTGATGATGATAGGCCTCGGCGACATGGAAGGTTTCGGCCGGCACGACGTCGGTGACGATCATCGCCCCCCAGACCTGCTCGGCATTCAATTGGGCGATCATCGCCTCGGCCTGCTCACGCTGCGCCTCGTCGTGCCAGAAGATGGCCGAGCGGTACTGCGTGCCGACATCGTGCCCCTGCCGGTTCAGCGTTGTCGGGTCATGGATGGAAAAGAAGACCGTCAGCAAGGTGGCGAAATCGATCTTAGCCGAATCGAATTCGACCTGGATCACCTCGGCATGGCCGGTGTCGCCGCTGCACACCTTCTCATAAGTGGGCGACGGATCATGCCCGCCCATGTAACCCGGTCGCACTGAAAACACGCCCTCGAGCTGCTCAAAAGCAGCTTCGAGGCACCAAAAACAACCGCCGGCCAAGGTTGCAACTTCACGCATATGGAGATTCCCGCGAGGACAGTTAACCGTCGGACAATGCCCTCCCGACAATGTTCCCCGGCGAATCAGCCTACCCGCAAGCGCTGCAGGGCAAGTTCGAGGCGCTGCTTTTCAGCCAACACCTTGCCGGCATAGCGTCGATCGGGATCATTCAAAGCCCCGCCAAACTGTTGCAAACCCTCCTCCAGGCCGCCATAGCGCTGGATCGCTTCCTTCAGCACACGCACCCCGACCTGTACATTGACGACTGGATCGAGAAACGCCCCCTGCTCAGCCTCCTCAGGTAACTTGTCGAGGTGAAAGCGAGGCACGACCTGCATCAACCCCTGAGCACCGAAAACGCTCTGGGAGAAGGGATTAAACCCCGACTCCACACCGATGACCGCAACGATCAAGAGGGGGTCAATGCGATGCTCACGCCCGGCCAGCTGGGCAGTCATGAAGATCGGCTCCAGCGCCTCGTTGGAGACACGATAACGCTTCGCGACATAAGCCAAGGCACCACGCATGCGCGGACTCAATTGGCTGACCGACTCCGTTTCCATGGCGACGTCCCTGGCTTCTTCAACCAAGGAATCCTGCATCGCCCCTTCAGGCAACATGGCTCGAAGCGTCTCGGCCAAGGCGACATTACCGGACTGCAGGGCAGCAAAACCCAGGACAAAGATGAGCCCGGAGGCCATCAGGAACTGCTTGAACAAATGAATGGCAGCTTGCGAATAGCGCTGCAAAAACGACGGAATAACTGTCGTGGCGATCATGCGACCTCCTTCACTGTTGCCACTGCCAATCCAACTTCTTCGGCAGCGAACGGTTACAGGGGGTACCACATCGTACTGGAACCTTCGCTAGGCAGCCCAGCCCTCCTGATTCGCCGAAAGTTTGGCGCAAGAGCAAGCGATGTTGCACCGCAACACGACTGCAGTTTATTGATTACATTGAGCATTGTCAATATTCACCAAAAACACCAAGGGGAAAAGTGTTGCATCGCCGCAACTCAAAGCCAATGGCAAAACCCATCAAGCCCCCATGTATCAAGCGACCGCCCAAGCCCTCCTCTAGCCCCGAACCCTCCCGCGCGGGATCACCTGGCCGCACCCGCGAACCCATTTCCCAAGCAGCCGACTCGTCACGCTGCGAACACCGGCAAAAGCTTGTAAAATTCAAGGCTTTCCGTATTTTCGAGTGCGTCCGATGACCACCAGCAACGCGTCAACCAAGAAGCCGACCTTCCAAGAGATCATCCTGCGCCTGCAGCAATACTGGGGCGAACAGGGTTGCGCCCTGCTCCAGCCGTACGACATGGAAGTTGGCGCCGGCACCAGCCACACCGCCACCTTTCTCCGTGCCATCGGCCCCGAGCCGTGGAAGGCTGCCTACGTACAGCCGTCGCGCCGCCCGAAGGATGGCCGTTACGGCGAGAACCCGAACCGCATGCAGCACTACTACCAGTACCAGGTGGTATTGAAGCCGGCCCCGGACAACATTCTGGAGCTCTACCTCGGCTCGCTCGAAGCCCTCGGTTTCGACCTGAAGAAAAACGACGTGCGCTTCGTCGAGGACGACTGGGAAAACCCGACCCTGGGCGCCTGGGGCCTGGGCTGGGAAGTCTGGATGAACGGCATGGAAGTGACGCAGTTCACCTACTTCCAGCAGGTCGGCGGTATCGACTGCAAGCCGATCACCGGTGAAATCACCTATGGTCTGGAACGCCTGGCCATGTACCTGCAGGGCGTCGAAAACGTCTATGACCTGACCTGGACCGAAGGCCTGACCTACGGCGACGTCTATCACCAGAACGAGGTCGAGCAATCGGCCTACAACTTCGAGCATTCCGACGCAGACTTCCTGTTCACCGCCTTCGGTGCGCACGAGAAGCAGGCGCAGCACCTGATGGGCGCCCAACTGGCGCTGCCGGCTTACGAACAGGTGCTCAAGGCCGCGCACACCTTCAACCTGCTCGACGCCCGCGGCGCCATTTCGGTAACCGAGCGCGCCGCCTACATCGGCCGCATCCGCAACCTCGCCCGCGCCGTCGCCCAAGCCTACCTCGACTCGCGCGCCCGCCTCGGCTTCCCGATGGCCCCGCGCGACTGGGCCAACGAAGTGCTGGCCAAGCTCGAAGAACAGAACGCAAAGAAAGCCGCCTGATATGTCCGCCAAGAATCTCCTCGTCGAACTGTTCGTTGAAGAACTGCCGCCCAAGGCGCTGAAGAAGCTGGGCGAAGCCTTCGCCACGGCCCTGGCCAATTCCCTGAAAAATGCCGGTTTGGCCCCGTCCACCGCAGCAGTCACCGCCTATGCCTCGCCGCGCCGCCTGGCCGCCCACGTCACCGACGTGCTGGCCGTCGCCGCCGACAAGCCGGTGGTGCAGAAGCTGATGCCGGTCGCCGTCGGCCTCGACGCCAGCGGCAACGCCACCCCGGCCCTACTCAAGAAGCTGGCCGCACTTGGCGCTGACGCCTCGGCCGTCGCGAGCCTGCGCCGCGAAAATGACGGCAAGGCCGACATTCTGTTCTACGACAGTCTGGCCAAGGGCGCCACGCTGGCCGAAGGCCTGCAGAAGGCCGTCGAAGCCGCGCTCACCGCGCTGCCCATTCCCAAGGTCATGACCTACCAGCTGGCCGACGGCTGGAACACCGTGAACTTCGTCCGCCCGGCGCATGCGCTGGTGGCGCTGCACGGCAGCGAGGTCGTGCCGGTTTCCGTGCTCGGCCTGACGTCCGGCCAGGCCACCAAGGGCCATCGCTTCGAAGCCGCCGTCGATCCGGTAGTGATCGCCGATGCCGACAGCTATGCCGCGACGATGCTCAAGGACGGCTCGGTGATCGCCTCCTTCGCCGAGCGCCGCGATGAAATCGCCCGCCAGCTGGCCGCTGCCGCCGCCAAGGCCGGCGCGAACCTGAAGCCGATCGAGGACGACGCCCTGCTCGACGAAGTCACCGCGCTGGTCGAGCGCCCGAATGTGCTGATCGGCCAGTTCGAAGAGGAATTCCTCGCCGTGCCGCAGGAATGCCTGATCCTGACCATGAAGGCCAACCAGAAGTACTTCCCGCTGCTCGACGCCGCTGGCAAATTGACCAACAAGTTCCTCGTCGTCAGCAATATCCGTCCGGACGATGCCTCCGCCGTGATCGGCGGCAACGAGCGCGTGGTGCGCCCGCGCCTGGCCGACGCCAAGTTCTTCTTCGACCAGGATCGCAAGAAGTCGCTGGAAAGCCGCGTCGCCGGCCTGGCCAAGGTCGTTTACCACAACAAGCTGGGCACCCAGGGTGAGCGCGTCCAGCGCGTCGCCGCCATTGCCCGCGCCATCGGCGAACAACTGGGCGGCGGCGCCCTGGTCCAGCATGCCGAACAAGCCGCCGTACTGGCCAAGGCCGACCTGCTGACCGACATGGTTGGCGAGTTCCCGGAACTGCAAGGCATCATGGGCCGCTACTACGCCCAGCACGACGGCCTCAACGCCGATGTCGCCGATGCCATCGAAGACCACTACAAGCCGCGTTTCGCCGGCGACAGCCTGCCGCGTGGCACGGTCGGTACCGTTGTCGCGCTGGCCGACAAGCTGGAAACCCTGGTCGGCATGTTCGGCATCGGCCAGATTCCGACCGGCGACAAGGACCCGTTCGCCCTGCGCCGCCATGCACTGGGCGTCATCCGCATGCTGGCCGAGGGCAACCTCGACCTGCCGCTCGACCAGTTGCTGAACGGCGTTTTCGCCCAGTTCATCGGCATCGAAGGCTTCCAGGCCAATCACGCCGCGCTGGCCGATTTCATCTACGAACGCCTGGCCGGCTCCCTGCGCGAGCAGGGCTACACCGCGCAGGAAGTCGATGCTGTAGTCAGCCAGCGGCCGCAGCGCCTGGGCGACATCCCGAAGCGCCTGGCTGCCGTGCGCGCCTTCTCCGCCCTGCCGGAAGCCGCCGCCCTGGCCGCCGCCAACAAGCGTGTTGGCAATATATTGAAGAAGGTCGAAGGCACGGTCGAAGCCGTGGTCGACAACGCGCTGCTCAAGGAAGCCGCCGAAGTCGCCCTGCACGATGCGCTGGTCGATGTCGTGCCGCGCGCCGATGCCGCCTTCGTCACTGGCGACTACACCGAGTCGCTCACGGCGCTGGCTGCCCTGCGCGCGCCGGTCGATGCCTTCTTCGACGGCGTCATGGTCAATGCCGACGATCCGGCCCTGCGCGCCAACCGCCTGGGCCTGCTCGCCAAGCTGCACGCGGCGATGAACCAGGTCGCCGATTTGTCCAAGCTGTCCGCCTGATTTCGGGGAAATTGCCATGTCTCCCAAGCTCGTCATTCTCGACCGCGACGGCGTGATCAATTTCGATTCCGCCCAGTTCATCAAGAGTCCTGAGGAGTGGAAGCCGATCCCGGGCAGCCTGGAGGCGATTGCCAAGCTGCGCCAGAACGGCTTTCGCGTCGTCGTGGCAACCAACCAGTCGGGCGTTGGCCGCGGCCTGTTCGACATGGACACGCTGAACCGCATCCATCAGAAGATGCACAAGGCCGTGGTGGCGGCCGGCGGCCAGATCGATGCCGTTTTCTACTGCCCGCATGCCGCCGACTCCAAATGTGACTGCCGCAAGCCCAAGCCAGGTATGTTCAAGCGCATTTCGGAAACCTTGAACGTCGACCTGAAAGGCATTTTCACCATCGGCGACTCGCTGCGCGACCTGCAAGCCGGCATCGCCGCCGGCTGCCTGCCGATGCTGGTCATGACCGGCAAGGGCGAAAAGACCAAGGCTGAAGGCAACCTGCCGGAAGGCACGCTCGAATTCGCCGACCTTGCCGCCGCCGTCGATCACATCCTGGCCGGAGAAAAGAAATGAACGCCGTCCGCTCAGCGCTTTTCATGGCCTACGCCATTGTCTGGTCGGTCCTCAGCGCCCCGCTGGTGGTGATCGCCGGCCCGCTGCTCGGTCGCACCTGGGCCTATCGTTTCGGCAGACTGTGGCGCCTGGGAACGCAATTCGGCGTCGAGAACATTCTCGGCATTCGCCCCAAGGTGATCGGCCTGGAAAACATGCCGCAAGAACCCTGTGTCATCCTGTCCAAGCACCAGTCGGCCTGGGAGACGATGACCCTGCAGGATATCGTGCCCAAGGGCCGCTACTGCGTCTTTGTGCTCAAGCAGGAACTGCTCAAGGTGCCTTTCGTCGGCTGGGGGCTGGCCGCCATGAAGATGATCTCGATCAATCGCTCTGCCGGGAAGGACGCGCTCGATCAGGTTGTCACCCAGGGCCGCGAGCGCCTGAAGCAGGGCTATTACATCATCATCTTTCCGGAAGGCACGCGTGTCGCGCCAGGGCAGAAGAAACGCTACAAGGCAGGTGGAGCCTATCTGGCCACGCACGTCGGCTGCATGGTCGTGCCGGTCGCCCACGATGCCGGCGAACTGTGGCCGCGCCAGGCTTTCCTGAAGAAGTCCGGTACCGTCACGATCAGTATCGGCCCCGCCTTCGACGCCACCGGCATGACGGAAGGCGAAGTCAATCAGCGGGTCGAGGAATGGATCGAAAGCGAGATGCACCGCCTCTCCCCGCACCGCTATTCGAATGTTCAGCACCACGCCAGCTGAGACCCGCCGCAATATCGTTCTTGCCGAACAGTCGGTCGATTATCTGCTGCGCCGGTCACGCCGCCGAACCATCGGCCTGACCATCGACCACCGGGGCCTGCGCGTCGGTGCCCCGGTCCGCGCCAGCCTGCGCGACATCGAAGCGCTGATCAAGCAACATGGGCAATGGGTGCTCGACAAGCTGACCGAATGGCGCGAACGGCCGACGGCCAAGCCCACCCCCATGGTCGACGGCACTTCGTTTTTTGCCCTCGGCGAGCCGTACACCGCAGCAGTACGCCCGACCTCGTCCCCACGTGCGCAGTTCATCGGCAACACACTGCTGTTGGAGACGTCCGGCCCGGCCGAAACCCCTCGCCTGTTCGAAAAGGCCCTGCGCGAGAAAGCGCGGCGCGTTTTTGCCGAGCGCCTAGCCCTCTACGCCATCCGCCTTGGCGTTAACGCGCCGCCCTTGCGCCTGTCGTCGGCGCGCACACGCTGGGGCAGTTGCAGCCGGCACGGCGGCATCTCGCTGAACTGGAAGCTGGTCTTCATGCCACTGCCGGTGGTCGATTACGTCGTCTGCCACGAACTGGCGCATCTCAAGGAAATGAACCACAGCCCGCGTTTCTGGTCTGTGGTCGAGCAACTCTGCCCGGCGTGGCGCGCTCGGCGTGCCGAATTGCGCCAACTCGGGCGGCAACTCCCGCAATTCGAATAAACGAGGAAAACAGCATGCGCATTCTGCACACCATGATCCGTGTCGGCGACCTCGACCGCTCCATCGCCTTCTACACTGAAGTCCTCGGCATGCAACTGCTCCGCCGCCAAGATTACCCGGAAGGCCGCTTCACCCTGGCTTTCGTCGGCTACGGCAGCGAGGACAAGGAAACCGTGCTTGAACTGACCCACAACTGGGACACGCCGAGCTACGACCTGGGCAGCGGCTTCGGCCACGTCGCCCTGGCCGTACCGGACGCCGCCAAGGCCTGTGCCGAGATCAAGGCGCGCGGCGGCAAGGTGGTCCGCGACGCCGGCCCGATGAAGCACGGCAGCACCGTCATCGCCTTCGTCGAAGACCCGGATGGCTACAAAATCGAATTGATCGAGCGCAATTAAATTTGCCAGAAATTTGCTAAACTCGCCAAACATTTATTACAAAGGTAATGCCAATGAGCGGCAGCTTGGCGCGTATCATCGTTCTTGTCGTTCTGCTCTCCTGCCAAGGCATCGCGGTAGCCCAAAGCAGCATCCTGGATCGGGTACAGGCAGCCGGCAACCTTCGCGTCTGCATCTGGCCGGATTACTATGGCATCAGCTATCGCGACCCGAAGACACAAATATTGAGCGGCGTCGACATTGATATGGCAAAGGCGCTGGCCAGGGATTTGGGGGTTGGCCTTATCTTCATCGATAGCTCCTTCGCTCGCCTGATCGATGACGTCACCGAAGAACGCTGTGATATCGCGATGTTTGCGATCGGCATCACCTCTGCCCGCAAAGCCTATTTGCGCTTCACGCAACCGCATCTGGCCAGCGACATCTACGCCATTACCACCAAGAGCAATCGGCGCATCAAGCAATGGAGCGATATCGACCAAGACGGTACGGTCGTCGCGGTCGCCAAGGGGACACTTCATGAGCCAGTGATGCGAGAACGCCTACAACGCGCCACCCTACGGGTTCTGGATACCCCACATGCCCGTGAACAGGAGGTCGAAAGCGGCCGCGCCGATGTCTTCATGACCGATGCCCCCTATAGCCAGCGCATGTTGCGTACCACAGACTGGGCACGACTGATCCGGCCAGAAGGAGCTTATCACGTGACCCAATATGCCTGGGCCATGCGCCCCGGCGACGACCGTTGGCACGAACGGGTCGAGTCGTTCCTGCGTTCAGCCAGACAGAACGGCACCCTTCGCGCTTCGGCCAGCCGCCACGGACTCCAGCACATCCTGACGCAGGACTAGGCAAATACGCCATGGTCCAACTGTCGACCCAACACCTGACCCGCCTCCTCATTGGCCTGCAGTTCCTGCTTGCCACTGTCGTCGTCGTCGGCTCGATCTCCCATGTCCTGAGCCTGCGCCAGGAAGCCTTGGTCACACGACTGGAGGAGGCGAGGGCGCAGGCCAAGATGTTTGAGGATCATCTGACTCAAACGCTTTCCCTGGTCAGTCTCACGCTGCAGTCCTTGCCAGAGTTAGCCGCCCCGGATAACCATTCAAGCAACGGATCAATCCAGCAACAGCTCGCATACACCCTGCGTCACATGCCCATCGTACGATCGGTCAACATTGCCGATGGTCAAGGCCGCTTTTTGCACAGCTCCAATCCTGACAATCTGGGTGTTGTAGTCGATACCGACAATTATTTTCCAATGTCTACAGGAAGCGACAACTCCGGCTTCCTGCGCATCGGTCCGCCAAGTCTCGGCCGCGATTTCGCCGACGGTCGAGCTACCTCGGCAGAAAACCCTAGCCAAGAAAATCCCACCACCTTTTTTCCTGTTTCCTTTCGCACAAGCCTTGAAGGACGGCCATTTCAACTGATTGCCGCGCTCAATCCCGATTACCTGCTGAATTACTACCTCCAGCATGTAGACAACTCGCTGACACAGGTCGAGTTGATCCGCTACGATGGCATGCTGATTCTCAGTTCGCTGGAAAGTGCCACGGTCGGCCAGCGCACTGTCGATGCGTCCCTGCTGGAAAAAGTGCAGCACGAGGAAATTGGGGCCATCCCCGAGGAGTTGTCGGGAAGCGGGGGGATGCTGACAGCCTTTCGCGCCTCGCGTAACTACCCCTTCTTTATCCTGATCCGTGTCGATCAGGATAAAGCACTGGCCCAATGGCAAGACAATACCCGGAAGACCCTCAGCTGGATTGGCATCGCTCTGATCACCTTGCTCATCCTCAGCTCGATCCTGATATCCCGTGCCAAGCGCGGCCTGGAGGCTGAACGACGCGCCTATCAGGAACGGCAACTGGCGGCGCGCGTCTTTCACCATAGCGTCAGCGGCGTGCTGATAACGAACGAGGAAACCCGCATCGTCGCCGTCAATCCCCGATTGCTCGAGGTTACCGGTTATTCCGAGGAAGAATTGCTCGGGAAAACGCCCAAAATATTTTCCTCGGGCGAACACCCGTTGGCCTTCTATCAGCAAATGTGGGCAACACTTTCCGAACATGACCTATGGCGCGGAGAAATCGTCAATCGCCGCAAGGATGGGAAACGTATAGAGGAATGGCTGAGTATTTCTGTCGTGCGCGACCCCACGGGAAGATTGCTCAACTATGTCGGCGTATTCGAAGACATGACGGAGCAGCGCCTGCAATCGATACGCCTCCTGCGGCAACTCGATGCCTTGCGCACGCTGAACGAGATCGGCGTCATCAGCAGAGCCTCGCCACGTAGCATTCTGCATCAAGCCCTCGGTATCGCACTGGAGCACCTGCGACTGGACTACGCCATCATCAGCCGCATCGACATTCCGCGAGACGAATATCAGATCGAGGTCCAGGTATCCCCCAATGGTGAATTGAAGGATGGCCAACTGTTCGCTCTGGGCGACACCTACTGCCGCCACACCTTGGATCGGGGTGGGCTGCTTGCCATTCATGATGCAGGAAATTCAGACTACCGGGGGCACCCCTGCTTTACCAACTTTAAATTGGCCACCTATCTAGGTTGCACCATTCAGGTCAACGATACTGTCTACGGCACGATCAACTTCAGTGGTCATACGGCACGCGACCACGATTTCGATCCATCGGACCTGGAGTTCATTCGCCTGCTCGCTCGCTGGACGGGAGCTTTTCTCGAACGCATGCAGGTATTGGAGGCACTCAGTGATGCACAGCATGCATCGGAAGCCGCAAGTGAAGCCAAGAGTGCCTTCCTGGCCAACATGTCGCATGAAATCCGCACGCCGATGAATGGCGTGCTGGGCATGACCGAACTGTTACTTGGCAGCCCGCTGAACACCGAGCAACGCAGTTATGCCGAAACCATTCAGCATAGCGCCGAAGCCCTGCTTGGCCTAATCAACGACATTCTGGACTTTTCCAAGATCGAAGCGGGCAAACTGTCGATCGAAACCATTCCCTTCTCGCCACGCCCATTGCTGGAGGAAGTCATCACCCTGATGCGGTATCAGGCGCAGGAAAAGGAAATCGGCCTCCGTCTCGACATTGTCGGAATGCTACCCGAATGCATTGTGGGCGACCCCGGTCGCTTGCGCCAGATCCTGATCAACCTGCTTGGCAATGCCATCAAATTCACCCAAAAAGGCGAGGTCTGTCTCAGCGTTCAAGCCCTAATCGCCCCAACCCAGCAAGCAACCCGACTGGCTTTTTCGGTTCAGGACACCGGCATTGGCATGCCCCCCGAAGTTGTCTCGCACCTATTCACCCCGTTCTATCAAGGCGATGCTTCAACGACGCGCCGTTTTGGCGGCACGGGACTTGGCCTGTCCATCTGTCGCCGTCTCAGCCAATTGATGGGCGGAGAAATCACCGTCGAGTCAATTCCGGAAAAAGGCAGTTGCTTCCGCTGCGAACTTCCCTTCGCCTTGGCCACGCCCAACATCGCCGGGGGACAAACTGCCATTCCGGATCTCAAGCCAAATCTCAATATCCTGCTGGTAGAAGATAACCCGGTAAATCAGCGTGTTGCCGAAACGATGTTACGCAAAATGGGCTGCCATGTCGTCGTAGCCAACGATGGGCAAGCTGCACTCGAGCAGTTGCACGACCTCGCAGTTGATATTGTGTTGATGGATTGCCAGATGCCGGTCATGGATGGTTTTGAAGCGACACGGCGTCTGCGTGCAGGTGAAGTTGGCCCCTTGGCCGCAAATCTGCCGATCCTGGCCATGACCGCCAATGCCATGCCCTCCGACCGTGACCATTGTCTTGCGGCAGGGATGGACGATCATATTGCCAAGCCAGTACGCCGTGACGAACTCATTACGGCACTCGCTCGCTGGCAGAGCGGTCGCGGCCAATAGGGCACAGCTAACGAATATCCGCTATCCAGCCGCTAGATTACTTGCGGTCACCCGCCAGGCATTCCTGCTAATGTTTTCCTTAACCTGTTTGGCAAAGCGCAGAAAAGAATCGTTCGGATAACGGCCACAAAAAATGCGGCCACGCCCACTCAGGGGATCCGGCCACAACGAGAGGTGCATCAAGCGCTTAACGCATCAACTTGCCGTCACGGCGCAGCACGGTCAGTTCGACGAAGTTTGAGCCATTGTGGTCGGTCGGGCTGAAGCTGACCGGAAAGCCACCAGCATCGTAATTGCGCATCCCCTCCAGTGCGCCGACCAGCTTTTCGCGCGTCAGGTCACGCCCGGCCCGCTTGACGCCCTCGACAAAAACCTTGGCGGCGATGTAGCCCTCAAGGCTGACGTAGGACGGCTCGGCCTTGCCGATGGCTTTCTGGTAGTCGCGCACGACCGGCGCATTGATTGACCACGGGAAAGGCGCCACCTGCGTCACGCCGACGCCGGCGCCGTTGGCGCCGAGCTCCTTGGCCAAGGCCATCGGTCCGACGAAGGAGACGGTATAGAACTGCGGCGCCATGCCTTCGCCACGCGTCACGTTGATCAATGCCGCGGCTGCCTTGTACGGCAGAGCCATGATCACCATGTCCGGCTTCAGCTGCGCCAGGGCCTTGACGCTCGGCGCCACGTTGAGCGAATTGCGTTCGACGGTGGCGGTACCGAGCAACTTCAAGTTGCGCTTGGTCATCGCCTTCTCGACACCGTTCAAGACAGCCTTGCCGAATCCGTCGTTCTGATAGACGACGGCAATGCGGCTGACGTTCAATGCGGTGAACTGCTCGACGATCTTTTCCGCCTCCTCGGCATAGCTGGCGCGGATATTGAACACATAGCGCCCGGTCGGCGAACGAAGGGCATCGCTACCGGTGAAGGCACCGACGAACGGGACCTTGGCCGGATTCGACACCTGCAGGGCAGCGACACTGGTCGCCGTACCGATGTAGCCGAGCAAGGCGAACACGCCTTCCTTTTCCAGCAGTTGACGCGTATTTGCGACAGCCCGATCCGGCTCGTAGCCATCGTCCAGCGTCTTTATTTCCAGACGACGACCATTGACCCCACCTTGGGCATTGATCTGATCGAAATAGGCCTGCACGCCCAATTTCATTTCCGCCCCCAATTCCTGCGAGGGGCCGCTAAGCGGCACTGACTGGCCGACGAGAATCGTGCCATCGCTAACCCCCGGCTCCGCCGAGCAGGCAAGACTGACCGTCAGGCTGCACAAGGCGAGCATTTTGCCCACGAACTTTTTTGTAATCACGCTGTTACTCCCATTATTGAAGCCCGGGAGCATACGCCGTAATTACGGGGCCACTTTTTCGATTTCGTTGGCGATTTGTTGGTTTTTGTAAAACGATATATGCATACGAAAGACGTTTTACCAAGGTAAATCAAAGCCACGAGTAACCTAGCCGAAGACAATGCGCCGTCGTCTGTCGGAGGCAACATGTTTCCCGAATTCTTTGCTCGCGTGCCAAGCATCACTCTCTACGACCCCTTGGCCGAACTACTCGGCAGTACCGAGGGCGGCATCATCGAATACCGCTACGCGGACACCGTCCGCCTAAGCGGGCATAGCTGTCCAACCGTCGCCGGCGCTTGGTTGATGACACGCGCCGCCCTGCGTGCGCTCTATGGAGAGGGCATCCCACAACGCGGTGGCCTACGCGTCGATTTCGCCGACAACATGGACAGCGGCGTGACCGGCGTCATCGCCTCGGTGACGACATTGATTACCGGGGCAGCCGGTGCAGGCGGGTTCAAGGGACTGGGCGGACGTTTCAGCCGGCGTAATTTGCTGCATTTCGGTGTCGAGGGCATCGCCGACCTTCGCTTCACCCGGCTGGATACCGCTGCTGCGGTGCACTGCCGCTTTTTGCCAAATTCCGTGGCCGCCGACCCGCGACTCAGCGAACTTCTGCCCGCGGTCATCCTGGAGCAGGCGACAGCGGAGGAAAAACGACTGTTCGGCAAACTCTGGCAGGATCGCGTGCGGCGCTTGCTGCTCGAACATGCCGACGACCCGGCCGTCGTGCGCATTACGCCAGCCGATTGAATGTCATTTGACGGTCATCGAAGCTGCCTATAATGGCGCACTTTTCGCCCATCGTTTTCGCTTCGCCCCGTCATGCGCCTTCCCCCCCTGCTCCTGCTCGGCCTGTTGCCGACCTTCGCCGCCCACGCCGACGAAACCAGCGAGGACTGGCAGGCCAAGGGGCAGGCGACCTACGTCTGGCAGAAGCACCCCGGTTTTCCGGCCGACTATAGCGGCGACAAAAGCCTGTCGGCCAAGCACGAGCGCGGCTATACCTTCACCACGACGGCCTTTCTCGGCGTGCGCCCGTGGCAAGGCGGCGAGCTTTACCTCAATGTGGAAGCTGGCCAGGGCGACCCGCTGTCCGGTCTGAACGGTCTGGGTGGCTTCTCCAACGGCGAGGCGACGCGCGTTTCCGGCAGCAGCCCGCGCGCTTATCGGCAACGCCTGTTCCTGCGTCAGACCTGGGGTCTGAGCCAGGAAACCGAATACCAGGAATCGGAAGCCAACCAGATGGCCGGCTACGTGGCGAAGGATCGCTTCGTACTGACCGTCGGCAACTTCTCTGCGCTCGACATCTTCGACGACAACGCCTACGCCAAGGACCCGCGTACCCAGTTCCTGAACTGGAGCAACATGGCGCACACCGCCTACGACTACGCGGCCGACGCGCGCGGTTTCGGCTGGGGCTTCGCCGGCGAGTGGTATCAGGGCGACTGGGTGCTGCGCTTCGGCCGCATGACCGGGCCGAAGGAACCGAACGGTTCGACGGTCGATTTCCGCATCATGAAGCACTACGGCGACCAGGTCGAAATCGAACATGCCCACAAGCTGTGGGAGCAGCCCGGCAAGGTCCGCCTGCTCGCCTTCCGCAACCGCGCCAACCTGGCCAGCTACAACGAGGCCAGTGCCTGGCTCGATGCCCATCCGGGCGGCGATCCGCAAGCGATCACGTATTTGCGCAACGGCGAGAAGATCAAGTACGGCCTCGGCATCAACATCGAGCAGGCGATCACCGCCGACCTCGGCGTCTTCCTGCGCGCCATGCACGCCGACGGGCGCACCGAAACCTACGCCTTCACCGAGGCCGACGATTCCTTCGCCACCGGCCTGGCGCTCAAAGGTACCGCCTGGGGCCGCGCCGACGACACCTTTGGCCTGGCCTGGATGCGCAACGGGCTATCGAACGACCGTCGCAACTATCTCGCCAAGGGCGGCATCTCCTTCTTCATCGGTGACGGCGGCCTCAATTACCGCCCCGAGAACATCGTCGAAACCTATTACAGCGCCCGCCTACTCAAGGGCCTGTGGCTGACCGGCGACTACCAGCGCATCGCCAATCCGGCCTACAACGCCGACCGCGGACCGGCGCATATCGGCTCGATCCGCGTCCACGCCGAGTTCTGATTCAGCCGGCGACGGCGTCGCGCACCACGCTCTCGAAGGTCTCGACTACGCCGTGCCAACTGCGCGGCAGGATCGATAGCCGCGCCAGCAGCCCCATATCGGCCAGTTGCTCGGCGGATTGGGCCAGCTTGGCCGCGGCGGCGGCATAGGCCGCCTCATCGCCCGGCGCCACCGTCACCCCATCGTGCCCGCTGCGGATCAGTTCTGCCGCAGCAGCGCTGCGATAGGCGAGCACGGCAAGGCCGCTGGCCATCGCTTCGGCCACCACGTTGCCGTAGGTCTCGGTCAGGCTGGGGAAGAGAAACAAATCGGCACTGGCGTAATGGGCGGCCAAATCGTCGCCGACGCGCACACCGGCGAAATGCTGGTCGAGATGCTCGGCCTGCAAGCCGGCCCGCGCCGGCCCGTCGCCCACCCAGACCATTTGCGCGTCAGGCCGGACCTTGCGGATTTCGGCAAAAGCCTTCTGCACCAGCGCCAGGTTTTTTTCTGGCGCCATGCGGCCGACGTAGAGGCAGGCCAGCTCGCCGGGGCCGACGCCCCAACTGGCGCGCAGTTCCTCGCTGCGCCGAGCCGGATCGAACAACTCGGTATCGACCCCGCGCCCGACCACGCGCACGCCAGCGATGCCCTCGCCAGCCAGGTCGGCGGCCAGCGCCTCGGTCGGCACCAGCGTCGCCTGCGTGCGCCGATGCAGCGTGCGCAGATAGGCGGAAACCGCCGGACGCATCCAGCCCAGGCCGTAATGCACGCTGTAGCGATCGAAATTGGTGTGGAAACCGGAAGTCACCGGAATCCCCATGCGCCGCGCCGTATTGACCGCCGACCAGCCCAGCGGCCCTTCGGTGACGACGTGCACAAGGTCGGGCCGGCTGCGCTGCCAGTGCCGTTTCAACTGGCGCCCGGCCGGCAGGCCGAAGCGTAATTCGGGATAACCGGGCAAGGGAAAGCCCGGCAAGGCCAGATCGTGCTCGCCGCCGGCATCGTCCTTCTGCTGGCGTGGGCGGATGACGCTGACGCGGTGGCCGCGCCGCCGCATGCCATCGACCAGACGGCCGACCGTCATGGCGACGCCGTTCACTTCCGGCGGATAGGTTTCGGTGACGAAGGCAATATCGAGCGCGTTCATAGTATCTCCCGCAATACGGATGCCCAGACCACCACCACCAAGAGCAAGGAGACAAGCACCGCCGCGCTACCGATATCCTTGGCCCGCTTGGCCAAATGATGATTTTCCAGACTGACGCGATCGACTACAGCCTCGATCGCCGAATTGAGCAGTTCGACAACCAAGACCAGCAGCACCACTCCCGCCAACAGCCCCTGCCCCACCGCGGAAACGGGTAGCAGAAAGGCGATGGGCAGCAGCAGCACGGCCAACAGGACCTCCTGGCGAAAGGCATCTTCGCAACGGTAGGCCTCCTGCAAGCCGGCAAGCGAGTAGTTGAGTGCATTCCACACGCGGCGCAGGCCGGTCTTGCCCTTGAAGGGCGACTCCTGGCCCGGATCGAGGCCCAGATTGGGCGGCGGACGGTCGTTCATCGTGGCTCCCGGAAAAGCCTCACGTTAACCGCCGATCACTAAGCTTTTATGACAACCCCACCTTCGCCGGCCAGACTCACGGCTGTCATCTTTTGCACAAGACAGCCACCAATCGCCTATGCTAAAAGGCCAAGTGTTTCCATTTCAGGATGACTTGCCATGGTTTTCTTCGAGCTCTTCGCCCACAACCCGACCATCGTGAACGTTCCCGCCGGTGAAGCACTTTTCCACGAAGGAGAAGAAGGCCGGATGATGTACGTGCTGACCACGGGCGTGGCCGAAGTGTTAGTCAATCACCGGGTCGTCGAGACCCTGACGCACGGCAGTATCGTCGGTGAGGTCGGTATCGTCCTGCCCGGTCCGCGTTCGGCGAGCGTCATCGCCAAATCCGACTGCGAATTCGTCGCGGTCGACGATAAACGCTTTCAATTCCTCGTCCAGCAAACCCCCTTCTTCGCCACCCAGGTCATGCGCGTGATGGCCGAACGCCTGCGCAAGGTCAATCAGATGGTTGCACCGGTCGAGGCCGTCTGAAGCGGTAACTGAAACTCGCCACACCAAGCGTGAATGCTGACCTGCGGGAAGCGCCAATGATGGCTTTCCCGCGGCGAACTTTCACCGGCGAACACTGGGGGAAAGCGATGGCATGCACCGTTCAGAGCGTCAACGGCGACGAAATAGCGGCACTGGGCACAGTGCCGCTCGGCGATCTCATTCATTGGCAATTCTTTCTCAGATAGCTGCGGTGCACGCACTTTCCGAGGCAATTTTCACACCGGCGAGTTCCCGATACAACTGGGCCAGGCGCTGCGCCATCGCGCCATCGCTCCACTCCTGCGCATAGACCGGTGCTTCGGCACGCAAATGCTCCCAAGCCTGAGGATGGCAAAGGAAATGGCCGAGGGTGTCGCCGAAGGATTTCGGATCGGCCGGCGGCACGAATGCACCGCGCCCGGGCGCCAGGATATCGACCGTTCCCATTTCGGCCAAAGCGATGACCGGCAGCCCGGCCGCCATCGCTTCGAGCAGGACGAGGCCTTGCGTTTCGGTACGCGAGGCGAAGACGAAGACGTTGGCCGCCGCGTAGCAATCGGGCAACCCCTGCTGGCGGTCGAGATATCCGATGAAGCGCACGTACTCGCTTAGACCGAGCTGCTTCACCTGCAGCTTCAGATCGGCCATGGCCGGCCCCTCGCCGGCGACGACCAGCAGGGCCTGGGGGCACATCAGGCGAACATGGGTCATCGCCTGCAGCAGGAAGCCGATATTCTTTTCGTGCGCCACCCGGCCGACGAAGAGCGCCACCGGGCGCTCGGGCGAAATACCGAAGCGTTCGCGGAATGCAGGCCCGTCGCCCCGTGCGAACTGGGCGAGCGGAATGCCGGTCGGCAGCACGTGCAGCGGTTTGTTCACACCGTATTCTTCCAACCGATTACGCATCGCCGTCGACGGTACGATCACGCCATCGAGATCGTTGCACTGGCGTCGTGAGAAGGCACGGGCCTGTGCCTTGAGCCAGCCGCCAGGCAGCCACGGCGCGTAATGGCCGAGGTATTCTTCGAACAGCGTGTGATAGGTGGCAACCACCGGCAGGCCCAGCTTGCGTGCCGCACTCAAACCGGCGTAATGAGCGACGAAAGGGGTCTGGATGTGGATCAGGTCGCAGTCGGCGGCCGCCGCGAGCACTGTGCGATGCATGGCACGCCAACCGACCAGACGGTCTTCGCGATCACCCGGCACCGGCCGGCCGGCTACGCGGGTGACACCCACCTCGTCCGCCTCTTCGCCATAACGCGGCACCACCAGATTAACCTCGACACTCTGCCCGGCCAGCGTCCGGCGAAAGGTTTCGATCGAGGTCGAGACGCCATTGACGCGCGGAAAATAGACATCGGACACCATCAACACGCGCATGCTCATGCCTCTACCGTCTCAGTTAGCTGCGCCAACTCCGGGGTCGGCTGAGTGTTTTCAACGGCGGCAGGCCCCGCCCGGTGCGTCGATTCCCAGGCGACCAGTTCCAGCCGACCGTCGAAGTGCTCGACGATGGCGGTGCAGGAATCGACCCAGTCGCCGCAATTGATATAAGTCAGCCCATCGATGTCGCGGATGGTCGCCCAATGGATATGGCCGCAGATGACGCCATCCAGCCCGCGCTCCTTGGCATGATGGATGGCCGACTCCTCGAAATCGAAAATGAAATTGAGCGCCTTCTTGACCTTGCGCTTGGCGTAGCCGGCCAGCGACCAGTAGCCGGAAATGCCGAGCTTGCGGCGCCCCCAGGACAGCCAGGAATTCAGCCGTACCAGAAGGTCGTAGGCGCGGTCGCCAAGCACCGCCACCCAGCGGTGATGGCGCGTCACCTGGTCGAACTGGTCGCCATGGATGAGCAGGAAGCGCCGGCCATCGACCGTCTCGTGCTCCATCTCATCAACCACTTCGATCTCGCCGAAGACCGTGCCGCAATAATCGCGCAGCGCTTCGTCATGGTTGCCGGGGATAAGCACCACGCGCTCGCCGTGCCGCGCCCGGCGCAGCAGCTTCTGCACCACGGTATTCTGCGCCTGCGTCCAGCAGATGCCGCGGCTCATTGCCCAGAAATCGACGATGTCGCCGATCAGGAAAGTCTGCTCGGCGGGATGTTCGCGCAGGAAATCGAGGAGGCGATCCGCCTGGCACGCCCGCGTGCCGAGGTGGATGTCGGATAGAAATACGGATCTGACCTTTGGCATGCCAAAACGATATGAGGAGCGAGTGAAAGGCCCGTGACGGAATTGTTAAGTTTTAATGACCGCCAAGTTCGCCAAACCGAACGGTGCCATCTTGCCGCTGGCCAACCAGAGACCGCAGAAGGCCCAAAAGCAAAGCAAGCAGCGCAACGCGAACGATCCGGGATAGCCCTGGCCGTCAAACGGCAAGGTCGCAACCGCCAAAACGGCAATCGCAAGCTGCCAGCGCAAAGGCAAGGGACGCGCCCCCCAATCCCAGCGCCGCACGGCAGCCAGCGCCAGCCGCGCCGATGCCAAGCCGAGCGCGGCCCCAACGAGCACGTCGAGCGGCCAGTGCGCGCCGACAGCAATGCGCGATATGCCAGCCAATGCCGCAAATACCAGAAACCCATACAGATAAGGCGGCCTGCACCAGGCAAACAGGACCCCGACCAAGGCAAAAACCGACGCCGTATGTCCCGATGGCATGGCGAAGCTGCGGACTGGATGACCGATGATGATCACCTGCTCGGCCGGCAATACGGCAAGCGGACGCGGTAACGCCAAGCCCCACTTGATGCCTCGGCAGAGCAAGGCCGCCAGCAGCGCCGCGATGACGACCGCCCAAAACAGGCGGGGATAACGCAGGGCGAAAGGCAGTAGCAAGGCGAGCAGGACCCTCTCGTCGCCGAAGATGGTCACCATCTCCCAGAAATCGTCCGGCAGCAGGGAGGTCATGCCCTGTACCGTCAGGAAGCCGCCGGCATGCCCCAAGGTCAGCGCATGCAGCAAGGCGGCCAAGCCGAGCACCAGGCAAGCGTTCAGTAGCATCGGCTCGTCGGCATATAGACGTTTCATCTCTCATCCTCCGGCAGAACACGGGCGAGTACCACCAAGCCCCGGCTAAAAATTGGATCGAGGTGGGCCGGCGCCACAGCGGCAGCCAATTCAGGCAAGCGATCCGGACGCGTGAGTACCGCTTCACCCATCTTGGGCAGGCGCTGCGGCGTCTCGGCCTGGCGATAGACGCTGAAGCTCGGCAGATTGACGCGCCAGGCCACCACTGCCAGCCCCTCGGCCTGGGCGAAGGCTGCGGCCTCGCGCACGCCGTGCTGCGTCGAGCCGAGCACGGCCGGTGCAACGAAGCCGCCAACCGTCGCCGCCTGAAGCAGGCCGACCAGCAGCAACGTCTGGTACGTTGGCAAGCTGCGCCAGGCCGCCAAGCCGAAGGCAAGCAAGAGCGCCAGGACAGCGGCAACCTGGGGCCAACCGGCGAATGCTGCGGTGTACGTGGTCAAAACGGCATTTTCCAAAGGCCGAGTCACCAGCGGCAGCATGAGCTCGACCAGTTGCGGCGACAGTACGATCAAGGCCAGGAAAACCAGCGCCGGTACGAACAGCCAGCCGCGTCGACTCAAGGCCTGGCGGTGCAATGCGCACAGGATGAACAGCGGCGTCGCGCCGTACAGCAGGTAATGCGGCAGTTGCGTGCGGGACAGCGAGAAGAAGATAAAGACGACGCCGAACCAACAAATCAGGAAGCGCTTCAGGCGACCGCCGGCCTCGTCGCGCAAGGCTGCGCGCCCCAAACCACGCGCGGCGGCGATCAACCAACCGGTAAAGGGCAGGACGATCAGCTGCAGGGACAGCAGGTAATAGAAAGGGTTGCCGCCATGCCCTTCGAAGGTGCTGGTATAGCGATTGACGTTGTGCTGCAGATAGAAGCCGCGGAAGAAGGCATCGCCCTGGTCGAGATAAACCAGCACATGCCACGGCAAAACGATGGCGACAAAAAGCAGCCAGCCCGGCCAGAACAGGGCGGCACGGCGCAGACTGCGCCATTGCCCGCACCAGCCGAGATAGATGGCGCCGACCAGCGCCGGAAAGAACACGGCGACCGGCCCCTTGGTCAGGAAGCCGAGGCCGAGCGCGGCGTAAGCGGCGAACAGGATGTGCCCGACAGCGCGCCCGTCGTCGCCCCGCCGAACCGCCACGTCGTAATCGTAGATGGCGAACATGGCCAGGGCCAGCCACAGGTTGAGCAAGGCATCGGCAATTGCCGCCCGCGCCACGATGCCGACCAGCAGCGACAAGGCCAGCACCAACGCGGCCACCTGCGCCGTCTCGCGGTCGACATGGCGTCGGCAGAAACGGTGCAGCGCCCACAGCCACAGCACCGCAGCCAGTAGCGATGGCAGGCGGAAGGCGAATTCGTCCACTCCAAACACGGCGACAGACGCCGCTTGCGCCCAGTAGATCAGGATCGGCTTGTCGTGGCGCGGCTGGCCGTTCAAGGTGGGCGACACCAGGTTGCCGCGCTCGATCATTTCGCGCGTCGCTTCGCTGAAGGCGCCTTCGTCGACGTCGGTCAGCGGCAGGCTGCCGATATTCAAGCAAAAGGCGAGCGCGACGGCGAGACATAGAGCCCACGGCGAATGGAGAAAGCGGCCAAGCCAGCCGGCGATCCGTTCGCTGGTGAGCAGTACGGGGAAAGCGATGGAATTCGACATGCCGGCACCTTAGCCAGCGCCGATGAAAGCCTCGTGAATGCCGGATGACAGCAAAGTGACAAGGCGATGACGTGCCGCTTGACGCTGCTGCGGTGCACGCCTAAATTCGGGCGATTTTCCCATTCGCCCACGAGGACACCCCATGCAGATCGGCACCCCGCTTTCCCCCAGCGCCTTGCGCGTCATGCTTCTTGGTTCCGGCGAACTGGGCAAGGAGGTGGTCATCGCCTTGCAGCGCCTCGGCGTCGAGGTGATTGCGGTGGACCGTTACGAGAATGCGCCGGGGCAGCAGGTGGCGCATCGGGCGCATGTGATTCCGATGACCGACGGCGCGGCCTTGCGCGCGCTGGTGGCGCAGGAGAAGCCGCACCTGATCGTGCCGGAAATCGAGGCCATCGCCACCGACATGCTGGTCGAGATCGAAGCCGAAGGGCTGGCCGAAGTGATCCCGACCGCCCGCGCCGCCAGGCTGACCATGAACCGCGAGGGTATCCGCCGGCTGGCCGCCGAGGAGCTCGGCCTCCCGACCTCGCCTTACCAGTTCGCCGATTCGCTGGCCGAGTTGCAGGCCGCCATCGACAGCGGCATCGGCTACCCGTGCATCGTCAAGCCGGTGATGTCCTCCTCCGGCAAGGGGCAGTCCCTGCTGCGCGGCCCGGACGATGTGCAGAAGGCCTGGGACTACGCCGCCAGCGGCGGCCGGGTCAATCAGGGCCGGGTCATCGTCGAGGGCTTCATCGATTTCGATTACGAAATCACCCTGCTTACTGTGCGTGCCCGCAATGCCGCCGGCGAGGTCGCCACCTATTTCTGCGAGCCGATTGGCCATGTGCAGGTCTCGGGCGACTACGTCGAATCCTGGCAGCCGCAGGCGATGACGCCGGCCGCCTTGCAGCGCGCGCAGGAAATCGCCGCCGCCGTCACCGGCAATCTGGGCGGCCGCGGCCTGTTCGGGGTTGAACTCTTCGTCAAGGGCGACCAGGTGTGGTTCTCCGAAGTCAGCCCGCGACCGCACGACACCGGGCTGGTCACGCTCTGCTCGCAGCGTTTTTCCGAATTCGAACTGCACGCCCGCGCCATCCTTGGCCTGCCGGTGGATACCGCCCTGCGCGAGCCGGGCGCCTCGGCCGTCATCTACGGCGGCATGGAGGAACAGGGCATCGCCTTTACCGGCATCGAGGAAGCCCTGGCCGTGCCGCGCAGCGACCTGCGCCTGTTCGGCAAGCCGGAATCCTTCACCAAGCGTCGCATGGGCGTCGCTGTGGCCAACGGCGTAGATACCGACGAAGCGCGCCAACGCGCCAAGCTGGCAGCCAGCCGGGTCAAGCCGGTGAAGGGCTGAACCACGCTTGAAAAGTCACTGCTGCGGTGCACTGCCCCAAATCGGCAAAAACCGCGGCAGCGATGACAGCGGGTTGAACTTTCCGCCGGCATTGCGCACCAATTCGCATTGCCGGCTTCGCGACGGGGCCGGTCTCAACCCGAGGAGACTGACAATGCACAAGACGCTCGCCCCCGCTTTCGCCCTTTGCCTCTCCACCCTGCTCGCCGGCTGCGCTGGTTCCGGGCTGACCGGTCCCAAGGCCGAGGCCGCCCTGCAGGCCCGTTCCGGCAGCAATGTCAGCGGCTCCGTCAGTTTCACGCAGAGCGCTGAGCGTCTGCTCGTCGAGGCGCGCGTCGCCGGCCTCACGCCGGGGGAGCATGGTTTCCACGTGCATGAAGCAGGGGACTGCAGCGCGGCCGACGCGAGCAGCGCCAAGGGCCATTTCAACCCGGCCGGCAAGGCGCATGGCCACCACGCCGGCAGCGAACATCACGCCGGCGACCTGCCCAATCTTATTGCCGACGCCTCCGGTAACGCCATCTTCCGCGCCGAAGTGAGCGGTCTGTCGCTGAACGATGGCGCCAACGGCATCATCGGGCGCAGCATCGTGATCCACGCCGACCCGGACGACTACAAGTCGCAGCCGGCCGGCAACTCAGGCAAGCGCATCGCCTGCGGCACCATCGTCAAACGCTGACGCACGTGGCAGCCGGTTGTCGCAGTAGCGTCCGGCACCGCACCGGGTGCCGGACCGTTGAGCCATATCCCCCCGAATATGCCAACAGCGACACCCACTTCGCCGCCAACTCGTAAGCCTTGGAGAAGCGTTGTGCCTAGCGTTTTTTGACCTCAAGCTCACTACCGGCATCGACCAGCTCGATGCCCAGCGCCAACGCACAAAGATGGCAGCAAGGCACTAGTTGCGGCCGTCCTGCGGGCGCGGGGCGGTTTCCTATCGAGGCAGCTCGGGCACTTCTCCCGCTAACGCGGGAGTCGTTCAGAGAACGATGCGGCTGGCCGGGAATTTGGCCGCAAAGCGGCTACCCTGGCCAAGGGCGCTCTTGATATCGAGTTGGGCCCGGTGGCGATTCAGCGAATGCTTGACGATGGCCAGGCCCAGCCCCGTTCCACCCGAATCGCGCGACCGCCCGCGGTCCACACGGTAGAACCGTTCCGTCAGACGGGGAATATGCTTGGGATCGATACCGATCCCGTTATCCTGCACGGCAAATTCTCCCCCCTGTGGCGTGGCATGCCACTGGATACGGATCGTGCCGCCTTCCGGCGTGTAGCGCACGGCATTGGTCACCAGATTGGCAAAGGCGCTGACCAACTCCGGCTCGGATCCACACAGATCTCCGTGACCATCGGTTTCAAGTACGATGTGGTGGCGGCCGCTCGACAGAGCCTCGGCATCTCGCTTCAGTTTGTCGAGCAGGCTGGCCATGTCGATCAGGTCATTGGCCGGTGGCGGTGCCGACTCGATCGAAGACAGTGTCAGCAGATCCTGCACAATCGACTGCATGCGCGCCGACTGCTCGGCCATCAGCCCCAGATAGTGCTTGCGATCGGCCGGTTCCAGCTCGATTTCCTGAAGGGTTTCGAGAAAGCCGGCGAGCACGGTCAGCGGCGTGCGCAATTCGTGCGACACGTTGGCCACGAAATCGCGCCGAGTCCGATCCAGGCGGTCGGCCTGCGTCACATCCTTGACCTGCATCAGGCGCCGTGTGCCGGCATAGGGAATGAGGTGGATGGAATAAACGCTATCCCCGTTGCGGTCCGAACGCAGGATCAACGGTTTGGCGAAATCGCCGGCATCGAGATAAGCGACGAATTCCGGTTGGCGCACAAGGTTGGTGACGGGCAGGCCACGGTCGGTCCGGATCGAAATACCGAGCTGGGTCTCGGCCGTCGTATTGCAGAACAGGATGTGGTTCGCTGTGTCGAGCAAGACGACACCATCGGTCAGCGCCTGGCCGGCGGCGATCAGCATGGCGATCTCGTGATCGCGGCGCGCGATCTGCGAGCGCATATCCTTCTCGTGTCGGTAGATACGACCGAAGATGTCGTCCCACGCGCCCTCGCCCTCCAGGCTGGCATCGACCACCGGATTCTGAGTCCACCGGCTCAGCCGTGCAAAATGACGGAAATGGAAGTACTGCTGTAACAACAGGCCGACGCAGAAGACGGCCCAGCCATGCCAGGGACGCGAGAAATAGCCAATCGGGAAAGCAATCGCCGCAGCGAGGACCGCGAACAGCAAGGCACGAACGATAAGAGAGGCCACCCTGGCTCAAGCCCCTCTGAATCGATAGCCCGTTCCGCGGACAGTTTCGACCCGTTCATGGTGACCGGTCGCTTCGAGTGCGGCGCGCAGCCTGCGGATATGCACATCGACCGTCCGCTCTTCGATGAAGACATGATCGCCCCACACTTCGTCGAGCAGTTGCGAACGGGTGAACACACGCTCGGCGTGCGTCATGAAGAAGAAAAGCAGGCGGAACTCGGTCGGCCCCAACTCGACCGGCTGGCCACCGGCCGTGACGCGGTGCGTCGCCGGGTTGAGCGACAGGTTGCCGATCTCGACCGCCTCGCCCGCCAGGTGCGGCGCACGGCGGCGCAACACGGCACGCACGCGGGCAACCAGCTCCTTCGGCGAGAAGGGCTTGGTCACATAATCGTCGGCCCCGGCTTCCAGCCCCTGCACCTTGTCTTCTTCATGGACGCGGGCGGTCAGCATGATGATCGGCAGTTCCCGCGTGCGGTCGTCGCCACGAATCTTCTTGGCCAGCGCCACGCCGGATTGCCCGGGCAACATCCAGTCGAGAATGACCAAATCGGGCAGGGCGGCACGAATGGCCGATTCGGCCTCTTCGGCACTCCCCGAACGAACCACCAGAAAACCGGCATGCTTCAGGTTGACGGCAACGAGTTCCTGGATGGCCGGTTCGTCTTCAACAACCAGAATGGTCGGTGTCACTGGGCCTTCTCCTTGGTATGACGGATATCGCGCCCTTCGACGATGAAGATGACCTGTTCGGAGACGTTCTTCGCATGATCGCCGATGCGTTCGATGGCGCGGGCGATCCAGATGATGTCGATGGAGGTGGTGATAGTGCGCGGGTCTTCCATCATGTGGGTAATCAGCTGACGGATGATGGACTTGAATTCGACATCGACGTCGTTGTCCGCACTGATCACCGCCTTGGCCAATTCACCGTCGAGGCGGGCGAAGGCATCGAGTGCCTGACGCACCATGGTCAGCGCAGCTTCTGCCAGATGGCGGATGCCGATGCCGTACTGCGAGGGCATATGGCCGGCTTCGTAGATGCGGCGCACACCCTTGGCAATCTTCTTGGCTTCGTCGCCGGCGCGTTCGAGATCGGTCACGATCTTGCTGATGCCGAGCACCAAACGCAGGTCGGAAGCCGTTGGCTGGCGCTTGGCGATGACGTGGGCGCAGTCGTCGTCGATCGCCTTTTCCAGGTCGTTCACCTTGCGATCGGTTTCGACGATGGTCTTGACACTGGCCACCTCGCCCGTCGTATAGGCCTCGATGGCCGAGGAAATCTGGGTCTCGACCAAGCCGCCCATTTGCAGGACGTAGGTGCGCAAGCGCGACAGTTCTTCGTCGAACTGGCTGGATACGTGTTGGCTTTCGTTCATTGTTGGCATTTCCTTACCCCATACGACCAGTGATGTAGTCTTCCGTCCGCTTGTCCTTCGGCTTGATGAAAATCTCATCCGTCTTGCCGAATTCGACCAACTCGCCCAGGTACATGTAGGCGGTGTAATCCGATACCCGTGCAGCCTGTTGCATGTTGTGCGTAACGATGGCGATCGTGAATTCCCGCTTCAATTCATGAATCAATTCTTCGATGCGCATCGTCGAGATGGGGTCGAGCGCCGAAGTCGGTTCGTCGAGTAACAGCACCTGCGGTTTGACCGCCACGCCGCGGGCGATGCACAGACGCTGCTGCTGACCACCGGACAGACCGGTACCCGGCTGGTTCAGCTTGTCCTTCACTTCGTCCCACAAGGCGGCCTTGGTCAGCGCCCATTCGACACGATCGGCCATTTCGCGGTTGGTCAGCCTTTCGTGCATGCGGACGCCGAAGGCGATGTTGTCGTAGATCGACATCGGGAATGGCGTCGGCTTCTGGAAAACCATGCCGACCTTGGCGCGCAACTGGATGGTATCGACCCCCTTGTCGAGGATGTTCTTACCATCGACGATCAACTCGCCCTCGGCACGCTGTCCGGGGTAGAGGTCGTACATGCGGTTGATGCTGCGCAGCAATGTCGATTTTCCGCAGCCGGAAGGACCGATGAAGGCCGTGACGTTGCCCTTGTAGATATCGAGGTTGATATTCTTGAGCGACTGCGTTTGACCGTAATAGAAATTCAGATTACGGATGCTGATCTGAGCTTGCAATTCGCTGGGATTCTTGTGGATCAACATGAATTAACCTTTGTTGAAGAATAGCATTTGTGTCAGTGCTGACCGCTAGCCTTGCGGAAGAAGACACGGGCGAGAATATTGAGGATCAGTACACCGAGGGTGATGATGAACACCCCGGCCCAGGCCAGGCCCTGCCAATCGGCAAACGGGCTCATGGCGAACTTGAAGATGGTGACGGGCAGGTTGGCCATTGGCTCTGACAAGTCCATGCTGTAAAACTGATTGGACAAGGCAGTAAACAGCAGTGGGGCCGTTTCGCCCGAGATACGGGCAAGCGCCAGCAAGATACCGGTAACGACACCGCTTTTCGCTGAACGCAAAGTCACCAGCATGATGACCCTCCACTTTGGGGCGCCAAGCGCAAAAGCTGCCTCGCGTAGTGAATTGGGCACCAATATCAGCATGTCATCGGTCGTACGCACAACCACGGGAATCACCAGCAAGGCCAGCGCAATGGCACCCGCCATGCCGGAAAACTTGCCGGCTTGCGCCACGAAGATGGAGTACACAAAAAGACCGATCACGATGGAGGGCGCTGACAAAAGGATGTCATTGACGAATCTCGTGATCTGTCCGAGCCAGGTGTTACGGCCATACTCCGCCAGGTAGATGCCCGCCAGAATCGCCACCGGCGTAGCGATCAACATGGCCAGGCCGACCATGATGGCGCTGCCGACAATAGCGTTGCGCAGGCCACCGGCGTCACCCGGCGGCGGGGTATCCAGCGTTAGGAGGCTGAAGGCCAGGGAAGAGATACCCTGCTCGAATACCATCCACAATATCCAGATCAGCCAGAACAGCCCGAACCCCATCGCACAAAGCGAAAGGGCCAGGGCCAAGTAGTTTACAAATTTACGTTTGAAAGCCAGATTCATCGACAACTCCCGTTATTTCGCACCAGAACGCTTCTCGAGCGACAACAGCAGAAGCTTGGAGAAGGTCAGGACCACGAAAGTGATGACGAAGAGAATCAGACCCAGCTCAACGAGAGCAGAGGTATAGAGCCCCGGCGAAGCTTCGGCAAACTCGTTGGCCAGTGCCGAAGTGATCGAGTTGCCCGGCTGGAACAGCGAAAAATTGGACAACAGGCTGGCATTACCGATGACGAACGTCACCGCCATGGTTTCACCAAGAGCTCGCCCAAGGCCCAACATGACACCGCCGATAACACCCACGCGGGTATAAGGCAGAACGACATTCCAGACGACCTCCCAGGTTGTTCCCCCGAGACCGTAGCAGGACTCCTTGAGCATGGGCGGCACAAGTTCGAAAACATCACGCATGACCGAAGTGATGAAGGGGATGATCATGATGGCCAGAATAATGCTGGCGGCGAGAATACCGATGCCCAGGGCCGGCCCGGAGAACAGGGCACCGATGATCGGCAATTTGCCCAGAGTGGCGGCGATCACGGGTTGGCCGTATTGCGCGAAGATCGGGGCGAAGACCAGCAAACCCCAGATACCGTAGACGATACTTGGAATGCCGGCGAGCAATTCGATGGCGATGCCAAGTGGGCGACGCATCCAGAGCGGCGCCAATTCAGTCAAAAAGAGCGCAATGCCGAAACTGATCGGCAAAGCGATGATCAGTGCGATGACCGATGTCACCACCGTTCCATACATCGGGATCAAGGCGCCAAACCGTTCGGCCGGCGGATTCCATTCGCTATTGACCAGAAAACCGAAACCAAACTCCTTGATGCTGGGCATCGCACTCCAGGTCAGCGAAACGACAATACCGACCAGCAAGGTCAGAGTGATGGCGGCAAAGGCTCGAGTGACGTTGAAGAAAATTGCATCGCCGATCTTTGCCTTCTTGTGTGATTCATTCATATCCGTGGTCCGGAAAATACTTGCCCTATTGCGGGCCAGCGTTGAAACGGCCCTCACCGGATGGTGAAGGCCGTTCCAGATGCTACAGGAAAAGCTTACTTGACCGACTTACCGGCTGCATCCTTGATGTTGCTCCAGGAGGCATTGATCTGCTTGATCAGGCTATCCGGCAGCGGCACATAGTCTAGATCGGCGGCCATCTTGGCGCCATTCTTGTAGGACCACTCGAAGAACTTCAGCACTTCGTTACCTTGTGCCGGCTTGTCCTGAACCTTGTGCATCAGGATGAAGGTGGCGCCGGTGATCGGCCAGGCCTTCTTACCCGTCTGGTTGGTCAGGATTTCACCGAAGGCGGACTTGTTCCAGTCGGCGGTTGCAGCGGCATCCTTGAAGGTATCGTCATCCGGCGCAACGAAGTTGCCAGCGGCGTTTTTCAGCTGAACGTGGGCAAGCTTGTTCTGCTTGGCATAAGCATACTCGACGTAGCCAATGGAGTTCGGGATGCGCTGCAGGAAGGCGGAAACGCCTTCGTTACCCTTACCGCCCATGCCGGTCGGCCACTGAACGGCTGTACCTTCACCGACTTTGGTTTTCCACTCTTCGCTCACCTTGGACAGGTAGTTGGTGAAGATGAAGCTGGTACCCGAGCCGTCAGCACGGCGGATGATGGCGATATCGACGGCCGGCAGGGTCACGCCAGGATTCAGTTCGGCAATCGCCTTGTCGTTCCACTTGGTGATCTTGCCGAGATAGATTTCAGCCAGCACCGGGCCGGTCAGCTTGAGTTGGCCCGGTTGCACACCGGCGACATTGATCACGGGAACGACACCGCCGATCACGGTCGGGAACTGAACGAGGCCATCTTTTTCGAGCACTTCGGCCTTCAACGGCATATCGGAAGCACCAAAATCAACGGTCTTGGCATTGATCTGCTTGATGCCGCCACCAGAACCGATGGACTGGTAATTGACTTTGTTGCCGGTTGCCTTTTGATAGGCATCTGCCCACTTGGCGTAGACCGGGGCCGGGAAGGATGCGCCGGCGCCGGTGATTTCGGCAGCGAATACCGAAGTAGCCAGCAGGCCAAACGAGACAGCCAGCGCGATCTTCTTGAAAGCGAAATTCTTTTGCATCGCAGTATCCTCAAGGGGTTGTTTAAGAGACCGTGCCACTATATTTCCCGTTTGTTACGATTTAATTACAAGCTCCCGAATTATTACGAAGGGAATATGTTTTGGTAAACAGCCGTCAATTGGCCAACGATTTGTTTCAACGCCACACGCCGAATCGAACCTTGGGTAAAGATCAGGCTGACACATCCGTCTGCGCCCCCACGCGCGAGGCGCAGACTGCACAATTGACTTTGGTCACGTCCTCGTCCGCCCCGACCACCGCCGGGTGTGTTCACAAATGCCGTCATCAGTCCCGAGACGGCGATTCGTACCCATTTAAGACAGGGGAGTCGGTTCGTTTTGGTCGGCGCGCACAATGACGAGCGCTCACGCGACAACTCGCTCGCGAGATTGAAATAGCGCCAAGAATGGGACGGGCAACGCTGGCCGCCTGCTAGCAATAACCGATTTGGCCGTTTCCACTGGGCGACAAACAGGACGAGGGCCGGCTCGCTTGCAGGGCAGGCACCGGAGAGAAAAGCCGCGTTTTCGCAAGAAAGCCAGGGAAAAGCGGTCGGGCGGAGGCTATTGCCGGCCCCCGCCGAACCAATTTTAACGCTGCGGCTTTGTTACTACTTTGCCGGGCGCCCGGTTTTAATACGCTCGATGCCTGCCATCACGCTCTGCAACTCAGCATCGTTGAGTGCCGCCAGGGTAGCGATGCCACCTCGCAGCAGTTCGCTCTTCTTGACCTCACGGCCGAGCGCAGCGAGGCGTTTTTTCAGTTCGCCGATGCGAGCGTATTCGGCTTCCGGCATGGCGTAGCTATCACGCACCAGTTTGACCTTGCGGGCCTTGACCGGCTTTTCCTCTTTCACGGGCTTGGCTGGCTTCTCGACCTTGGCCGGTCTGCTGGCCTTGGCCGGCTTCTTGGCGCTGACCAGCTTGGTCGGCGGCTTGGCTTCCGCCGCCGATTTGGCGGCAACCGGGGGCATGCTCTTGACCGTGCTTGTGGCAGGGTTAGCCGCAGCCTTGCCGCCGACCTTGGCTGCCGGGGCCGGCTTAGCCGCGACGGCGGGCTGGCGCCCCTCGACCTTGGGTGCTTTACGCGGCACCAGTGGCTTGGTCTGCTTGGCTGCAGGCCCCGCTTTGACGGGAGGTTTCTTCTGTTCGGCCATGCTCGACTCCTTAAAAAAAAACGGTATAGCTAGTTTAGCCATTCGCCGGCCTGGCAAAATGAATTTTTTATGACATATCCTTGCCTCACGGTCATTGGCGGGCTAACGGCAAAATAGGGGCAAGGCTGTAAAATGCCGGGAAAAACCATCAGGAGAACAGCCCCATGACCCAGGACGAACTCAAACAAGCCGTCGCCCAGGCCGCTGCCGACTACGTCGCCACCAACGTGCCGGCCGGCAGCATCATCGGCGTCGGCACCGGCTCGACCGCCAATTTCTTCATCGACGCCATTGCCCCGCTCAAGGACAAGTACAGAGGCGCCGTCGCCAGTTCGGAAGCGACCAAGAAGCGCCTGGAAGGGCACGGCTTTCCGGTGCTCGACCTGAACGACGTTGCCGACATCCCGGTCTATGTCGACGGGGCCGACGAAATCGACGGTGGGCTGAACATGATCAAGGGTGGCGGCGGCGCGCTGACGCGCGAAAAGATCGTTGCCGCCGTGGCCCAGACTTTCGTTTGCATCTGCGACGCTTCCAAGCGCGTCGAGGTGATGGGCAAGTTCCCGCTGCCGGTCGAGGTCATCCCCATGGCGCGCGCCCATGTCGCCCGCGAATTGGCCAAGCTGGGCGGTACGCCGGTGCTGCGCGAGGGCTTCGTCACCGACAACGGCAACCTGATCCTCGACGTCAAGGGCCTCGCCATCACCGACCCGAAGGGTCTGGAAGCGCAGATCAACCAGATCACCGGTGTCGTCACCAACGGCCTGTTCGCCGTCCGTCCGGCCAACGTGCTGCTGCTCGGCACGGCGGAAGGCGTCAAGACCATCGCCTGAGTCATTTTCCTGTCACATCGGGAGCCTAAGCTCCCGGCAACCTCTTTTCGGGAGCCCAGCATGTTCCTGTACGTCAACGATATTGCGAAAAGCCGCGAACACACGCTGAGCAATCTGCGCGACTTTTCGGTTGCCTGTTTCACCGCCGCCAACCGGCTGTCCGAGCTACTCTCGGTCGCCGGCCGCGATGCCTTGCTGCACAGCCACAAGCAGTGGGCGATCTTCGGTCACGACCAACTGGAAACAGCGACGCAGTTTCCAGCCCCGTTATGGCTGGAGAACAGCATGCGCGCCAGCAAACTGCTCGACACCGCTTTCGAGATTCTCGGCGAAACGCACAAGGCCATGATCCGCACCGCCGAGGTTCAAGTGCGCGTGTTCGACGAACTGGTCTTCGCCAGCATCCAGCACGCAGAGAAGAGCAGCCCGTGGGAAACCGAAATCGCCTTGCAGGCCATGCGCACGACGCTGGAGACGGCGGAGCACACCTTGCACGGGGTCAGTGCCGCGGCGATCGAAACGGTCGAACTGGCCGAACAGGAAAGTCACCAGTTGGCCGGCACCGCCAAGCCCGCCCGCAAGCGTAATGGCACGACGGCGCGCACGAATTGAAGCGATAAGTTAGTTCTCTCTCCATTTCGCCCGGCTCGACCGGGCATTTTTTTGCCCACGGTTTTTGCCCTTTTTGGGCAGTGCACCGCAGCCGTTAGTTGGAGATGCGCTCGCCGACCGGAAAGCCGGCGCCGAGGCGACGGCGCTCTACGAAGATGTGGCCGCCCGGATCCTTGGCGTTGTGCGCCTGCTTGGCCTTCTTTTTGGCCTGCTTCTTGGCCACCGAGGCGGCAGCCGCCACCTCGCGGTGCGACTCGCACTCGCCGGGACCGATGCGCACGGCGCCAATCGACAATCTGGGCAACCCCTGGAAAGTCAGCTCGCCGCGCCGGTTTTCCATCATGTAGCCACCCTGCGACCATTCCTCGGTATTGAGTATCTTGCCCATGGCGTCGGCGAAATTGCACAGCAGTTGCCAGCAGCGCTGCTCCCAGTCGGCACTCTGGAAGATCACGAAGAAATCGTCGCCGCCGATGTGGCCGACGAAATCCTGGCGCGTATCGACGGCCTCGCAGATCAGGCGGGCCAGTACCAGGATCACGTCGTCGCCGCGCCGGTAGCCGAAGGTGTCGTTGAAGGGCTTGAAGTCGTCGATATCGACATAGGCGGCGACGAAGGAAATATCGCCGGCCAGCATGCGGTCCAGGTGTTCGTTGATCGGCACGTTGCCCGGCAGCTGCGTCAGCGGGTTCGCGTAGCGCGCCGCGCTGATCTGCATTTCGGTGATGGTGCCCATCAGCGCGTGGCTGCTGCCGACCCCGAGATAACGGCCATGCCGGGTGATGATGAAGCCGTCAAGCAGGTGATGACGCGGCGCCCGCGACATCATCAAGGCCAGCTCCTGAATGGTCGCCGCACAGTCGACGACGAGCGGGGCACGCTCCATGAACAGGTCGCAACTGCGTCGCCCGTACAACTCCTTGCGGAAGCGGCGGGAAAAACGGTCGATCATGTAATGGCGGTTGATCAGCCCGAGCGACATGCCATCTTCGCCAACCACCGGCAGCACGTCGAGTTCGGGATCGTTCTCGAAGCGTTCGATGACCGTTTCGTTGCAGGTCGTCGGCGTCACCGGCTCGATCTCGCGCAACAGGCTGAGCGCCGTCGGCATCTGACCGAGGCTGCCGGCCGTCGGCGACAGGCTCAGACGCCGCTGGTCGAGCACCGACAGCACCGCCGCCGGCATCTGGCGCGGCGGATGGCTTTCCGGACGGGCGATGAAAAATCCCTGGCCGCAGGCGATCCCCATGTCACGCACGCAGGCGAAATCCTCCGGCCGCTCTATGCCTTCGGCAACCAGCGAAGCATTGCAGATTTCACCCAGGTCCTGCATGGCGCGTACGAAGTGGTACTTGATGCGATCGTCGGCGATGCCGTGCACAAAATGACGGTCGATCTTGACAAACTCCGGCTTCAGTTCCGACCACATGCGGAGGTTGGCGAAGCCCTCGCCGAGGTCGTCGATGGCAATCTGGAAACCGCGCCCACGATAATGCAGCAAGGCCTCGTGAATGCCCGGCAAGTCGGTGATGCGCTGGTTTTCGGTCAGTTCGATGACGATGCGCGTCGGCGCTATGCCGAGTTCGGTCAGCAGGTCGCGCGTCTCGCCGTTCATCATGCGGTAATCGAGCAGGCCGCTCGGTGTCACGTTGATGAACAGGCGCCCAGGGAGATGCTGGGCAGCGAAGGCACGCAGACTGATGGTACGCGCCGCATGCTCGAGCTCCAGGCACAGACCGGCCTCGCGGGCGGCGGCGAACAGCGCGTCGGGCCGATGCAGCATACTGTCTTCCGGCCCGCGGATCAGCGCCTCGAAACCCAGGATGCTGCGCGCCCGGCAATCGACAATAGGCTGGAAGACTGGCGTCAACAAGCCGGCGTCGAGAATGCGGGTCAGTTCCGCGACATCATGGACCATCTGGGCGATCATCGATAGGACTCGGGTGAAAAACAGCCTACCCACTTTATGAGGCGATTGTTTCAGCGCCGTGACAAACAGGAGACCACGCCTTTTGATATGAACACCGGCGCAACGCTAACCGCAGTACATCCTCCCTGAGCATCCTTCCGGCCAATCAGGAAAAATCGGCGTGCTCTACGCTTCGGCACATCCGGCGACGCAAAGTAGCTAGCCGCTAGCTTGGCCCGCACGCTCCACATCGCTCGCCGGATCTAGGCCGCCCCGACTGTCCGGCATGCCCCCTGCGATTTCGCTCAAGGGAGATGGCTAGGGCACAAGCTCAGCGGGCGACCCGGCGGAAGCCAATAACGTCATTTTGCGGTAACAGAACTCACCCATCCTGCATTCATTCCTGCCTTTTACCGCTGGAGGTTGTCGGATGGAAAAGTTGTTCTGTTACTGCTGCCGCATACACCACCCGCAAGAGCAAATGCGCCTATTTCCGACCCGGCATGGCTTGCGTTGGCGTTGTATCAGCAGCATTGAAGCTGCGCGCCGTAGTCGCCTAGAGCGCGATGCCTTCGGACGCCAGCAGACGGAACTCAATCGTGAGCAAGCCCGCCGACAGGCGGAGTTTTCCCATCACCTGCGCGAAGCCATTTGCCCGGCTTGATAAACGGTGAGCCGGATTCGCATCGATCCTCTGGACGACGCTAGCCACGCCTTGCGCGATGCGGCAGCCAGCATTCTGGCGAGGTCTTTTGCCAATCCGGAACGCTACAGCCTCGAACGCATCGCCCGCGAACTCGAACCGGAAACCTCGCCAACCTTCTATCGCCAATTCTTTATCGCCATGCGCTCCGGCGAATTACTTGGCGTTGGCGGCATCAAGGCAGCGGACTGGGCCTCGCACACGCATCTGCTCTACTTGTCGGCAGTCGCACCGGAGTGGCGCGGCCAAGGCATTGGCCGCGCCCTGGTCGAAGCCCGCATAGCGTGGGTAGAAAGCCGCTTCACCAACGGTCGTCTGCTCGTTTCCACCGACAAGGTCAAACGTTTCCGGGAACTTGGCTTTAGCGAAATCCGCCATAGCGGCATCGACGGCCGCCGCTTGATGTTGCGTCGCTTCTGAACTGCTCGCCCCACTTTTTCAGCCCGATTGCCACAACCTGCAGCGGCGGTAGAGCGCCTCTTCTGGCGTCATGGAAATGCAATATTGATCCGCGATAGTGAGCCTACTTTGTGGAATAACCGCCAGGGCCCGACAGATTTCGCATCAACGACCGAGTTTTCATCGACCGCTCCGGAAACAATCATGGAAAAAAACAGCAACAGCGATATCGCCGCCTTCCCCGAACTCTTCGACGGCTTGGAGCAATTTATCGAAGAACAGGCGGCCGGCATCAAGCGCACCAGCGCCCTGCTCGCCATTGCAGCGCTTGCCGGCGGCATGCTGCTCTATCCCATCGCCAAGGGGCTGGCCTAAGCCCTGGTTTTTGCCGGTTTCAGGCAGTGCACCGCAGCAGTCGCATTGCTCCAATAAGAAACCCCGCCGCAGCGGGGTTTTGCCGATTGCGCCGAAAGCTCAGGGCTTGGGCGGCACATAGCCCTGGATCTGGTCGGCGCCTTCGCCGAAGAAGTGCTTCTCGACCTGTTCCATGAGGTATTTGCGATGGCGAGCATCGACCAGATTCAACCGGTTTTCGTTGATGATCATGGTCTGCAGCTTGATCCACTGCTGCCAGGCTTCCTTCGAAACGTTTTCGTAGATGCGCTGTCCGAGCGCGCCGGGATAGGGCGGGTGGTCGAGACCTTCGGCTTCGCGGCCGAGCTTGATGCAATTGACGGTACGTGCCATGTGAAACTCCGTGGGGGTTGATGGGCAGGATTATCCTAGAAACCGCAGTCGGACGCATCCGTCGGTGCACTTGGGGAGATTGCCGGCGCCAAGCGACGAGGCGGCAGGCTCATGCCTGCAACGAGGAGCGACAAAGCCGGCGGCCTTCCCAAGCGTGCTGGCGGATGCGTAGCGTTGCCAGCATCCGCGCATGCCACGCCAAGATCAATCAGGTTTGACTTCATGAGCGCACAAGACTGAGGCCAGCGATCGACTGCAGTTTCTAGGATCACAAGGTCTTGAACAGGACCTTGGACCTCCGCTGATAGTTGTACATATCTCGTTTGGCCGCCGGCAGGTCGTCCACCGTGCCGAGCTTGAAGCCGCGCTCGACGAACCAGTGTTCGGTACGCGTTGTCAGCACGAAGAGACGCTTGACGCCGATCTTGCGGGCGCGCCGCTCGATGCGCTTCATCAACTGCTCGCCGTAGCCCCATTCGCGCTGATCCGGTGCCACTGCCAGGCAGGCAAGTTCGGCTTCGTCTTCCGAATGCGGATAGAGCGCGGCGCAGCCGACGATGATGCCGTCGTGCAGCATGATCGAGAAATGGTCGAGTTCGCGCTCAAGCAGTTCACGCGGGCGATGGACGAGGATACCATCCTGCTCCATCGGTTCGATCAGCGCGATCAGCGCGGCGATGTCATCCGGCTTGGCTTCGCGGATATTTTCCAGCGATTCGCGGGTGATCACAGTGCCAACGCCGTCGTGGGTAAACAGTTCACTCAGAAGCGCCCCATCCTGCTCGTAGCCAATCATATGGACCCGCCCCACCCCGGCGCGCGTTGCCCGCACTGCACAGGGGAGATAGCGGCGCATGTCGGACGACAGCCAGGTACTGTCCTTCAATATGCCATCGACCTCATCTGCCGTCATGGCGTCAAGGAGTTCTCCTTGCTGATCGGTCACTCCCTGGCTGTCCGTGAGATAGACCAGTTTGTCGGCCTTGAGCGCAACGGAAACTGCCTCCGCCACCTCTTCCATCTGCAAGTTGAAGATTTCCCCGGTGGGCGAAGGTCCCTCGCAGTTCAGCAGCACGATGTTGCCCAGACCCAACTGTGCATTCATGCCCTCGGCGTCAACCTTGCGCACTTTACCGGCGTAATGCAAATCGACCCCATCCAGCACGCCGATCGGTTGACCGGTGATGAAGTTACCGCCGATCACCCGGATGCGGCTATTGGCCATCGGCGTATTGGGCAGCCCCTGCGACAGCATGGCCTCGATTTCCAGATAAACGCTGCCAACCGCATCGAGCACGCAATCGAGCGTCTCGGCATCGGTCACGCGATAGCCCCGATGGTATTTCGACTCCAAGTTCTTTTCGCGCAGCTCTTCCTCGATCTGCGGTCGCGCACCATGCACCAGGACCAACCGAATGCCCAGACTAACCAGCAGGTTTACATCGTAAGAGAAAGTCTTGGCGAATTCGCTCTGCACCGCCTTGCCGCCAAAAGCAATGACGAAAGTCCTGCCCCGAAAGGCGTTGATATAGGGCGTAACCGCCCGAAACCAGGAAACGAAATGTTCGTCGTAAGGGGTTTCGCTCATTTTTCCGTATTTTTCCCGTTTTCCTTCAGCGCCTTTTCGAGGCGTTCGCAGATGGTCTTCAGAACTTTCACCCGCGCAAAATTCTTGTCATTCGCTTCGACCAATGTCCAAGGAGCCAGCCCGGTCGAAGTCCGGTCTACCATATCGCACACCGCCGAAACGTAATCATCCCACTTTTCGCGATTGCGCCAGTCTTCGTCGGTTATCTTGAAGCGCTTGAATTCAGTATCTTCGCGCTCTTTGAAACGGCGTAACTGCTCATCGGCACTGATCTGCAGCCAGAATTTGACCACGACGGCGCCAGCATCGACCAACTGGTGCTCGAAGTCATTGATCTCGGCGTAGGCACGAAGCCAGTCGGCTTCGGCACAAAATCCTTCGACCCGCTCGACCAGCACCCGACCGTACCAGGAGCGGTCGAAAATCGCCGCCCGCCCGGTGCGCGGCAGATGCCGCCAGAAGCGCCAAAGATAGGGTTGCGCCCGCTCCTCCTCGGTTGGCGCGGCGATCGGCACAATCTGATACTGTCGCGCGTCCATCGACGCCGCGACGCGGCGGATGCTGCCGCCTTTGCCTGCCGCGTCCGACCCCTCAAAAACCAGCACCAGCGAACGCTTCTCATGGAAGCGCGGATCGCGCACCAACTCCGACAAACGCGCCTGGTACTTGGCCAGTTCGCGCTCGTAAGTCTTCTTGTCCAGCTTCTGGGTCAGATCGAGTTCGCTAAGAACGTTCTTCTCGTCGATCGGATGGACGATGGGCGGTGCCACCGGAACGCGCTGCAAGCCTTCCTGGCTCAGGCGGCGCTTCATCGCTTCAAGCACGATGCGACCGACAGTCAGCGAACGGTATTCATCGTCCGTTCCCTCGACGATGATCCACGGGGCATGCGCCGTGTTGGTCACGCGCAGAACGTGACCGGCGACTTCCTGCAGCTTGCCGTAGGTTTTCAGGCGCTCGTAGCTCTCCTTGGTCACCCGCCAGGCGGTGCGCGGGTCTCTTTCCAAGGCCTTCAGTCGGGTCTTCTGGCCCTCCTTGGAAAGGTGGAACCAGAACTTCAGCACCAGGGCGCCCTCATTGACCAGCATGGCCTCGAAGCGATTGATGTCGTCCAGGCGCTCATCCATTTCGGAACGACGCATCTCGCCGTTGATGATGTCGGTGATCGGCTGCGAATACCAGGAACCGGCAAAGATGCCGACCTTGCCCTTGGGCGGCAGGGCTCGCCAGTAACGCCACATATAAGGACGGGAAACCTCTTCGTCGCTCGGCGCAGAAAACGCCAGCGTCGAGATGTGACGCGGATCCATCCACGAGTAAAGCAGATTAATGGTCTCGCCCTTGCCGCTGCCATCCACCCCGCTGACCAGAATGACGACCGGAAATTCCTTTTTTTGCAGCACGTCATACTGCACGTCGAGCAATTCGGCGCGCAGTTTCGGGACTTCGCGCTTGAATGTCGCCTTGTCGATCTTGTGACCTAGCTCTGCCGATTCGAACATCGTATTACCCCCTACCCCCTGAAATCGCCCCACAAGGCCTGAAGCACTGCCATAGCAGCCAGGCCCGCCGTTTCCGTACGCAACACGCGCGGCCCCATGCGCACCGCCACGAAGCCTGACTGTTGCGCCGCGATCACTTCCTGCGGATCGAGCCCCCCTTCGGCCCCGATCAACAATTGCACCTTCTGCGCCGGTGCGATGTCGGCCAGCGTGCCCGGCGCATCGGGCGCCAGCATCAAGCGTAGCGTATCGGCCGGCGCCGGTCGTGCCAGCCATTGATCCAGGCGCTCGAGCGGCGCCACCAAGGGCACCTGATTGCGCCCGCATTGCTCGCAAGCCGAGGCGGACACGCCCTGCCAGTGCGCCACGCGCTTGGCAGCCCGCTCACCGGCCAGGCGCATGACGCTGCGCCGGCTTTCCACCGGCACGAAATCGCGCACGCCCAGCTCGACCGCCTTCTGGATGGTGAAATCCATCTTTTCGCCGGCCTGCAAGGCCTGCACCAGCGTGATGGCGAGCGGCGATTCGCGCTCGACGTCATTCCATCCCGCCAGTTCGGCAAATACACGGTCACGCTCGATGCGTTCGATATGGGCTAGATATTCCCCGCCACGCCCATCAAAAAGGACCATCGGCGCTCCCGGCGGCATCCTGAGCACGCGCACGGCATGTCGGGCAACAGGTTCGGGCAGTTCAACATGCGCCCCCGGCGAGAGGGCTTCGCGGCAGTAAAAACGTGGCAGATTCATGGGTGCTATTATGGGTTAAACCCGCTCGTGAAAGGTAAAACATGGTCGCTCTGACCCCTCCCGTGTGCGATTTCGGTCAACCCGCCATCGATTTCGACTTACCAGGCACCGATGGCCTGCGCCATACGCTGGCCAGCTGTCGCGGTCCGAAGGGCGTGCTGGTGATGTTCATCTGCAACCACTGCCCCTACGTGCAGGCCATCATCGACCGCCTGATCCGCGATTGCCGCGAACTGTCGCAACATGGAATCGGCTGCGTCGCCATCATGAGCAACGACGTGGTCGCCTATCCCGACGACTCGCCAGCCAACATGAAGCGCTGGGCTGCAGAACTCAACTTCCCCTTCCCTTACCTCTACGATGCCGACCAGTCGGTGGCCCGCGCCTACGGCGCCGTGTGCACACCGGATTTTTTTGGCTATAACGCCAAGCTGGAGTTGCAGTACCGCGGCCGCCTCGATGCTTCCGGCCGCAACCCGGCCCCGCCCGACGCCCGCCGTGAACTGTTCGAAGCCATGCGGCAAATCGCCGAAGCCGGCACGGGCCCCAGCCAGCAGGTGGCTTCGATCGGTTGTTCGATCAAATGGGCGAAGACCTGAGTCAGAAAAAATCGTAATTTGCCGCTTTGCCGATGGCTTTCAATCCAAGCCTCCTCTATCATTTGTTAAATATAAGGAAATCAATTAAACCACGACCATCCACACATCGTGACTCCGCAAACCAGCGAATCCGGACGGCAGTTAGCTTACTTGCGAGCCGTACTCGCCAACATGCCGCAAGGCATCAGCGTGTTCGACGAACACTTGCGTCTGCGCGTGTGGAATCAGGGGTTTCTCGATGTACTCGAACTCCCGCCCGAAGCTGTCTATGAGGGGGTACATTTTTCCGACCTGATTCGCATCCCGGCACAGCGTGGTGAGTACGGCCCAGGCGACCCTGAAGAACACATTCGCCGCATCACCAGTCTGGCACTCAAGTTCGAAGCGCACTGCTTCGAACGCACCCGGCCCAATGGCAACACCAATCTCGTCCAAGGTGAACCGTTGTACATTGATGGCCATCTGACCGGCTTCATCACTACCTACACGAACATTACCGCGCGCAAAGCAGCTGAAGAAGGCCTGCGGGCTCAGCACGACCTGTTCCAGACGGTCATTGAGGCCATACCCAGCGGCGTCAGCCTGTTCGACAAGGACTTGAAGCTCGTCCTGCACAACCAGGAGTTTTTACGCCTGCTCGACTTCCCCCCTGCGCTGATGATGCAGGGCCCGGTCACACTGGAAAGACTTTTCCGGTTTAATGCCGAACGCGGCGAATACGGCGCTGCGGACGCGGAGAAAGTGGTCAACGCGTTAATCGAGAAAGTCAGGCATCCCGCCCCGCATCATTTCGAGCGCACCCGGCCCAACGGGGTGACCCTTGAGGTGCGCGGCGTACCGCTCGCCGATGGCGGATTCGTCACCATCTACACGGACATCACCGACCGCCGCGAAGCTGCCGAGCGTGAGCAATTGGCACAAAAGGTCTATACGCACACTCCGACCGGCATCATTTTCACCGACGAAGCGCAACGCATCCTGTCGATCAATCCGGCCACGACGCAGATGACCGGTTACGAATCTTTCGAATTGGTTGGACATACGGCACACAGCCTCGCCAATTTTGCCGCACCGCTCGCCGCTGGTGACTTGTTGACGACGCTCGCATCAACCGGCGCTTGGCAAGGCGAATTGCAGGTCACCCGCAAAAACGGGGAGGAATTTCCGGCCGGTATCCGTATCAGCCGCGTCGACGACCCGCAAAGCGGTGCACCAGCGCACTACATCTGGATATTGGTCGACATCACCGAGCGCAAACAGGCCGAAGAACGAATGCGCCATATGGCGCAAACCGACGCATTGACCGGCCTCCCCAATCGCCTCGCATTAACGACTCGCCTCAACCAACTGCTGCCGGAAGCCAAGCGGCACGCCTGGATCGTCGCCGTGATGTTCCTCGACCTGGACCGCTTCAAGGTCATCAACGACACGCTCGGCCACCAAATTGGTGATGAGATGTTGCGCGAGGTCGCCAACCGACTGTCTGCGGTTACCCGCGAAACCGATTTCGTCGCCCGACTGGGCGGCGACGAATTCGTCGTGGTGCTGCCAGGCATCGCTGCACCGTCAGACGCGGCCATTGTCGGTGGCAAGATCATCGCCGCTCTATCCGCCCCGATCGAGACAGAAGGGCATGAGTTGCACACAAGCCCCTCGATCGGCATCAGCCTCTTCCCGAACGACGGCATCGACGCCAACACCCTGCTTAAGTCGGCCGATACGGCCATGTATCACGCCAAGGCAAACGGCCGAAACAACTACCAGTTCTTCGCCAGCGAGATGAATCTCGTCGCCGCTGAGCGTCTCGATATCGAGCGCAAGCTGCGCCATGCCATCAGCCGCAACGAACTCGCCCTCGAATTCCAGCCCCAATTCAGCGCAGGCAGCAACGAGCCGACCGGAGTAGAAGCGCTGTTGCGTTGGTACCACCCGACCGACGGCTTGATTTCGCCGACCCGCTTCATTCCCGTCGCCGAGGAGACAGGAATGATCGTTGAGATCGGCGAATGGGTACTGCTCAACGCCTGTCGCGAAATGAAGCACTGGATCGACGCCGGCCTGAAACCGATGCGCATCGCCGTCAATGTTTCAGCACGCCAGTTACATCGCCGCGATTTCTGCGAAACGGTGGCCAACGCTCTGATCGTCAGCGAGCTACCGGCCGAACTGCTGGAAATTGAGATCACCGAGAGCTCGGTCATGGAAAACCCAGCGGAAGCTATCCAGATCCTGCTCAAGCTGCGCGCCATGGGTATTTCCTTGGCCATCGACGATTTCGGCACCGGCTATTCCTCGCTCGCCTACCTGAAGTTGTTCCCAATCACCCACCTCAAGATCGACCGCTCCTTCGTGCGCGACATCGACACCGATCTCAACGACCGGGCCATCGCCTTCGGTAGCATCGCCCTGGCGCACTCGCTCGGCCTGCATGTCATCGCCGAGGGTGTCGAAACCAACGAACAACTCGCGCTGTTGCGCGACAATGGCTGTGACGAGGTGCAGGGCTTCCTGCTCAGCCGGCCAATGAACAGCGCCGCAGCCTTCGCCCTCCTGCACGCCCGCTGTCGCGCAGGGTAAAATCCCGCCTTTGTCACCGCCGCAGGGAGTCACCATGGCACAGCGTACGCTGGCGCGCTACCTTACCGAAGAGCAGCGCAGCAAGGGCATCATTACCGCCGACCTCAAGTTTCTGATCGAAATCGTTTCCCGTGCCTGCCAGGCCATTTCCGTCGCCATCGGCAAGGGCAGCCTGGGTGGCGTACTCGGCGAAGCCGGCAGCGACAACGTGCAAGGCGAAGCGCAAAAAAAGCTCGACGTCCTGTCCAACGAAATCCTGCTCGAAGCCAACGAATGGGGCGGCCATCTCGCCGCCATGGCTTCCGAGGAAATGGACCTGCCGCACCTGGTGCCCAACCGCTACCCGCAGGGCGAATACCTGCTGCTATTCGATCCGCTCGACGGCTCGTCCAACATCGATGTGAACGTTTCCATCGGTACCATCTTCTCGGTCCTCAAGTGCCCGGACGGCGCCAACCTGTCGACGCCGGAAGCCGCCGAAAAGGCTTTCCTCCAACCCGGCACCGCTCAGGTCGCCGCCGGCTATGCCGTTTACGGCCCGACCACCCTGCTCGTACTGACTGTCGGCGACGGCGTTGCCGTATTCACCCTTGACCGCGAACAGGGCAGTTTCGTACTGACCCAGGAAAACGTGCAGATTCCCGCCGACACCAAGGAGTTCGCCATCAATATGTCGAACCAGCGTTTCTGGGAAGCCCCGGTCAAGCGCTATGTCGACGAGATGGTCGCCGGCAAGGACGGCCCGCTCGGCAAGGATTACAACATGCGCTGGGTCGCCTCGATGGTCGCCGATGTGCATCGCATCATGACCCGCGGCGGCATTTTCATGTACCCGATGGACGAGAAGGTCCGCGACAAGGGCGGCAAATTGCGCCTGATGTACGAAGCCAACCCGATGGCCTTCCTGGTCGAGCAGGCCGGCGGCGCCGCCACCACCGGGCGTCAGCGTATTCTCAACATTCAGCCGGAGAAGATTCACCAGCGCGTGCCGGTGATCCTCGGCTCGAAAAACGAAGTCGAACGCGTCACTGGCTATCACAGCGCCTGACCTGCTAAATTTGCGACTTTCCACTGTCATGGGATACAGCGATGCGTAATCTACCCCTTACCCTCCTGCTCGCCGCCGGTATCGCCGTCACCGGCTGCCGCAGCAACGAAACGAAGCCGGAAGAACCCGCCCCTGCCCCTGTTGCCGCCGCCCCCGAGCCCGCACCGGCCCCCAGTAAGCCGGAATGCCCCCCGGAACCTGCCAGCAAGAAGAAAAGCAGCAAGACGAAGAGCGCCAAGAAAGCCGAGGCAAAACCTCTCGACTGCGAACCAGCCAAGCCGAAGAGCGCAGCTGCGGCCAAACCGGCAGCAGCTGCAGCCGAGCCCGCCCCAGCTCCGCTGCCCAAGGAAAGCACTGCCGGCAAGGCCTGCAACCCATGTACCGTGAAATCCAAGGACGGAACCTACGACGGTGAGGTGTACGGCAACATCCCGCCGAACAGCAAGTGGGCCCGCCTGCAAATCGGCATGCACCAGAGCGAAGTCGAGCGCGTCATCGGCGTCAGCAACAACGTGCGCGCCTATGTCACCGGCAAGGCCTTCATCCCGTTCTACTTCGGTTCGGACAGCCATCGCTACGAGGTCGTCTATCCAGGCCAGGGCAGCGTGGCCTATACCGGCGGCACCTTCGGCGGTGGCATGGGCGTTCTGATGATGATCAACTACGATTCGAAAGTTCAGTAAGCCACAGCCTGCGGCAGGCCCGGAAAGCCTGCCGCATTAGCAACTTACCCTACCCAAAACCAGGGTTTTCCCGGATAATTTCGGCTTTTCTGCAGGCTGGATTTCCGGAACATGAGCGTCAGCACCCCTCCCAAGTTTTCACCTTTGACCGGCGCCATCCGCGCCCTCGCCATGGATGCCGTCCAGCAGGCGAATTCCGGACACCCGGGTGCCCCGATGGGCATGGCGGAAATTGCCGAGGTGCTGTGGCGCCGTCACCTGCGTCACAATCCGGCCAACCCGCAGTGGCCCGACCGCGACCGCTTCGTTCTGTCGAACGGCCACGGCTCGATGCTGATCTATTCGCTGCTGCACCTGACCGGCTATGACCTCTCCATCGATGACCTGAAGAGCTTCCGCCAGCTCAAGTCGCGCACTGCCGGCCACCCCGAATTCGGCCATACGCCGGGCGTCGAGACAACCACCGGCCCGCTCGGTCAGGGCATCACCAACGCGGTCGGCATGGCGCTGGCCGAAAAGGTGCTGGCCGCCGAGTTCAACAAGCCCGGCCACGAAATCGTCAATCACCACACCTACGTCTTCATGGGCGACGGCTGCCTGATGGAAGGCGTTTCGCACGAGGCCTGCTCGCTGGCCGGCACCCTGGGCCTGGGCAAGCTGATCGCCTTCTGGGACGACAACGGCATCTCCATCGACGGCCATGTCGAGGGTTGGTTCACCGAGGACATTCCGAAGCGCTTTGAGTCTTATGGCTGGCACGTCATTGCCGACGTCAATGGCCACAACTCCGATGCCATCGAAAAGGCCTTGCTTGCAGCCAAATCCGTCACCGACAAGCCAAGCCTGATCTGCTGCAAGACCACCATCGGCATGGGTTCGCCGAACAAGCAGGGGTCGCACGACTGCCACGGTGCACCGCTCGGCAAGGACGAAATTGCCGCTGCCCGCGAATATATCGGCTGGCCGCATGCGCCTTTCGAAATTCCCGACGAGGTCTACTCGGCTTGGAACGGCAAGCCGCGCGGTGCCATCTTCCAGGAAAACTGGGACAAACGTTTCGCCACCTACCGCGCCGCCTTCCCGGCCGAAGCCGCCGAGTTCGAGCGCCGCGTGATGAAGGCCGAACTGCCCACGACCTGGGCTGCGACCAAGGCTACCTACCTTACCGCCTGCCGCGACAAGGCCGAGAACATCGCCACCCGCAAGGCTTCGCAGAACGCCATCGCCGCACTGGTTCCTGCCGTGCCGGAAATCTTCGGCGGCTCGGCCGACCTGGCCGGTTCCAACCTGACCTTCGTCAAGGGCAGCAAGGGCGTCACCCGCAGCGAAGGCGGCAACTATTGCTACTACGGCGTACGGGAATTCGGCATGACAGCCATCGCCAACGGCGTCGCGCTGCATGGCGGCTTGATTCCCTACACCGCGACCTTCCTGGTCTTCTCCGACTACGCCCGCAACGCCATCCGCATGGCCGCGCTGATGAAACTACGCCAGATCATGGTCTACACCCATGACTCCATCGGCCTCGGCGAGGATGGTCCGACGCACCAGCCGGTCGAGCACATTCCTTCGTTGCGCATCATCCCGAACGTTGATGTCTGGCGTCCGGCCGATGCGACCGAGACGGCGATCGCCTGGATCGGCGCCGTCGAACGTACCGACGGCCCGAGCATTTTGGCCCTGTCGCGCCAGAACCTGCCGACCGTGACGCAGAAGATCGCCGACGCCGACATCGCCAAGGGGGGTTACGTGCTCTCCGATTGTGACGGTGAAGCCGCCATCACCCTGATCGCCACCGGCTCCGAGGTGAAGCTGGCGCTCGACGCCCAGGCTACGCTGGCCAGCGAAGGCATTGCGACCCGTGTCGTATCCATGCCCTGCACCAACGTCTTTGACCGCCAATCGGCCGACTACAAGGCATCCGTGATGGGCGCCTGCAAGAAGCGCATCGCCATCGAGGCGGCGCACCCGGATTTCTGGCACAAGTACGTCGGACTGCACGGCACCGTGATCGGCATCGACCGTTTCGGCGAGTCTGCACCGGCCGGTCAGTTGTTTGACCTGTTCGGCTTTACGGTCGCCAATGTCGTCGCCACGGCGAAGGCAATGCTGTCCTGATTCACCACAGATTTACAGAGAGAGGAGTAGTTATGGCTATCAAGGTTGCTATCAACGGTTTCGGTCGTATCGGTCGCTGCACGCTGCGCGCGATTTACGAGCAGGGCCTGCAGAACGAATTCGAAGTCGTCGCGATCAACGCCTCCGGCGATCTCGCCACCAACGCCCACCTGTTGAAGTACGACACCACGCACGGCCGCTTCGGCACTTCCGTCGAAACCGAAGGTGAAAACTGCATCATCATCGACGGCAAGAAGATCGCCTTCTACTCGACCAAGGACCCGAAGGGCGTCAACTGGGCCAGCCACGGCGTTGACGTGCTGCTCGAGTGCACCGGTGCCTACACCACCAAGGCCAAGGCCCAGGCTCTGCTCGAGCAAGGCGCCAAGCGCGTGCTGATCTCCGCTCCGGGTGGCGACGACGTCGACACCACCATCGTCGTCGGCGTCAACGAAGGCGCTCTGAACGCCGGCATGACCGTCGTTTCGAACGCCTCGTGCACCACCAACTGCCTGGCTCCGGTCGCCAAGGTCCTGTCCGACAACATCGGCATCAAGTCCGGCCTGATGACCACCGTCCACGCCTACACCAACGACCAGGTCACCGTCGACGTCCGTCACAAGGACCTGCGCCGCGCCCGCGCCGCAGCTGCGAACATCATCCCGACCAAGACCGGTGCTGCCAAGGCTGTCGGCCTGGTGTTGCCGCAGCTGGTCGGCAAGTTCGACGGTTTCGCCCTGCGCGTCCCGACCATCAACGTCTCGCTGGTCGACCTGACCTTCACCGCCGAGCGCGCCACCACCAAGGAAGAGATCAACGAGTTGATGACCAAGGCCGCCAATGGCCCGCTCAAGGGCATCATGGCCGTCAACACCGAGCCGCTGGTTTCTTCCGATTTCAACCACACCACCGTGTCCTCGACCTTCGACGCCACCCAAACCCGCGTCCTCAAGGGCGAAGACGGCTCGACCCTGGTCAAGGTCCTGGCCTGGTACGACAACGAGTGGGGTTACTCCTGCCGCATGCTGGACGCCGCCCGCGCCTGGATGAACGCCAAGTAAGCGCTGGATAGACAGGAAGGGGCCGTCAGGCCCCTTTTTTTGCCCCCCCCCCTGTGACCGGAGCCACCGCCTTGCGCCTCGCCATCAACGGCTACGGCCGGATCGGCCGCTGCTTCCTGCGCGCAATCAAGGAAGCCGCGCTTCCCCATGCCTTGCGCGTCGTCGCCATCAACGAGCCGGCCGACCTCGACAGCATGGCCTATCTGACCCGCTACGACTCGACGCACGGGCGTTTTCCCGGCAGCGTCGAGGCCGTCGATGGGCAACTGCATATCGACGGCGAGGTCATTCGCGTCAGCCACGGCAAGACGCCGGATGCCGTCGATTGGCATGGCGTCGATCTAGTCATCGAATGCTCCGGCATTTATGGCCGGCGCCTTGAACTGGAAAGCTTCCTGCAGGCCGGTGCCCCGCGTCTGTTGCTATCCCATCCCGGCGCCAGCGCCGAGGATGTCGACGCAACCATCATCGCCGGCATCAACCAGAACACCCTGACCGGCAGCGAACGCTTGGTTTCCGCAGCCTCGTGCACGACCAACGCCATCGTGCCCATTCTCGACTTGCTCGACCGCGAACTGGGCGTCGAGCAGGCCTTGCTCAGCACGCTGCATTCGGTAATGAATGACCAGCCGTTGATCGACGGCTACCACCACAGCGATCTGCGCCGCACCCGCTCGGCCATGCAGTCGATCATTCCGGTTTCCACCGGCCTGGCTCGCGGCGTCGAACGCCTGTTGCCGCAACTGGCCGGCAAGGTGCAGGCCAAGGCGATCCGCGTGCCGACCACCAACGTCTCGGCCATCGACCTGACCATCGCTACCCAGCGCCCGGTCTCGGCGCACAGCGTCAATGCGCTGCTCGCCGAAGCGACGCGCGGCCCGCTCAAGCGCCTGGTCGCCTATTCGGAAGCCGCGCACGCCTCCATCGATTTCAACCACGATCCCCATTCAGCCATTGTCGACGGCAGCCAGACGCGCACCGCCGGCACGCACCTCGTGAACCTCTTCGTCTGGTTCGACAACGAGTGGGGCTTCGCCAACCGCATGCTCGAGGTCGCCGACCACTGGTCGCGCCTCTGGAACGATCAAAAAACCACCTAGGAGATAACCATGAACGTCATCAAACTGACCGACCTCGACGTCGCCGGCAAGCGAGTCTTCATCCGCGCCGACTTGAACGTGCCGCAGGACGAAGCCGGCAACATCACCGAAGACACCCGCATCCGCGCTTCGCTGGCCTCGATCAAGTACTGCCTGGAAAAGGGCGCTGCCGTCATGGTCACCTCCCACCTCGGCCGTCCGACCGAAGGCGAACTGCGCCATGAAGACACCCTGATGCCGGTCGCCGTGCGCCTCGGCCAGCTACTGCAGGTGCCGGTGCGCCTGATCCAGGATTGGGTCGATGGCGGCTTCGAAGTGAAGCCGGGCGAAGTCGTCCTGCTGGAAAACTGTCGCGTCAACAAAGGCGAGAAGAAGAACAACGATGAGCTGGCGCAGAAGATGGCCAAGCTGTGCGACGTCTACGTCAACGATGCCTTCGGTACCGCTCACCGCGCCGAAGCCACCACCCACGGCATGGCCAAGTACGCTCCGGTCGCCTGCGCCGGCGTGCTGATGGGCGCCGAAATCGACGCTCTGGGCAAGGCTCTGCACAACCCGAAGCGCCCACTGGTCGCCATCGTCGGTGGCTCCAAGGTATCGAGCAAGCTGACCATCCTCAAGTCGCTGGCCGACAAGGTCGACCAGTTGATCGTCGGCGGCGGCATCGCCAACACTTTCCTGCTCGCCTCCGGCAAGCGCATCGGCGACTCGCTGGCCGAACCGGATCTGGTCAAGGAAGCGCACGCCATCATGGACATGATGAAGGAACGCGGCGCCGAAGTGCCGCTGCCGACCGATGTCGTGGTCGCCGACGAAGTCTCCGCCCTGGCCCGCGCCAACAAGATTTCGATCGACGACGTGCACACCCATGACCGCATCCTCGACGTCGGCCCGAAGACCTCGGCCAAGCTGGCCGAAATCATCGCCAACGCCGGTACCGTCGTCTGGAACGGCCCGGTCGGCGTCTTCGAACTGCCGCAGTTCGCCGGCGGCACCAAGATGATGGCTTCCGCCATCGCCCACTCCGAAGCCTTCTCGATCGCCGGTGGCGGCGACACCCTGGCCGCCATCGCCAAGTTCCACATCGCCGACGACGTCGGCTATATCTCGACCGGCGGCGGCGCCTTCCTGGAATTCCTCGAAGGCAAGACCCTGCCGGCCATCGCCGTGCTCGAAGAGCGCGCGGCCGCCAAGTAAGGCTGAATGGGCGCGCACCGCGGCACGGCTGCGGTGCACTGCCTAAAATCGGCAAAAACCAACAAACCGTTTCAGGGAGAAGACATGTCACGCCACACCAAGATCGTCGCCACGCTCGGCCCCGCCTCATCGTCACCGGAAGTGCTGGAAAAACTGGTGGCGGCCGGCATCGACGTCGTGCGCATGAACTTCTCGCACGGCACGGCCGACGACCACAAGGCGCGCGCCGCAGGCATCCGCGCCGCGGCGGCCAAGCTCGGCCGCACCGTCGGCATCCTGGGCGACCTGCAAGGGCCGAAGATCCGCGTCGGCAAGTTCGAGGGCGGCAAGATCACCTTGCAGGACGGCGACTCCTTCATCCTCGACGCCGGCTGCACCCTGGGCAACCAGGAGCGCGTCGGCCTCGACTACAAGGAGCTGCCGAAGGACGTGCAATCGGGTGACATCCTGCTGCTCGACGACGGCCGGCTGAAACTCGAAGTCATGCTCGTGCGTGGCCAGGAAATCCACACCCGCGTGCTGGTCGGCGGCGATCTGTCGAACAACAAGGGCATCAACCGCCAGGGCGGCGGTCTGACCGCGCCGGCGCTGACCGCCAAGGACATGGACGATATCAAGACTGCCGCGCAGATCGGTGTCGATTTCGTCGCCGTCTCCTTCCCGAAGAGCGCAGCCGACATGTACATGGCCCGCCAGCTGCTGCGTGCCGCCGGCAGCCAGGCGGTGCTGATCGCCAAGATCGAGCGCGTCGAGGCCGTGGCCAATCTGGAAGAAATCCTCGATGCCTCCGACGGCGTCATGGTCGCCCGCGGCGACCTCGCGGTCGAAGTCGGCGATGCCGCCGTCCCCGCCCTGCAGAAGAAGATGATCCGCCTGGCCCGCGACCGCAACAAGCTGACCATCACCGCCACGCAGATGATGGAATCGATGATCAATTCGCCGGTGCCGACCCGCGCCGAAGTGTCCGACGTGGCCAACGCCGTGCTCGACGGCACCGACGCCGTCATGCTGTCGGCCGAAACCGCTTCCGGCAAATACCCGGTGGAAACCGTCGAATCGATGGCCCGCGTCTGCGTCGAGGCCGAGCGCTCAGCCGAAGTGACGCTCGACCGCGAATTCCTTGACCGCGTGTTCACCCGCATCGACCAATCGATCGCCATGGCGGCGATCTGGACGGCGCACCACCTCAAGGTCAAGGCCATCGCCGCGCTGACCCAGTCCGGTTCGACCGCGCTGTGGATGAGCCGGATGAACTGCGGCGTGCCGATCTACGCGCTGACGCCGGACGCCGGCGCGGTCGCCCGCATGGCCCTCTATCGCGAAGTCTATCCGCTGCAAATGACGCAGCAGCACAGCGACCGCGACCGGCTGCTGGCCGAGGCCGAAACCCTGCTCATCGACCAGGGCGTGGTCAGCAAGGGCGACCTCATCGTGCTGACCATCGGTGAGCCGATCGGCACTGCCGGCGGGACCAATACGCTGAAGATCGTCCGGGTCGGCGAGCACCAAATCCTTTAAAATATTTTAATTAACTCAACACGACACTACACAGGAGTCTCCATGCCGCTCGTCTCCATGCGCCAGCTGCTCGACCATGCCGCCGAAAACGGCTACGGCCTGCCCGCCTTCAACGTCAACAACATGGAACAGGTCTGGGCCATCATGGAAGCGGCGGCCCAGCTCGACGCCCCGGTCATCATGCAGGCCTCGGCCGGCGCCCGCAAATACGCCGGCGAGCCCTTCCTGCGCCACCAGATCCTGGCTGCCCTCGAAGCCTATCCCAACATCCCCATCGTCATGCACCAGGACCACGGCCAGAGCCCGGCGGTATGCATGGCTGCGATCAAGTCCGGCTTCTCGTCGGTGATGATGGACGGCTCGCTGCAAGCCGACGGCAAGAGCGTCGCCAGCTACGAATACAACGTCGAAGTGACCCAAAAGGTCGTCGAATTCGCCCATAGCATCGGGGTTTCCGTCGAAGGCGAACTGGGCGTGCTCGGCTCGCTCGAAACCATGAAGGCCGACAAGGAAGACGGTCACGGCGCCGAAGGCCACATGACCCGCGAAGACCTGCTGACCGACGTCGAGCAGGCCGCCGACTTCGTCAAGCAGACCAACTGCGACGCCCTGGCCATCGCCATCGGTACCAGCCACGGCGCCTACAAGTTCACCAAGAAGCCGACCGGCGACATCCTCGCCATCGACCGCATCGCCGAAATCCACGCCCGCATCCCGAACACCCACCTGGTGATGCACGGCTCCTCCTCGGTACCGCAGGAACTGCTCGCCGAAATCCGCGAATTCGGTGGTGACATGAAGGAAACCTACGGCGTGCCGGTCGAGGAAATCGTCAAGGGCATCAAGCACGGTGTGCGCAAGGTCAATATCGACACCGATATCCGCCTGGCCATGACTGGCGCCATCCGTCGCTACCTGGCCGAGCATCCGGACAAGTTCGACCCACGCGACTTCCTGAAACCGGCTCGCGAAGCCGCCAAGAAAATCTGCCTGGCCCGCTTCGAAGCCTTCGGCGCCGCCGGCCAGGCCAGCAAGATCAAGGCCATCCCGCTCGACAAGATGGCCGAGCGCTACGCCAAGGGCGAGCTGAACCAGATCGTGAAATAAGCCGTTTTTTGCCGGTGCACCGCAGAAGAGCCGCCAAGTGCGGCTTTTCTTTTTGGAACGAAACGAGCCTACCGGCATCCATACCCCAGCACTCCACCCTAGCAAAGTCCCCCGCATGGCCAATCCCGCGCTCGGCGAACTGATCCGCCATCGCCCCTTCCTCGCTTTTTTCATTTCCCGCCTCGCCGCCATGATGGCCAATCAGATGCTGATGGTTGCCATCGGCTGGCAGATGTACGACCTCACCGGCAGCGCCTGGGATCTTGGCCTGGTCGGTCTCTTTCAGTTCGTGCCGGCACTGCTGCTCACCCTGCCGGCCGGTCACGCCGCCGACCATCTCAATCGCGGCCGCATCTTCGCTGCCTGTATGGCCAGCCAGGCCATCGTGGCCCTGACCCTGCTCACTGCCACCCATATCGGCCAGGAAACGCGCGAACTGATTTTTGGCCTGTCGATCATCCTGGGCGTCGCCCGCGCCTTCCAGATGCCAGCCCAGCAAGCCTTGATCCCGCTGCTCGTGCCGCAGAGGCTTCTCGGCCAGGCCATCGCCCTCAACGCCAGCGGCATGCAGGCAGCGATCATCGCCGGGCCGGCTGTTGGCGGCGCCTTGTATATCTTCGGCGCAACCACCGTTTACCTGATCGGCACCATCCTTCTGGTCATTGCTGCCTGCCTGATGCTGGCCGTGCGCTACACGCAGACGCCGCCGCCCGGCGGTACCAGCCTGCACAGCGTGCTGGCCGGTGTGCGCTTCGTCTGGCAGAACAAGATCCTGCTCGGTGCCACTTCGCTCGACCTGTTTGCCGTGCTGCTCGGTGGTGCAACGGCCCTACTGCCGATGTTCGCCAAGGACATCCTGCATACCGGCCCGGAAGGCCTGGGCCTGTTACGAGCCGCGCCGGCCGCCGGCGCTTTCCTGATGTCGCTGGCGCTGTTGCGCTGGCCGCTGCATCGCCATACCGGCAACATCCTGCTCGCCTCGGTCGCTATTTTTGGAATAGCCACCATTGTCTTCGGCCTGTCGACCAGTTTCGGCCTTTCCCTGGTCGCCCTGGCCATCACCGGTGCCGCCGACAACATCAGCGTGGTGATTCGTCAGACGCTGGTCCAGGCCGATACGCCGGACGAGATTCGCGGCCGGGTGTCGGCGGTGAATTCGATTTTCATCGGCGCCTCCAACCAGCTTGGCGAATTCGAATCGGGCGCCACCGCGGCATTGCTCGGGCCGGTCGGCTCGGTCATCCTCGGCGGCATCGGCACGGTCGTCATCGCGCTGCTCTGGCTGCGCCTCTTCCCCGTACTTGCCCGGCGCGACCGGCTGGTCGAGTGAGCACAAGCGGCCTGGCGCTTGCTCAACGGGAAGGGATTTAGGGTAAATTGTCGCATCGCAACATCACCCCATTTTCTCGCGGTATGCCCTACGAACTCAGTCAACATCCCTCGCGCCAGCGCCTCAACGACGAGGTGCACACCCGCCCGCCGATTCCGCTCGAAGCGCCCGCGCTGATCAGCTTCATCGCCTGCACGCGCGAAACGCACGAACTCACTGAGGAGCGCAGCCACCTGGGCGCCCTCTACGAGCGCCTGGGGTTGCCGGTCGAGCCGAGTGCCGAGGCCGCCCACCTGATCATCGATTGCGGCAGTTTCAAGCTGAAATGGGAGTTGCACGGTGAATTTTCCACTTACACTTTCTTCAGCAAGCCGAACAAGCCGCCGCGCAGCGGCGAGACGGCGCTCGACGTGGTGCCCGCTGAGTGGTTGCAGGGTATCCCGGGACAGGTCATCAGCGCCAGCCATCTCGAACTGCTGGTCAACGGTTCGCCCAACCCAACCGAAATCATCTGGCACCTGAGCAGTAACGCCGAAGCCAACGATACCCAGATCGTCTCGCAGATCGCCGGCCAGGCCGCCTGGCTGTTCACCGATTTCCGCATCCACGAGGGCTTCTCGAAATTCACCGTGATCGACGAGAGCATGGGCAAGCTGCGGACCGGCCGGATCATCCAGCGTCTGTTGGAGATCGAAACCTACCGCATCATGGCTCTGCTCGCCTTCCCGGTCGCCAAGTCGGTCGGCAAGCTGCTCAACCGGGCCGAAGCCGACCTGGCCGAACTGATCGACCGCATGGTCAGTGCCGCCAATCCGGTCGACGAACGCGCCGTACTGGCCGATCTGACCCGGCTGGCCGCTGAAATCGAGCACTCGGTGGCCAACACCACCTTCCGTTTCGGGGCGGCGGCTGCCTACTACCGCCTGGTGCAGCAACGCATCGGCGAACTCAAGGAAACCCGCGTCTCGGGCTACCCGACCATCAAGGGTTTCATGGAGCGCCGCCTGGCACCAGCGCTCAACACCTGCGCCGCCATCGCCCGCCGCCAGGAAGAACTTTCAGCCCGCATCGCCCGCACCAGCCAATTGCTGCGTACCCGCGTCGACATGGAACTGGAACGCCAGAACCAGGAACTGCTGTCACAGATGAACCGCCGCGCCAAGCTGCAATTGCGCCTGCAGGAAACCGTCGAAGGCCTGTCGGTGGTCGTGCTGACCTACTACGGCTCGCAACTGGTGCAATACCTGGCCAAGGGCACCAAGGAACTGCACCACCTGAATACCGACGTGATCACCGCCATTTCCATTCCAGTTATCGCCGGCGTACTAGCCTGGGGAACCCACAGGATGCGCAAGAAGCTGACGGCAGAGGAAGGCGAGTCGCACTGATCATCGGGCTGCGTCACAGTAAAGAAGATAGGGGTAACCCTGAAAAGGTCCAAATACCGGCAGAACTCAGCAACGGATGCGCCCAACAACGGTTTCTAGGATAATTACGCTTTTGCTTATCGGGAATCCAACCGTGGCCGCTCCGCTTTTTGAATCCACCATCACCAGCCTGCCGCTCATTTCCAAGGGCAAGGTCCGTGACATCTATGCGATCGACGACGAAAAACTGCTCATCGTCACCACCGACCGCCTGTCCGCTTTCGACGTCATCCTGCCGGACCCGATTCCGCGCAAGGGCGAAGTGCTGACCGCCGTCGCCGACTTCTGGTTCGAAAAACTCGGCCATATCGTTCCCAACCAACTGACCGGCGTCGATCCGGAATCCGTCGTCGCCCCGAACGAACGCGACCAGGTGCGCGGCCGCGCCGTCATCGTCAAGCGCCTGCGTCCGCTGCCGATCGAGGCTGTCGTTCGCGGCTACGTCATCGGTTCCGGCTGGAAGGACTACCAGCAAACCGGCGCCATTTGCGGCATCGCCCTGCCGGCCGGCCTGAAGATGGCCGCCAAACTGCCGTCGCCGATCTTCACCCCGGCCACCAAGGCTGCCGTTGGCGACCATGACGAAAACGTCTCCTTCGCCACCGCCCAGGCCAACTGCGCTGCCGACCTCGCCGAAGCGCTGGCCGGCACCGGCAAAAATGGCGCCGGCCTGGCCGACGAAGCCCGCATCGCCGCGCTGCGCCTGTACGAGGAAGCCTCTGCCTACGCCAAAGGTCGCGGCATCATCATCGCCGATACCAAGTTCGAATTTGGCATCGACCAGGCCGGTACGCTGCACCTGATCGACGAAGCCTTGACCCCGGACTCTTCCCGCTTCTGGCCGGCCGACCAGTACGTCGAAGGTCAGAACCCGCCGTCCTACGACAAGCAGTACGTGCGTGACTACCTGGAAACCCTGGACTGGGGCAAGGTCGCCCCTGGCCCCAAATTGCCGGCCGACGTGATAGCCCGCACCAGCGCCAAGTACATCGAGGCCTACGAACGGCTCACCGGAAAAACGCTGTAAGCCGTCTCCGTTACAGCAAGCGACGCCCGCTCTATGCGGGCGTTTTTTTTGCGAACCGGAATGGAGAGCCACGGTCAAATTCGTATATTCAGCCAACATGGAGGCCAGGATGAACCACAGCTTCGACCATTCCCCGCTGTCCTCGCCCCTGCCACGTGTGCGCAAGGTCGGTTTGAGCCGTCCGCTGGTCTGGATACGCGCTGGCTGGCTGGATTTGAGAGCCAACCCCTTGCCCTCGCTGGCCTATGGCCTGCTCTTCGCACTGGCTGGCGACCTGATCATTCTGGCCGCGCTGAATCGGCCGCACTTGTTGACGGTGGCGATATCGGGCTTTTTCCTGATTGCCCCGCTTCTCGCCGCTGGTCTTTATGAACTGAGTCGAGCCCTGGCCAAGGACGAACATCTGTTCTTCATCGATTCTCTGCGCTGCTTCCGTCGCAATGGCGAATCACTGCTCTTCCTCGGTCTCATCCTGGGCCTGATTTCCTTGTTCTGGGAACGCGTGTCAGCCGTAGCTTTCGCCCTCGTCGCGATCGACTCACCAACGAGCGGCGCAATTTTCCTCAACGAAATCATTGTTTCGGGCGAGCATCTGGCCTTCACTGCCACCTGGTTCGCCACGGGTGCCCTCCTTGCTCTGCTGGTTTTCGCTGGCACCGTAGTTTCGGTGCCGCTGATACTCGATCGCGATACGGATGCCCCGACGGCTATCGCCACCAGTCTACGCACCTTCATCGGCAACGTCTTTCCCCTACTCGTCTGGGCAGCGTTGATCGTTGCCCTCACCCTGCTCGGTTTCGCTAGCCTGCTCTTCGGCTTAGTCCTGATCATGCCGATACTCGGCCACGCATCGTGGCATGCCTACCGTGAGCTAGTAGAATAGACCCCAAGATAAGCCAACCGGACGGGCGGCTCTGACCGCCCGTTTTTATTGCCTCGACGACCATGACCAACGCCACCAATCCCCTGCTCGACTTCACCGACTTGCCCCGCTTCGACCTGATCCAGCCGGAACACGTCAAACCGGCCATCACCCAATTGCTGGCCGACGGGCGCAGCCTGATCGAGCGCCTGACCGCCGACGGCACGCCCGCCACCTGGCAGGATTTCGCCGGTGCGTTGTCCGACGGTCTGGAAGGTCTGGGCCGGGCCTGGGGCGTGGTCGGCCACCTGCACTCGGTCAACGATGTGCCGGCCTGGCGCGAGGCCTATAACGACATGCTGCCGGAAGTGTCACGCTTCTATACCGAACTCGGCCAGAACCTGAAGCTGTTCGAAAAATACCGCGCGCTGAAGGCCTGCCCCGAGTACGCCACGCTGAACGCCGAGCAGAAGAAAATCGTCGATAACGAAATCCGCGATTTCCGCCTCGGGGGTGCCGAACTGCCGGAAGAGCAAAAACCGAAGTTCCAGGCCATCATGGAAGAGTTGTCGCAGCTGGCCGCCAAGTTCTCCGAAAACCTGCTCGACGCGACCAATGCCCACGCCGAGATCGTCACCGACGAAGCGCAGCTCGCTGGCCTGCCCGACTACGCCAAGGAAGCCGCCCGCGAGGTTGCGCAGAAAGCCGGCATCGACGGCTGGAAGTTTACGCTGCACGCGCCGTCCTACGGCCCGGTCATGCAGTACGCTGACAACCGCGAACTGCGAGCCCGCATTTACCGCGCCTATGCGACCCGTGCTGCGGAGTTCCACGACGGTTCCTCCAAGCCGGAATGGGACAACACACCGATCATGAAGCGCATCCTCGAATTGCGCGCGGAAGATGCCAAGATGCTCGGCTTCGCCAACTTCGCCGAGGTGTCGCTGCTACCCAAGATGGCCGATACGCCGCAGCAGGTACTCGCCTTCCTGCGCGACATGGCGAAGAAGGCCAAGCCCTTCGCCGAAAAGGACATGGCCGAACTGCTGGCCTTCGCCAAGGACGAGTTGGGCATTGCCGACTTCCAGCCCTGGGATGCCGCCTATGTCTCCGAGAAGTTGCAACAGGCTCGCTATGCCTTCTCGGCGCAGGAAGTGAAGCAGTACTTCATCGAACCCAAGGTCGTCGGCGGTCTGTTCAAGGTCATCGAAAGCCTGTTCGGCCTGCAGGTGAAGCCGGACACTGCCCCGGTCTGGCACGAGGATGTGCGTTTCTACCGTATCGAAACGCCGGCCGGCGAGCTGGTCGGCCAGTTCTACATGGACCTTTACGCCCGCGAGACCAAGCGTGGCGGCGCCTGGATGGACGAAGCGCGCTCGCGCAAGCATCTGGCAGGCGGCGTACAAAAGCCGATCGCTTACCTGAACTGCAATTTCGCCCGCCCGGTCGGCGGTAAGCCGGCGACCTTCACGCACGACGAGGTGATCACGCTGTTCCACGAGGCCGGCCATGGCCTGCACCACCTGCTGACGCGCGGCACCGAACTGGGCGTCTCGGGCATCCATGGCGTCGAATGGGATGCCGTCGAACTGCCGTCGCAGTTCATGGAAAACTATTGCTGGGAATGGGAAGTACTGCAGGGCATGACCGCCCATGTCGACAGCGGCGAGCCGCTACCGCGCGCGCTCTACGACAAGATGCTGGCCGCCAAGAATTTCCAGAGCGGCATGATGACAGTACGCCAACTGGAATTCTCGATTTTCGACATGCGCCTGCATTGCGAATTCGATCCGAACGGCGAGCGAACGGTCATGGATCTGATCCGCGAAGTACGCAACGAAGTCGCCGTGCTCTTACCGCCGGAATGGCATCGCTTCCCGAACAGCTTCTCGCACATCTTCGGCGGCGGTTATGCGGCCGGCTACTACAGCTACAAATGGGCGGAAGTGCTGTCGGCCGACTGCTACGCGGCTTTCGAAGAGGCCGGCAATCCGTTCGACCCGGTGGTTGGCAAGCGCTATCTGGACGAAATCCTGGCCAAGGGCGGCTCGCGCCCGGCGCTGGAAAACTTCAAGGCCTTCCGTGGTCGCGCACCGAGCCCGGACGCATTGCTCCGGCATAGCGGTATGATTGCTGCGTAATATTCAGGGAGACCATCATGCGCAGCATTGCACTGCTTTCCTTCCTGCTGGTTTTTACCAGCGCTCAAGCAGCCACCTATCGCTGGACCGACACCAGCGGCCGGACCGTCATTTCCGATACGCCTCCGGCCGGTTCGGCGAAACAAGTCGTCAAGAGCAGTGGAGCTAGCGAGCCGAATGACAACCTGCCTTTCGCCACCAAGCGGGCAATGGAAGCTTTCCCCGTCGTGCTGTACACCAGCAACGATTGCGGCGAGCCTTGCAAGCAGGCGCGGGAACTGTTGAGCTCACGCGGCATTCCATTTGCCGAAAAGAGCCTGCAAAAGCCGGAGGACACCGAGGAATTGAAGAAGCTCGTCGGCGATGCTTTCGTGCCTTCGCTCAAGGTCGGCAATCAACGCCAACGCGGCTTCGAGGCCGGCGCCTACCATAACCTGCTCGACCTCGCCGGCTACCCGAAGACCGCCCCCTACGGGGCCAAGCAAGCGGACGACAAGAAGTGAAAATCGCCTCCTGGAACGTCAATTCACTGAAGGTCCGCCTGCCGCATCTGCTCGACTGGCTGGCCGAAGCCCAGCCGGATGCCCTATGTTTGCAGGAACTGAAGCTCGAAGACCATAATTTCCCGCGCGCCGAAATCGAGGCCGCAGGTTATCAGGTAGCTTTTTCCGGGCAGAAAACCTACAACGGCGTTGCCTTGCTCGCCCGCGCGCCGATTGAAGATGTCGTCTGCGGCAACCCGCATTTTCCCGACGAGCAGAAGCGTCTGATTTCGGGCACCGTCGGCGATACGCGCGTCGTTTGCGCCTACATGCCGAACGGCCAGGCGGTGGGTAGCGACAAGTACGACTACAAGCTGCGCTGGCTCGATGCACTGGCCGTCTGGCTGGACGAGGAACTGGCGAAGTATCCGAACCTCGCGCTCTGTGGCGACTACAACATCGCCCCGGACGATCGCGATGTGCACGACCCGGTGGCCTGGGCCGGACAAATCCTGTGCTCCGAGCCGGAACGATCGGCTTTCCAGCGCTTCGTCGGGCTGGGCCTGAGCGACAGTTTCCGCTTGTTCGAACAGCCGGAAAAGACCTTCTCGTGGTGGGATTACCGTAACCTTGGCTTTCCCAAGAATCTCGGCCTGCGCATCGACCACATCCTGCTCTCCAAGCCGTTGACCGAACGCTGCACCGCTGCCGGCATCGACCGCGCGCCGCGCAAACGCGAGCGCCCGTCCGACCACGCCCCGGTCTGGGCCACGCTGAGCACAGATTGATGACTGCTGCGGTGCACGGCGAAAAAATCGAAAAAATGTACCCTGCCCTGGCCGGTCTGCCAGCCGGGCGTCTGGCGCAGTTGCTAACGCCCTTGCAGCCGATCCAGTTGCCGGCCGGCACGCAAGTCTTCGCCGAACATCAGCCTTGCCAGGGCTTCCCTCTGCTGCTCGACGGCAGCATCAAGGTCGTCAAGCAGGCGCCGAATGGACGAGAGTTGATGCTCTACCGCGTCACTCCGGGCGGCTCCTGCATCATCACCTCCAGTTGTCTGCTCGGGCACACCGACTACAACGCCCGCGGCATCGCCGAAACGCCACTGACCCTGCTCATCCTGCCGGCGCCGGCCTTCGCCACGCTGCTCGCCGAGCATCCGCCTTTTCGCGACTTCGTCTTCCATCTCTTCGCCGAGCGCATCTCGGAACTGATGCAACTGGTCGAGGAAGTCGCCTTCGCCCGCCTCGACCAACGTCTGGCCAAGTTGCTGCTGGCTCGCCATGAAACGACCATCAATGCCACCCACCAGCAACTGGCCGATGAACTGGGCAGCGTGCGAGAAATTGTCAGCCGCCTGCTCAAGAGCTTCGCGGCACAGGGGCTGGTGGTGCTTGGCCGCGAACAGATCACACTGACTGACAGCGATGGTCTGCACAAACTCGCTGCTGTGTGACCCAAGTTACATACCGAAGCAACTTCACCGGCTACATTGCGAACCGTCTACTACCCAAACGGAGAACACAGCATGAAACCAAACGTTGGCGGCATCGACAAAATCCTGCGTATCGTGGCCGGCATCGCCCTGGTCGCCTGGGCGCTGCTGGGCGGCCCGGTCTGGGCCTGGATCGGCGTCGTGCCCCTGGCCACCGGCCTGATGGGCTGGTGCCCGATGTATCCGCTGCTCGGCATGAGCACCTGCCCGATGAAGAAGGACTGAGGCTTTCCTCCTTCGCAAGAAAACCCGCCAGTGGCGGGTTTTTTATTTCAGGTAGTTGGCCATACGAACATAGTCGTCCACCGAGATATCCTCAGCCCGACGGGTCGGATCGATGTTCAGCGCGACAAAATCGGCATCGCTCAGGATGGCCTTCAGCGTGTTGCGCAACATTTTGCGCCGTTGCGAGAAGGCGGCCTGCACCACCTGCGCCAGTTTCTCCTGACTCTTGGCGTGCAACTCACTGACCGGTTTTGGAATCAGCCGGACGACAGCCGACTGCACCTTGGGCGGCGGATCGAAGCTCTCGGGCGGGACGTCGATCAGCCACTCGATGTAGAAGCGGTATTGCAGCATCACCGAAATGCGACTGAATTCGGAATCGCCCGGTATGGCGACCATGCGCTCGACGACTTCCTTTTGCAGCATGAAGTGCATGTCGTGGACGATCTCGGCGTAGGACGCGAGGTGGAAAAGCAGCGGCGTCGAAATGTTGTACGGCAGGTTGCCGACCAGACGCAGCTTGTTGCCGACCGAGGCGAAATCGAAGGCCAGCGCATCGCCTTCGTGGATGGTCATGCGCTCCGGCGAGTGCTGTTTCTTCAGACGGGCGATCAGGTCGCGGTCGATTTCGACGACATGCAGATGCGGCAAGCGCTGCATCAGCGGTTCGGTAATCGCGCCGAGGCCGGGACCGATCTCGACGACCACATCGTCCGGCTTGGGGTCGATGGCGGAAATGATGCCGGCGATGATGCCAGTGTCGACCAGAAAGTTCTGGCCGAATCTTTTACGAGCGATGTGGCCCTTCATAGTTTCTTTCGTGATGCCATCCGCGCCGCCTCGGCAACGGCTTCGAACAGGCTGCCCGGATCGGCCTGGCCGGTGCCGGCCAGTTCCAGCGCGGTGCCGTGATCGACCGAGGTGCGGATGATGGGCAGACCCAGGGTCACATTGATACCGTGCCCGAAGGTGGCGTATTTGAGGGCGGTCAGCCCCTGGTCGTGATACATGGCGAGCACGGCGTCGCCCTTGGCCAGAACAGGCGGTGTGAACATGGTGTCGGCCGGATGCGGCCCGGAAAGCTGCATGCCCTCGCCGCGCAGTTTTTCCAGCACCGGGGTAATGACTTCGATTTCCTCCATGCCGAGATAGCCGCCCTCGCCGGCGTGCGGATTGAGGCCGGCGACGAGGATACGCGGCGCGGCGATACCGTATTTGCCGCGCAGGTCGGCGTGCAGGATGCGCAGCGTCTGCTCCAGCATGGCCGGGGTGATGGCTGCGGGGACGTCCTTGAGCGGCAGATGGGTGGTGGTCAGCGCCACGCGCAGCGGACCACGCGGGGTGTCGCCGGCCAGCATCATGACGACCAGCGGCGTCGCTGTTTTCTCGGCCAGGTATTCGGTGTGGCCGGTGAAATGAACACCGGCTGCGTTGATCACACCCTTGTGCACCGGCGCCGTCGCCATGGCGGCAAATTCGCCGCTAACGCAGCCGGCCAGCGCGCGATCAAGTAGGGCCAGGACATAAGCGCCGTTCCGGGCATCCAACTTCCCGGCGACGGTCGGCGCGGCGAGCGGCACGTGGATCACCTCGAGCGTGCTGCGGTGCACTTCGTTATTTGGGAAAAAATCACGCAACTCGATATTGAGGCCGAGTTGGCGAGCACGCTCCGCCAACAGATCGCGATCGCCCAGGATGACAACCCTGGCCTCCCCCTGATCGTCGGCCAGGTGCAGACAAAGCTCCGGCCCGATCCCGGCCGGCTCGCCGCTGGTGACCGCGATGACCGGGCGCATTACTTCTCTTCGAGACGGTTTTCGACGTAGGTGCGATCACGCAATTGGCGCAGCCAGTCCTGATAGGCTTCGTCAAGCTTGCGCTCACGCAGCGCCTGACGCGCGGCGCCACGCTGACGCTCGACCGAGACGTCGCGCTCACGGCGTTCCATCACCTGAATCAGGTGCATGCCAAACGGCGACTGAACGACTTCGCTCACTTCGCCCAGTTTCAACGCATCCATCGCCTTCTCGAACTCGGGCACGGTATCGCCCGGATTCAGCCAGCCCAGTTCACCGCCCTTGGCCGCAGAACCATCCTGCGAGTAGAGACGTGCCTGTTCAGCGAAGTCGGCTCCGTTCTGGATACGTTCGCGGACAATCTGCAACTTGTGGCGCGCCTCCCGCTCGGAAACAACCTCGTTGATACGAATGAGGATATGTCGCGCCAGGGTCTGCCGGACGGAAACCAGCTCGTTGCTGCCGCGCTTTCCGATCAACTTGAGGATGTGAAAACCAGCCGAAGAACGTAACAAGTCGCTGACCTCACCATCCTTGAGGCGTGCAGCGGCTTCGGCATAGAGAGCAGGCAGACGACTCAAGGGACGCCAGCCGAGATTGCCGCCCTGCAAGGCATCCGGGGCATCAGAGAAGGAGGCCGTCAGTTGGGCAAAATCCTCGCCGGCCCGCGCCCGGTTTAACGCCTGTTCTCCGCGCTGACGCAGCTTCTGCAGTTGCTCCGGCGAGGCTGATTCCGGCGCCCGCAACAAGATATGGGCCAGTTGATACTCTTCGTTTGTTCCCCCGGCTTTCTGTTCGGCCAGATAGTTATCGATCTCGCCATCGGAAACCACCAGCTTGCTCTCCACCTCGCGCTCGCGCAAGCGGGCCATGATCATTTCGCCCCGAATTTCCTCGCGGAACTTCGAATAAGGAATGCCATCCTGTTCGAGAACCTGGCGGAACTGCTGCAGCGACATCTTGTTGTTGGCGGCAATACGGTTGATGGCCTGATCCAGTTGGAGATCGTCGACCTTCATGCCACCGTCGCGCGCATAGTTCAACTGCGCCTTTTCCATGATCATGCGCTCAAGCATTTGGCGCTCGAGGACGTCCTGCGGCGGCAAAGGGGTCCCCTGTTTCTGCAATTGCTTCAACACTGATGCCAAACGAGCCTGCAGTTCGTAATAGGTAATCACATCGCTACCGACGACGGCCACGATGCGGTCCGCTTCCAGGGGGTCGTCTGCCGCCGCGGCGGAAACCGATAGCGCAAAGGTGCTGCAAAGCAGAATGGCAAGCTGGCAGATCAGTTTTTTCATGGCTCTCATGGGGTGGACATCAGATAGTTGCCGGGCAATTCATTGGTTTTGCCGTAACCCGGGATAGTACGCCGCAACATGCCGATCGGGTTGGAGCCGATACTGGCAAAATCGTTGAGTTCAAGTTGCAGGAAGAAATTGGTGCTTGGCGCACCGGAGACCGCCTCCAGCCGCTGGACGACGGCACGCACTGCCCAGCAACCGGCGTTGTATTCGAAGCCGCCGATCGCTTCGAGCAATTGCTGATCCTTCAGCGACCAATTGTAGCGCCCCACCGCATACCAATTGGCGGTAATCGGCCACTGTCCGGCCAAGTCGACCTGATCGACAGTCGACTTCAGGGTTGTCGAGTCGTAAGCATAACGATAGCTGGCCGACAGGACCTTGCCATAATCCGGCTGGTAACGAACGCCTGCGGAAAAACGCTCGTTGGTATTGGCCCGATAGTTGTATTCCCAGGCCAGATCCATGTAGGTTTTCGGTGCAATCAGGCCATTGACGGCGGCGACAATGTTCGAGAAATCGTGCTGCCGTGCCGTCTCGCCAGTGATCGTCACTCGCTGAGGCGAGAAGTAATAGCGCTGACCAAGCATGGCCTTGAATTTCTCGACACCTGAGGTCGCATCAAGAATCCGTGTCGTCACCCCAGCCGTCAATTGATTCGCATCGTTGATACGGTCATAGCCACTGTAACGATTTTCCGAAAATATCTGAGCGAAATTGAAATCTGACAGACCGGAATCGAAGATGGGGATATTGCTCTGGTCGCGATAAGGAATTCGTACGTAGTACAGGCGCGGTTCGAGCGTCTGAATGTACTCTTGGCCGAAAAAGTCACTCTCCCGCTCCAATGATACGGTCGAATCGAGCGAAAGTATGGGCAGGGTTCGACTCATTTGCGTCGGTTCGCCAGGCACCTGATGCTCTAGCGCATAGCGCGTCATGTGCACGCCAAACTTCGGCGTAATCTGGAAAGCGGGATTGACGATAGGCAGCGAAACCTGCGGGTAGAACACCACCCGATCCCCCTCGACCTTTTCCGGATGGGTGAAACGGGAATATTGTCCGATCACCGAAAGGTCGCTCATAAAGAAGTTTGCCTTGTAGCCAAGCAGATTGAGCTGCGGCTCAAGGAAGTACGGGCGGGTAATGGGATTGTCTGGATCTGGCTGCAGGGTCTGGTAACGCTGAGTTCGGATACTCGTCGTCAGCCAAGATGCCGGCTTATAGGAAAGCTGCAACTGCCTGGGCAACTGAGTCTGCGACGTACTGATCAACCGAGAAGACATATCTTCCCAATAATAATCGTCAGATACACCGTTCCAATTTACAAATCCGGTAACCCCCCGGCCGAAGTCATGATAATGCGTGAATTGGTAGGCATAGCGGCGCTTGTTCTCAAGCTCGTCGTTAGGCACGATCTCAGCACGCGCTGTACCCCGATAGTTGAAATCCAGATACTGCGCCTCGGTACCCAGCTGGAAACCGCGTTTGGTCATGTAACGCGGATAAAGCGTTGCATCGTAATTAGGTGCAATGCTCCAGTAATACGGCAAGGTGATATCAAAACCATTCTTCGTCGAGGTCGAAAAGAATGGATGCAAGAAACCCGAGCGCCGCTCGTTATTAAGCGCGAACGAAGCCGTCGGCGAGTAGAAAATCGGCACCCCTTTGAACCATAGGGATGCGTCGCTCGCCTCACCAACACTCTCATCGTAATCAAGGTGCATTTCTGCCGATTTCAGGTACCAGTCCCTTTGATTCGGCTTGCACGTCGAATACGTGTTAGCGGTCAGCCTGAACTGGTTTTCCCCCTCAAAATCGATACGCTCCGCTTGCCCATTGGCCTCGGAGAGGCGCTGCAACGGAGCCGTGGTTGGCAAACCGTAAGTGTTCGGCACATTCAGCATCATCGGTGCCCCAGAGGTCGCCAAATTCGTCGATGCTACCGAGATCACCGGCTGGTTTGTCCGATACAACTTGCTTGGCACCTCGCGCACGATACGATAGCTCGCCTGCTCGGTGAAGCCGATTTGCTCTGCCAACTTCATGCGCAAGTAAGGCGTCTCGATTTCCGCCCCATCCTGTAGCAAGCGGACATTCCCCTTAGCCTCGACCTCATCTTCAAGCGGACGATAAACGACCCGGTCGGCAAACATCAGGGCATTGGCACGGCGTAACTCGACCGTCCCCTCGGCCTCCGTCGACTCGTCGGCCCGTCCCTGTATCTGGTCGGCAACGATGAAGAGAGGATACTGGTCATCCTTCTTCAGTTGCATCGGGTTATCCAGGCCCACCTGTTCTGCGACCGGCGCCTTCTTCTTACCCATGACGTTGAATTTTCGCTCGGAACGCAACTTGAGCGCTGGCGTATCGTCGGGTACTACCCCTGTAGCGGCATCTACTGTCGCATCAACATCGCCTCCAACGACGGCTGACCGCCCGACGAGTGGCGCATCGACTGCAGCATGGCCTACCTGACCCCCGGCGAAGAGGCAGCAAATCAACACAGCGAGAGGGCGTCTGGCGTAACCTGGCATTGGCGAAGTGAGGTGTCGAGCCGGAGACGACCGGAACCCGAGTGTTAAAATCGCAGCATTTTACAACGAACACTCCCTTACCCGCTTATGACCGCATCGACACGCGATCAATTGGTGACTGACTGGGTCGCCCAACGCTTCCCCAAGCAGAACGTCCAGATCACCCCGGCCTCCGCCGACGCCAGCTTCCGCCGCTATTTCCGCCTGACCTGGCCGGACGGCGAAACGCGCATCCTGATGGACGCGCCGCCGGAAAAAGAAGACTGCAAGCCCTTCATCCACGTCGCCGGCCTGCTCGCCAAAGCCGACCTCGCCGCACCGCGCATCCTCGACAAGGACCTCGACAACGGCTTTCTGGTCCTTACCGACCTCGGCCGCATCGGCTATCTGGATGCCCTGAACGCCGACCTGTCGCTGGCCGACCTGCTGATCCGCCCGGTCCTCGACGTGCTGGTCCAGTGGCAAAAAAGTTCCGCCGCCGCCACGCTACCGCCCTACGATGGCCACCTGCTGCGCCGCGAACTCGATCTTTTCCCGGAATGGTTCATCGGCCGCCACCTAGGCGTGCAACTGAGCGACGAGGAAAAAACGCTGCTCGACCGCACCTTCAAGTACCTGATCAACTCGGCGCTCAACCAGCCCAAGGTCTTCGTGCACCGCGATTTCATGCCGCGTAACCTGATGGTCGTCGAGAGCGCCGAGCGCCTGACCCCTGGCATCATCGATTTCCAGGATGCTGTCATGGGCCCGATCACCTACGACGTCGTCTCGCTCTTCCGCGACGCCTTCATCTCCTGGGACGAAGAACAGGAAATCGACTGGGTCGTCCGCTACTGGGAAAAAGCCCGTGACGCCGGCCTGCCGGTGCGCGAGGATTTCGGCGCTTTCTGGCGCGAATACGAACTGATGGGCCTGCAACGCCACCTCAAGGTGCTCGGCATCTTCTGCCGCCTCAAGTATCGCGACGGCAAGGACAAGTACATCGAAGACCTGCCGCGCTTCATGAACTACGCCAAGAAGACAGCCAGCCGCTACCTGCAACTCAAGCCCCTGCTCAACCTGCTTGACCGGCTGGACGGGCAGACTGACCAGATCGGCTACCGCTACAAGTAAGACCAACCGTGATCGAGCCAGGCAACCCCGCACTTGTTCCAGATAGCACCTCGCTGCTGAATGAATTCGGCATCGACCGGGAGTGGCTGGCAGAGCGGCAACTAATCCCCTACCCGGAAGCTGCGAACCTGGTCGTGGCTCAAATCGATCCGGACGGCCGCAAACACCTGCTGACACCCGAAACAGCCGCCGCTTGGGAGGGGCTTGTGCAAGCAGCCGAGGCAGATGGCATCGCGCTCCACATCACCTCTGCCTTCCGTTCTGTGGCACGGCAAGCCGAAATCTGTCGCCACAAACAGGCTGTCGGCCAGTCGGCCGAGGAAATCTTCACCCAATCCGCTCCGCCCGGCTTCAGCGAGCACCACACCGGTTGCGCCATCGATGTCGGCACGCCGGGCTGCCCGCCTTGCACTCCCGAGTTCGAGACAACATCGGCTTTCGCCTGGCTGAGCGCTCGCGCCGCCAGTTTCGGCTTCCACCTGTCCTTCCCGCGCAACAATCCGCAAGGTTTCGTCTTCGAACCCTGGCATTGGCGCTTTGCCCTCACGCCATGAAAACCATGATCCTCGCCGCCGGCCGCGGCGAACGCATGCGGCCGCTCACCGACCACACGCCCAAGCCCTTGCTGGTCGCCGGCGGCAAGCCGCTCATCGTCTGGCATCTGGAAAAACTGGCGGCAGCCGGATTCCGCGAGATCGTCGTCAACCACGCCCACCTCGGCGCACAGATCGAGCAGGCGCTCGGCGACGGTTCGCGGTGGGGTCTGCGCATCGCCTACTCGCCCGAACCGCCGGGTGCGCTGGAAACCGCCGGCGGCATCGCCCAAGCCCTGCCGTTGCTCGGCGACGAGCCTTTTCTGGTCGTTAACGGCGATGTCTGGTGCGACGTGGATTTTGCCCATTTTCGCCCGTGCACCGCAGCAGCGGCCCATCTACTGCTCGTCGCCAACCCGGCGCACCACGCCGGCGGCGATTTCAGCCTCGACGGCGAACGCGTCGTTTACGCCCACGGTGAGCAAACGCTCACCTACGCCGGCATCGGCGTTTTTTCGCCCGCGATGTTCCGCGACGTGCCGCCCGGCCAGGCGATGAAGCTGCGCCCCCTGCTCGACGCCGCCATCGCCGCCGGGGCACTGACCGGGGAACGCTTCGCCGGCCGCTGGGTCGACGTAGGAACGCCGCAACGCCTGGCCGAACTGGATACTGAACTGCTAATGGACAAATCACCGACAGAATGAGTTTCTGCGCCGTCGACCACCTGACCATCACTGCGCCCACCTTGGCTGCTGGCGCCGCCTGGGTGCACGATCGACTCGGTGTCCACGCTCAGCCCGGAGGGCAACATCCTCGCATGGGGACGCACAATCTGTTGCTTCGCCTGGGAGACAAGCTGTTTCTCGAAATCATCGCTATCGACCCCAACGCCTCTGCACCCAAGCGGCCCCGCTGGTTCGCACTCGACCGCATCGCTGCCAACGCCCGACCGAGGCTGGCCGCCTGGGTGGCGCGCACGCCCGACATCCGGGCAACCCACGCCGAGGCAACCGAAGACCTCGGCACCATCGAACCGATGAGCCGTGGCAGCCTTGACTGGCTGATCACCATTCCGGCCGACGGCACATTACCGCAGCAAGGGGCAGCCCCAACATTAATCGAATGGCAATGTGCCACTCACCCAGCTGACAAGTTGCCGGATCACGGTCTCTCGCTGCGGCGACTCGACATTTTTCACCCCGACCCCGACCGCCTGCAGCGCCTGCTCACCGCCCTTGCCATGTGCGGCCCCATCCCGGTCACCCCCACAGCGACCGCCGAAGCGCCCTACTTGGTCGCCCATATCGATACCCCTCAAGGAACCCGGCTGCTATCCGGCCGCTTCGAACCATGACCCACGCCCACTTTCTCGCCCGCCGCAAACGCCTGCTGAAAACCATCGGCGACGGCGTTGCCATCGTGCCGACCGCGCCCGAGGTCATCCGCAACCGCGACGCGCACCATCCCTATCGTTTCGACAGCTACTTCTGGTACCTGACTGGCTTTCCGGAGCCGGAGGCGGTGGTCGTGCTGGTCGGCGGCAAGCGGCCCAAGTCCATCCTGTTCTGCCGCGAGAAGCATGAAGAACGCGAGATATGGGACGGCTACCGCTACGGCCCGAAAGCCGCCAAAGCCGCCTTCGGTTTCGACGCGGCCTACCCGATCGAGCAACTCGACAAGAAACTGCCGGAACTGCTGGTGGACCGCGACACCCTCTGGCACGCCATCGGCCACGACGCCGAATGGGACGCGCGCATCGTCAAGGCATTGAACGCCGTACGGGCGCAAACCCGCGCCGGCAAGCGCGCCCCACGTGCCATTCACGACCTGCGCGCCGAGCTGGACGCCATGCGCCTGGTCAAGGACAGCACCGAAGCCGCCATCCAGCAGCGCGCCGCCGACATCGCCAGCGCCGGCCACGCCCGCGCCATGCGCGCCTGCCGCCCCGGCATGGCCGAATACGAACTCGAAGCCGAGCTGACCTACGAATTCCGCCGCCGCGGCGCGGACGCCCACGCCTACACGCCCATCGTCGCCGGCGGGGCCAACGCCTGCGTGCTGCACTATGTCGAGAACAACAAACTGCTCAACGACCACACGCTGGTGCTGATCGACGCCGGCTGCGAAGTCGAGGGCTACGCCGCCGACATTACTCGCAGCTTTCCGGTCAATGGCCGTTTCAACGCGGCGCAGAAGGATGTTTACGAAATCGTCCTCGCCGCCCAGGACGCCGCCTTCGCCGCCACCGCGCCGGGCCGCCATTTCATGGAGGCGCACGACGCTGCCGTCCGCGTGCTGACCCAGGGTTTGGTCGATCTCAAGCTGCTCAAAGGCAGTGTCGATACGCTGATCGAAAAGGGTGATTTCCGCCGCTTCTACATGCACCGCACCGGCCACTGGCTCGGGCTGGATGTGCACGATGCCGGCGAATACAAGGTCGGCGACCAGTGGACGACATTGCAACCGGGCATGACCGTCACCGTCGAACCCGGCCTCTACATCCGCCCGGCCGACGATATCCCCGAGGCGCTGGCCGGCATCGGCATCCGCATCGAGGACGACGTGCGCGTCACCGACAAGGGTTGCGACATCTACACCAGCGCACCGAAGACCGTCGCCGAGATCGAGGAGGTCATGCGTCGTGACTGATTCTGCCGTTGAAAACGTCGACATCCTGATCGTCGGCGCCGGCCCGGTCGGCATAACGCTGCACCTGGCGCTCGCCGCCGGTGGCCAGACCTCGCTGCTGCTTGACCGCCGCCCGCCCGCCGCATTGCAAGCCGACCCGCGCGCCCTCGCCCTCTCCCACGGTGCACGTGAACTTTTGGAGCAAATCCAGAGCTGGCCAACCCGCGCCGCGACGCCCATCGAGACCATCCACATCTCGCAGAAGGACGGCTTCGGCCGCACGCTGCTCGACCGCGCCGACTACAAGCTGCCGGCGCTCGGCTATGTCGTCCGCTACCGCGACCTCTCCGCTGCGCTGGCCGCCAACCTTTCCGCCGACAGCCTGCTGGCCGAAGCGGAAATCATCGACATCCATGCCGACGACGACGGCGCCACCGTTTCGCTGCGCCAGGCCGGCCAATTGCGTACCCTCCGCTGCAAGCTGCTGGTCCATGCCGAAGGCACACCGAGCGACGACCCGGCCGTTTCCGTCAGCGACTACACGCAACACGCGGTGATCTGCGAAGTGACGCCCACCCCCGGCCACGGCCAGCGGGCCTGGGAACGCTTCACGCCGGACGGCCCGCTCGCCCTGCTGCCCTTGGGCGATGAATTCTCCATCGTGTTCACGCTACCGCCCGCCAAGGCCGACGCCATCATGGCGCTCGACGACGAGGCTTTCATCGCCGCCCTGCAAGCCCAGTTCGGCCGCCGCATGACTTTCGCCCAACCCGGCAAGCGCAGCCGTTTCCCGCTCGCTCTGCGCATGCGCAATACGCTGGCCCAAGGTTGCGAAGTGTGGATCGGCAACACGGCGCAAACGCTGCACCCGGTCTCCGGCCAGGGCTTCAACCTCGGCCTGCGCGACGCCTGGCAACTCGCCGATTTTTTGCTCAGGAAGGGCGTGCACCGCAGCAGTCTGCAAAGCTACGCCGCCAGCCGCCAGCTCGACCGCACCGGTGGCGCCCTGTTCACCGACAAGGTGGTCAAGGCCTTCTCGAACGACTTCGGCCCGCTCAAGCTGGTGCGCGGCCTCGGCCTGTTCGCCCTCGACGTCTTTCCGCCGGCCCGTCACTTCGTCGCCAAGCGGATGATCTGGGGCGCCCGCGCCTGGCCTTGATCTGCGCCAAGGGCAAGGGCGCGACGCCCAAGTAAAGTCGCGCCGTCTGCCCGATTGTCTGACGCATGAACAAAACCACCGCCTGGTTCCTCGCCTGTCGCCCCAAGACCCTGTCCGTATCGCTCTCACCGGTGCTGGTCGGCTCGGCCATCGCCTGGCACGACACCGGTACGCTGCTCTGGCTGCCGCTGCTCGCTGCCGCGCTCGGCGCCGCCTTCATCCAGATCGGCACCAACCTGTTCAACGACGTGGGCGACTTCCTGCGCGGCACCGACACGCCGGACCGTCTCGGCCCCAAACGCGCCACGGCCGAGGGCTGGCTGACCCCGGGCAGGGTCAAAACCGGCGCCTGGCTCAGCTTCGCGCTCGCCTTCCTGTGCGGCATCTATCTGGTCTGGCACGGCGGCTGGCCCATCGTCGCCATCGGCCTCGCCTCGCTCGCCGCTGGCTGGGCCTACACCGGCGGGCCGAAACCCATCGCCTACGGCCCGCTGGGCGAAGTCTTCGTGTTCATCTTCTTTGGCCTGATCGCCGTCGGCGGCAGTTATTACCTGCAAACGCTGAGCCTGACGCCGACAGCGCTGCTCGCCGCCAGCCTGGTCGGCCTGCACGCGGCCGCCGTCATTACCGTCAATAACTATCGCGACCTCGACGGCGATGCACGCAGCGGCAAGCTGACCCTGGCCGTCCGCCTAGGCCGCCCGGCCACGCAGAACATTTACGTCGGCGAGATGCTGGCCCCCTTCCTGTTGCTGCCCTTGCTCTCCAGCCTGGGCTGGCCGGCCGCGCTGCCGCTGCTCGCCCTGCCGCTGGCGATCAAACTGATCATCCGTTTTCGCCGCGAAGCGCCCGGCCCGGTATTCAACGTGCTGCTGGCCGCCACCGCCGGTTTGCAGCTCGTTTTCGCCCTGCTGCTATCCCTTGCCTTTACAATTTGACTATTTTTTAAGCGCCATTTCCGGTAGAATCCGCACCTTCCCCTCGCCTCAACGCACGTCTGCGCTCGCCCATGGAATTTGCCGGTTTTACCTTGCGAAACAATCTCTTCGTTGCACCGATGGCGGGCGTGACCGATCGTCCTTTCCGCCAGTTGTGCAAGAAGATGGGCGCCGGCTTGGCGGTTTCCGAAATGGTCACCTCGAACTCGCTGCTCTACGGCAGCGCCAAGACCCTGCGCCGGGCTAACCACACGGGTGAAGTCGAGCCGATTTCGGTGCAGATTGCCGGCGCCGATCCGAAGATGATGGCCGAAGCGGCCAAGCACAACGTCGATAACGGCGCGCAGATCATCGATATCAACATGGGCTGCCCGGCCAAGAAAGTCTGCAACGTAATGGCCGGCTCGGCGCTGATGCAGCACGAGCAACTGGTCGGCGAGATTCTCGACGCCGTCGTCGGCGCCGTGCCGAATACTCCGGTGACGCTGAAATTCCGTACCGGCTGGAACATCGCCAACAAGAATGCGCCAAACATCGCGCGCATCGCGGAGAGCGCGGGTATCCGCGCCGTCGCCATCCACGGCCGGACGCGCTGCCAGCAATACACCGGCGAAGCTGAGTACGACACCATCGCCTACGTGAAGACGCAGGTGAAGATTCCGGTCATCGCCAATGGCGACATCACGACGCCGGAGAAGGCCAAGCACGTGCTCGACGTGACCGGCGCCGACGGCGTCATGATCGGTCGTGCCGCCCAGGGCCGCCCCTGGCTGTTCCGCGAGATTGAACACTATTTGAAGACCGGCGAAAAAATGGCGCCGGCCCCGGTTGCCGAGATCCACGCCATCCTGATGGCGCATCTCGAAGACCTTTACGATTTCTACGGCCTGGACACGGGGGTCAAGGTCGCGAGAAAGCACATCTCCTGGTACACCAAGGGCCTGATCGGCTCGGCGGCGTTCCGGAAGATGATGAATACGCTGCCGACCGTAGAGTTGCAGCGCCAGGCAGTGGACGAATTCTTCCTGCGTTATGCGGAAGAGCACGACCACCTGCAATACGAAGAACATAAGACATCAGAGGAGGCGTTGGCAGCATGAGCCAACATGATTTGGGGAAGTGCGTCGTGAACGCACTGGAGCAGTATTTCCGGGACCTGGACGGCGAAAGTCCGTCCGCCATCTACGACATGGTCCTGAAGAGCGTGGAAAAGCCGATGCTGGAAGTGGTGCTGGCCAAGGCCGGCAGCAACCAGACGCTGGCGGCCGAGATGCTGGGCATCAACCGCAACACGCTGCGCAAGAAACTCACCGAACATTCACTTCTGTAAATCATCATGACCATCAAGCAAGCGTTGATTTCCGTCTCCGACAAGACGGGTGTACTCGAATTCGCCCAAGGCCTCGCTGCCCAAGGCGTCAAGCTGCTGTCCACCGGCGGCACCGCCAAGATGCTGCGTGACGCCGGCCTCGCCGTCACCGAAATCGGCGACTACACCGGCTTCCCGGAAATGCTCGACGGCCGCGTCAAGACCCTGCACCCGAAGGTGCATGGCGGCATCCTGGCCCGGCGCGACCTGGCCGAGCACATGGCCACTATCGAAGCCCACGGCATCCCGACCATCGATCTGGTCTGCGTGAACCTCTATCCGTTCGCCGCCACCATCGCCAAGCCGGGCGTGACGCTGGAAGATGCCATCGAGAACATCGATATCGGCGGCCCGGCCATGGTCCGTTCCTCGGCCAAGAACTACAACGGCGTGGCCATCGTCACCGATCCCGAAGACTACGCCCCGCTGCTCGCCGAAATGAAGGCCAATGGCGGCGCGCTGGCCCTGGCCACCCGCTTCGGTCTGGCCAAGAAGGCCTTCACCCACACCGCCCGTTACGACAGCATGATCGCCAACTGGCTGACCGGCCTCGACGAAGGCGCCGAAGCCAAGCCGGCCGAAGCCGCGCCGGTTCCGTCGATCTTCCCGGCCAAGCTGCAACTGGCTTTCGACCGCACCGAAATCCTGCGTTACGGCGAGAACTCACACCAGCAGGCCGCCTTCTACCGCGACACCGTCGCGCTGCCGGGCAGCATCGCTGCCTACACCCAGTTGCAGGGCAAGGAACTGTCCTACAACAACATCGCCGACTCCGATGCCGCCTGGGAATGCGTCAAGGCCTTCGAGGCCCCGGCCTGCGTCATCATCAAGCACGCCAACCCCTGCGGCGTCGCCATTGATGGCACCCTGCTCGGCGCTTACGAAAAGGCCTTCAAGACCGACTCGACCTCCGCTTTCGGCGGCATCATCGCCTTCAACGGCGAAGTCGGTCTGGATGTGGTCGAAGCCATGAACGCCCGCAAGCACTTCGTCGAAGTGCTGATCGCCCCGTCCTTCACTGCCGAGGCCAAGGCTGCCCTGGCCGGCAAGACCAACCTGCGCGTGCTGGTCGTGCCGCTCGGCAATGACCTCAACAAGCTCGAATTGAAGCGCGTTGGCGGCGGCCTGCTGGTGCAAACCGCTGACGACTTCACCGCGCAAGCTTCCGGCTTGAAGGTCGTCACCAAGGTGCAGCCGACCGCCCAGCAGATCGAAGACCTGCTCTTCGCCGAGCGCGTCGCCAAGTTCGTCAAGTCCAACGCCATCGTCTTCTGCGGCGGCGGCATGACCCTGGGCGTCGGCGCTGGCCAGATGAGCCGCGTCGATTCGACCAAGATCGCCAGCATCAAGGCCCAGAACGCCGGCCTGCCGCTGAAGGGTTCGGTCGTCGCGTCTGACGCCTTCTTCCCGTTCCGCGATGGTCTCGACGTGCTGGCCGAAGCCGGCGCCGTCGCCGTCATCCAGCCGGGCGGCTCGATGCGCGACGAGGAGGTCATCGCGGCGGCCGACGAACACGGTATCGCCATGGTCTTTACGGGCGCCCGTCACTTCCGTCATTAATCAGTGAAGAAGCTGATCCTTCTGCTGATCATTGGAGCCATAGGCTGGCAAGCCTATGGCAAATACCAAAAGCAGGCAGCATCGACTTTGTTCGATGGCAGTGAGCCTGTTGTAGATAGAAGGGTCAATACACCAGCCCCGCATATCGACCCATCGGCATCCCGCTCAGAGTCGTCGCTGACTCAAAGCAGTTACCGGTGCGACGGGCGACTTCATTGTTCACAAATGACATCTTGTGAAGAAGCCAAATGGTTTCTACGCAACTGCCCGGGAGTAAAGATGGATGGCGACAATGATGGTTTGCCTTGTGAAAGAGGCCCCTGTTAAGGCACCACAGTTGAGGAATATTGTATGAAACTACTCGTCATCGGTTCCGGCGGCCGCGAGCACGCCATGGCCTGGAAGCTGGCGCAGACGCCCGGCCTGCAGAAGGTTTACGTCGCCCCCGGCAATGCCGGCACGGCGCGCGAGCACGAGCTCGAGAACGTCAACATCACCGATCCGGAAGCCTTGGCCGACTTCGCCGAAGAGAACAAGATCCACCTGACTGTCGTCGGCCCGGAAGCCCCGCTCGCCGCCGGCGTCGTGAACATCTTCCGGGCCCGCGGCCTGAAGATCTTTGGCCCGACCAAGGAAGCCGCCCAGCTCGAATCCTCCAAGGATTTCGCCAAGCGTTTCATGGCCCGCCACGCCATCCCGACGGCTGAGTTCGAGACATTTTCGGATGCCGCCGCCGCTCACGCCTACATCGACCGCAAGGGCGCGCCCATCGTCATCAAGGCCGACGGCCTGGCTGCCGGCAAGGGCGTTGTCGTTGCCATGAGCCTGGAAGAGGCGCATGCCGCCATCGACGACATGCTGTCCGGCAACAAGCTGGGCGATGCCGGTGCGCGCGTCGTCATCGAGGAATTCCTCGACGGCGAGGAAGCCAGCTTCATCGTCATGGTCGACGGCAAGAACGTGCTCGCGCTGGCCTCCAGCCAGGACCACAAGCGCATCTTCGACGGCGACCAGGGCCCGAACACCGGCGGCATGGGCGCTTACTCCCCGGCCCCGTGCGTCACCCCGGAAATCCACGCCAAGGCCATGCGCGAAATCATCCTGCCCACCGTCAAGGGCATGATGGCCGATGCCATTCCCTTCTCGGGCTTCCTCTACGCTGGCCTGATGATCGGCAAGGACGGCTCGCTGAAGACGCTTGAATTCAACTGCCGCATGGGCGATCCGGAAACCCAGCCGATCCTGGCCCGTCTGAAATCCAACTTCGTCACCCTGCTCGAACACGGCATCGCCGGCACTCTCGACCAGGTCGAAGCCGAATGGGACCGCCGCGTCGCCCTGGGCGTCGTGCTCGCCGCCGCCAATTATCCGGACACCCCGAAGAAAGGCGACGTCATCCACGGCCTGCCCGCCGGCAACAGCTTCGGCGAGGACTGCCACGTCTTCCACGCCGGCACCGCCACGCAGGACAGCAAGGTGGTTACCGCCGGCGGCCGCGTCCTCTGCGTCACGGCGCTCGGTGAAAACGTCAAGTTGGCACAGAAGCGCGCCTACGAGGCGCTGGCGCAAATCAACTGGGAAGGGATGCAGTTCCGCAAGGACATCGGCTACCGGGCGATTAATCGCTGAGTTCGATTCCGCTGAATTGAAGGCCGGCAACCTGGAGTATTCCGGGGCCGGCCTTTTTCTATTGAGCACTAGATCGCCAGCAACAGCAGCTTTCCGCCCTTACGACGGGCGTACTGTCTTTTGCTTTGCCAAAAGACAGTCATGTCGCGCGTCAGGCGCGAAAACCGGCGCTCAAACAAACGGGATGCCTGCTGACGAAACAGAACCATGCGTTTCGGAAAGTCCCCACCCCAATGCATCCCGCGCAGCCACCAATCCCCCGGTATAATTGCGGATTGACCATTGTTTTACCGAACGAATTCTCGCCATGCCCATGCAGGACAAATACACCCCGGCCGACATCGAGCGTGCCGCCCAAGCTCACTGGGATGCCACCCAGGCCGCCCGTGCCATCGAAGACGCCAGCAAGCCGAAGTACTACTGCCTGTCGATGTTCCCGTATCCGTCCGGGAAACTGCACATGGGCCATGTGCGCAACTACACCATCGGTGACGTGCTGTCGCGCTTCCACAAGATGCAGGGCTACAACGTGCTGCAGCCGATGGGCTGGGACGCCTTCGGCATGCCGGCCGAGAACGCCGCGCTGCAGAACAACGTACCACCGGCCGGCTGGACCTACTCCAATATCGAGTACATGAAGCAGCAGCTCAAGTCGCTCGGCTTCGCCATCGACTGGGAACGCGAATTCGCCACCTGCACGCCCGAGTACTACCGCTGGGAACAATGGCTGTTTACCCGCCTTTATGAAAAGGGCCTGGTTTACAAGAAGCTGGGCACCGTGAACTGGGACCCGGTCGATCACACCGTGCTCGCCAACGAGCAGGTCATCGACGGCCGCGGCTGGCGTTCCGGCGCGCTGATCGAGAAGCGCGAGATCCCCATGTACTACATGAAGATCACCGCCTACGCCGAGGAACTGCTGGCCGAGCTCGACAACCTCCAAGGTTGGCCTGAGCAGGTGCGCCTGATGCAGAAGAACTGGATCGGCAAGAGCACCGGCGTGCGCTTCGCCTTCCCACTGGCCGACAACCCGGACGAAAAGCTGTGGGTGTTCACCACCCGCGCCGACACCATCATGGGCGTCACCTTCGTTGCCGTCGCTGCCGAGCACCCGCTAGCCACCCGCGCCGCCGCGAACAACCCGGAGCTTGCCGCCTTCATCGAGGAATGCAAGAAGGGCGGCGTCGCCGAGGCTGATATCGCCACGATGGAAAAGAAGGGCCTGCCCACCGGCATCTACGTCACCCACCCGCTGACCGGCGAGCAAGTCGAAGTCTGGGTCGGCAACTACGTGCTGATGAGCTACGGCGACGGTGCCGTGATGGCCGTGCCGGCGCACGACGAGAGGGATTTCGCCTTTGCCCAGAAATACAAGCTGCCGATCAAGCAGGTCATCGCCGCTGAAGGCGAGACCTTCAGCCTCGACGGCTGGCAGGAGTGGTACGGCGACAAGCAGAAGGGTGCATGCGTCAATTCCGACAAGTACGATGGCCTGGCCTATGAAGCCGCCGTCGATGCCGTGGCCGCTGACCTCGCCGCCAAGGGCTTGGGCGAGAAGAAAGTCCAGTTCCGCCTGCGTGACTGGGGTATTTCCCGCCAGCGTTACTGGGGCTGCCCGATTCCGATCATCCACTGTCCGACCTGCGGCGACGTGCCGGTACCCGACGACCAGTTGCCGGTCGTGCTGCCCGAGAACGTCGAGATCACAGGCGCCGGCTCGCCGCTGGCCAAGATGCCCGAGTTTTACCAGTGCAAGTGCCCGAAGTGCGGTGGTGACGCCAAGCGCGAAACCGACACCATGGACACCTTCTTCGAGTCGTCCTGGTACTTCCTGCGCTACGCCTGCCCGGACAACGCCACGGCCATGGTCGACGAACGCGTTGCCTACTGGTGCAAGGGCGGCATCGACCAGTACATCGGCGGCATCGAGCACGCCATCCTGCACCTCTTGTACTCGCGCTTCTTCACCAAGCTGATGCGCGACGTCGGCCTGATCGGTGACCTCGGCGAACCGTTTGCCAACCTGCTGACCCAGGGCATGGTCGTTGCCCCGACCTTCTACCGCGAACTCGATGGCGGCAAGAAGCAGTGGATCAACCCGGCCGACGTGGACGTCGTCACCGACGAACGCGGTCGCCCAACCGGCGCCACACTGAAGGCCGATGGTCTGCCGGTGGTCATCGGCGGCACCGAGAAGATGTCGAAGTCGAAAAACAACGGCGTCGATCCGCAGGCGCTGATCGATCAGTACGGCGCCGACACGGCCCGCCTGTTCATCATGTTCGCCTCGCCCCCGGACCAGTCGCTGGAATGGTCGGATGCCGGCGTCGAAGGCGCTTTCCGCTTCCTGCGCCGCCTGTGGAAGCTGGTGCATGACCATGTCCAACATGGCCTGGTCGCCGCCTGCACGACCAGCGATGGCCTCAGCGCCGCCCAGGCCGACCTGCGCCGCAAGCTGCACCAGACCATGGGCAAGGTGGCCGACGATTACGGCCGCCGCAAGCAGTTCAACACAGCCATCGCCGCCGTGATGGAATTGCTCAACGCCTACGACAAGACCGATCTCGCCGATGCCGCCGGCCGTGCTCTGGCGCAGGAAGTCCTGGAATCGGCCACGCTGCTGCTCTTCCCGATCGTCCCGCACATTGGCCAGGCGCTCTACGCTGAGCTGAAGCCGGGTGCCGACGCCGGTCTCGCCACCTTCCCGAAGGCCGATGCGGCCGCGCTGAAGCAGGACGAGATTGAGCTGATGGTGCAGGTTAACGGGAAACTTCGCGGCTCCGTCCGCGTGCCGGCCGAGGCTGACAAGGCCGCCATCGAAGCGGTTGCCCTGGCCAGTGAAGGCGCTGTCAAGTTCATGGAAGGCAAGCCGGCGAAGAAGGTCGTCGTCGTGCCGGGCCGCCTGGTCAACATTGTCGTCTGAAGGATACCCATGCGCTTCCTGCTCGCCCTGATCGTCGCCGCCACCCTTGCCGGGTGCGGCTTCCACTTGCGCGGCTCGGGAAGCGCCCAGATGCCGTACAAGACGATGTATATCGCACTGCCCGAGACGGCCGATGTCAACGTATGGTTACAGCGCTACATCAAGGCCAGCGGCACAACAGCCATCGTCGACAGTCCCAACGAAGCAGAGGCGGTATTCCAGCAGTTGTCGGACAACCGAATGAAGACCATCCTCAGCGTCAACGCTCAGGGTCGCGTACGTGAATACCGCCTCCAGCTGACTTATCGCTTCCAGGTCGCCAACGCCAAGGGACAAATTTTGGTCAGACCGAACGAAGTCAGCCTGTCGCGCGACATCACCTTCGACGATTCCAACATCCTGGCCAAAGACCTGGAAGAGGGCCTACTCTGGCGCGACATGAACAACGACCTAGTCAACCAGATCATGCGCCGCCTGACCATCGTCAAGCCGAGAAATCCAGACCTGGACGAAGACGACGAATAATGCTGCTCAAGGGGGAGCAACTCACCGCGCATCTCGAGCGCGATCTGCGGCCGCTGTACGTGTTGTATGGCGACGAACCCCTCCTCGTTCTCGAAGCGGCCGATGCCATCCGGGCCAAGGCGCGCAACAGCGGCTACAACGAGCGCGAAGTGCTGACCGTCCTGCCCCAATTCGATTGGGGCGCCCTGCTCGCCGCCGGCGGCAACATGTCTCTATTCGGCGACCGCAAGCTGATCGACCTGCGCATCCCCAACGGCAAGCCGGGCAAGGAAGGCAGCTCGGCGCTGCAGGCCTGGTGCCAGAATCTGTCATCCGACACGATGCTGCTGGTCACCCTGCCGGAGCTCGACTGGAAAGAGGAAAAGTCTGCCTGGTTCACCGCACTGGTCGACGCCGGTGTCGTCATCAAGCTCAATGCGCCACCACTGGCCGAGTTGCCGGGCTGGATTGCCGGCCGCTTGCGCCGGCAGCAACAGAGCGCCGATCTCGATAGCCTGAAATTCATCGCCGAGCGGGTCGAGGGCAACCTGCTGGCCGCCCATCAGGAAATCCAGAAGCTCGGCCTGCTTTACCCGACCGGGCAATTGAGCATGGAGCAGATTCGCGATGCCGTGCTCAACGTCGCTCGCTACGATATCGACGGTCTGCGCGAAGCCCTGCTCGCCGGCGACCTCGCCCGCCTGAACCGAACGCTGGACGGCCTGATGCAGGAGGGCGAAGCACCGCCGCTGGTGCTGTGGGCGATGACTGAGGAAATCCGCGCCCTGACCACGATCCGCTCCGGCCTCGACAGCGGCCGACCGGCCGATCTGTTGCTCAAGGAAGCCAAGGTCTGGGGCCCGCGTCAGCTGCCCGTAAAAAAAGCCCTGCAACGCCTGTCCACCGCAGCACTCGAGGAGGCGCTACGCCACGCCGGTCGTATCGACCGCCTGGCCAAAGGCATCGGTCAGGGCAACATTTGGGAAGAATTCCTTCGTCTCGGCTTGCGGCTCTGTCCGCAACCATCAACGTCAGCGGGTCGCCCCGCCCCATCGACCGGTAGATAGCCATGCATCGCCGCCGCCTGAACCTCGCCTTGATTGCTCTCGGACTGTTCGGTGGCAACGCCGCTCTCGCTACCGGCGACGATCTGCGCCCCCTGCTGCCGCTATCGCTAGAGGAACTGATCGCCACCCCGGTCGTCACCGCCTCGCGTCATGCCGAACTGCGCGAACAGACACCGGCCCACGTCATGGTCATCACCCGAGAACAGATTCGCGACCGGCGCTACAAGAACCTGGCCGACCTGCTCGAAGACCTGCCAGGCGTGGACTTCCAGCGCGGCACGCGCTCCTCGCAGTACAACAACTTCGTTTTCCAGGGTCACGTCAGCAACAACAAGCTGCTGATCATGCTCGACGGGGTGCGCATCGACCACCCGGCCGGCGGCAAGCTGCCGATCGCCGAGAATTTCGCGCTCTATTTTGCCAAGCAGGTCGAGGTCCTCTACGGTCCGGCGGCCGCCCTCTACGGCGCGGACGCCGCTGCCGGCGTCATCAACATCATCACCGACAAGAAGGAAAGCCAGGGCGGGAGCATCGCGCTCGGCGCTGGCAGCTTCGAGACCTACGAAGGCAACTTCCTGGTCGGCGGCAAACTGACCGAGCGCGTCTCTCTCAGCGTGGGCTCGCACCAGCAGCGCAGCGACCGGGCCGACCTCGACAAGTACTACGCCAGCGACTACCCCAAGGTTGATGCAAAGACCTTCAAACGCGTTGATGGCACCCCCAGCACCGTCGTCGTTCCCGCGAGCCAACGCGAGGGCTATACCGGAGGCATCAGCAGCAATAGTCAATTTGCTCGACTCGACGCTGGCGACCTGACCGTCAGCTTTTATCGCAACCAGTTCCGCAGCCTGACCAGTACCGGCGACCTAACCCAATACGCCTTTTACGATTCTAAAAATTTCTGGGACACCACACTGGAAACCTGGTCCGGCAAATATCGTTTCGATATTTCGCCGAGCCTGAGCGGCGAAACAGTGATTGATTATTCGACCTATGAAGTCGATCCGCGCAGCCGTTACATCAACGTCTTCACCCAATTTGCGAACCATGGCTACGACTACTCGTACGCACGCCGCCGCGGCATCGAGCAAAACCTGAATTGGCGTACTAACGATCAGCACACGGTGCAAGCCGGGATGGCTTACCGCGACTATTACGCCATCGAGACACCCGATCAGTCACGCCCCTACAACACCTCGGCCAGCCCGCAAAACCAGGGCAACTATTACCCCAACACCAACAATACACTGCCGATCATCGGCAGCGAAATGAGCTACTACAGTTGGTCGGGTTATCTGCAATGGCAGGCACAATGGATGTCCAGTTTCTCGACCATGATCGGTGTTCGTGACGACTGGTACTCTACTTACGGAAACACGGTCAACCCGCGTGTTGGCGCGGTTTGGCAACCAGCAACCGGAAATTTCCTGAAACTGCTTTACGGGCAAGCCTTCCGCGCTCCCTCAGCCGAAGAAATGCTCAGCGCCTTCGGTTCATTCGACGGGAGCTTGCCAATTGGTGGACTGTATCCCGGCCAAAATTTCCGCGTGCAGAATCTTTCTCTAGAGCCAGAAAAATCGAAGACCCTGTCGCTGACCTGGGACTGGCGCGCAACCCGCGATTTCAACCTGATCGCCAATCTCTACGCCACCAAGGTCGATAACGTCATCACGACGCAAAACGAGACGGTTTCCACCCAGTACATTCCGGGTGCGATCCTGTCAAACACCTCTTCCAAACAAAACTCCGGCCACGAGCAATACCAGGGCATCGATATCATCCCGCACTGGCAGACTCACCTCACCGGAGCCTGGATGGCCGACCTGTGGGGCAGCTACAGCTACATCAAGGGCGCCATCCACGACACGGCGGACGGCATCGAGTGGGACCAGACCAACATCGCCACCCATAAGCTCAAACTCGGTACCACTTTCCGCTATCAGGACTGGTTGACCATCACGCCGCGCCTGATGTGGGTCGGCGAAACCAATACCGGCCGCAAGAACACGCTGGTCCCGGGGGAGCGTCTGAAGACGGATGCCTACACAGTAGCCAGCCTGCACATCGGCGTGCACAAGCTGTGGGACGAGCGTCTTTCTTTCTATGTCGACGTCTACAACCTGTTCGATGAGCGTTACTACGCTGCCCACGGCTCATCGAGCACCGTCATGCTGCAGGTGCCGCAACAACCGCGCAGCATGATGGGCACGTTCGAATATCGTTTCTGATACACCGGTGATGCGGCTACGTCACTCCCACGGCCTCACCCTCAGTGGGCTGCTCATTAGCAGTTGGCTGACGCTGTCGCCTAGCCTGGCGCGGGCCGACGAAATTTCCGAATACGGCATGAAGGCCGTGCTTTTCTACCGCCTGCCGCAATTCGTCTATTGGCCAAACGGCGAATCTGAACCGAAACCGATGGTGCTCTGTGTCGTGGGGAAGAACCCGTTCGGCAACGCCTTTGCCCAATTGAGGCAAAACAATGACAACATTGACCTGCGTATCGCGCCGCCTGATCCCAGTAGCTGTCACCTGCTATTCATCAGTCGATCCGAAAGCCCCTATTTGGATACCTGGCTGAGCCGTGCTGAGGCGCGACGAGTACTGACGGTTTCGGACATTCCCGGTTTTGCCCGAAACGGCGGCATGATCGAACTCCCCGTTGAAGGCGAACGCGTCGGCATTGTCATTAACCGCCGGAGTGCCCTGCGCAAAGGGTTTGAATTCAACGCACAACTATTGCGTCTTGCCCGGGTGATCAATCCATGACCCTGACCGACATTCTGCCTCGGCTTTATACCGTCCTGCGCCCCAGGCCCTCGATTCGCAACAAGCTGGTTGGCTACTCTTACGCCTTCCTGCTGATCGTTGTCCTGCTTATTTTTCTGGTCGTCTATCTGCAGCAAAAGCATCTGCTACAGACCCAATGGGGCGACTCCATGTCCGCTCAGGCGCGTCTACTGGCCAGCAATTCGGAAGCTGCTACCGCCTTTCTCGACAAGCGCGATGCCAGCCGACTGCTTGCCTCCTTGTCGCTTAGCCCGGCGATCCAGGCCAGTCGTATCGTTTTAACCGATGGCAGCACGCTAGCCGAGTTCCGTCGTCTCCCCTCCTTCGCCGAACCCTTTCCCGGAGGCCGGCAGCACCGGATCTTTCTGGACGACTACCTGATCATTCGGGAACCCATCCAGCCGTATGGCCAATCCACGCCGGATGGCCATGTCGAAATGATCGTCTCGCTCGACCAATACCACGAGACCATGCGCGAAACTGTACGCGAAACGATAATCGTACTGCTGATTGCTCTGGTCGGCCTGCTGCTTGCCACCCGTTTTGCGGTCGGTCGCCTGATTGCCCCATTGGAAAAACTGGACTCATTGGCCAAACGGGTTTCGGAAGATGCCACCCTTGATCAACGACTCGACATCGCCCGCAACGACGAAATCGGTAGCCTTGCCCACAGTTTTGACCTCATGCTCGATTCGCTCCAAGCGCGCGACCGCGAGCTAGCCAGCTACCGCGGCTCGCTGGAGAGCAAGGTCGAGGAGCGAACCCGTGCCCTGCAACAAGCCATTGCCGAAGCCCGCCAGGCCAACCGTGCCAAGTCCGACTTCCTGGCCCGCATGAGCCACGAGATTCGCACACCGATGAACGCCATCATCGGCCTGACGCACCTTGTGCTGGACAGTAGCCTGACACCTAGCCAGCACGAGCATCTGGAACAAGTGCTGCAATCCTCCGACACTCTGCTCGGCCTGATCAACGATACCCTCGACTACTCCAAGATCGAAGCCGGCCGAGTCAACCTTGAAGCCACCCCTTTCCAACTGGACCGGGTGTTGATGTCGTTGCAGGCGATGTTTGCAGCCCGCGCCAAGGCCAAGGGGATCGATTTCGAAATCGTGACCGCGCCCGGTGTTCCGGCAACGCTGATTGGCGATTCGTTGCGCCTGAGCCAAATTTTGATCAATCTGGTTGGCAATGCGCTCAAATTCACCGATAGCGGATCGGTCAGCATTCGGGTGGAAACTGGCGACAGCGGCTCGCCGCGCCGGGTCCGACTCGAATTCGCCGTAGCGGACAGTGGCATTGGCATTCCTATCGAGTATCTCGACGGCCTGTTCGATCCCTTCACCCAGGCCGATAGCACCATTACCCGCCGGTTCGGCGGCACCGGCCTCGGTCTGGCCATCTGCAAACAACTGGTCGAACTGATGGATGGCTGCATCGCCGTATCCAGCCTGGCCGGTCAGGGCAGCACCTTCCGCTTTTACGTCCTGCTCGACCTGCCGACCGCCAATCCGGAGTCAACAACTGACCAGGGCAGCAATGCCTTGGAGGACAAGCCCAAAGGGGCAAATTTGCCGAACTGGTCGGGACGACGCGTCCTGCTCGTTGAAGACGTGGCGATCAACCGAACCATCGCCATCGCTCTGCTGAAGAAAGTCGGCTTCGATGTGGTTTCCGCAGTCAACGGTCAGGAAGCACTCGACCTGCTTGAAACGGAGAGCATCGACTTGGTCCTGATGGACATCCAGATGCCGGTCATGGATGGCCTGACGGCTACCCAAGCCATCCGGGCCGACCAGCGCTTCAGGAATTTGCCAATCATCGCAATGACGGCGCACGCCACCCACGAGGACCGAGCCATGTCGGCAGCAAGTGGCATGAACGCGCATCTGACCAAACCGTTCACGCCATCTGGGCTATACGACGCTATCCGCCCCTGGCTGGCGCTCAGCAACGACCCGGCGGAGGAACAAACGAAAGAAGCCTAATTTCCGAAACTCCGCGCTTAAGTGGCTGGTTTATCGGCCGGCAATGAAGTATCCGGCTCGAGATCTTCCCAGATGCAGGTGCACTCCTGGCGCACATCGTGCAACCCCGGCTTGTCGGTTTCCTGCACCAGGCATTCGCCACGGCACTCCTCGGAAACCACCACCAGCTTCATTTCGGCATCCACCTGACGTTCGCCATCCCAGTAGCTGCACGTCGCGCAGACCTTGACCTCGGTCGGCAAAATCAATTTTTCGGCCATCATTACCTCGATGGAAAGCCCTGTTATCAATGCGGTTAAGAGTTTAACCCGTTCCGGAAGTTCCCGCTTCTTTTGCTGGCTATAATGTTTCTTTGCGCCAAGCTTTGGAAACACCATGGATATCAAGGAATACATGCAAACCGTCGGCCGCCAGGCTCGTGCCGCTTCGCGCCGGCTGGCGATGGCCTCAACGGCCGAGAAGAACGCCGCACTGATGCACATCGCCGGCGCCATCCGCCGCGAGAAGGCCGCGCTGCTCGCCGCCAACGCCGAGGATGTTGCCGCCGCCAAGGCCAATGGCCTGGAGACCGCCATGATCGACCGCCTGACGCTGACCGAGAAGGGCGTCGAAGGCATGGCCGAAGGCGTCGAACAAGTCGCCAAGCTGCCCGATCCGATCGGCGAGATGACCGACATCAAGTATCGCCCCTCCGGCATCCAGGTCGGCAAGATGCGCGTGCCGCTCGGCGTCATCGGCATCATTTACGAAGCCCGCCCGAACGTCACCGCCGACGCCGCTGCGCTGTGCCTCAAGTCCGGCAACGCCGCCATCCTGCGCGGCGGCTCCGAAGCCATCCGCTCCAACCGCGCCGTCGCCGCGCTGGTCCAGGAAGGCCTCAAAGCCGCCGGCCTGCCGGCCGATTGCGTGCAAGTGATCGATACCACCGACCGCGCCGCGGTTGGCGAACTGATCACCATGCGCGAATTCGTCGATGTCATCGTGCCGCGCGGCGGCAAGGGCCTGATCGCCCGCCTGCTCGCCGAATCGCGCGTGCCGATGATCCAGCACCTGGACGGCAACTGCCACGTCTACCTGGAAGAGGAAGCCGATCCCAACAAGGCGCTGAAGATCGTCGAGAACGCCAAGACCCAGCGCTACGGCACCTGCAACACCGCCGAATCGCTGCTCGTCGACCGCTCGGTCGCCGCCATGCTGCTGCCGCCCATCGCCCACATGTTGACTAGCAAGGGCGTCGAGATTCGCGGCTGCGCCGAAACCTGCGCCCTGGTCAAGGAAGCCGTGCCGGCCACCGACGAGGATTACTACACCGAGTACCTGGCGCCGATCATCTCGGTCAAGGTGGTGTCCGGCATCGACGAAGCCATCGCCCACATCAATAAATACTCGTCCGGACACACCGAAGCCATCGTCACCGACAACCACCCGAAGGCCATGCGCTTCCTGCGCGAGGTCGATTCGGCTTCAGTCATGATCAACGCCTCGACCCGTTTCGCCGATGGTTTCGAGTACGGCCTGGGTGCCGAGATCGGCATCTCGACCGACAAGATCCACGCCCGCGGCCCGGTCGGCCTCGAAGGCCTGACCAGCCAGAAGTGGGTGGTGCTGGGCGACGGGCACGTCCGCGGCTAAACCAGCCATCTGGGCACCGGACAAAACCGGTGCCCAGATACCACAACAATAATGACCTCCGTTCGGAGCCCCAAGGAGACAACGATGGCCAAACCGACCTTCGCCTGGGAAGACCCCTTCCTGCTCGACAGCCAACTCGCCGCCGACGAGCGCCAGGTGCGCAATGCGGCGCGCGATTTCGCGCAGAAAGCCCTGAAGCCGCGCATCCGCGACGCTTTTCGCCATGAGACGACCGATCCGGCGATCTATCGCGAGATGGGCGACATGGGCCTGCTCGGCGCGACGTTGCCGCCGCAATATGGCGGCGCCGGCCTGAACTATGTCTCCTACGGCCTGATCGCGCGCGAGGTCGAATATGTCGACTCAGCCTTCCGCACCTTGCTGTCGGTGCAATCCTCGCTAGCCATGGTGCCGATTTACGAATTCGGCTCCATGGAGCAGAAGGAGAAGTACCTCAAGCGTCTGGGCAAGGGCGAATTGATCGGTTGCTTCGGCCTGACCGAGCCGAACTCCGGTTCCGACCCGGCCAGCGCCAGCACGCGCGCCCGCGCCGTGCCCGGCGGCTGGCAGCTATCCGGCTGCAAAACCTGGATCACCAATTCGCCGATCGCCGACGTGTTCATCGTCTGGGCCAAGGACGACGAAGGCCTGCTACGCGGTTTCATCCTCGACAAGGGCATGAAGGGGCTTACCGCCCCCGCCATTCAGGGCAAGGTCGGCCTGCGCGCCTCGATTACCGGCGACATCGTGATGGATGAAGTGTTCGTTCCGGAAGAAAACCGTCTGCCCGGCGTCACCGGCCTGAAAGGGCCGTTCACCTGCCTGAATTCGGCGCGCTTCGGCATTTCCTGGGGTGCGCTCGGCGCTGCCGAGTCTTGCTGGCACACAGCGCGGCAATATACGCTGGACCGCAAGCAGTTCGATCGACCGCTCGCCGCCAACCAGTTGATCCAGAAGAAGCTGGCCGACATGCAGACCGAAATCGCCCTCGGCATTCAGGGCGCACTGCGCCTCGGCCGCATGATGGACGACGGCAGCGCGACGCCGGAACTGATCTCGCTGATGAAGCGCAACAGTTGCGGCAAGGCGCTCGACATTGCCCGCAACGCCCGCGACATGCTGGGCGGCAATGGCATTTCGGACGAATTCGGCGTCATCCGCCATGTGGTCAACCTCGAGGTGGTCAACACCTACGAAGGCACCCACGACGTGCATGCGCTGATTCTTGGCCGGGCTCAGACCGGAATTTCCGCATTCTGATTTTTGCCCTTTTCGGGCAGTGCACCGCAGCAGGAGGTTTCCCATGGCAGAAAACCACTTCCAGGCCGTCGTCACCGCCCCCGGCTTCGCCCTCGGCGTGCACTGCGACGAGGACGAAATCACCGGCATTGAATTCCTTGAACCTCGCCCGGAGGTAGCGCCAGCCACGCCGCTTGCCGCCGAAGCGGTGCGCCAGTTGCAGGCCTGGCTGGCCGATCCGAACTTCATCTTCGGACTGCCGCTAAAACCCGCCGGCACCACCTTCCAACGACGCGTCTGGGAACAGATCGCCAGCATTCCGCTCGGCCGCACGCTGACCTACGGCGATGTCGCCAGGAATCTCAACAACGCTCCACGCGCGGTCGGCCAGGCCTGCGGAGCCAATCCCTACCCGGTCGTTGTGCCCTGCCACCGCGTCGTCGCCACCGGTGGCGGCTTGGGCGGCTTCAATCGCGAACGCGGCGGCTTCCTGCTCGACGTCAAACGCTGGCTATTGCGCCACGAGGGCCACAAGATTGGCAGCACGGCCAGCTGACAGCAACGAGATCGACGCCTTCTGCGACGCCCTCTGGCTCGAAGACGGCCTGGCCAAGGCGACGCTCGACAGCTACCGCTCCGACCTCGGCCGCTTGGCCGTCTGGCTGGCCGAGCATCAATACGAAGCCCTGCTCGACGCCCGCGAAAGCACGCTGACCGGCTTCATCGCCCACCTCGCCCGCAATACCCGGGCCACCTCGCAGGCCCGCTACCTCGCCACGCTGCGCCGCTTCTACCGCTGGCAGGTTGGACGCGGCCGCCTGGTCGCCGACCCGACGCTCAAGCTGGCCAACCCCAGTTTGCCCTCGCGCCTGCCCAAGGTGATGTCGGAAAAACAGGTCGAAGCCCTGCTCGATGCCCCCGACCTCGACACCCCGCTCGGACTGCGCGACCGCGCCATGCTGGAAACCATTTACGCCACCGGCCTGCGCGTCTCCGAACTGGTCAACCTGAAACTGCACGAAGTCGGCCTCAACGACGGCGTGCTGCGCGCCTTGGGCAAAGGCAGCAAGGAACGCCTGGTACCGCTCGGCCAGCTCGCCATCGACTGGATACAGCGCTACCTCGACGAAGCACGCCCCGAAATCCTCAACGGCCAGCAGACCGACGACCTCTTCGTCACCGCCCGCGGTGCCGCCATGACCCGCCAGGCCTTCTGGCAACTGATCAAGCGCTACGCCCTGCTGGCCGGCATCGACCCGGCCAAGCTGTCGCCACACGTCCTGCGCCACGCCTTCGCCACCCATCTGCTCAACCATGGTGCCGACCTGCGCGTCGTCCAGTTGCTGCTCGGCCATGCCGACATTTCGACCACGCAGATCTACACCCACGTTGCCCGCGAACGCCTGAAGAGCTTGCACGCGGTGCATCACCCACGTGGCTAAGCGTTATGGACAAGAATCAACTACCGCGCTGCAACCGGTGCGTCCACTACTACATCACACACGATAGCCGCCGGCCCTATGGTTGCCGCTGCCTGGGATTCATAAGCAAGCGCCAGCCGATGCTCGACGTACTCGAATCCTCGGGCCACCCCTGTCTGTACTTCGCCGCCAAGCCCAAACCAGCCCGCCGGTGTGGCAACCCCTGAGCGGGCGCCTAGAGCAAGCCAAGGTGACGAACGATCAAGCTTACCCCGCTCACCACCAACAAGGCATTGAGTATTTGGAATAGCTGGTCACGACTCAGCTTCACATCGATGCGAAGGCCCAGCCATATACCGGCCAGCATCGCCGGTAGCATGGCGAACGCCCGCCAGAACACGCCTGCATCCAGCAAACCCAAGCCAAAACAGAGCGCGATGCGCCAAGCGGTGGAAAAAGCGATCAATACCGCCTGCGTTGCCCGGAAAGCCTCACGCTGCGGCAGATGACGCTCCAGCCAGGTGGCGTACATGAAACCGCCGCTGCCGAAGAGGCCACCCAGCACGCCTCCGAACAAGGCATACCTCCATGCCCCCGCCCTCTCGGTCTGCGGCACACCGGGCCGACCGAGCAGGCCACGGACACCCAGCACGACGACAAAGCCACCCAGAGCCATAGCCATCCATGCCAAGGGCAGACGCGACAACACGTAGACGCCCAGCAATTGACCCAAGGCCATGCCTGGCGCCAGCTTCGCCAAAGCGGGCCAGGCTACCGCCCGCCATGCCCGTCCGGCGCGCAGCGATGAGCCGCCACAGTCAAGCAGGGCTAATAGCGGAATAACCTGTGCCACTGGCATCACCTGGGCCAATGGCGCGCTGGCAATCAGGGCCGAACCGAAACCGACCAGTGTGAATACCGCATAGGCCAGCGCGATGGCCAGCCAGACGAAGAACAGATCGCCCCCAACTTCATGCCATGACATCCCTTTGTCCTCAACTGTTCGGATGCATTTCATTCTGTCGAGGCTTACGGTATAAAACAAATATCACCTTATCTGCACACCCATACCATAAAAGCATGCCAAGTCTGCGTCAGATCCGCTATTTCCTGAGCGTTGCCGATCAGGGTAATCTGACTGCCGCTGCAGCCCAACTCTTCATTGCCCAGCCGGCCCTGAGCCGGCAGATCGCCCTGCTGGAAAATGAACTCGGCTTTGCAGTGTTCGAACGGAACCCGCGTGGCGTGACCTTGACCCCCGCCGGCAAGCTCTATCGCGACCGCGTGCGCACCGTCGAACGCCAACTCGGCACGGCCGCCGAGGAAAGCGCCCAGCTGGCACATGGGCAGGCCGGCATATTGCGCTTGCTGCACTCCAGTTCGATCCCGATCGACAGCCTGCTGCCGGCCATGCGCCGATTTCTCGCCGACGCCCCGCGCGCCCGCATCGACCTTGACCGGATATCCTCCGAAGGCCAGATTAACGAAGTCGCCGCCGGCCGCGCCGACATCGGCCTCATTCGCCTGCCAGTTCTGCATCGCGATCCTGCGCTGCAATTCATCGAATTGCCTATCGAACCGCTCTGCGTCGCACTGCCGGATGCACACCCCCGGCTCGCCGCGCCCACTCTCCGGCTGGCCGACCTGGCCGAAGAAACCTTCGTTTCCGCCGTGCATCGCGAACGCGGCGGCCTCGCCCGGCGCGTGGCCGACCTCTGCCTGACGCGGGGTTTTGTGCCCAAACTGGGGCCGGCCATTTCGCGAAAGACCTCGATGCTCGATCTGGTCGCCGCCGGCTTCGGCATCGCCATCGTGCCGCAACGCATGACCGGAATTTCAAGGCCCGGCCTGAATTTTCGCCCGCTCGCCGATACGGACGCCCATGCCGGCCTGGCCATCATCCTGCCCCCCCAGCCCACGGCCCTCGCCGCCCGCTTTGCCGAAGCGCTGCGCGCCGACTGCGCGCTAAAATAGGCCGCATCGAGTTACCAAAATACCGTCATGAGCAAGACCGAACACGCCCCCGAGACGCAAGCCACCAAGTTTCTGAAAACCCACAAGGTGCCTTTTTCCAACCACCTGTACGCCTACGAGGAACATGGCGGCACCAAGGTCTCGGCGCGCGAGTTGAATGTGGACGAGCATGCGGTGGTCAAGACCCTGATTTTCGAGGATGAGGGCACCAAGCCGCTTATCGTGCTGATGCACGGTGACTGCAAGGTGTCGACCAAGGAATTGGCCCGGCAGATCGGCTGCAAGAAGGTCGAACCGTGCAAACCCGAAGTCGCCAACCGCCACACCGGATACCTGGTCGGCGGCACCAGCCCGTTCGGCACCAAAAAGGCGATGCCCGTCTTCATCGAGAAGACCATCCTCGACCTGCCGCTGATCTACATCAACGGCGGTCGGCGCGGCTATCTGGTCGGCATCCACCCGCACGACATCCTGCGCACGTTGAACACCAAACCGGTCGAGGCGGCACTCAAAGGGTAATTACACAATCCAATCGCCATGATTTAATCAATCGATTGGAGCTATAGATTCGCGGCGCGCACAATGCCTTCCATACCGAAGGAGATGCGCCATGACCCAACTCGTTATCCGCCACTACGAAAAGCCCGCCGCCCGCCGTCACCTGTGGGTTGGCATCGCGATGGCTATCGTCGCCCTCGCCTTTGCGGTCGAACAATCGGTGCAGTGGCTGGCCGCCCACCCGATGGCCGCGAAGGGCCTCGAAGCCAGCCTGATGGCCGGCTTGGCCACCGTGCTCGGCGCCATTCCAGTGCTTTTCATGTCTCGCCCGAGCGAACGCCTGATGGCCCCGATGCTCGGCCTGGCCGGCGGCATGATGCTCGCGGCCAGCCTCTTTTCCTTGCTCGTTCCGGCCGTCGACATCGTCACTGCCAGCGGCACGCCTTGGGTCCTCGGCATCGCCACGGCCGGCGCCCTCTTGGCCGGAGCCGGCGCCATGCAGCACCTTGACCGTCGCTTGCCGCACGAACATGTCGAGGAAGTTGAAAGCAGCGGCATGCAGCCGCATGTCGCACTCGTCGTCGCCGCCATCGCCATCCACAACCTGCCGGAAGGCTTGGCTGTCGGCGTGGCCGCATCGTCCGGCGCCGATCACGGCATGACCTTCGGCATCGCCTTGCAGAATATTCCGGAAGGCTGGATCGTGGCCAGCGCCATGATCGCCTTGGGTGCTGCCCCCTTACGTGCCGCCTTGATCGCACTCGGCACCGGCTTGGTAGAACCGGTGGGCGGCTTGTTCGGCGTCATCGCCAGCACCTTGGCCGGCGCAGCCTTGCCGCTCGCCCTCGCGGCCGCAGCCGGCGCGATGTTGTGGGTGGTCAGCCATGAATTGATTCCGGCTTCACACAAGCCGGGCAAGGTTGGTATCGCCACAACGGGTCTGGTCTGTGGGTTCACGGTCATGAGCACGCTTGCGACAATTTTTTAAATTAGTTAAATTTGCGTAAATTATTGATTGCGATATATTTGACAACTCCACTTCAACACATGCCACCGAGGAGACCCATCATGCCGACTAGAACCGTCATCGAGATCATTCGGAATCGTCACTTCCTGACGTCTACGCCCGAGAAGACCGTACGCGCCGTGGCCCAGCACATGAAGGAAAACGGCGAAGGCGCCGTGCTTGTCGTGTCGCCGGAGGACGGCACGCTGATCGGCATTTGCACCGAACGCGACCTGGCCTTCAAGGTCCTGTCCGAAGGACTGGACGCCCACACCACGCCGGTCCGCTCGGTAATGACGGCCAACCCGCAAAGCATCGGGCCGGACAAGCCGTTCGGCCACGCCCTGCATCTGATGTACGAAGGCGGCTTCCGGCACATGCCGGTCGTGCTGGAAGACGGCCGGCCGATCGGCATTCTCTCTGCCCGCGATGTATTGGGCCTGGAAATGTTCGACTTTCGGCGCGAACTAGAACACCGCGAGGATTTGGCCGTCATCCTGTAAGCGGGCGCTTACAGTTATTCAAAAGCCGGGATAGCCACCCGGCTTTTTCATTACCCTCAGATCGAGCGTTCGATGATGACGCCAACCCGCTTGACGCCCGGCATCATGCCCAGCTTGGCGACGGAAACGCGCACCCACTGGGCGGCGAAGTTTTCGAGCAGGAAGGTGGCGATGTGCTCAGTCAGCTTTTCCAGCAGGTTGAAATGGCTGGCTGCCAGATCGGCACGCAAACGCTCGACGACGACAGCGTAGTCCACGGTATCGCGGATGTCGTCGGTGGCACCAGCGGAAGCGGTAGACACTCCGATTTGTAGAGAAATCTCGACCGTCTGCGCCATGGCTTTTTCGCGCGGATAGATGCCTATCCAGGTCTCAGCGCGCAGTTCTTCGATGAAAATGATGTCCATGGGGCGGTGCACCGCAGCAGGGGGTGTAAAATTTGGCGCGATTGTACCCCAGCGAACCATTTCACCCATGCAAAACGCGCTTCATCCGATTCTTGCCATTGTCGCCGCCTACCTTATCGGCTCCATTCCCTTCGCCATCATTTCCTCCAAGGTCTTCGGCCTGGCCGATCCGCGCAGCTACGGTTCGGGCAACCCCGGTGCCACCAACGTGCTGCGTAGCGGCAACAAGAAAGCGGCGCTGATGACGCTGATCGGCGATGCGCTGAAAGGCACGCTAGCCGTCATCGCCGCCCAGCAACTCGGCCTTTCCGATACCGTTGTGGCACTGGTGGCGCTTGCCGTCTTCCTCGGCCACCTCTACCCGATCTTCCTGAAATTCAAGGGTGGCAAGGGGGTCGCCACGGCCGCCGGCGTCTTGCTCGCCCTCGACCCCATCCTCGGCCTCGCCACGCTGGGCGTTTGGCTGTTGGTCGCCTATGTGTCTCGTTACTCCTCGCTCGCCGCCGTGTGCGCCGCCATCGCTGCCCCGATCGTGTCGGCCCTGATGCATGGCGGCAACATTCAGACCATCGTCGTCGGCATTCTTGGCATGGCGCTGATCGGCAAGCATTGGCAGAACATCCAGCGCCTGATGGCTGGTCAAGAGTCAAAGATCGGCGGCAAGAAGAAAGCCTGACCCGCCCACCGTCATGGCCCTGCCCTCGCCCGAACTACTCGCCTCCTACTGGTCAGCCGGCGAGCTCGAAACCAACATCGTCATTTTCATGAACCTGCTCGGGGCGCTCGCCCTCGGGCTGCTGTTGGGCTATGAGCGCGCTTACCACGGGCGGGCGGCCGGCATGCGTACCTACGGGCTGGTGTGTACTGCCTCCTGTGCGCTGGTCGTGATCTCGGGCTATCCACAATTCTGGTATGGCGGCCATTCCGCCTTCGTCGGCGCGCCACCGCCCGACCCGACACGTGTCATCCAGGGTGTCGTCACCGGCATCGGTTTTTTGGGTGCCGGCGTCATCATGAAAGAAGGCTTCTCGATCAGCGGTCTGACGACGGCTGCCTCGATCTGGGCCTCGTCGGCCATCGGCATCATGGTCGGCGTCGGCTTTTACGGTGCGGCCATCCTGCTTGCCATCCTGTCCGCCGCCTGCATGACCCTCGTTTCGCGTCTCGAAGGCTGGCTTCCCTCACGCCCGGCCGTTGCCATCACCATGGGCTTCCGCCCGGGCTTCGTACCCCGCGATGACGTACTCAAACGCGTAGCGCTCGAACGTGGTTACGAGATTGCCTGGGGCACCCTGCGCATCGAACAGGTCGACGGACATCCGGTCTGGCATTTCGTCGCCGTCGCACTGCACAAGGACAAGGGGGCCACGATGCCGGAACTGGCACAGGAATTAGGCCGCTTCGAGGGCGTCGAGAACTTCACGCTGTCGCACGCACGCAACTGAGCCCCCTCTACCAGGCAAGCGCTCGGATAGCCAACTCCAATCCATCGAATTGAAACAATAGATTGGATTGATCCAGTACAGCTTCCTAAACTGCATTCATCCAGTCATCGCGACTGACGAACAAGCTTAAGGAGGCCAACATGATTTCCCGATTCATCGACCACTGGTTCGACGACCTTTCCTGGGACTCGTACATCGACGTGCTGGCTTCCCTGCCGGAAACCTTCTAGGCCGTCGCCCGCCGTAAAGATTGAGCGCCGACGGAACCAACACCCGCCTGAGCTCTCCAATCGCCACAATCAACCAACAACAGTGGAGCAACAGATGTCCCAAGTCACCCTCGCCGGCAACCCGATCACGCTCAATGGCCGCTTCCCACAGAAAGGCGATGCCGCCCCGGCCTTCTCGCTGGTCGCCAAGAATCTGGCCGATACACCGCTCTCCGCCTTCGCCGGCAAGCGCAAGATCCTGAACATTTTTCCGAGCATCGATACGCCCACCTGCGCCACCTCGGTCCGTCAATTCAACGCCAAGGCCAACAACCTGCCGAACACCGTGGTGCTTTGCATCTCCGCCGACCTGCCCTTCGCCCAGGCCCGTTTCTGCGGTGCCGAAGGCCTGGACAATGTTGTCACCCTCTCCACCCTACGTGGCCGTGAGTTCCACGAGGCCTACGGCGTCGCCATCGCCAGCGGCCCGTTGGCCGGTCTGACCGCGCGCGCAGTGGTCGTTCTCGACGAGAACGACCAGGTGATCCACAGCGAACTGGTCTCCGAGATCAAGAACGAACCGGAGTACGCTGCGGCCCTGGCCGCCCTCTAAGGCAAGCCACATGCCCGCCCCCAGTTTCGCCGAGTTTCGCGAGCAGGCCCTGGCTCAAGGCTACGACGAAGTACTCGAACGAATCTGGGCGGCGGACAGCGTTGTCGAATCCCACACTCACCCATTCGCCTTGAAAGCACTCGTGGTCGCTGGTGAGATGTGGCTACTGGTCGAGGGTCATACCCGACACCTGGTGTCGGGCGACCAATTCAGTCTGGGCCACGAGCAAGCGCATGCCGAACGCTACGGCCCGGCCGGCGCAACCTACTGGGTGGCCCGTCGCAATTCGGGAAAGGCATGAACATGGCCAAGAAATGCTGCAAATCCGACCCGCCGTGCAAAGGCTGCCCGAAACTCAAGAACAAGAAAAAGAAACACGGCAAATGCGAGCTTCAAGCACTGACTGCTGCGGTGCACTGCCCAATTTGGCCAATTTTCACGGCCGGGTAACCGACATCTCCATCAGCGGCCAACGCGGCTGTACTGCGAATACCCCGGCCGGCTTGGCCGGCGTTCCGGCCTGCAAACGCAGGCAACCGGCCAGGGCGATCATGGCGCCGTTGTCGGTGCAGAATTCCAGTTCCGGGTAATAGACACGGAAGCGCTTGCGGCGGGCTTCGTCGTTCAGCGTAGCGCGCAATTGCTTGTTGGCCCCGACGCCGCCGGCAACGACCAACTGCTTAAGGCCAGTCTGCTTCATCGCCTTCAGCGCTTTTTTCAGCAGCACCTCGACGATGGCTTCCTGGAAAGCGCGCGCCGCGTTGGCCTTGAAGTCATCGCTGAGCGGTTCGTCTTGCTCGCGTACGAGCGTGAGCACCGCCGTCTTCAGACCGGAAAAGCTGAAATTGAGGTCACCGGAATGCAGCATCGGGCGCGGCAATTCATAGACGCCCGGCGTGCCCGATTCGGCCAGCTTGGACAGCAAGGCACCACCGGGGTAAGGCAAACCGAGCAGCTTGGCGCTCTTGTCGAATGCTTCGCCGGCCGCATCGTCCAGCGTCTCGCCGAGCAATTCGTATTCGCCAACGCCGGTCACCTTCATCAACTGCGTATGGCCTCCGGAAACCAGTAGCGCAACGAAGGGAAAGGTCGGCGGATCGCTCGACAGCAGCGGCGACAGCAGGTGCCCTTCGAGGTGGTGCACCGGGATGGTCGGCTTGTCGAGCGCCACGGCCAAAGCTTCGGCAAAGGCACAGCCGACCAGCAGCGCACCGGACAGCCCCGGCCCGCGCGTGTAGGCGACGGCATCGACTTCCGCCAGCGACTTGCCGGCTCGGCCGAGCGCCTCGCGCAGCAGCGGCACGACACGACGGATGTGATCGCGCGACGCCAGTTCGGGCACGACGCCGCCGTATTCGGCATGCATCGCCACTTGGGAGTGCAAGGCATGGGACAACAGGCCGGCCGCGCTGTCGTATAGCGCGATGCCGGTTTCGTCGCAGGAAGATTCAACGCCAAGGATCAACATAGGGCCGCGATTCTACCATCGCCTTGCAATTAACACTTGATAGCAAAAGGTTTTATCCCCTATACTGCTCGGCTTCCCGCAAACATGCGGAAAAATTTGCGCGCACTGCCGATCAACAACCCCGGCAGGCGCCGTACAGGAAGGGGGTGAAAATTATGCCGAGCATTCGCGTCAAAGAAAACGAGCCGTTCGAGGTTGCTATCCGCCGCTTCAAGCGCACTGTCGAAAAGACTGGTCTTCTGACCGAGCTGCGCGCCCGTGAGTTTTATGAAAAGCCCACCGCCGAGCGCAAGCGTAAGCTGGCTGCTGCCGTCAAGCGTCACCACAAGCGCATTCGCAGCATGACCCTGCCTCCGAAGCTGTACTAATCCAGTACGCATCGCAGCAAAAGAGCCGCCAGCCTTCAACCGCCGGCGGCTTTTTTCTTTGTTTTTGCCGAAAAGAACACCATGAGCCTCAAAGCACGCATCTCCGACGACATGAAAACGGCCATGAAGGCCAAGGAAGCCGCCAAGCTGGCCGCCATCCGCCTGCTGCTCGCCGCCATCAAACAGAAGGAAGTCGATGAGCGCGTCGAACTCGACGATGCCGCCGTCGCCGCCGTGATCGAAAAGCTGGTCAAACAGCGCAAGGATTCCGTGACCCAGTACGAGGCTGCCAACCGCCAGGATCTGGCCGATGTCGAAAAAGCTGAAATCGCCATTCTCGCCGCCTACCTGCCGGAGAAGATGAGCAGCGATGAAGTTGCGGCCGCGGTCGCTGCCGCCGTCGCTCAGACCGGGGCCAAGGGTCCGGCCGACATGGGCAAGCTGATGGCCGTCCTCAAGCCACAACTCGCCGGCAAGGCCGACATGGGCGAGGTTTCCAAACTGGTCAAGGCCGCGCTTGCCGGCTGACTTTCACCGATGATCCCGGAAAGTTTCATCCAGGATCTACTGGCCCGGATCGACATTGTCGATCTGGTGGACAGCTACGTGAAACTGAAGAAAGCAGGCGCCAACTACGCTGCCTGCTGCCCCTTCCACAACGAGAAATCGCCCTCCTTCACAGTCAGCCCGACCAAGCAGTTCTATCACTGCTTCGGCTGCGGCGCCCATGGCACGGCCATCGGCTTCGTCATGGAATACCAAGGCATCGGCTTTGTCGACGCCGTCAAGGAACTGGCGTCGCGTGCCGGCATGGTCGTCCCCGAAGAAGAGGGGCGCAGCTTTTCCCAGGATCACTCGCCGGGCCAGACCCGCACCCTGATCGACACCATGGCCCGCGCTGCCGCCTACTACAAGGCGCAACTCAAGCAATCGCCGCGCGCCATCGAATACTGCAAGAAACGCGGCCTCACCGGCGAAGTAGCCGCTCGCTTCGGCATTGGCTACGCACCCGATGGCTGGCAGAACCTGCAAGCCGTATTCCCCGACTACAACGCCGACACCTTACTGACTGCTGGCCTGGTTATCGAAAACGATGCCGGCCGTCGTTACGACCGCTTCCGCGATCGGCTGATGATCCCCATCGTCAATCCGAAGGGTGACATCATCGCCTTCGGCGGCCGCATCATCGACCAGGGCGAACCAAAGTATCTGAACTCGCCGGAAACTCCGCTGTTCGAAAAAGGCCGCGAGTTGTTCGGCCTGCCGCAAGCCCGCCAGGCCTTGCGCGAAACCAACACTGCCATCGTCACCGAAGGCTACATGGACGTCATCGCCCTGTCGCAGAACGGCGTCGGCAATGCCGTCGCCACCCTCGGCACGGCCACGACGCCAACCCACGTGCAAAAATTGCTGCGCCAGGTTGACCGCATCGTCTTCGCCTTCGACGGCGACAACGCCGGGCGCAAAGCCGCTTGGCGAGCCCTGGAAAATGCGCTGGAAGCCTTGGTCGATAACAAGCAAATCGGCTTCGTCTTCCTGCCGCCCGAGCACGACCCGGACAGCTACATCCGCGAACACGGCAAAGCCGCCTTCGACCGCTTCGTCGCCCAGGCCATGCCGCTTTCCGATTTCATGCTGCGCGAACTGGGCAGCCGCTGCGACCTGACCAGCGCCGAAGGTAAGGCCAAGCTGATCTACGAAGCCAAGGCGCTGCTGCACAAACTGCCGACGCCGCTATTGCGCCTGCAATTGGTCAAGCGACTGGCCGAGGCGAGCGGTTTTGCCCAGCAAGAAGTCGAACGTCTGTGCGAACTCAAGTCTTACACCCCCGCCGCTCCGCCCAAGGCGAAGCGAACCGCCCCATCGCTGACCCGCAACCTGCTGCGCATAGTCCTGCACAAACCTCAACTGGCACTCGATCTCCCCGTTGACCTGCTGCCGGACACACCCGAGCGGCCGGCATTGGCTCGCTTGCACCAGATGGTTAGTACCGACCGCGATGCGGCTAATTACGCCATCCTGCGCGAACGCCTGCGTGGCGTACCGGAAGAAGCGGCCATTGAGCAGGCAGCGGCGGAACTTCTCGAGCTACCGTTTGACGAAGAAGGTGCCGAGACGGAATTCCGCGACACCATCGAAAAACTGCAGGCGGGCGGACACAAGCGCCGCTTCGAGGAATTGCAGGGCAAGGCACAGCAATTTGGTGTCGCCGGACTGTCGGCGGCGGAAAAAATGGAATATATCGCACTGCTTTCCTCCCGCGGAAAGTGAGCTAAGTTGTGGTAATATTTACGGTTCTCTCCAATTCAACGGATCGTGTTCATGGCTAAGGCAAAAGACACCGCTAAGGAAGCCCCGAAGGCTCGCACCAGCAAGGCCAAGGAAAAGGCTGCCGAAAAGGCGCTGCTCGAAGGTGCAATGGCGGAAACCCCCGAACCGCTCGACGCAGAGGCGCGTAAGACTCGCCTCAAGGCGCTGATCAAGCTCGGCAAGGAACGTGGCTACCTGACTTACGCCGAGATCAATGACCACCTGCCCGACGATGTCGTCGACGCGGAGTCGATCGAAGCCATCATCTCGACTTTCAGCGATATGAACATCCAGGTTTTCGACGAGGCCCCGGCCGCTGAAGACCTGCTGATGTCCGACACCGCCGCAGCCGCCGCTGACGATGAAGAAGTCGAAGAACAGGCCGAGCAGGCACTATCTACGGTGGATTCCGAATTCGGCCGGACGACCGATCCGGTCCGCATGTACATGCGTGAAATGGGCTCCGTCGAACTGCTGACCCGCGAAGGCGAAATCGAGATCGCCAAGCGGATCGAAGAAGGCCTCAAACACATGATCCAGGCCATTTCGGCCTGTCCGACCACCATTGCCGACATCCTTGAGATGGCCGCCAAGGTGGAGACCGAGGAAATGCGCATCGACGAACTCGTCGATGGGCTGATCGACCCGAATGCCGTCGAAGAAGCGCCTGCCGCCGAAATGGCGGACGACGCTGAAGCGGAAGACGAGGACGAAGAAGCCGATGAGGAAGGCGAAGGTGGCGGCGGCGCCGCTGCCGCCTCCCTGCTGCAACTGAAGACCGATGCCCTGGAGCGCTTCAAGACTATCAAGGGCATCCACGCCAAGATGCAGAAGGCGCTGGGCAGCAAGGGTTCGCAGGACAAGGCTTACCAGAAGCTGCTGGGGCAGCTCTCCGACGAGCTGATGAACATCCGCTTCACGTCGCGCGCCATTGAAAAGCTGTGCGACAGCGTACGCGAGATGGTCGAACAGGTTCGCCGCTCCGAGCGCAAGATTCAGCAAATCTGCGTTGAGCGCGTCAAGATGCCGCGTCCGCATTTCATCCAGGTTTTCCCTGGCAACGAAACCAACGTCGACTGGGTCGACGCGGAAATCGCCGCCGCACCGAAGACCTATGTCGCCATCCTGACCCGCAATGCCCCGGACATCAAGGAAGAGCAGAAAAAACTGCTCGCCCTGCAGGATCGCATCGGCATTTCCCTGAAGGAACTGAAGGACATCAACAAGCAGATGTCTACCGGTGAAGCCAAGGCCCGTCGCGCCAAACGCGAAATGACCGAGGCCAACCTGCGTCTGGTCATCTCGATCGCCAAGAAGTACACCAATCGCGGCCTGCAGTTCCTCGATCTGATCCAGGAAGGCAACATCGGTCTGATGAAGGCCGTGGACAAGTTCGAATACCGTCGCGGCTACAAGTTCTCGACGTACGCCACCTGGTGGATTCGCCAGGCGATCACCCGCTCCATCGCCGACCAGGCGCGCACCATCCGTATTCCGGTGCACATGATCGAAACGATCAACAAGATGAACCGCATCTCCCGCCAGATTCTGCAGGAAACTGGTGCAGAACCGGATCCGGCGACGCTGGCCAAGAAGATGGACATGCCGGAAGACAAGATTCGCAAGATCATGAAGATTTCCAAGGAGCCGATCTCCATGGAAACCCCGATCGGCGACGACGACGACTCCCATCTCGGCGACTTCATCGAGGACCAGGCCACCCTGGCCCCGGCCGATGCGGCGATGTACTCCAGCCTGCGCGGCGTCACCAAGGAAATCCTCGACAGCCTGACGACGAGGGAAGCCAAGGTGCTGCGCATGCGCTTTGGTATCGAAATGAACACCGACCATACACTTGAAGAGGTCGGCAAGCAGTTCGATGTCACCCGCGAGCGCATCCGCCAGATCGAAGCCAAGGCCCTGCGCAAACTGCGCCACCCGAGCCGTTCCGACAAGCTGCGCAGCTTCCTGGACCAGGGCGGCAGCTAAGCTTTCCGGGCCTGTAGCTCAGCGGTTAGAGCAGAGGACTCATAATCCTTTTTTAACCGCCCGTTAGCACGCAATAGAATCACATCGAAACAAGGACTTGGAATTCTCCAAGTCCTTTTTTTTGACCAAATAAATACATCAGGCTCCTCATAGGCTCCCTCAGGAATATGGTAACGAAACCGCGATTCTCCTTAGAGACAATAAAAGAGAACTTGCCGCCAGGCATTGACCCCCTACTCCCGCCAGCGTTTGTAGCCGAACTCGTAGGGGTTGACACGAAATGGCTCGCAGGCGCAAGAGAAGGTCGGAAAACAATTCAAGGCCCGCCTTACATCAAATTGGGTGAGGGACGGACAGCGCCGATTCGATATCGATTGAGCTCGCTAATCGCTTGGATGTCCTCATTTGAGGAACAAACCAGCACTACTGAACGCACCACTGTTCCTCACGCAACATTCAACCGTTTCCTCACCGATGCAAACAGCAACCAGCAGTGGCTTTTTGTAATTTCTGCAGACGGTAGAAGCGCCACAGATATATTTTCGGCATTGAAGCGCGAGCCGCTGAAATCAGAATCTCACTTGCAATGGTTGTCGCATGCGGACTACTGCAATGGGCGTTTCGTTAAGCTGCAACTGCAATTGGATGCTGAAACGATTGCACGCCTCTCTGCGCTAGGTAATGGCGACCCGGCTTCCGGCATTCATGCACTTACCGGCAATCTGAACTGACGCTACAGCTGACCATAGTGCGCAATCGCATTCTTTTGACCACCGAAACGAATTCTACTTGACCGGCTCAAATCGACCCTGAGCCGTCTTTCGACAACGGAATGGTTCAATGGCTGCTTTTTGACTTCAGACGCCTTTGCCCACTGGATGAAATTCCGGTGTGCATTTTCTTGTCACCAAAGCATTATTACGAGACATCTCCAAGTGACGTCCTAGGCGTCATCATCCATTTGGCTGTCGTTAATTAGCCCGCTGTAATGCAAAAATGGACAGCCCTCCTCGAAGGTGGTCGGCTTGCTGCGGTCATCTCTATTGTTAAATTTTGCTCGGCTTCCATAGCGCCTCCTTCCCATGACGCTTTGAATCAATTTGTGCGCGGTATCCAAATGCTTCGGCAGGGTGGAGATAACACCAATCGGGACCCACAGCCCATTACTACCGGGAAGTGAGAGGTGGTACACCGCCACCATGAATGCTGTGGGATACAGCAGCAACTCAACTCTACCGGCCATCAATGGCCCACTGTTAATCAATGGCCGTGAGAAATGAAGCTCATTCAACGACGGAACGCGGAATTGAGCTACAACCTCGTTCTCTTGGCCTTGTTCGGCATTCGCGAAAAGGAATAGAGAGTCCGAATTACCGGAAAGCTTAAGGACGTTCGTGAACTGCGCTACAGCCTTGGCAAATGAATCGCCCCGTCCCCAAAGCTCGTAATCAGGCGCCAGCCAAGCTAGAGAGCTAAGCAGTTTTCCGTGGCGACGTTTGCCTTCACGTCTATCGCGAACACGGCTGACAATCCTCTCCACGTTATCGTGTAGGTAAACGTTTCCGAAGAATGGTTCGATTCCCTTGGGGTACTTTGTATTGCGGGTGACATGCACATCGGCAAGATAGCCTGCCAAATCGAATTTCTTGCCTGTCAGGTATTGCCCCATCAACTTTAAGTCAAACGCCTCAATGAACTCCTCCAGCCCAGGAGAACCAAGGGTAATAGTCTTGGGAATTGAGGCGGTCACCTGCTCGTTTACGAACTGGACCAAGTCAGGAGGAGCCATTCTTTCGAACGTCTCATCAATCCTTCGCTCGACCTGACCCTCTTGGTCAATCGCGAAAGCGACCGGTATCGGCAGATAGCTCCGTCTCTTACTTTCAATATCCTCGACGGAATGGACGCCATAGGACTTGTCTCTCAAGTCGTCTCGCATTGATGCAATTTCCGGATAACGATTCCGGTAGGCTTGCCTCGCCCTTTCCTTACTCTCACCCAGAACCTCATCCTCTGCGCTCAATTTGATGATGTTGTCTGTGATTAGCTCCCCAGCCACAGAGCGGAGCGGAGTAAAGGAAATCAAGTCAAAGGTGACGGTATCCTTCTTGAGTTCGACCTTGTTGAATCTCGGATGGTCTCCACCAGCCTCTTCGAACCGCTCAATAGCAAATAAACTAAGCTGGACATCTTCATCAACGAGGTCAATAAGCCCTTGGCGAGACAAAGACTCCACAACGGACAAGGCTTCACTGTCAGTGAAGCCAAAGTAATCCCTGAGCGCCGGAATTGAAACCCTTCCACATACCCGAAGCAGTCGAAGGACAAATTCGGTAACAACCGGTAAGCGCTCATCCAGCGCTATGTAGGCATCAACACGAAAAGTCTCAATGGGAAGACCAAAGGTGACGCGATTGAAATCTGCTGGAATGGTCATTTAATTCCCCTGAAACTGCTTGCCTGACAGGATGCTTGCTCGGCCAGCATCTGTGAGAGCCCGAATCTTCGTCAGGGCCTTGCCCAACGGCAGTTGGGAGTTCTTGCCACTCCACATCTTCGTTGACCCCACGATAAATAGCCTCTCCATCGCACGTGACATTGCCACGTTCACCCGATTGGGGCTCTTTAGGAATCCTGGGGACTGCTTGAGGTTGTTGCGAACGGTGGTGAGAATGATGATTCGATTTTCCTTACCCTGATAGCTGTCGACAGTATCAACCTTGACCAACCGACGAGCATCGCCAAGCCAAGTTGCTTCCGCTTTCATCTGGTCGATAATCTGGCGTTGCTTGCTGTACATACAGATGATGCCTATCGGAGGCTCCTGGGGTTGAAGGTCGCTCTTGATGGCCTCCATGAATTCGTCGGATTCAATAATCTGTCGAAGGATGTTCATGACTATCCGAGCCTCGGCGGTATTCCAAGTTTCGTCCCTGTTCTCCGAATTTTGCTGCTGCCCGCGCTCTCCAAGAGGGGCCGTGTCAATCCACGTCACCTGCTTGGAAAAGTGTTCTGGCAACTTCGAGTAATACGCCGGTGGGGCTCCACGTCCGGTTTCTAGCTCTCCATGGTAGAAGCAGGTAGAAACAACCTCCCCAATGTCCGGAGCCATTCGGTACTGGCTTAAGAGAGTCGTGCCAACTTTCTTGCCGTATTCCGAATCAAAAATCCGCTCGAAGTCACTACTGAATAGTGATGAGCCTTCGTCAACGGAGAACCGCTGGCAAATTGCATCCTTTACTTCCTCCGAAAATGTTGGAGGTAACTGATGGTGGTCACCAACCAAGAGCACTCGATGTCCTGCCTGCATGGCCACTGCTAATTCGCTGGGTGCAGCACGACCCGCTTCGTCAATGATGACCCAGTCAAAGATATTCTGGACTACACCAGCGCCACGATAGCCAATACCAACCAAGGTGCCTGCTACAACAGTTCGCGATTTGGCCAGGAATTCCGCGAAATTTGCATCCGGTGACCCCAAGGCCTTTACCCATTCATCTGAGAGATGAATTAAGCGTGTCAGTCGTTCGATGGCATCCTTCGAGCGAACCTCGTATTTATCCACTAACCGTTGCTGGAGAAGTGCAACTGTTTGTGCGGGCCTACGCTCGTTGCCGACATCATACAAATCTGAAGTGATGTCATAGAAAGTCTCAACCAAGGCTCTGATTCTTGCCTCGAGTGCCTGGCTGGCATTTTCACCTTCTGCTAGCCTACGCTCTTCTAGCTTGGCGATACGCTCACTAAACATACCGAGGCGCAGATACAAGTCGACATATTCGACAGCAAAGTCTCGCGGAAGTCCAAGCGCAGAAGCGAGGCCGACAATCCGCTCCTTTTGCTCTGCTCTGAAGCGCTCCCGATAGGCCTGCTCAATAGAAGTGGCGTGCAGATGACGGATAGAGTCGGATACAGCAGACTCGCTACCAAGGCGGACTGCATTGAACTCAATCCCCTTGCTCCGACAAAGTTCCAGTCCTTTTTCCAGAGCATTGTTTACGGCCTCATGTGCCTGGCTGACTAGGAGGATTCGACGTGCGCTCTCCTTGGTCATTAGGTAATGCAAGAGGGAAGCGATGAACCAGGTCTTGCCCGTCCCCGGTGGTCCTTGAAGCAAACTAATCGGCCCATTCCCAAGCACTTTGCGGAATGCAGCTTTTTGGCTTGGATTCAACTTCTTGTCGCCCTCGGAATAGGACTCTAGGTCATCATCACTTGGCTGAGCATACTCATGAGGGAAAAGATTTTCGGCTTCCTGTCGTTCGAAATAGTTGATGAGGCCTGGAACGACAGCCTTATCACCGAGTATTCGGTCTACGGCAAACCTTCTTCGAGTAAATGACCCTTTCTCGAGGTTGCTGATTAGCCGGAGTTTGCTACCGATTTTGAAATTGGCTTTTAGGTGAGGTCTGTCGATTGCAAGCTCTGCCAGCTCCCCAAACGTTGTTTCTTTGAGATTGAGCTGACCACATGGCCGCCAAACACCGTCTGTTCCCTGGCTTTCAATAATGACCGTATCAGACTTCTCGTAGTCAATAACCCCCTTGTCCGCATGATAGGGAACGAGAATTTGGCCATAGATAGAGGGGTTGTCTCGCTTTTCTCCAGCGACAGTTACGGTGGTCAGCGCGTCCTCTTCAGCATCCAGTAATGCCTTCCAGAGTTCCGGCACAGGAATGCCAATTGGAGTTGAAACAACCTCTTCTTCGACAATCTCGGTTATTGGCAATGTCGCAGGCACCGACGCAGCTTCAACCTCAGGCGTCGTAGTCACTACAGGAAGCGCTGGCTGTGGAACCTTGCGCTTAATTTTTTCGTTTTGCAGAAGGATTTGAACTAGGTCTCGGACGTCGGAAACAGGACCGTCGACCAAGTTAATACGGACAGGAATCTGTCCATCTCCTAACGTCTGGGAACGCAGCAAATGACTCTGAGGGATTGAGCTAGCACGAACAAATTCCGTCGTCTCATTAGCGAGATGCCAAGAGAACGACAGCTGTTTGCCAATGCCAGTAACCCAGAAACGCAGACACCCCTTGTACTTCGCATCTAGCTTTGCTTCAACATGGAAAACTCCGTTGTCTGAGCGCATAGCACCGGGGGACACGCCGGAATTGCCAAGCCTTTGAACGACTACAGTTACCTCTGGTGATTCGTCATGGTCAGACTCACCTGCGCGTGTCACAGCTCTCGATAGTGGCTCGATAGTGGACAGCGTCTTCTGCTCAAGGAGGTTTGCAATCTCCTCGTAAATTCTGGGAATAGGGTATTCGCCGGCACCTGGGTTTTCCCTTGTGGTTCCCAACACCTCCGTCAGGACGGACGCAACACTGTACCTGTCACGCTCAAACGGCGTCAGAGCCTTGTAGTTGTCTGGGAGATAAGCGGTTGTGTAGTGGTCGTCAGCATCAAGGTGAAAATCCAAAACATCAATGAGGGTAACAGTGCCGTCGTCCTTAACGATGATGTTTTGAGGATGAATGTCGCCATGGGCAAATTCCAAAGCATGGATTCGCTCCAAAACATCCAACAGGGACCGGCTTGTCGCCAGCCTCTCTTCAAACGACGGTGCTCGAGCTATCCATTCGGATAATGTCTGTCCCTCAACCCACTCCAGAACCAATAAAAGGCTGCCGCGAGACAAACCAAAGTCATGAACCTTTGGAAGCCCAGGTAGGTTGCATCCCTTAATGGTTCGTGCTCGTTCAAGAAACGACAGGAGACGAACGGCTTGGTCAGGCTTTTTGGCGTCTGGCGCAACTCTAAACCAAACCTTTACCAGCTTGGCTATGCCACCTTCCTCCGATTTGAAAAACCATTCGTCATCAGTATCGGATAGCGTCTCCGACTCAATGTAATCCCTGTCTCGAGTTGCTGCCTTGAATGCGTCAAAGGAAGCAAGGTCAATGATGCTCTCTTGCTTTCTGGCGGTTGCCTCATTGAATGCTTCTAGCATCTCACGTGCATTCTGGAAGCGCTCGCCTGGCTCCTTGCTGAGAGCTTTTGTGATGAAGTCGCTCAGCGTGCCATTAAATGGGTCTTCCGCCCTTGAAGACCACTCATAGACACCGCCTACCTTGGGAGGTTTATCACCGAACAAGATTAGGTGTATTAAGGCACCTAACATGAATACGTCACGACGATATGGGGTCGCGGCAGAAACCTCCGTAAAATCCTCCGGCAGAGTCGATTGTTCAACCTTAACTTTTTCTCGGAAGGTGCCGACTGTCTTCATCTCCGGGTAATAGGCCGCCGGGAAGCCAGACAATACGACCTTTGCAGGCCTGTCGAACCAGATACTGTGGTCACCTACATCTCGATGAGCCACTCGCAGGTCGTGCAGGTCTGCAAACTTCGAGAGAAGAGCTTTACATAGCGTCAGCCGCTCTTCAGGGGATAGCTTCGGGAGAACACTGTTTGCGAACTCAGTGAGCCGGGTAACCTTGCTTGGAAGAAAGAACAGCTCAGAATAATCTAGGGTTACGTCATTAGGATTCTTCCTAGATACGGGACGTAGCAAGCTTAGAGAGAGCTCTTCATTTCGTTCCGCAACAAACTCAAAAACCCGCTGTTCTCGTAAGCCGATAAAAGAACGGTCGTTCTCCCCTATGAGCTCTAAACCAATTGCCGTGAAATCCCACTGCCTTAACAGGGCCAATGTGGTGGGGTCATCCTTAGCGGCTGCTTTGAATTCAGAATAAAGCTTCTTCGGATGCACGAAGATGGGATTTTGGTCAGGCCTGAAGCCATCAACAATTAGGTCTCGAGGCTTGAACGACGGCCCTTTGAAAAAAAGGTCGTACTTGAACAAATGCCCCAAAGGATTAAATGAGGCAGCCCGAGGCAACAGCTCCTTGTATCGACCTGCGTTACGGATGCTAAGGAATTCGTCCATTGTCAGAACGGATTCCTCTTCTTCTGGACGAAGCTTTTGCTCCTTGATGCTGCCGTGCATCACAACGAAAGACTGGATGAATGGGGTTTTGTCCCGTCCAAGCTTCAACGTCATTAAGTCAGCAAGCTTCCTGACGTTTGCCCTAACCTTCGAAACTGGTGACGTCCCTCGTTTTTGACCATCCAAGTACCACTCGCGGCCGTCAGACTCAAGAAGCTGACCATGCCAGTTTTTCAGTTCTACAAGAATGATGTTTGCGTGAGTAACAAGAACTAAGTCGAAGTCATCTTCACCGGACCCCATTCCTCTTCGGGCGACAGCAAAGGACGCGTACCCTCTCCACCCTTTACTAAATTCAGAAGCACTGAACGTTTTTTGAATTACTTGGTGTGCTTCGACTTCTGCCTTTGGCACGCCCGTTTTTTTGAGAATTTGTATGTCCATCTTCTTGGTCTTGTGAACGCATTCCGAATAGTAGCCGTAGAATGAAGCTGTCCTATTCCAAGTCGATTAGACTATCTTAAATAGTGCGCTGGCGGAATGTGAGCGAACAGGAAACTCCATGAATCGGCCCTGCTTGTGCAATCACCAATGAGCCTGCTTTGCTATCGAAACCAGCTACTCTCATTGGACGAGTCGAACGGCTGAAATGCTCGTAGAGGCGGGGTTGCCGTTACAGCAGCTTTTAGCGCACAGCAGCCCTTTGCACGGCTGCTCATCGGAAGCAGCGAATTTCCGCTTGTGGCCGTTCTCTGCCTGACTGCCGCTGGTCATCACAACAATATTTGATGGTCAGGTACAAGGAAATTGGATGGTCAACTCAGTCGAGATTTCGCACCGTAGCCATTAAAGGGAAAAGTCACCATTATTGTTCCTCCAAAGAGTCAGCTCTGCAGGTCACACCAAAAGTCACCAAGTTTGTTGCAAACCGTGCACAGATTGAGCTGTAGAGGACACGTCAAAGTCACTCCAAATGTCCTGATGACGCACTTACGTGTGATAAATCACTAGAATTTGCCTAAAAAGGCTCAGGCTTGCTGCACCTCCACGTTTCCGCATGCGAACTTCAGGCCATTCTTAGTAACCTTTGCTACACAACTACTTCTGGGAATACTCCGGAACAAAATTAGTAACCTTTCGATTTCGCTACGTCGCACCCCGAACTGATAAGGGAAGTCGAGCTGATTCCCCACCTGACGGGGTTAATCAGACAAAGTCTTCAGCAGAGCATCTCTGGCATCCTGATAAAACTCGATGTCGAGCTTTGTCGCCATATCATCCGACAAGTCGAACAACTGGCGGCGGCAGGCTACCGGCAACAACAATGACTTAGCCTCTTTCTCGACCGCCTGTTCGCCCAAATTTCAGATAGAAATATTTGGATGACCTGAAAAGATGCGCAATTTGATAGGCGCTGCCATCCAGCATACGGCAGCACCTATCATCGCAACACTATGCTACAGAGTGGAAATCTCGCCCGTTAGCTGCATCCTGCGCTATAGATTCCTGCTCTTTTAGAACAATCGAACAGACATACTGATACCCAGCTCCGACTCGAATCTTTTTATCGACAAGGTCGGTACGACAGCGTTTGATTTTAAGCCAAAACGCTTGTGGCGCCTGCGGAACGAAGTCGTTTTGCATACACCAGACAGTGTAGTCATTGTATGCAATTCGCTTGTGCAAATGAGGCTCACCTCCGACCGACATTACTCGCTCCGACAACCACCCGGTCACGTCGTTGGCGACCTTCTTTGCCATGAGCATGGAGTATTTCATTGCCTCCGGTTGAACCGGGTCAAATCCATCCCGTTTTAATAGCCGAGCCAACCCCTCAAGAGCCCAATTAAGCACTCCTGCTAGTTCGTTCCCAATAATCCGCTCTGCTAGGCGCGGGTCACGGTCAGCCTCTGCGATTGTCTCCTTGAACGGCACTACGTCCCACCGACGCCAGAACCCCTCCGAGGAGTCATCAACTACCGGGTAGTTGTTACCCAATACCAGCAGCTTCCCTCGAATACGGGTTGTAATAGGCATCTGGCCTTTGATGTCGATAAACACCGGCTCCCCTGCAATCACCGACTTCAACTTGGCTTCATCCAACTTTCGTGCCGGCAATTCGTCTGCAACGATGAGGCTTGCCTCATATAGGCCTGACAATGCGAAGCGCGACTTGTTGTCGAGCTGAATTGCCTGTGTTTTTGCATGCAGCCTCTGCACGATGTTACTCAAGACACCTTTGCCATTTGCACCTGAACCCAACCATAGCGATGCGCGTTGGAATCGGTTATCTGGCAACAAGGTGTAGCCGACGTACTCCTGTACTCTGTGGCGGACATCTATGTCTGGAAGAATCTGGTCGAGGAACGCATCGAACAAGGGTGTCTTCGCATCCGGGTCAAACTTGCATCCCAGAACATAGTTCCTATACATATCCTTTCGCGGCTCAATGGTCGTTATTTGTCCATCTTCATCCATGCATACATAAGTACCATCACATGGAATAACGACGCGGTTCAACTCAACTTTCGGGCGGCTGTCCAGTAGCGCCAGCTTTAACGCCTCCCATGCCTGCTTAGTAACCGACTTTGACAGGCTGGCCGGGTCATTTTCCCGAATCCATTCGAGTACCCAAGCCTCTCCCGTCTTGTCCGTCAACGGCTCCCAATGGTTGCCATTCCATTCGTAGTTAACTTCATTAATACATACGAAGCAGTCGCGGGATTCCATCTCATCAAGAAACCCGGAGTAGTTGAATGCATTAGCCATGGTTATTTCCTTTCTTTGTTTTGATTTGTTCCGATGTTCTGATGTTCCATTGCACTTCGTTCGCAATAGCCGCTTTGGGATATTTGGGCGAACTGAAGCACCGTCTGAACAACGGAGATTGATTTCGGATATTTCGATTTAGGCTAACCAGTGCTTGAGCGTGGTGATTCCACGTCATTGCCGCCTGGTAAGCTATTTTGGTCACACCCCGTAGAAGGGGCGGAATCCAGATTTGTTTGCTTTAGCGCCATTCCAGGCGATTTTTACTGTCCATGCACATTCATCAAACGCCAGTCCGCTTACGGACGTTTTTGTGCGCACAAAATTGGGATGAAATGCATCAGAACATTGGAACACTAGAACAGGCGCCAAAGCCAACGATTGCGAATCGAATATTTTTCCGAGTTGTGAAAGAACAATGACAACAGGGAAGTTTCTGGGCCATGGGCAGCTTGTTTGTGCCAGAGGCTTTAGGTTGCGAACAACCAGACGTCCCTTGAGCGGATATAGGAACCCCCACCCCAAAAAATCAGAGTTTGCTCAAAGGTCTAGCAATGCAACGACACTCACAGTGGTGTCATTGCGTGGCTGAGCGTTGCACTCAGCTTTTTCAGAATGCCAGTCGTTAACAAATGTGTCAACAACATTTGAATTAATAACAAATATAACACCCGGGAATAGCAGGCAGGCCACGGCATTGAATCCTCTGCGGTGTCTAGGTCGCTTCGAGAGGAGAGCAAAGGACTGACATCACAGAGATGTTGCATACCTAGTTATGTGCACGAAGGGAACCAGCGGGATACCCACCAAGAGCCGCTTCTTGCTCTTGTCGGTAACACTCGCTTTGAGAAGGCGTGCCAGCAATGCTGTACTCACCAGAACAAACCCATTTCGCGAACTCCCAAAACCTATGTCGATGGCTCTCATCATCGCTCCCCAGGCCAAGGTTCTCGATGAACCAAACTTTGACAACAGCAGCTACGGCGGCTTGTTGAAAAACGATTCAGATAGAGCCAAAAACATGCACTGATAGCTATACGGTGGGCGAGGCACTCCCCCGCTCGAACTAGTGCTTTTTGGGATTACCTGCATTTCACCCGCCCAAGAATTTCAAAGGCGGACAAAAATGAGCAGGAAATCATCTAACAAAACCGATGGTTACAGAGTTGTTAGGTATTTCACCCCGTCGTCTATAACTGCGTCGCAGGCGACGAAAACACTGGTTCGGGCACGAAAGTTACAGATGACCCAACCACTAACCTACCAACGCCTACTGGATGACCAAACCAGAAAAATTCAACTTGAAAACCTGAATTCGCAGACAGCAGCAAACCGCGCAACTGCACTAAGAGGCTTCCTCAACGCAAATCATCTTCAGATGGAAGACATTGTTGGCGCAGAGATGCGAGTGCGTTACCCCGAGGCGATTGAGCGATATATCGTTCAAATGCAGGAAGAGGGGCGCCCCCAACGCAGTATTTCAAATACACGGTCAACCATGCGCCCCTGGAAAGATGCTGTCGTTGAATTTGACACCGTTGAAGCACTAAGCTCGGGAAACGCCACTCCGTTCATGCAAGCCATCAAAAGCGTTATTGAAGACAGGCCGGTTAAACGAATTGCAAAGGAAGCAGGCATTCCTCTGGATATGCTTTGGGGATGGCTTAAAGGAAAGATTCCGCGAGCCAGCAGCGCTCGCTACATCCTGAGATTAGAGTCCTACTTCGGGATTGAGAGAAATACCCTCGTCGCCCTTTCGGGCATGAAAACGATTGGTCACAGAGCATCAGTGGGAGAAAAACCTACTCCACGCGAATACAATGAAATCCTTGGTCGAATGACCAAGTCCCCATTCTGTTTGAAGCCGAGTGAAGATTCTCCGCTACGAAAACAGTGGCAAGAATTTCTCAAATACAAAACCGCAGCTGCGCCAACTCTCAAACGCACCAAAAGAGGAAAGTGGCGCTTTTCCCCATGCCCGCTGACTCCCGAGACCGCCCCAAACTGGTGGTCCTTTCTTGATGGAAAGGAAGTTGCATCGTCGCGGATAGGTTGGATTAAAACTTCAGGCTACCTTGGCTGGCTTGGATTGCCAGCCGAGCAAGGCGGACAGGCCATTAACGAGGAGCAACTGCATACGCTTGCATGGCTGGTGGTGCCCGACTTCCTGGAGGCTTATATGGACTGGATGCGAGGAAGGGCTGGAAAACGAAACCAAGGCCAGAACCAATTCCTTGCTTTTGTCACTTCACTTGTCAGACCGCGATTTGGATATCTACGGCAAAGGCCAGAACTTCATGCCACGCTACCTATCGAGTATCAAAACTTTAGTTGGGATGACTTATGCAATCGTCAATTCGACCTGGCAGAGCAACTGGTCTCATCCTTTAAAGATGAAATCGAGGTTTCCCGTAACCCCTTTGACCCCATCCGACATCTAATCGAGTTATCGCAACCGATGGATGCATTAGCCGACATGGTTCAGCGCATGCGTGGAGACCGTCCAATTGGCCAGCCGAAACGAGAGGCCGTATGGGGTCGCGACCTGTTCCTCGTTAAGTTGCTTATCTCTAATCCCTTGCGCCGCCGCAATTTTGCGCATCTGACTTGGCGGGCCGACAACACTGGGCAGTTATATCAGCGGGTAGATAAGTCGTGGTGGATTCGTATCCACAAAACAAAATTTAAGAACACTAACGGGGCCGCTGGAGACAAGGAATACGACTGCCAAGTAAATCCAGCTGTTTGGCGGGACCTTGAGCGCTATCTATTTATTTACCGCCCAGTGCTGTTACGGGCGCCAACGGATTTGGTCTTCCTCGCGCTAAATTCTCCGCGCGGACAAGTTGAGCACCGCCCTTGGGCTGATATCAGCAAACGGGTTGAGATTCTAACCGCCATGTATTTGCCCAGTTGTGCTGGTTTTGGGATGCACTCTTTTCGGCACCTAGTTACAACATCGATTCTAAAAGCGGACGGAGGTGACTTTAAAACTGCCGCAGGCATACTGAACGACAGGGTGGAGACTGTTGAGCGTCATTACTCCAGCTTCCTGAGCAATGATGCAGCTGAAAATATGGCTCGGCTGCTCAAAAACCAGTTCAGTCGTATGTAACTTCTCGATTCGCGGCACCTGCTCCTCAGTCCAATAGGTAACGTTTTTTGAGATTTGGTAGTAACGGCAAGGGGAAAGCATGCCTACCATTGAGTCACAGGCCTTCAGCGGCTCGATACAATATCGGCATATGAGCACAGCCCTACTCCTCCCCTTCGCCAAGCACCTGCCAGACGAGCAGTTCGTTAGCCCCGAGGAGGTGCTCCGCGGCCAAGCCTGCAACTGCGTTTGCCCAGGGTGCGGACATCCAGTCATCGCAAAGCACGGCACAGAGAAGGCTTGGCACTTCGCACATGCGAAAGCCAGTGATTGTGCCGACGCCTACGAAAAGTCCGTGCACGAACTGGCCAAACAACTCATCCGTAAACGGAAGCTCCTGCGAGTTCCAACACTCTCCTTCACGCAAACTGCCAGGGATGCCTTTGGTAGTCCCATATCTGCCGAAGAAACCCTGTTGGAAAGCAAAGCTGTTAGCCTCGATACTTGCGTCGCCGGCAAGGTCCTAAATGATGTTGCACCTGACTTGATAGGCACTGTGGGGGACCGGGCAATACTGGTCGAGATAACCGTTTTTCACAGATTGATGCCCGAAAAGAGTGAGCGGCTGCTTCAGACCCGTAAGGCAACCATCGAAATTGACCTTGGGGTATTCAAAAATATCCAGGCATCCCGGGAATTGCTCGAGTATGAGCTTTTCGAAAACCCATTGAACCGCCGGTGGATTTACCACCCCAGGCAAGACGAGGCAATCGCTCGCCTTAGAACCAAACTGCAAGCCAAGATTGACGAGTCCAAGGTGAAGTTGGAGGCCTATCAGAAGCTCAAGGCCGAGCGAGAAGCCGAGGAGGCTCAGCGCAAAACCGAACTAGCCGCCCAGATGGCATCCAAGGCAGCTGATTTTCGCCAGCTCGCCCCAATGAACTTGAGGCCACTAAACAACCATGGACGGTATATTTCCGATGAAGGCTTGGAATGGCGTGCCGCCTTTCCTGCACATGAGCGTTGGGCGCCTGCCCGCGAGGCCTTCTGCGCCAGGTTTAATCTGGACAGAGACAAAGTTTCCGAGGTCATGAGTGCCTACTAAAAGCGAAGCCACCTCGCAACCACTACCCCCCAGAAGCTGGCCGCTGAATGGTCCATCGAGTTGGGCGTATCCGTTGGCGACATATGCCAGTATTTCCGGTATGCCGGCTATGTCCTTGATTGACCCATGCGATAGGGTTTGGGCTGGGAGGGTTTGGTCCGGTATAGCACTTCCCATCAAGCAAAAAAGCAAACCCGGACATTAAGCAATTGTTTTTATGACTGTCCCTATTAGGGACAGCACGTACAACCAGATTCGCAAAGCCAAAACACAACTAGCTGAGCCCGTAGATGCCGGCTCTTATCTAAATTTACAATTCTGGGTGTCCGGCCTTTATCCAGCCCTCAGTCAATCGAATCCCGAACCGATATTCGTTCATGTCCGAAGTTGGCATCGCAGCGGAATTGGCTTTTTGACTTAGTAGTGTTTTATGTCTCGTCGTGGCTCGCTTGACGGATTATTGGGTGAAGCATACCCGCAGGAACTGGGCCACAAACGAAGAGGGCCGGACAATTCGGGCACGTAAATGACGTTGCTTTCATTGGGAAAATCCCCCCCCTAATGGCATCTAAACTGCTGAACATAGCATCTCGACGGTTATCCATCTTCTTTGCAGTAAGTGTGATGAGTTGTGATTGCCTGTCAGCCAAATAAATAAATTCCACGGTTGCACGCGGGGAGGCCTGGGTTGCCGCCGAAAGAAAAGCTGCTGCACCAATGCTCTCCCCGTACTCTGAACGGCAGTGGCCCGTCATTACCTTACGCATTCTTACAGTTCCGTCCTCCGCAACCAGAACATCGTCTGGGGTCACTATGACTCCCTCTGCTCCAAACGGAACCCGAAGCGCTTTGGGCTTCTCTGGCTTGAAGCCGGCACGTGATTCGGAAAAGAACTGAATCATCGCAACCGCAAATTCAAGGTAGTACGCAAAGTAGCCGTGCTCACCCAACCCTTCATTACGTAGAGCATCTTCCACTTCCGCAGCCAGTTGCTCGCCGCTCGACGTAATTTCCCCCTCAACCATTTTCTTGTACACGTTGCGCACAACGTCGTGCATCTGCAGGAACGGGGTTGAAGTACGCCTTCCCCCCGTTTGCAAGATATGGGTATACAGGAACCGTCGTGGGCATCGCTCGAAGAGTCCTATCTGGTGCTCACTAAGTAGCAAGGGGCCAGCCAAGTCGAGAACAATTGGCTCGTCTTCAGGCGCCAGCGGGAGGGCTCGGGAGGGCGTGACAGTGCGTCTAGTTAGTCCGTGGCCAAGGCGCGTGAGGAAATTTTCAGACAGCCTACGGCTTCGATTCGCCTTATCCTTAGTACAGGCGTATAGCACTAGCCGTTCTTTTGCTCTTGATAAAGCCACGAAGAACAGGCACTCCTGCTCCTCAAAGCGGCTATGTTCCAGGAAGTCGGCTACCGTCCCTGATGCCCCTTGAATCATACCGTCAGGAGGGGGGCACGCAGGTGACGCTCGCCGTCGTCCAGGAATAGTGTCTTCATTCAGCCCGGGAATATGGACTGCGCCGAACTCAAGTCCTTTGGCACCATGAATGGTCATAAGCCGGACCGCGTCGATACCCTGTGCGGCTGCAGGCAATTGGCGAAGGTCCCTGTCATCGCTAAGGCGAAGCAACCTACGGATTCGCTCTAGCAGACTACGGATTCGCAATCCAGAACCAGCTGGTTGTGACTTAACGAAATTCATAAATTGCCAAATGGCAATTCCTTCGGCACGCGATGCTAGCGAAGAATCCCTAATGATGTCCGCAGCAAGCTGAGTACGGTCAAGCAGGATGGTAGCCAACACCTCCCACGGCGAATCCGTTGCTTTTAACCCAGCAAAAACCAGCTGCAGGTTGCCAAGCGTATCCGCTCCACGGGAGCTCAGTCCGGGAATGACTTCCCTATTTTCCAAGAACTCGAGAGGCCGCCCTCCGTTAAGCCTCAAGTACCCGAGGACACGAGCTACATCTTGGATGTCCATCCGGAAAGCCGGCAGACACGCCAACCTAACGAGGCCCATCGCACGGGAGTCCAGTAACATGGACAAGAACGAGAGCAAATTTCTGATTTCGGACCGCTCAAATAGGCTACCGAGGAAGAGTACGGGGACACCCAACATCTGGAAATTGCGTGCAAACTCAGCCAGCTTTTCGTTTCCAGTGCACAACACTGCCTGGTCACGGTAGCTGACACCCTGCTGCTTGAGTTCTTCGATGCAGTCAGCAATCGCAACAGTCTGCTCGCTAGCACCCAGCGCTATGCGCAGTTCCGGCTGCGGGCCAGATTCTTTCCGGAAGGCTTTTAGTTCACTTCCGACGCCGCCGGCGCGCATCTCACGGGAGAAACAGGAATACGCCCGAACAATTGGTTCCAGGGAGCGATAGTTGAATTCGAGCTGCCCACGCTGGGCTCCGGGGAAATCTTCGTTGCCAAATCTGGAGATATTGAATGAAGAAGCTCCGCGGAAGCGATAGATGGACTGTTTTGCGTCCCCTACTACCCACAGGTTCAGCCCTGTCGGGCTAAGCGCCTGCAATAGGCGCACGCTGCTTCGGTTCACGTCTTGGTATTCGTCGACGATGATGTGCTCGTACGCAGCAGCCAAGCACTCTCGAACTTCAGCGCTTTCTTCCATGAGTTTGACTGGCAGATACACCAGGTCGCCAAAGTCGACACAATTGCACTGACGTTTCACTTCCTCATAGGCAGCATAGACCTGCGCTACCTCCTGCGCCTTTTCCGCTGCGGTCACATCCTCGTCATTCGCTGCTTTGTCGCACATCTGGTTCGCTAAATGCTCATATTCTTCTGGTCCCAAAACCTCATCTTTGGCACGCGAAATTGCCATCAGGATTTCATTGATGACCCGAGTCGGGTCGTACAGGTCGCGGTGGTGCCGTAAGTTCAACCTGGGGAGTTCATATTCGAGAAGCTCCACGGCTTCGGCTCGGTCAAGCATCCGAGGCTCTTGGGGCATGCCAAGGGCCCGATGAAACCTGCGAACCATGTCCAGACCGAACGCGTGGAAGGTGCCGACCCAAAGTGCTGCTGCAGCTTGCGGTTGCTTTTGGGCTATGCGCTCAGCCATTTCCCCTGCTGCCTTATTGGAAAATGTGAGCAACAGGACGCGACGCGGGTCAACCCCCTCGGCCAGCAATTTCTCGACGCGCGAGACCAGAGTTTGGGTTTTACCCGTTCCAGGCCCCGCCTCGAGAAGGTAAGCCACCCCACGGTGTTCGGCCGCTGCCTTCTGGCGTTCATTGAGCGGTCGCTCTTGGGGCTCCTGCTCCTCGAGAACAACCGAAGGCAGGAGTAGTGCATCGAGTAGTTGCTGGGCAACTACCGCGTAGGGTGCTTCAAGCTTTGCCGCAATGCTCGTAGCAGTCATGCCTGCTTCGAGGTGGAGCTTGCGCACGTATGGTCTTGGAAGCAGGAACTCGCGTGCAAAGAGGTCCATTTGCACCTCTCTCCTCTCCTTCCGGCTGTAGTCGACCACACGCTCTTCGCCGACTGGCGATGGCTCGGAACTCCGAGAAAAGTCCATTTCACTCGGGAGGCTAGAGTCAGCAGCATCACCCAGTAATGCGTGTCCTAATTCGTGCGCAACCAACAAAGCTTGCTCGAATTGAGAGCCCTTCCTCTCGTGAAGAATTAGTCCCGCACTTGGTAGAAGCTTTGCCCGACCACCATCAAGCATGGCCGCACCAGGAGTAATGTCCTCGACGTCATACCCATGGTGGGCAACCTCAGCGATGGCAAACTCATACGCCCGCCAAGGGTCGAGTCCTCTCTGGACTGCGCCATTGTGCAGTTCAGCCGCACGTTGGCGAGCCAACTCTACTGCATCCATATTAGGCGTCGTCTCGCATCAATTCGTAGATTTCCGCATCGGTCATTGAGGCGTCCCTGAGAAGCTGCTCGAATGTGACTTGCTTTGGCAACTCGGGGGCCTGGTCGGACTTGTGCTGGGCAGCAGCGAAACGAACAGGCTCTGAAAGAGCAAGCCTAATTGATTCGAGCGTCCCCCCCACCTCTGCAGCAAATCGCTGAAGAAACGGCTTGGGTATCGTCTCAACTCGTGCGCGGCGCTCGACCAATGCGGAGAATATGCTCCGGCGGATACCTAGCCGCCTAGCAACCTCCCTCTGTCCTGAAACTGGAAGAGAGTTCAAAACGTCCGATGTCTGTTGAGCTTGTTCTATGGCTTCCAACGAACGTTCAACAGCCTCTGTTCCACGGTCAAGCAGGTCTTTAGGGTCAAAACCTGCTGCCTGCAGCATCTCGTCAAGTTCCACCTCTGGTGTATCCATGAGGAGAGCAATCTGTGCGTCCAGAAACCGCTGGTCCGGGGTTTTCTTAGCGTTCATGTTTCACTCCTTGGTCTCGAGCTTCTTTGCCGCGCGCATCAATACTTTCCACGCATTGCGGTAGTCAGCTTCCTTTACGCCAAGTACGGAACGAATTTCTTCATGGTTCTCAAACGGCCCTCCGATGATGATTTCAAGAATCAGCGCAGGTAGCTCATGTGGCTCGTACTGGGCCTTCAAGAGTGCAAGTTGGTTTTGTTCAATGGCGTCGAGTTCGTCTGCTTCGATGCGTTCTAAGGGGGTGCTGGAGTCTGACGCCATTTCCTCCAAATTGGGCGGTTCGTCGCTACCTTCCGCGAAGGCAAGCTCGTGCTCCATGAGTATCTTGAGATTTTCCTTGGATTTCGTCTTCTCCAAGCTGTAAGACCAACTCTTCATGACTCCGATAACCAACCCCGTGAAGTCGACGCGGTTCTTTGGCCACGTTCGAACCCCGATAGCAATTCGCTCCAAAGCTTCCTGAAATAGGTCTTCCGGCAGGTACTGACGCTTAAGGTTCGGCTTCCCTTTAAGAATCAGAGCAGCAACAGCGACAAGCCGCTTCTTCGCTGACTGATTGAGATACAAACTTCTGATTGCTTCTTGTATTTCATCCTTTGTTGCCAGGTCATCGCCCGGCCTCTGAATGCCTTCATCATTTTCCAGCTCCTTATTATTTTCATCTGTTTGCACTGCGCTTCCTCCTTTCTATGCTCCATTCTTAATGATGCTTGCCGCATTTTGGAAAAGGTACTCTAAATTTGTTCGACCGTGGCAAGGGGGTTGTTAAACAGAGCATGGGTAACTGTACGGGGGCTGTTCCCCCAGAAAGGAAACCCAAATGAAACCTAATCCGAATATGCTCGTGCGCCTCGCCGACGATGAAACCCTGACCTTCCGTGACATTGAGGTATCGAGCGCCAATCCAACCGGCGCTCAAATACTGGAAGCTGCCAACTCGACACGGGAGGACGCACTTCTCCTGCAGCGGCTACCGTCTGGCGACTTGGAGAGCATCCGAATTTCCGAGGCCCCAGACTTGAAAGCCAGCAACGAATTCATCCTTAGCTTCGGCGACAGGTCGTACGCCTTCTCAATTAATGACGCACAACTCGTTTGGGCCGCCCGTCACATTTCTGGTGCAACTCTGCGCAAACTGGCCAAGGTTCCCGAATGCCTCGAGCTATTCATTTTGAACGCCGGAAAAGAGCCTCAAATCGTGGAACCTGGTACCGTGGTCGACTTGAGCCGTCCCGGGGTCGAAAAGTTTGTAACCCGTGAGCGTACCTGGAAGCTACGGGTCCAAGGCGTCACGTTGGAGTACCACGTGCCGCACGTGAAGGTCAGCGACGCCATGACGCGTGCAGGCTTCGACCCTAGCAAGGCCTGGGACATCTTCCTGCTTGTTGCCGGCCAGCCCAAGCAGAAGGTCGACGCCAACTTCGACGTGGACCTCACCACTCCTGGTATCGAGCGCATTCGATTGATGCAGCGCAATGTCGACAACGGGGACGGTTCTGCCTCCAGTCTGCGTCGGGAATTTAGCCTCCTCACAGTCGACGATACCTACCTGACTGCAACTGGCCTGAAGTGGGAGACGGTTAAGTGCGAGGAGCGCCGCTGGCTCATCATTCACTGCTATCCGCTGCTCCCAGGCTACACACCGGCCACTGCGAGACTGGCATTCGATATTCCCAAGGACTACCCGCAGGCGCAGATTGACATGTTCTACTTCGACCCCTCTGTAGCTCGTTGCGATGGCGTGGCAATTCCGAATACACACGTGACGGCAGTCATCGATGGGGTGCAGTTCCAAGGCTGGTCAAGGCACCGTAACGGCACGCATCCTTGGGACCCGTTCTCGGACAACGTGGCTACCCAACTCGCTCTCGTCGAACATTCGCTGGCCAGGGAGTTTGGCGAATGATGCCCAATTACACCCTGTCCATGACCCAACGGGAACATGAGCAATTGAGGCAGCACCTCTTTCCGGGTGACCAGAAAGAGGCTGCTGCCGTACTCGTTTGCACCCGCGTTCCCGGGAAGCGCCAGCGACTGCTGGTTTGGCGCATCCTCCCCGTGCCGTACATGGCATGCAGCCAACGCGATGAGGCCTCAATAACATGGCCCTCCGATTACATCGAGCAAGGCATTGACTTGGCCGAGAGGAGGAAGCTAACGCTCATCTTGATTCACTCGCACCCTCACGGCACCCCTCAATTCTCGAGCATAGATGACCGAAGCGACAGTGAAATCATTCCCTGCATCTTTGCCGCCTGCGGTAGCGTTCATGGAAGTGCAGTCATGCTGCCAAATGGCTTTATCTTTGGCCGCCTGTACACGCCTGAAATGGAGGTCTCATCAATCGACTTGGTCAGCGTGGTTGGCACGGACCTTCAGTTCTTCTGGGCAGACGACCATGACAGAAGCAGTTCGCGGCCGATGGCATTCACAAGTGAGATGACCGCAGAACTCAATCATCTGACGGCCTGCGTCATCGGAGTCTCTGGAACTGGCTCCATCGTGGCTGAGCAGCTATGCCGGCTCGGCTTTGGGCGTGTCATTCTCATTGAGTACGACAGGGTTGAGGAAAAAAACCTAAACCGTATTTTGAATACCATCAAGGCGGATGCAGACGACCAGCTGCCGAAGGCTATGGTATTTTCAAATCGAGCTAATCAGTACCGCACAGAACCATACGTCATTCCCGTGGATGCCAACGCATTCTCCCGCCAAGGAGTTCTTGCTGCTGCTGAGGCTGACGTAGTGTTTTCTTGCGTCGACAAGCTTCGCGCGCGCAGCATCGCGGACCTTTTGTCGCAGTCCTTTTTATTGCCGTTGCTCGACGTCGGCGTCGCAATCTCTACACGCCGAACGGTAAATGATGACCGAGTAGTTGATGAGGTCACCGGCCGCATTGACTACATACAGCCAGATGGCAGTAGCTTGTTCGACCGGGGCGTATATACCGCTGCGACACTGCAGGCTGAGTCGTTGTTCGAAGCTGACGAAGAAGCGCATGCAGACCAAGTTCGCCGTGGATACATCGACGATGTACCCGAACAGGCACCAGCCGTCATCACATTGAATATGCGTGCAGCAAGCGCATGCGTCATGGAATTCATTGCTCGCGCCTACCCATTTCGGCAGGAGTCCAGCAGCCGTTATGCCCGTACGCGGTTCATGCTCGCCGAAAACATCGAGGAATTCTCGGCAGAGAACGAATTCACTTCCCGCGCTTCCCCTCTTATTGGGCGCGGTGACGAAGAGCCCCTTCTAGGCCTTCCTGCACTTGCCGAAGAAGGGATTGCGAAATGAGATGGCCCATATGGATTCTGTACTTACTTGAAAAGGTACTCCCACCCCGACGACTGGATGTCTTCGAAGGCGATGCTCTCCCGATGAAGCTTCCACGTCGTAATTTGCTTCTCCTGCGAGATGCTGGCGAGGACTGGAGCATTAGCATGCGGTGCCCGTGTGGGTGCGGAAGGCCTGTTGAACTCGCCCTTATCCCTGAAGCAGCCCCTCGCTGGAAGCTTCATCTAGAGCCTGACAAAACTCCAACACTTGCCCCATCTGTTTGGCTACGAGATGGTTGTCGCTCTCACTTTTTTGTACGACGCGGCCGTATCGAATGGGTAAAGTAGTGATGCAATGCAGGTTGCAAATATTGAGGAAACGAGACCGGATATTTTGTGGCCGTAATCACCATTACGCAGCTATTGATTCCGGCAGGGTTAAATAGGAACTAGAGTCTACCGCTACTTTCAGGCAGCCACTTGCATGAAAGGTCACAACACGGCGGGCTGAAATTGGTATTTCCTCGCCAGTCTTCGGATTGCGCCCCGGGCGCTCTGGTTTGTTGCGCATATTGAATACTCCGAAACCAGCCAGCTTAACCTCCTCCCCACGCTCCAGGCAGTCAGCGACTTCTTTGAAAAACGCCTCAACCATTTCCTTAGATTCACGCTGATTGAGGCCTACTTTTTCAGACAAAGTCTCGGCTAGGTCGGCTTTGGTAAGGGTCATGATTGAACGGAGGCTTACGATAGGTGAGATTTTACCCGACCAATCATTGAGCCCCATTTCTCTACCGGCACTTCTGGTGAGCCTTCCTGAGCTTCCTGCACTCCCAGGGCGGCATCGGTTCTGGTTCTTGCCAAAGACCGATTCGTCGTTGTCGCGCTTGTTCTTCTGCTTGCTCGTACGCTGTTCTCATCGCGGGGGTGAGCTCACCAGAAAACATGAACGCGTACCACGCCACGCCTTGCTTAACGAGTTCAAGCGCTGGGTCGGCGCCATCTACCGAGGCATGGCACACCTCCCGTTTGCGCCAATCCTGTTTGTAGCACCTTACCGTAACGGATTTGTCAGCAATCAGCCGATGAAGGGCATTACGGGCTGCACGCCAGTAGGCCTGCCCGGTTTCCGGAGTGTCGGCTCCCGAGAGTCGAACGTTGATGATGCCTCGTTCGTCAGTCCGCAACGTGATGGTATCGCCATCATGGTTTTTGATGACGCTACCGGTGACCTCGAATTGCTCATGAAATCCTGTCGTGGCAGATGCATGAGACAGGCAGGCTGCACCCACCAAGATGATGCAGGGAAGAAGGCGATTCATAGGAGTGACTTCTGCGGTTGATGGCCAACAAGGTTATCTGCGGGGAACTGGCAAAGAAAGTCCCTGCTGTGGGTGGTTGGCGCAGTTAGCCAGGCATCGTAGTCACGCTCACTCAGAATAACGACCATCCGCTTCTCGTCTTCCGGCTTGTGGTACTGCCGCATGAAGGGGTGGTCGTCGGCATTGATGGTCAGCATCGTAAAACTGTGTGTTACGTCGCCGGTCGGAGCCTTCCATGCAGACCACAGGCCTGCGATGCCCATCGGCTTGCCATCCACCCGTGTGATACGGGTTGGCACCGCTTTACCGGAGCGCCAATCTGGCTCATAGATAGCCTCAGCAGGAATGATGCAATGCCGGGCTAGACGCCACGCGTCACGGTAGCTGGGTTTCTCGTGAACGGTTTCCGAGCGGGCGTTGTAAGTCCGTCGGGCGATGGTGGCATCTTTTGACCAATGCGGAATAAGGCCAAAGGAGCCGACCAGCAGCTCACGGAATGGCACGGCATCGTCACCGACATCGGCGAACTCGTGCTTACGAACAAACGGACCGTGGTAGCCAGGCCAAAGGCTGGATTTCAGACCCAAAGGAACATTCTCGAGACCAAAATAGGCGCGAAGTCGGGCCGGGTCAGTCTGCGGGTCGTAGTGAGAGCACATAGCCCCCAGAATAGCAAAACCCCTCGGGTTTGGACGCCGAGGGGTTTCGGGAAAGCGACCGACTTACTTGGTTGCCGGCGCCGGGGTCGTTGCAGGCTTGGCTTCTGCCTTAACTTCGGCCTTTTCATGCTTCTCGTGCTTTTCAGACTTCTGCTCATGGCCTTTGGTCTTGGCATGCTTTTCAACCGGCTTGCCAGCTTCAGCCTTGGGGGCTTCCGTCTTCACAGCTTCAACCTTGGCCGGTTCAGCAGCCTTCGGAGCTTCGACCTTCTTCTCGGCAGCAGCCGGAGCCGGTGCAGTCGCCTTGGCAGCAGGCGCCGCGGTCGGGGCTGCAGCGGTACCTTGTGCGAAGGAAGCAGAAGCAAAGCCAGCAGCAACAGTCAGAGCAACGATGATTTTGGAAACTTGCATTTTGAATCTCCTGAGTGGAAAGGTGGTTTGTTCGGTAATCGGTGCTGACATTTTTTTGCAGCGCCTTGTGCCGAATAACGCGGCGGGTTACTCAAGGGATGTCATGTGAAAGGTAATGCTGTGTATCGACACGTGACAGAAGGGTTTCCAGCTGTTGCCTGGCGAATGCCCCGGTACTGATTTACCCTACGGGCCTATGCCCCAAAGCATTTCATCCCCCGTCGAGAGCGAACTGCTCATCAAGAAAAGCCGCTTCCTCGGTTGCGTCCAGCCAGTACCTGACCGGGCCAGCGCCCAAGCCATTGTTGCCAGCCTGAGAGAACAGCACCCCGGTGCAGCACACGTCTGTTGGGCCTTGATGGCCGGTGGCCATTCCGCGGCGGTCGACGATGGCGAACCGAGTGGCACCGCTGGTAAGCCAATGCTCGAGGTACTACGCCATCAGGACCTAGAAGGCGTACTGGCCACCGTGGTTCGCTACTACGGCGGTATCCAGTTGGGGGCCGGTGGACTGGTTCGCGCGTACACCGATTGTGTGGCTCAGGCCCTGAAGAGCGCGACCAAAGTTCCCATCATCAAAGTCAGAACGTTGCACTGTACTGTGCCCTACGCGTTGGAGGGGGTGCTGCGGCGAGAGATAGAGAATGCGGGTGGTGCTTTGCTCAGCGTCCAGCACGGTGACTTGGTAACGTTTGCCTTCAGCTTGGCGGATACCGCCGCCGAGGCCCTGGTTGCCCATCTCAACGAAGCTGGCCAAGGCCGAATTTCCTGGCTGGAGAACGTTTAATCAAAGCCCCAGAAAGGCGAAAGCCCCGCCGGGGGAGTGCGGGGCTTTCAAGGCGGCCGATTCAGGGAGGGGGAGAGGTGGCCGCCTAGGCTGTTGGGGTTCAGCGCATGGATGCAATTTACGGGGGGCTCCCTCTAAGCTCAAGTAACTGATTGCAACAGCGCGTATCGGTTCGTTGAGCGGTTAGATTCAACGCGTTTGGCATACAGTATTGCCCCTTGCTGTGTACTGTATAGAATTACAGTATTCAACTGTAGGAGCACGCCATGATTCGTATTGTCTGCCCAGGCTGCCACAGCCCGCTCTCCAGTGCCGAACTTGAGCAAGCAACGATTGATGGGCATCTCAGCCTTGTATGCCCGGAGTGTTCGATGGTGTTGCTGACTGAGCCGCTCGACGAGCACCTGACCCAGCAACCTGCTGAGGCCTCATTGCATGCTTGAATCCGTCGCCAGCTTAGGCCCCGGCATCTTCATTCCACTGACGCCGGCACCCAGGCTTCCGTTACCCATTGATACGGTCAAAGTCTCGGCCGGCTTTCCGTCGCCGGCCGCAGACTACGAAGAGTCGCGTCTGGACATCAACGAATACCTTGTCCGAAACCCAGTCAGCACCTTCTTTTTCCCGGTGCAGGGCGATTCAATGGTGGGGGCCGAGATACACGATGGGGACATCCTGGTGGTGGATAAGAGCGTACGGGCCTGCCACGGGCACATCGTTATCGCCTTTATCGATGGCCAGCGCTTGGTGAAGCGCCTGTATAACCGTGCCGGCCGTGTGGCCCTACTAGCAGAAAATCCCTGCTACCCCCCACTCGAAATTAAGGAAGGGATGGAGCTCCTCGTCTGGGGTGTCGTTATCGGCAAGTTCAAGCGGTTCGGAGCGTGAAGTGCCGGTATTTGCCCTGGTCGATTGCAACAACTTCTACGCGAGCTGCGAGAAGCTTTTTGACCCCAAGCTGAAAGACCGGCCCGTCGTCGTACTCTCGAATAACGATGGCTGCGTGGTAGCGCGTTCTGCCGAGGCAAAAGCGCTAGGTATTCCAATGGGGGCTCCCTGGTTCAAGCTCCAGGATGAGGCCAAACGCCATGGCATCGTGGCGTTTTCTTCGAACTACGCGCTCTACGCCGATATCAGCAATCGTTGCGTGGAAGTACTCTCAGGATTCACGACAAACATCGAGGTTTACAGCATCGATGAGAGTTTTCTGGAACTCTCAGGCTTTGAATGGCGCCCCGGGGGATTGATGGCCTATGGTGCCGAGATGCGGCAGCGGATTGCCGACTGGCTGGGCCTGGCAGTCTGTGTAGGCATCGGGCCAAGCAAAACCTTGGCGAAGCTGGCCAATCACGCGGCCAAGAAAAGTCTGGCAGGCGCCAATGGGGTCTGCGACTTCACGACCATGTCGCAAGCCGCGCTGGACGAATTGTTTGAGCGCATTGAAGTGGGTGAGGTTTGGGGTATCGGCCGAAAGATAAATACACGGCTTGAAGCGATGGGAATTTGCACCGTTCGGCAACTACGGGATGCCGATGCAGAACTGATGCGAACCAAGTTCTCTGTCGTCGTTGAACGGACAGTGCGCGAATTGCGTGGTGTCTCCTGCCTGGAGTTACAGGAAGTGGTGCCCGAGAAGCAGCAAATCATGTCTAGCCGGTCATTCGGCCAACTGGTCTATGACTTGCCGGAGCTAGAGGAGGCGGTCGCAAGTTACGTTGCGAAAGCAGCCGAGAAGCTACGCGCGCAGGATTCCCTGGCCGGGGCTATTCAGGTCTATATCCGAACGAACGTGTTCAAGCCCGAGGTACCTCAATATCAACGAGCCGTCACGGTCCCGCTGCCGGAGGCAAGCTCAGATACAAGAGTGCTGACTCGCTGGGCACTGCGGGTGCTCCGTCGCATATACCGGCCAGGGTTTGGCTACCACAAGGCGGGCATTACGCTGATGAACATTGTGCCGGCGACAAACCAGCAGTTCTCGCTGTTTGCGTCGGGTGGTGCGTTGGATGCACGTTCCCAGAAACTGATGGATGTCCTTGACGGTATCAACGACAAATATGGTCGCGGGACCATGCGACTGGCTGCTGAAGGTGTGGAAAAGGTCTGGCAGATGCGTCGGGGTAATTTGTCGCCGCGCTACACTACCGAATGGGATTGCTTAGCGGTGGCACAAGCGCGTTAGCGGTCAAGCCTTGAGACCAAGAAGATGTCCAAAGACGAAAGCCTTAACACTAAGCCATTGTTTTAATTACTGTCCCGGACCGGGACAGCGAACACGCGACCGAAAACCATCACTTAGGAACCGCCAGTCTTTTGTGCGCAACACCTAGAGCATTACATATTCCAAGCGGCACCTTTCGCTTAGCCCCTATTGAACACTACCTTGTGCTTGAGCAACTATTTCTTTGACTCGCCTGCAAGCCATTGGGCTTATTGGCTCCTTTGGATGGGCAAGGTATGCATCAAAGTCCATCATAACGAGATGAGCCGGGGGGTAAACGACGTTTACATGAATGGGCCAAGGTTGCCCAAACGGCCCCCAGTAATCAATAAAGTTATTTTCCAGGCCAGCGACAAAATCAAGTTCGAAACACTCAGCGCCCACCCCCTTTACTAAGAAACTCTCTCCTCTTTGCTCAATATAGTGGCGAGCAATGAATATAACTGCCGTCGCATCTGGGAACAAAGGCCCTTCATCTTTGCCTTTGAGAGCATTAACCGTCTTACGAGCTGCCATAAAAAACTCGCCACCATCTTGTACCGCGTTATTCTTTGCCGAACCAAGGAACGATGTTTCTCCCAAGGGAAGCAAAGCGACAACAGGAGTACCCTGTCGCTCCTCTTCAATCCTCATATTGACCAAAGGTGACGCCATCGCCTTAGATGCCTTCGCCCCAGCAATAGCATCTAGAAGAAGTACAGCGTTTTCAGTGGGAAAAACCCGCTGAAGATATTCAACAAGCCGCTGCTTTGCATTTTCTAGAGGCTGTAGACCATTTTTTAAAATAAGGCCTGCGTTCACTGAAGACGTTACATGAACGTAACGTACGAATAAATCCCCATCTTCATCGATATCCAAAAAGTACAAGGGGGGATGTACTGGCGCAGATTGCATCGTGGTCACACTAATATCAGTCGTAACTAATGCCTCGGAAACTTTTGCACCAAATATTCGCTTTAACCAATCACACATATTTGCCTCTACCCCGCTCGAAGAACTAGCTCTCCGAAGACCGATTGCTAAGCCAGCGCTGAAACTGCGCAAACTGCTCCAGGCTCACCTCGACAGTCGGAGCCTGTGGTTCAAGAACACCTGCCTCGATTAATAGATTGTCTTCGTATCGCTGATACACCGGGCGAAGCTTTGCTATACGAGACTGGAGATAATGCTTCGACGCAGTATCGTGCGCAGCATGATTCAGCGCGCGCTGCACAGTGTAGTTGGTGACACCTCCCAGCTCATTGAAAAGGGTTCCAAACGTACGCCTTAAATCGTGCTCAGAAAAATCAACCCCAGCTTCTGCAACGACGGCAGCAATTGCACTATTCGTAGCTACGATGTGTGATATCTCGCCTTTCCGATTAACCTTGTGTGAAGGAAACACGAAAGGCAAAGGCTCTGCTCGCTGAGCATTTTGCTGAAAACGCTTTTCAAGCAACTGACGCGCATATCGCGTAATAGGAATAACGTGCTCAACCCCATTCTTCGTGTCGCCTTCGAAGATGCTGACTATGCCGTCCTCTAAACTGACGTTGTCCCATCTTAGTGACAACAACTCCGTCCGGCGCCCACCCCATAACAGCGCAAGTTCTAGATAGTCTGCGATAACGTCACGCGAACTATTCGGCTTTCCGGGACGCCGCAACCCTTCAACGGCCCACCACCATTTCTTCAGGTCACCCTCAACGCGACCAACAATTCTATTTTTGGCTCGCACCGTGTACCAGCCCGGATTTAGCTTGTTGAGTGCCGTAAATGGGTTCTTTTCTGGCACTGCGAGCGCAAATCTCTCTACACAGTAATTGTAGGCGGCGCGCAAATAGCGCATATCGCGTCCGGCTTGGGTTCGGCCGTTGTTAGTGGTGTGTCGTTTCGCTCTGTTCGCCACCTCGCGGAAGTGCTCATCCAAAAGGCCACCGGTGAGCCCTACGAGTGCGACGGAGCCTAGGCTCCCTGATTTCAATCGCTCCAGCGAACGCTTCAAATCAGTAATGGTGTTGGCCTTTGGCTTATTGCTCGGGTCTTCTTTATTCTCAATGTAAGACTCAAAGCACTTGATAACGGTGAACGACTCCTGCCTTCGAGCTTCGCTCGTCTCCCGAATCTGCTGGCGCTTCTCGAGATTGGGGTCGATACCTTGGGAGATTTTGGCGACGATGGCAGGAACCAGCGTCAGTGCCTTCGCGTATGTCATCTCTGGAAAATCACCTAGTTTCACTTTACAGGGGGACTTGCCGAGCTTCTTCTGAACGAACCAGACTTTTGAGCCCCCTGCATTTACACGCAGACCAAAATAGCGGGTCTTCGTATCCCAAAGTATGTAGTCCCCCTTAGGCGGCAACGGGGCGTCACGGGCCACTGCTGGTGACATCGAAATTTTCGCGTTGCCTTGAGCTATAATTGCCGGTTCCATTGCAAAGTCTCTTGGGTTGATTCAGGGGTCAGAAAGGAGCCTAGCTTATCAGGCTCCCGACCAGGCTCCCAATAGGCTCCTTGAAGTTGAGGAAAAATGGGATAAACCGGGGTTAATTGAGGCAAGCTTCTTCAGCCGTGACAAATCCCAAAGAATTCGCAACACACTGATAATTAAGGAATATCCGTTATTTATCAAGCAGCAAAATAGTTTCGGGCCTGTAGCTCAGTTGGTTAGAGCAGAGGACTCATAATCCTTTGGTCGTGGGTTCGAACCCCACCGGGCCCACCAAGCACCCAAAAGCCTGCGGATTCCGCAGGCTTTTGTCTTTTGGTTTGACGCAGACTCCCTATAATTGGAACTTTTGATTCCCCGGAGCTGCGCATGTTCACCCGCAAGTTGCTCGCCTGCCTGTTGACCCTTGCCGTCAGCGGCAGCGCCCTCGCCGACATCAAGATCGGTGTCATCGCCTCGTCGACGGGCCCCACTGCCGTCGTCGGCATTCCCCAGAAGAACACCGTCGCCTTACTACCGGCCGAGATCGGTGGCCAGAAGGTCGAATACATCGTACTCGACGATGCCTCCGACCCAACCAACGCAGTCACCGGCGTCAAGAAGCTGATCACCGAGCACAAGGTGGACGCCCTGATCGGCCCGACCACGACGCCGGCGGCCCTCGCCATGCTCGATTTCGTCGCCGAGTCACATGTGCCGCTGGTCACCACCGTCGGCTCGTCGGCGATCATCCTGCCGATGGACGAGCGCAAGAAGTGGGTGTTCAAGACCACCCAGAATGACGACCTGATCGCCGAAGCGCTGCTCGAACACATGAACGCCAACGGGGTAAAGACCCTCGGTTTCGTCGGCTTCAACGACCCCTACGGCGAAAACTGGTTCAAGGTCTTCAGCGCGATGGCAGAAAAGGCTGGCCTACGTTTGGTGGCCAACGAGCGCTACAACCGCACCGATCAATCGGTCACTGGCCAGGTGTTGAAGATGATCACTGCCAAGCCCGATGCCGTCCTGATCGCCGCCACCGGTGCCCCAGCGGTCTTGCCGCAAGCCGGACTACTGAGCCGCGGCTTCAAGGGAAAGATTTACCAAACACACGGCGTTGCCACCAACGATTTTATCCGCATCGGCGGTAAGGATGTCGAAGGCACCTTGATGGCCGGCGGACCGATGCTGGTCGCCGACGATCTCTCTGCGAAAAACCCGATCAAATCGATTGCCCAAAACTATATCAAGTCTTACGAGGGCAAATTCGGAGCCGGCACGATGTCCACATTCGGTGCCAACACCTACGATGCTGGCCTGCTCCTCCAGAAGGCCATTCCTGAGGCGCTCAAGAAAGGCAAGCCCGGCTCCGCCGAATTTCGCTCAGCCTTGCGTGATGCACTGGAAAACTCCAAGGAAGTAGTCGGCGCCCAAGGCGTGTTCAATATGACCCCCCAGAACCACAACGGGATGGACAAGCGCGCACGCGTCATGATGACCATCCGGAGTGGGAAATGGGTGATTGCCGAGTAATTATTCGAACTTCGGCTGCAAGGCGAAAGCCTGCTGTATCGCAGGCTTTTTCCTTCAGGCAACTATAAAATCACCAGCCCCCAGAATAGGAACTCCAATCAGCGTCGCGAACTGTACAGCTACCCCACTGCCATTTCCATCGGCATCATAATATAAATTGCCGGTCGAAGCGTCGTAGATGACAAAGTCATTGTTATCACCGGCAGCATGAGCCACATCGCCTGCAGTAGTAACGAAGTTGTTACCAGAAAGAGCCCCCACGGCGGTCAGCTTCGAAAATATCTGGTTTTCCAACTGAATCGTGTCGCCAACGGTGAAATCAGTGATTGTATCGACGTTGCTGGCGGCATTCAGTGCTGTGTCGAACCTGAAGGTGTCGTTACCGCCCCCACCCGTCAGCGTGTCATTCCCCAGCCCGCCAATCAGCGTGTCGTCACCCTGCTCCCCAATCAGGAAATCCGAACCAACCCCACCGTTGAGGATATTGTCCGCGTTATTGCCGGTGAGGATATTGTTCGCCGTATTGCCGGTGAGGTTCAGGTTCAGGGCGCCGGTGTTGCTGGCATCCAGGTTCTCGAGGTTGGCACCAAGGGTCAGGGTGGTGGTCGCCGTGGCGTAGGCGTAGTCGGAGATATCGTTACGCAAACGCAGTTCGACGGTATCCGAGCCTTGATTTGCCAGTTCGGTGATGCTGTCTTCCAGCTTGACCGTCGCCGTCGTGCCGTTACGAACCAGATCAACGATATAGGTGTCATCACCCAGTCCGCCCTTGAGGATGTCAGCCCCACCCGCACCATCCATTGTGTTGTCAGCACCGTTGCCAAGAATCGTATTGACCAGCGCATTACCGGTGCCATCGATGTTGCTGTTACCCGTCAGAGTCAGGTTATCGAGGTTGTCCCCCAGGGTGTAGGACACGCTGCTCTTGACCGTATCCACTCCGCCGCCTTGGGCGGCAGTCAGGGATTCAACAACCGTGTCGCCGGCATCGTCGACGATATAGGTGTCGCCACCCTTGCCGCCTTCCATCGTGTCGGCACCCAAACCCCCATCCAGGATGTTGGCGGCGGTATTGCCGATGAGAATGTTGTCGAGATCGTTACCCATGGCATTGATGACGCCCGTGCCGAGCAGGGTCAGATTCTCGATATTCGCGCCTTTGCTGGAGAGATCGAAGGAAACGGTGCTGCGGATTTCGTCAGCCGTATCGCTGCCGCTCTCGGTGACGACATCTAAGGCGTTGTCGACGTAGTAGATATCGTTGCCATTGCCACCGATCATCGTATCGGCACCGGCCTTGCCATCGAGGGTGTCGTTACCGTCATTGCCTGTCAGTGTGTTGGCGGCGGCGTTGCCCATGAGGGTGTTGTCGAGTTCATTGCCAGACAGCGCAAAGGCTACGGTGTTGAGCAGAGTGGCGTTCTCGATATTGGCACCGAGCGTGTAGGGACTACCCACATTGAATTTGATCTGGAGCGTATCAGTCCCTTCCCCAGTCAATTCGATCACTTGATCGCCAATATTGTCTAGGATGTAGATGTCGTTGCCGGCGCCACCGATCAGGGTGTCGCTGCCGGTACCACCATCAAGGATGTTATCGGTTGAATTCCCGGTCAGGGTGTTGTCCAGAGTGTTGCCGGTCAGGTTGAGCTTGAGGCTCCCGGTCGCACTGGCATCAAGATTCTCAACGTTCGCCCCTAGGCTCAGCGCCGTCGGGCCGGTAGCGAAGCTGTAGTCGCCACGTAGGCGAAGTTCAACGGAGTCATCCCCTTGGTTGGTGCCTTCCGTAATTGTGTCTTCAAACTGGACGGTGGCTGTCGTACCATTGCGCACCAGATCAACCAGATAGCGGTCGTCACCGAGTCCGCCCTTGAGGTTATCTACCCCCTCGGCACCGTCAAGGATGTTGCTGCCATCGTTGCCTTGCAAGGTGTTGTTGAGAGCGTTGCCGATACCGTCAATCGCGCCCGTCCCCATCAGGGTCAGATTGTCCAGGTTGGCACCAAGGGTGTAGCTGACATTGCTCTTGACTGTATCGACTCCGCCACCTTGGGCCACCGTCAGCGTTTCGATGGCCACATCCCCGGCATTGTCAATCACGTAGGTGTCGCTCCCCTTCCCTCCTTCCAGCGTGTCAGCTCCCGTACCACCGTCGAGCTGATCATCGCCGTTCCCACCGATGAGAATATCCGCGAAGCCTGTACCGATAAGCGTATTGGCACCCGCATTGCCCACGATCTCCAACCCATAGCTAACCGCGGATGCATTGATGTTCAATGCGACGGCACCGGAACCAATCGCAGCCTCTCCGTACCCCGAGCCGATCACTACGCGCTCGACACCTGCCATATTCGAGGAAAGAGTCAGTGTGCTAGCAACTGTTGCAGCGAAACGGATTTCATCGATATCTGACCCAGCGGCCCCCGAGTCCGCAATTCGCTCGCTATTTCCATATTCCTGCCCCGTTCCAATCAGATAGATGTCGGAGCCAGCCCCTCCATCCATCGTATCGTTACCGGCACCGCCGATCAGGATGTCGTTCCCCTCTCCGCCCAGCATCTGGTCATCGCCACTCCTGCCGGCCAATCGGTTCGCCAACTCATTGCCAATCAAATAATCATTGCCATTTCCACCTGTAGCGTTCTCTATGGAAACCCCATAGGCGATCCAGAGATTTTGATCAACAACCCCTACCGGCAGGAAACCCTGATCCTCGTCGAGGATGTAGATTGCCTGACCAACACTGGAACCGCAGCCCTCGCCTAAATCGAGATAGACCGCCCCATTTCCATCACAAACTATTTCATCCACCCCACCGGTATCGTAAATGGTCTCCAGATAGGTGCTGGTGGTCGAATAGCGATAGACGTCATTGCCACTCTTGAACGTTGTGTTTGCCCCATACATATGCTGTATGGCCAAGATATCCAACAGCATCGGCGTCGTCGGCTGGTAGGTTAGCCAGGTTTTCGAATTGCCCGCCAAGCCGGAGTAACTCATCACCGTATAAACCAGCGAATCCAACGACCCGTATCCGCTGCTAGCCAGAGTAGTTGTGTTATTGCTCCCTTCCTCGAATGGGTGCTTTAAACCCAAGGCATGACCGATTTCATGAATTAAGGTCGAATAGCTATAGGAGCCGGCCGCGAAATTACTGTGATAAGAAGAGGATGAGCTGTTGATCCACACGTCCCCACTATATACATCTCCACTACTGGGGAAATAAGCCCACGCTTCAGCGTCAAGACCGATATCGGTATACGCCACCCGTATGTCGCCAACCACGCTTTGGTTGTCCGCCACCTTGACGAACTTGATATCGGCAACATTCGCCCAGGTCTGCAGTGCGGCGACAAAACGACTGGCCTCCGCAGCCGTCAATGGCTCGTAAGCGGCAACCCAAGGCTCGCCTCCCGTATTGCCGGAATACCAATAATCACCATAACCATCAGTCCAACTAGTCGACCAATATGCTGATGCTCCGGGAAGGCTATACGTTATGTCATGAGCGGTCCATTGCGCCCCCCCCAGTAAAGCGTCTACGAAACCAAGTCCGCTACTGGTGGTGGTGGTTACGCTGCCTGAAGTTGTCGGGGTTGCCATAACTATTACCGGGGAAGTCAGTGAAATTAGTAAAACCCTATCACCAATACACTATCAGATTACGCATTTTTGACAATTAAAACTTTTTTAACCTCACCATATCCAAACAAGACTTTTCCGTTGAAATGGAGGGGCTTTAATCGTCAGTACAGAACTATCGTGGATAGGTATAGGAGCGAGGCAAGATTCTCACGTCATTCTCTGAATTTGGCAATCTAACGAAAGCAATAGCCAGCCCGCCCGCCCAAGATAAAAAATATCAAAATCAACAACAAAAAGGCCTGCGAATTGTCGTAGGCCTTTCTGATGTGAATTGACTTAGTTAGCGATCGTCACCGCGCTCGCGACGAAAATCCGGCCGACCGCGACCTCGATCATCATCTCTACCGTCGTCGCGCCGCTCGCGCGTCCGCTGCTCCTCACGCTTCGGGGCCTGGTATTGTGGCAGCGGCTCCCGCCGTTCAATCCCGCGCGGCGCCTGCGGCTCAGGCTGCCTGGGTGGCTGGATAACCTGCGGCTGAGGCACTTCACGTTCGAAGCGCGGCGTTCCGGGCCTTCCTCCATCGTAATCGCGGCGCGGCACGGGTTCGACTCTCGGCGGTTCTCGATCATAGCGCGGAGGTGGAATAGCCTGCGTATGTGGCGCTGCATCGTGCTCCCAACGACCTTCATTCTGATACCAGCGGTCACCGGCGCGCTCCCAGCGTGGGGCCACCCAGCGATAGCCGGGACGTGGCGCTTCCCAGCGGCCAGGCCGCCACTCGTAAGCATGCCCCCCCCACACCCAGTAGCCACTGATCCAGATATAACCGACAACCGGGGCATAACCGGGGTATTCGACACGCGGCGGTGGCGGTTCGCGATAGACGTAGGTGGGAGGCGGCGTAACGACGCAACCAGCCGCCATCAGCAGGCTTGCCGAGGCCAGCAGTGTTAAAAATTGTTTTTTCATGTTGATCGCTCCCGACAAATTTGCCTTTACCAGGCGTTGTTACCAGCCCACAAGTCCGCCACTTTGCGTTCGAATTGCGGGTATTCGAGATCGTGCAACTGGGTCAGATGAAATAGCGCCGTGACAATTTCTTCCGGGAAACCCTGGCGCTTGCCACCGCGATTGTCATTGAACAACCCGTCAATATAGAGGGGGAAGGAAGCGTGCCCCCAAGCTGATTTGACCCGCCGACCGATGTGCGGAAAACGCTCGTCGACCTTCTTGAAATCCGGATTTTCTTCCAGTTTGCGAAGTGCCTCGGCATTGCCCTCGGCGACGAATTGCGGATATTCCCGGTCATGCTCCCCCTTCAATCCGGAAAGCGCTTCCATGATCTCCGGCGTCATCCCTTCCCGCGGCTTGATCGACATGTCGCTGACGGTATCGAGGATGTATACATCCAGTTCGGGCGTCCCCCACAACGTGATCGCCTTTTCCACAATATCGGGAAAGCGCTCGTTGATTTTGCGGAACATGTCGTTCTTGTTCATGACTAACCTCGTACGCAGGCTCGATAAAGGAAGGTTAAACCTTCTCCTTTCGCTTCGCCAGCCTAAGCGTGGTACTCAGGCCGTTACTGCCCCCAATCGCCATAAGGAGGTAACCTCGGCGGCACGAGCCGCATGCAGGGGATCGTTGGCATCGCGGGCCTTCGGATGCTTCGGTCGGGTATCGAGGCGGCCCAGCACCTGCAGGCCTGCAGCGGTTATCCGATCGAGCAGTTGTTGCCTGGAGCGCAATCCCAGATGTTCTGCCAGATCGGAAATAATCAGCCACCCCTCGCCGCCTGGCGCCAGATGCGCCGCCAAAGCATTTAGGTAGCCGCGCAACATGCGCGAATCGGGATCGTAAACGGCGTACTCGATGGGCGAGCTGGGTTGTGCCGGCACCCAGGGCGGATTGCACACGACGAGATCGGCTTGGCCTTCCGGAAAGAGGTCGACCCGCTGCAACTCGACTGCGGTGCACCCGAGTTTTTGCAGATTTTCCGTGGCGCAGGCCAGGGCGCGCGGGTCCATGTCGGTCGCCACCACGCGCGGTATGCCACGTTTGGCCAGGATGGCGGAAAGAATGCCGGAGCCGACACCGATATCGAACGCCGTTTGGCAATTGGCTGGCAAAGGCGCGTTTGCCACCAGATCGACGTACTCGCCGCGTACCGGTGAAAACACCCCGTAATGCGGGTAGATGCGGCCTTGTACGGCTGGCACCGGGACACCCTTCTTGCGCCATTCGTGGGCGCTGATCACGGCGAGCAACTCGCGCAAGGCAACCACCGAGGCTTCGCCGTCCGGTTCGCCCCAGGCCTCCTGGCAGGCGGCGCGTGTTTCCTGCGCGCGGCGCAGCGGTGCACTGTAATCTGCCTCGAGCGGCACGAGCAGGCGGGCAAGCAAGGCGGCGCGTTTGCCTTGCTGCTCACGATGGCGAGCAAAGGCCTCGGCCGGTGTCGCCGGTGCCTTGCCGCGCAAAGCACCGAAACGCCGATCGGCCCGCCGCGTCAGTGCCTGCATCAGATGCCGCGCATTGACCCAGTCGCCGCGCCAGAGCAGGGCGACGCCGCTTTCCAGCAGGCGATAGGCGACATCCGCCCCCAGCGTGTCGTCGGCGATCTGCACCTGCCGGTGCGGCGCGTTGCCGGCTTCGGAACGCCAATGCGCGCGCTGGGCGATGCCGTTCTCTTGCCATTCGAGATAGGAATTCATGGGGGTATTTTAAGCGCGCCGCGCCGACTTGGTTTTTGGCCAAAATGGCCGGTGCACCGCAGCAGTAACGCCACGGCGGCAAATTCGTGGTGGAAAGCCGGCCGATAAGCCGGGTTCTGTTCCCCTCTTGCGAGGTTCGGCAATCATTCCTCTAGGCCTGCCGTTACCGACAGGCTCAAGCAACCTACCCGGAAGCAGCGCGGGCCACGCCTCAGCTTCCCTATTTGGTCTTGCTCCGGATGGGGTTTACCGTGCCGTCCGCCGTTACCGTGGACGCGGTGAGCTCTTACCTCGCCGTTTCACCCTTACCTGTGCGTCTTGCGACGCCATCGGCGGTCTACTCTCTGTTGCACTTTCCGTTGCCTTGGGTCTTGCGACTTATAGCACCCAGCCGTTAGCTGGCATCCCGCCCAATGGAGCCCGGACTTTCCTCCCGATACCGAAGTATCCAGCGATTGCCTGGCCGACTTTCCGGGGACAATTATACCTTTTGCAGCGGGGGCACTTGCTATCCTTACCATCATTGCGCTTTAGAGGAAGCTTGCCCATGCTGGAAAAAATCAAAGATATTGGCGCTCAGGTCGCCACCAAGGCCAACGAAGCGGTTGAGGGTTTCACCACTTCGGTCAAGGGCGGCGTCGACGCGCTGACCGACAGCATCAACGAAAAAGCAGTCCGTGCTTCAACCGCACAGGCCTGCAACATTCTCGAAATCGCCTTGGATGAAATCCGCCGTCGCCCCCTGGCCGAACGCCCGTTGACGCTCACCGCCACGGTGAATCTGGGCATTGCTTCGCTTCAGATGGAGGTACAACTCGATGGTGTCCCGCCGCCGGAAAGCAGCACAGAACGCGCGCCGCTCGCTGATTAAGTCAAACCGGCAGCGCCGTCCGGTCGATCACCTTGCGCAGCACGAAGCTGGTGTGCACCCCGGTCACGCCAGGGATGCGCGTGATTTTGTTGAGCAGCAGTTCCTGATAGGCATCCATGTCGGCGACGACCGCCTTCAACTGGTAGTCCGATTGCTGGCCGGTGATGAGCAGGCATTCCAGCACTTCCGGAATGCCCGAAATGGTCGCCTCCAGGTTGGCGAAGCGCTCCGGCGTGTGCTGGTCCATCGAAATGCCGATCAGCGCCATCAGCGTCAGGCCCAGTTTCTTGGCGTCGAGATGGGCGCGGTAACCGGCGATCAGACCGGACTCTTCCAGCGTACGCACGCGGCGCAGGCAGGGTGAAGGCGAGAGGCCGATACGGTCGGCCAGATCCTGGTTGCTGATACGGCCATCGGTTTGCAGGATGGCAAGAATTTCGCGGTCGTAACGATCCAACTCCATCGCATTGCTCCAATAAAATATTTTGCGCAATTTTCTGCCAATTATGCCGCAATTCGTACCGAATTTCGCAAGCACCTGCCAGCGCCCCTGGCCTAATATTCCGTCATCGCCAATGCATTCCCGGAGCCACACCATGATCGCCCAGCCCAGCCAGAAATACACCGCCTTCCCGCCGGTCAATCTCACCGACCGCGAGTGGCCGAGCCGCACCATCACCCAGGCCCCGATCTGGATGAGCACCGACTTGCGCGACGGCAACCAGGCCTTGTTCGAGCCGATGAACGCCGACAAGAAGATGCAGATGTTCAAGATGCTCTGCGCCATCGGCTTCAAGGAAATCGAAATTGCCTTCCCGTCCGCCTCCGAAACCGAATTCAACTTCGTGCGCGGCTTGATCGAAGGCGGCCACATTCCCGACGACGTCACCATCGAAGTACTCACCCAGGCCCGCGAGCACCTCATCCGCCGCACCTTCGAATCCGTGAAGGGCGCCAAGCGCGCTATCGTTCACGTCTATAACGCTACCTGCCCGACCTTCCGCGAAACCGTCTTCGGCATGAGCAAGGCCGAGGTCGTCCACATGGCCGTCGATGCCGTCAAGCTCATCCGCGAATTGGCCGAGCAGATGCCGGAAACCGAGATCGTGCTCGAATACAGCCCGGAACTCTTCACCGCCACCGAACTCGATTTCGCCAAGGAAGTCTGCGACGCCGTCACCGCCGCCTGGGGGGCCACGCCGCAGCGCAAGGTCATCCTCAATTTGCCGACCACGGTCGAGATCGCCACACCCAACATCTACGCCGACCAGATCGAGTGGATGCACAAGAACCTCGCCCGCCGCGACAGCGTCCTCATCAGCCTTCACCCGCACAACGACCGCGGCACCGCCGTCGCCGCCGCCGAAATGGGCTTGATGGCCGGCGCCGACCGCGTCGAGGGCTGCCTCTTCGGCAACGGCGAACGTACCGGCAACGTCGACCTCGTCACCCTCGCCCTCAACATGTATACGCAAGGCGTCCATCCGGGCCTCGATTTCTCGGACATCAACGCCGTTGCCCGCACCTTCGAACACTGTAGCCAGCTCCCGGTCCATCCGCGCCACCCTTACGTCGGGGACCTCGTTTTCACGGCCTTCTCCGGCTCCCACCAGGATGCCATCAAGAAGGGGTTTGCCGCTCAAAAGGCGGAAGAGCAATGGTCAGTGCCCTATCTCCCGATCGACCCCGCCGACGTCGGCCGCAGCTACGACTCGGTTATCCGCGTCAACAGCCAGTCGGGCAAGGGTGGCATCGCCTATTTGATGGAAACCGAGCACGGCGTCGTTATGCCGCGCCGCATGCAGGTCGAGTTCTCCGGCGTCGTCCAGAAGCACACCGACACGCACGGCGGCGAAGTCAGCGCCGGCGACATCTGGGATATCTTCAGCCGCACCTATCTTGATAACGCCACGCCGGTCGACTACCGCGAACATCATCTCTTCGAACATGGCAACGCCCAGGGCATCCGCCTCACCGTCAATATCGACGGCAAGACGCACATCCTCAGCGGCGAAGGCAACGGCCCGATCAACGCCGCGGTACACGCCTTGCAGAGCGCCGGCATCCGCATCCAGGTGCGCAGCTACGAGGAACGCTCGATGGTGCCGATGGGCGAGGACGGCAATGCCCGCGCCTGTGCCTTGATGGAAATCGCCGGCGCCGCCGGTAACGGCGAATGCTACGGCGTCGGCATCGACAGCAACATCGTCACCGCCTCGATCAAGGCCTTGATCAGCGGCATCAACCGCCTCGGCGCGGAACGCATTCACGGCGACCATCCGCAGGCAGCCTGAGCCTGACAAACGGAAACAGCCCGGCACATTCCTGTACCGGGCTGTTTTCATTTGGGAGATTCGCTAAATTGTCATTGCTGCGGTGCACACCGCAAAAACGGCAAAAACCGAGAAAATGTATCAGCCGAGGATAGGGCCGATAGGCGTTGCCTGCAGCCAGGCACGCCCACCGGGCGACGCCAGCCAGACAAAGCCGGCCACATTGGTGGCAACGGTCAGCCAGAAAACCGCGCGGAAACTTGCCTTGACCGATTTGTGACGCAGATATTGCTGCGCCAGCAAGGCGCCCGGCCAGCCGCCGAACAAGGACCAGACATGCAAAGTCGATTCCGACACACGCCGGCGGTCGGCACGAGCGGCCTGCTTATCCCACAGATAAACGAGGAAGCAGCACAGGCTGGCGCCGAGATAGAGCGCTCCCCACACCTTGGGAATCTTCCAGTAAGCGACCAGCGCACCGAGCAAGGCGATGAAAAGCGGAATGGCCAGCAACGAAGCGCCCCCCCACTCCGTTCCCTTGCGTTTCTTGCTTCTCTTGGCGAGTTTGGCTGAACTGGCCGACCAATGACGCTCGATACGAGCCGCGCGCTGGCGCCCGTCAAAACGGGAATCGTCGGTGACCTGATAGCGCAACCAGTCACCGACTTGCGGTCGCTGGCCGGTCGGAAAAGCCTTGATATGGACGAACACATCCTTCCCGCCTTCAGTCGGCGTGATGAATCCGAACCCACGTTCGTCGTCCCAGCGGCTTAATTTTCCTTCGCTTGCCATTCAATAATGCGCCCAGCATTTTGCAAAATGCATATTACGGCAAAGCAAAGAGCAGCACCAAGCAATATTCAACAAAATTTACAAAAATTTAATTCTTCTGATTAATTCGCAACAAGTGACGAACAACAAAACCAGCTACCTGCTCGCCACGTTGATTGATCGCCGAATATTGTAACCGGGCGATGCCCCGATCCGGCTTGGAACGCGAGGGATTGACCTCAAGCACTTCAACTTCGGTATGCAGCGTGTCACCCGGCCGTACCGGCGCATACCAACGCAGATCGTCCATCCCCGGCGAGCCCATGCTCGCTGCACGGAACTGCCCCTGTTGGATAAACAAGCGAAAACACAGGGCGATCACCTGAAAGCCGCTGGCAATCAAACCACCGTAAAGCGACTCGGCCGCTGCCACGGCATCGATATGAAAAGGCTGCGGATCGTAATGCATGGCGAATGCGATGATATCGCTCTCGGTCAGCGTCGCCCCCGGGCAAACGAAACGTTGGCCGACCTGCAGGTCATCGAGGAACAGTTGCGGGTTCAACTCTCCGCTCCTTTCACGACGCGCGGCGCGCCGATTCGGCCACTGCGGCGCCCAGCGTATTCAGGGCGACCATCGGCGGCCCATCGCGCAAAGTGACCATACCGGTCGGCACACGTGCAATGTCTTCCGGCAGCGTTTCGACAACTAGATCGGCCCGATGTTGCGACTGCTCGACTACCCGACGCGGCATCAGCGTCCAACCCAGGCCGACAGAGACGCAACCGAGGATGCCCTCCAGTGTACCGAACTCCATGGCATCGGCCACCGCATGTCCCTGTAGGCGCTGCCAGGCGAGGGCCCGAGTCCGATAGGCACAGCCTTCACGGAACAGGATAAGCGGTTGCCGAACCGGGTCCATGCCACGTGAGTGCACCTGTACCAGTTCTTCGACCGCGACCTCGCAGAAATCAAGGTCGGGGTGCACCACCGGCCCCGCCACGAACGCACAATCGAGCTTATGCTCCAAAACCTGTTCGACCAACATCGCACTGGTTTCAGTCCGCACACGCAAATCCAAACCGGGATGGTCTGCCCGCACCGCTTTCAGTGCCGCCGGCAGATGCATGGCGGCAAACGTTTCCATCGCCCCGATGCGCAATTCGCCGACGCTCTCACCAACCAGGCGTACCGCAGCACTGGTCTGTCGTTCCAAGTGCAACATGCGGCGGGCGTAGTCGAGCAACACGCGTCCGGAAGGCGCCAACTCCAGGCCACGCCCCTTGCGGAAGAACAACTCGGTGCCAAGTTCCTCCTCCAGCCGGCGAATGCGGCCGGTGACATTGGATTGCACGGTGTTCAGCTTGCGCGAGGCGGCCAAGATACCGCCCTCTTCGACGACTGCCTGAAAAGTGCGTAGGGCAACGAGCTCCATTGTTCTCCATTAAAGAACGTTCAGTTCTCAACAAATCAATTGAACAGATACTTTACTCTGTTTATCGTTGTTGCACATAACAAAAAGGATTCATCATATGCATTCGCAGAGAGAACGCCTGAAGGTGCTGGGCGCCGGCATTTTCAGCCTGCTGCTGGCACTCGGCGTCGCCCGCTTCGCTTACACGCCGCTGCTCCCCATCATGCAAAAGCAGGCCGGACTCGGCATTGCCGAAGCCGGTTGGCTGGCCGCCCTGAACTACGCCGGCTACCTGAGCGGTGCCTTGGTCGCCTCGCTGATCAGCGATCTGGTATTGAAGGATCGCCTGTACCGGATCGGCATGATCATCGCCATCGTCAGCACGGCGATGATGGGCCTGACCGACAACCTGGCGCTGTGGATCGCCTCGCGCTTCCTGGCCGGTCTATCCAGCGCGGCCGCCATGCTACTCGGCACCGGGCTGATCCTGAACTGGCTGATCCGCCACCACCATCGGCCCGAACTCGGCATTCACTTCACCGGCATCGGCCTGGGCATCGCCAGTTGCGCCGCGGCGGTATGGCTGATGGCCCCGCATTTCGACTGGCAGTCCCAGTGGTACATCTTTACCGGCATCGCGTGCCTGCTCGCCTATCCGGCGCTGGCCTGGCTGCCGCCCCCGGACAACAGCGGCGTGACCAAAAGCGGCCAACCGATGGCCGATAATCCTCCGAGCCGACTGTTCCTCAGCATCTTCATGGCGGCCTACTTCTGCGCTGGCGTCGGCTACGTGGTCAGCGCCACCTTCATCGTCGCCATCGTCGACCGACTGCCCGGCATGGCCGGCCACGGCACGCTGGTCTTCCTGGCCATCGGCCTCGCCGCGGCACCGGCCTGCATCAACTGGGATCTGATCGCGCGCTATACCGGCGAGTTGAATGCCCTGATCCTGGCCGCGCTGTTGCAGATCGTCGGCATCGTGCTGCCGGTTGCGGTGGACGGGCTGATTCCGGCAATTTTCGGGGCGCTGCTCTTTGGCGGCACCTTCATCGGCATGGTCAGCCTGGTCCTGACCATGGCCGGGCGCTACTACCCGACCCGCCCCGCCAAGATGATGGGTAAGATGACCCTCGCCTATGGCGCCGCCCAGATCATCGGCCCAGCTGTCGTCGGCTGGCTGGGCACGCGATCCGGCAGCTATGCCGGCGGCCTCTTCCTGGCGGCGGGCGTTATGGGGATCGGTGCGCTGTTGTTGGCTATACTGAAATTTATCGAGATACGCGGTGCTGGGCCTCGCCCGGCTCTGCAGAATTGAGGAAGGAGAAACGATGTTCAAGGGTATCGTCATCGACAAGGACGAAGCAGGCTACCGCGCGGCAGTGCGCGGCATCGACGAAGCCGAATTGCCGGAAGGCGACGTCACCGTGCGCGTCGCCTATTCGTCGCTCAATTACAAGGATGGCTTGGCCATTACCGGCAAAGGGCCGGTCGTGCGCAAGTTCCCGATGGTGCCGGGCATCGACATCGCCGGCACCGTTGAGAGCAGCAGCCATTCGGATTACCAGGCCGGCGACCGCGTGCTGCTCAACGGCTGGGGCGTCGGCGAAACGCACTGGGGCGGTCTGGCGCAGAAGGCCCGCCTGAAAGGCGAGTGGCTGGTGCCGCTGCCGGCTGCCTTCGATGAAAAGCAGGCCGTCGCCATCGGCACTGCCGGCTACACCGCCATGCTCTGCGTGCTGGCACTCGAGCGTCACGGCGTCAAACCGTCCGATGGCGAGATCGTCGTTACCGGCGCCGCCGGCGGCGTCGGCAGCGTCGCCATCGCCCTGCTCGCCAAGCTCGGCTATACCGTGGTCGCTGTCAGCGGCCGGCCGGAAGAGGCGGAATATCTGAAGCAACTCGGCGCCAGCGAAATTCTCGAACGCGCCGCCTTCAGCGCCCCCGGCAAACCGCTCGGCAAGGAACGCTGGGCCGGTGCCGTCGATGTGGTCGGCGGCCACACGCTGGCCAATCTCTGCGCCACCACCAAGTACCGCGGTGTCGTCACCGCCTGCGGTCTGGCCGGAGGCATGGATTTCCCGGCCACCGTCGCCCCCTTCATCCTGCGCGGTGTGACGCTGGTCGGCATCGACAGCGTGATGTGCCCGCGCCCGGAACGTATCGCCGCTTGGGAGCGCCTGGGGCGCGACCTCGACCTGGCCAAGCTGGGTCAGATCGCCCATGAAATTCCGCTAGGCGAAGCCATACCGACGGCAGCCCAGTTGATGGAAGGCAAGGTGCGCGGTCGCGTCGTCGTGGACGTCAATCGCTGAACGACCATCATGAGCTATCGCATCCTCGGCCTGATTACCGTGCGCGACCCGGCGGCGTTCGAAGAGTACCGTAGCCGCGTCGGCGCCACCATCGCCCATTACGGCGGAGTGGTGCGGCAGCGCAGCGACGTCGATGCCGTGCTATGGAACGAAACCGGGGGCGTCGCGCCAGACGCCTTCGTTGATATCGAATTCCCCAGCAAGGAAGCCGCGAAACGCTGGACCGACAGTGAAGAATATCGGGCACTGTTTGAAGTACGCAGCAAGGCGATGCAATTGCTGCTATTTGCGATCGCTCTGTAGCCCGACCACCTTTTGCGGCTTTTTCCTCTTCAGGACGCGCCTGAGCGCAGGCGAGCTCAGGCGGTCAGCTTGTTGCATCGCCCAGGACGGAATTGCCAAGTGTCGTCATAGTAGGCCGGGTCTTCGCTCTCCGCTGTCACCCCCGGAATGCCCAGTAAAGGGAGCGGCTGAAAATCCCGCGGCCGGGTGTAGCGCTCGGTTCGGAAAATTGCCGCCAGGCGGCAGTCCACCGCAGCAATCAGTGGCTCAACCGGCAACAGCAGTTCCTGGGCGGAGCAATCGAGCAGCACCGCTTTGGCGGTCAAGCCGCGAAACGGGGCCAGCAAAGACTCATAGGTGGCGTGGCCAAATACCATGAAGCACATGTGCCGCCTAACCTCGCCACGCCGCTCGACGAACAATTCCTGCCAGCGAAATTCGCGCAGCAGCTCAAGCAAATCCGGTTTGTCCGACAGGACGACAATGCCGCATTCGTCGAAATGCGTCAGCGCATCGCGAATGCGCCCGCGCAATTCGCCCTGCGGTTGCATGGCAGCAACGTGGGCTGCCGTAATCGCATTCTTGGTTTGCGGAAAGCTCAGCCAGACCAGCGCATTGAACCAGTCGTGCCAGTTGTCGCGGCGGGTTTCCACCTCGCCGCATTCCCAGACGCGGCATTCGTAGGCCATGCCGTCGCTTTGCGGAGCGACGAAACGCACCGGCTTGCCGCTCCCGGTCAGGACGGGGTTTTGCGCAGCCAGCGCGGCGACCGCCTCGGCATCGGGCTGCGGCGACAGTTGCGCTAGCCAGCGCGCCAGCGGCCAGTACAACGGGCCGCTGAATAGTTCCGGCATCACTCTTCGGCAGCGCCCTTGTCGGCGTCCTCACCCTCTTCCTTGAGGAAGACGAGCTCGCCCTTCTTGACGCGGAAGGTGCCGATCAGCTTGCCCATCCCGCCTTCCGGTTCGCCATCGATCTTGGCCCAGGCCACGCAGGTCTGGGTTTCGGTGGCGAACATCTTCTTGCCGGACTTGACGATGAAGGCACCTGACGGCACCTGGTAGATCTCGACCTTGCTCTTGGCGGTGCCCGGCCCGATCTCGTGCCGGCGCATGCAGGCCGGCATGCGCGCCACGACCAGATAGAGATTGACCTTGTCGTCCCAGAAATACGGCTGCTCACGGATCAGCGACAGCACATGTTCGCGGGTATTGTCGATTTCATACGTCGCGCCATCGTTCACGCAGGCGGACAGCAAGGGTACGGCCAGCAGGGAAAACAGAACGGTGCGCAAACGCATGATCGATGTCCTCAGAGCATTTTCCAGGTGAGCGTTTCACCGGCACGCAGCGGCACCAGCGAGTCGAGCGTTTCGCCGTGAATGTAGTCGTAAGCGGCCGGCACCGTCCAGCTTTCCTTGGCCAGTGTCACCGTACCGCTGTTGCGCGGCAGGCCGTACCAATCCGGACCGTGGAAGCTGGCAAAGGCTTCGAGCTTGTCCAGCGCCCCGGCTGTTTCGAAGGCCTCAGCGTAGAGCTCCAGCGCAGCATAGGCGGTGTAGCATCCGGCACAGCCGCAGGCGGCTTCCTTCGTCGTGCGAGCGTGCGGTGCCGAGTCGGTGCCGAGGAAGAACTTGGCGTTGCCGGAAATGGCCGCCTCGACCAGCGCCACGCGATGCGTCTCGCGCTTCAACACCGGCAGGCAATACCAATGCGGTCGGACTCCGCCCTGGAAGATGGCATTGCGGTTGTACAACAAGTGGTGGGCCGTGATGGTCGCCGCCACGTTTTCCGGCGTGCCGGCAATAAACTCCGCCGCATCCTTGGTGGTGATGTGCTCCATCACCACCTTCAACTTCGGAAAGCGCTGCGTCAGCGGCAGCAGCACGGTGTCGATGAACACTTTCTCGCGGTCGAACAGATCGACCTTCGGATCGGTCACTTCACCATGCACCAACAGCGGCAAGCCCACACGCTCCATCTCGGCCAGGGTGTCATAGGCCTTCTCGATGGCGGTCAGACCGGCATCCGAATTGGTGGTCGCCCCGGCCGGGTACAGTTTCACTGCCTTGACGAAACCGGATGCTGCCGCCTTGGCGATCTCTGCCGGCTGGGTGTTGTCGGTCAGGTACAAGGTCATCAACGGCTCGAAGCTCATACCGGCCGGCAATGCGGCGAGGATGCGCGCGCGGTAGGCCGCAGCCAACTCGACGGTGGTCACTGGCGGCCTCAGATTAGGCATGACAATGGCGCGACCAAACTGGCGTGCCGTGTGCGGCAAAACCGTCTGCAAGGCACCGCCATCGCGTAGGTGCAGGTGCCAATCGTCGGGACGGGTGATCGTAAGTTGCATGTTGATTTCCTGAACGGTATTTGCCGATTTTATCAGGCCTGTAGCTCAGCATATGCAGAAAGTCGCATGGCGAAACCCAACTGTCACATCAATGAAACAATGTTTGAATACTTTGCAAGCCTCGCAATTACCCCCTCCTTTTCATGAGTATTCGCCGCCATCTTGCACTTCTGCTGGTGACCGTTGTCATCGCCATCTTTTCTTTGGGCTTTGTGGGCCTGCACCAACTTCAGCGCAATGAAAACCACGTTCGCCAGTTAACCGAAAACGCGATGCCGGGCTTCCTCAAGGCTTCCGAACTCGCCTCCTCGCTGAAAACCGTGCAGATCACGGTGATGTCCCTCATCTACGCACCGGATGATGTCATCGCGGGACAAGTGCGGACGAAGCTGGACGCTGCCCGCCATTCCCTGCAGGATGAAATGGCCATACAAGCCCGCCTGGCAGCAAGCGAGACCGAACAGGGCTTGGTCAAACAGGCCCAGGAAAGCGTGAAGAACTACTTCGCCGCGATCGACGAAGTCGCCGAATTCCGGCGCCAGGGCAACCGTGTGCTGGCCGAAGCCAGCCTGGAGGGCTCCGCCGCCCCTTACCTTTCCGAATTGGAACAGATTCTGAATACGCTTCGTGTTGAGAAAGAACGGGCAAAACAACAATCGACAGAAAACCTGAACGAAGCCTTAGAGAACGCCATTTTCATTCTGGCCATTACCGGTGGCGTGACCTTAGTCATCCTGAGCTTATTGGGCATCCGGCTCTATCGGCAAATCGCCAAGCCGTTGGGCGACATGGGCAAAACCATGGCGGAAATTGCCGCAACCCTGGATTTCACCCGGCGCGTCCCGGTCCAACGCAAAGATGAAATCGGGCAATCGATCACCGCCTTCAACTCGCTACTCGAAACCCTACAAAACAGCTTGGTGGAAATGGTTCAGATCATCCGGAACAATGAAATCGCGACCATCGAAATGCATCAAGCCGCAATCTCCCTGTCAAAGATCGCCGAGACTGGCAACCTGTCATCGAAGGATATCCAATCAGCCGTTAAAGAGATCCAATCGCAAATCGAACAAATCAACTTCAATACTACCGAGGCCGGTACGCTGACCCAGGACTCAGGCCAAAAAGCACTGCAAAACAGTCAAGTCATCCACCAGGCCATCGACCGCACGCATTCTCTCTCGGAAAGCGTCGAAGTGGCTGCCCAAAAGATCTTTTCCTTGGCCGGCACCGGCCAGCTCATTGCCGGGCAGATACGTGAAATCCGGGATATTGCCGATCAGACCAACCTGCTGGCACTCAACGCCGCCATCGAAGCAGCCCGTGCCGGGGAAACCGGTCGAGGTTTTGCTGTCGTTGCCGACGAAGTCAGAAAACTCGCCGAGCGGGTGACCAGCACCACTCAATCCATCACCGAACATGTCGGCCGGATAGAAAAGGAATCGGCGGAGTCCTCCGCGCTCATCCGCACGGTTGTCGCCGACATGAAACAGAGTATCGATCTGGCCCATTCCGCAGGTTCGGCGATGATCGAGATCGAGTCCTCCACCCGCCAGGTGGTCACAGTGGTCGAAGCCATCGGCGAGCAGGTGAATACCGGGCACGCATGCAGCCTCGAAATCGTTTCTCAGGTCGAGACGATCGATTCGATCATCACGGAGGCAAATATCGCTGCCAGCCATACGAGCAACTTTGCCGATCGAATTCGCGATCTGTCCGGCTCCATGGTCACGATCATCAACCGTTTCCGCATCGCCGAAGTAGCTTTAGGTTCATCGACCGGACAAAGCTAGGTCAAGCTCCTTGAATCGATGGCGCAGTTTCGATTCTATGCCCTCAATGCCAGTGCCCGGTCATACAAGGCATTCTTCGCAGCCCCGGTAATGGCCGCTGCGAGCTTGGCGGCCTGCTTCACCGGCAACCCGTCAGCCAGCAGCAGCTTGAGCACCCGCTCGGCTTCGCCATCGTCGCCGGCGGCCTCCGCCGCCGAAACGATCAGGACGAATTCACCACGCTGGCGGTTACTATCCTCCTTCAGCCAAGTTTCAGCCTCGGCCAACGGCAAGCTATGCACAGTTTCAAACAGTTTGGTCAGTTCGCGGGCAATAACCAGGGTACGCTCGCCAAGCGTTGCCGCCATGTCGGCAACGGTTTCGAGAACACGATGCGGCGCTTCATAGAAGACCAACGCATAGGGCAAGCTTCGTAACTCTTCCAGGGCTTGCCGACGCTGACCTGCCTTGGCAGGCAGAAAACCGTAAAAGACGAAATGTTCGTCCAGGATGCCGGAGCCGGAAAGCGCAGTCGTCGCTGCACAAGGCCCAGGCAGTGGAACGACCCTGCAGCCGGCAGCCCGCACGGCAGCGACGACACGGGCACCGGGATCGGAAATGCCAGGCGTACCGGCATCCGAAATCAGCGCAACCGATTCGCCGGCGCGCAGCTTGTCGACGATGCGGGCAGCGGCTTCATGCTCATTGTGCTGATGAGCCGGCAACGTACGCGCACTGGAGCCGAGTTGCTTCAACAACGGCGTGCTGTGCCGGGTATCCTCGGCCGCCACCCACGGTACGCTGCGCAGGATTTCCTCGGCGCGGCGCGTCAGGTCGGCCATATTCCCGAGCGGGGTCGGGACGACATACAATGCCGCGGATTCTTTTGTCATAGATAATGGCATGCAGGCAAAGAGCAACGATACCACCACCGCCCGTGGGCGCGAAGCCGAAAGCCGGGCGGCCGCCTATCTGGAACGCTGCGGTGCACGCGTCATCGAACGCAATTTTCGCGTGCGCGGCGGCGAGATCGACCTGATCTGCCGCGATGGCAAGACGCTGGTGTTCGTCGAGGTACGCCAGCGCAGCCGGGGCGATTTCGGTGGCGCAGCCGCCAGCATCACGGTGAGTAAACAACGGCGCATCGTGCTGGCGGCACAGCACTATCTGGCTGGTAGAACGGTTGGCGATTGCCGTTTCGATTGCGTGCTGATCGATGGTGAGCGACTGGAATGGCTGCGCGATGCGTTTTCTGCCGACACTGCTTAGTTTATTGCTGTCCTGCTCGCTAGCCCTGGCCGACGGCGTCCGTATCCTGGTACAGAGTTCGCCGTTGGCCGGCAGCCAGTATTACGGCTTGGCGGAATCCTGGCGCGAGATGAAGGTCGACGACGTGCTGACGCTGATCCGAGAGCCGGAAAACAAGCATGACCGCCATGCCATTCGCGTCGAATGGAGAGGACGCAAATTGGGCTATGTCCCGCGTGCGCAGAACCGGGTCGTGGCGCAGGCCATGGATGAGGGCGAACGTCTGGTCGCCCGTATTTCAAGGCTTAGCGAGGATACGAACCCGTGGCGCCGGGTCGAGTTCGAGGTCTATATCGAGCTGTGATGTAGAATGCTTCGATTACTCGTCACACGTCGTTAAGCCAAATGGATCTGATTGCCCGCGTCGCCAAGCATTTCGAGGATAGCGCCCATACCAAGCTGAATGCCATCGAGGCGCTGTCAGCCCCGATCGCCGCCGCTATCGAGACGATGACCAACTCGTTGATCAACGGCGGCAAGATCCTTGCCTGCGGCAACGGCGGCTCGGCCGGCGATTCGCAGCATTTCGCCGCCGAACTGATCGGCCGCTTCGAGGCCGAGCGCCAGGAACTGGCGGCCATCGCCTTGACCACCGACAGCTCGATCCTGACCGCAGTCGGCAACGATTATTCGTTCAACCAGATTTTCTCCAAGCAAGTGCGCGGCCTCGGCCACGCCGGCGATGTGCTGCTCGCCATCTCGACCTCGGGCAACTCCGCCAACGTCATCGAGGCGATCAAGGCCGCCCACGAACACGATATGCACGTCGTGGCACTGACCGGTAAGGGCGGCGGCCAGATCGGCGAGATGCTGCGCGACGACGATATTCATCTTTGCGTGCCGGCCGATCGTACGGCACGTATTCAGGAAACCCACCTGCTCATCATCCATTGCCTGTGCGATGGCATCGATGCGCTTCTTCTGGGAGTCGAATGATGCAGAAAACCAAGCTCACCCTCGTGGCAGCGGCCTTCGTCGCCACCCTCCCCTTCCTGCAAGGCTGTGTCCCCGCGGTCATCGTCGGCGGCGCGGCGGCTGGCGCGGTCTCTATCCATGACCGTCGCTCGACCGGCACCCAAACCGACGACGAATCGACCGAGTGGAAAGCCAACCTGAGCATCCCGAAGCAGTACAAGGAATACACCCACGCCAACTTCACCTCTTACAACCGCCGCGTGCTGATTACCGGCGAAACCTCGAACAATGAAGCCAAGGCTGCCATCGAGGCCGAAGTGCGCAAGATCGAGGGTGTGCGCGACGTCTACAACGAACTCGGCATCGGCCCGATGTCCTCGCTGGGTAGCCGCAGTACCGACGCCTACATCTCATCCAAGGTCAAGGCCCGCCTGGTCGATTCCAACCAGTTGTCGGCCAACCATATCAAGGTGTTCACCGAACGCGCCATCGTCTTCCTGATGGGTGTCGTGACCGAACGCGAAGCCAAGGTCGCCGTTGCCATTGCCCGCACCACGGCCGGGGTAGTCAAGGTAGTCAACGCCATGGAAGTGTTGAGCGACGAAGAAATCCGTCGCATCGACGAGCATACTTTCGGTAGCCGCTCGACACCGCCACAGTCGGCACCGGTGGAAAGTCGATGAAATTTGCCTGAAACTGGCGGTGCACCGCAGCACCGGGAGGAATGCATCATGAATCTGGAAAAGGTCATCTTCGGTTTCTTCATCGTGCTGGCGGCAACGCTCAATTTCGGCTTTTTCATCGGCGACATCGCCCGCCCCGAACTACACAACGTCTACGAACTAGCGGCCGCGCTGTTCGTCAGCCTGATCGCCACCGCCCTCAAGTTTGGGGACCGGACGCAAATCGGTGCCATTCACCTGTCGACCAGTCTGGTGGCGGACCTGCAGCTCATCGCCGCCGCCATAACATGGGGAATGGCCGAGCATGTGCTGGGCGTCGGCATGACCCCGCACGTCACCTCCAGTGTCGTCTCGCTTTCCGGTGGAGCCCTGTTTGCCAACATCGTCTCGGTCGTCATCCTGATCGTCGAAACCGTGATGCTCCGCCGCTAAACGCCTGGAGCCGCGCATGAAAAGCGCCTTTTTCCTCGTCCTGCGCCGCATGCGGGCACCGATCATCGCGCTGATCGTCATCTACGCCATCTCGATCATCGGCATGACCCTGGTTCTTGGCGTCGACGCCGAAGGCAAACCGGCTCCGCCGCTGTCTTTCTTTCACGCCTTTTATTTCATCAGCTACACGGCAACGACCATTGGTTTCGGCGAGATTCCGAACGCCTTCTCCAATGCACAAAGACTGTGGGTAACCATCTGCATTTATCTGACCGTCGTCGGCTGGTCCTACTCGGTCGTCACGCTGATCAGCCTGCTACAGGACAAAGGTTTCCAGAATACCCTCATCGAAAACCGCTTTTCGCGGCGCGTCCGCCGGCTACGCGAACCTTTTTACCTGATCACCGGCTGTGGCGAAACGGGCAACCTGATCTGCCGTACCTTCGACCGCACTGGCCAGGCCTTCGTCGTGCTGGAAAAGGATGAACTGCGTGTCGAGGAACTCGACCTGCAGGATTTCAAGACGGACATTCCGGCCTTGGCCGCCGATGCAAGCCGCCCGGACAATCTGCTACTGGCCGGGCTCAAGCATCCGAAATGCAAGGGCGTGCTGGCGGTCACCAACGACGAGGAAGCCAACCTCGCCGTGGCCATTGCCGTTCGCCTGCTCAACCCGGACATTCCGGTCATCGCCCGGGCGCGCACCCCGACAACCCAGGCCAACCTCGCCTCGTTTGGTACCGACTACATCATCAACCCCTACCGGCGCTTTGCCGAGCATCTCGCCTTGGCCGTGTCCGCGCCCGAGCGTTTCCGTCTGATGGAGTTGCTTACCTCCCTGCCGGAAACGCCCCTGCCGGCAGCGCACCGCCCCCCCGCCGGGCGCTGGATTCTCTGTGGCTACGGGCGCTTCGGCCATGCCGTCGCCGAACGCCTATTGGCGACCGGCATCGACCTGACCATCATCGACCCGGGTTCGGCGGAAGCCCGCCAGGATATCCAGGGGGATGGTACGGAAGCGGCCACCCTCCGCCAAGCGGGGATCGAGACGGCCTCGGGCATCATCGCCGGCACCGACAACGACATCAACAATCTATCGATCGCCGTCACCGCCAGCGAGCTGAAACCGGACCTCTTCGTCGTAACCCGCCAGAACCATTCGGCCAATGCGGTGTTGTTCGAGAGCTATGGAGCAGATTTCACCATGGTGCCCAGTCACATCGTCGCCAATGAGTCGATTGCTCTGTTAACGACCCCCCTGCTGGCCGAATTCCTGCGGGCGCTCGAACAGCAATCGGAAAGTTGGTGCCGTGAATTGGTCGAACGCCTGCAAACGCTCAACGACGGCCTGACCCCCGGCGTCTGGAGCATTGATTTGAACGAGGCGCAGGCCCCCGCCGCTGCGCTCGCCCTGCAACAGGGCCGGGCGATGACCCTGGCTGAAATTCTGCGCGACAGCAGCGACCGAGACAGCCGCTTGGCCGTGCTGCCATTGCTGGTCGAACGCAAGCAACAAATCCACCTGCTTCCGGCGGAACACTTCCCCCTGTGCGCGGACGATCGACTCTTGTTTGCCAGCCCGCTCAACGTCGTCGGCAAGCTCAAACTGACCCTGCAAAACGCCAACATGCTCGAATACGTGCTGATTGGCATCGAGGACTCGGGCAGTTGGCTCGGACGCTGGCTGCGGGCCCACTGACCCGCGTCGTGATCGGCTAGACGGTTTTCATCAGCGGTGAAGGCAGGCAGAATGTCAGCCTGATGTCAGCCAGAGACTGCTAATGACTGTGATCGCACCGCTGATCGCCCTGTTGCTGGGGGTCGGTTTGCTCCTCTTGGGAAGTGGCCTGCTCGGCACCCTGATCGCCGTACGGGGTGGACTCGTCGGTTTTGATAGCCAGACGCTTGGCACCATCGGTGCCATGTACTTCGTCGGTTTCCTGGCCGGCACCTATCTCGGTCCGATGATGCTGCGGCGGGTTGGACATGTGCGCGCCTTTGCCTTCTTCACCGCCGCCATCGCCTGCGCCGCGCTCGGCCACGAGATGCTCGACTCCCCTTGGTTATGGGGCCTGTTGCGCCTGATCACCGGCATGAGCATGGTCGGCCTGTACACCACCATCGAAAGCTGGTTGAACAGCCATGCGGCCCCGGAGCAACGAAGCCGCATTTTCGCCACCTACATGGCGGTGAACCTCGGCTCGCTGGCCATGTCGCAGCAGTTGCTGCACTGGATCAATCCGGCCAGCCACATCCTGTTCTCGCTCGCCGCGCTGGCCATCTGCGCGGCGGTCATGCCGGTTTCCGCCACTCGGCTGGCCCAACCCTCGATCGCCGAGGTTCATGGCATCGGCTTGAAGACGCTTTATGGCCGCGCCCCCGTCGCCTGTGCCGCGGCCTTGCTGACCGGCTTTTCGCAAGGGGCCTTCTGGGGGCTGGGCGCGGTCTGGGCCGACACCAGCCAGCTCGGCGCCAGTGGCGTGGCCTGGGTGATGACGACAGCCATCATCGGCGGCGCGCTTTGCCAGCGGCCCATTGGCCGGCTGACCGACCATATCGATCGCGGCTACGTGATCAGTGTCGTCTCCAGCGGCGCCGCGCTGCTGGCCTTGGCCCTCCTGTTTTCGGCCAAGCATGAACTGGGTGTCTTGCTGGTAGCGGTGTTTGGCTACGGCGGGTTTGCCTTCGCGCTCTACCCCCTGGCCGTTGCCCGCATGATGGACCGCCTGGATAAACGGGAAATCATCGCCGGCAGCGGTTCGCTGCTCCTGCTGCATGGCATTGGCGCCAGCCTCGGCCCGTTCATTGCCGGCATGCTAATGCAGCATTTCGGCCCGAACGCCTTGCCGGCCTGGTTCTTCGGCGTTCAATGCGTACTCGCCAGCAGCACCTGGTGGCTGGCCCGCCGCACTCCGGCCGACATCGCGCACCAGACCCCGATGACGCCCATGGTGGGAACCTCGGCCAAGGCGTTCGATATGCTGAAGGAAGGCGCGGCCAACACTTCGCACTGAGTCAGGCGGCCAACATCCTGCGCAGGCCGCGCATCAAGCTGCCGATGGCCGGCAGCTTCATGTACAACTCTTCGGCGGCATCCCAGTAGTCGCGGTGGTAATTGACCTTGCCGTCGGCGGCAAACTTGAGGTGCGACACGCCGCGCATCACCTGCGTTTCGCCCCGCCCCCACAGGCGCACCCGGTAGCAGAATTCCCAGACCAGCATGACGCCGTGGGCGTCGGCCACGCGCTCGGTGACGACGAAGCGCGGCGTTTCCACCTGCTGGAACATGTGGAGGAAGATGCGCTGGATCGCCTCGATGCCGCGCACCTCGCTGAACGGGTCCTTGAAATAGGCGTCGGCACTGTAGAACTCGGGAAAGCGCGCGATGCTCTCCGGTGTGAGGTCATGGTAGAAGGCGATCAGGCGGTCGAGGTCGGGCGTAGCGTCCATGTCAGGCTCCGGTAAAACGGCGGATCAGCGGGAAATACCAGCGGTAGGGCAGCAGCGACAGCAGCTTCAGCACGCGGGTGAAGCGCTTTGGGAAGTGGATTTCGAAATCCCCCGTTTTGAAGCCGTCCACCGCAGCAGTCGCCGCCTGCTCGGGCGTCAGCAGTGCCGGCATGGCGAAATCGTTCTTGGCGGTCAGCCGCGTCTGCACGAAACCGGGGTTGATCGTCCACACGCCGATACCGCGCCCTTCAAGATCGAGATAAAGGCACTCGGCGAAGTGGATCAGCGCCGCCTTGCCCGGCCCATAACAGAGCGCCTTGGGCAAACCGCGATAACCGGCCACGCTGGCGACGAAGGCGATACCGCCGCCCGGCTGCAGATCGGGCAAGACAGAGGCGGCCAGGCGCAGCGCCCCGTTGAAATTCACGTCGATGACCTGCTCGGCGCGCGCCAGATCGAACGCATCCGCCCGCATCGGCACGTAGTCGCCGGCCAGATAGACCACCAGATCGACGCCGCCCCAGGCTGCCAGAAGCGCCTGACGCACGCCGGCCAGGCTGGCCGCAGAGGTTGCGTCGCAAGGCAGGATCAAGGCGCCTTCGATGCCCAGCGCCTGCAACTTGTCGGCCGAACGCGCCGACAGCGCCAGCTTGGCGCCGCGCCCGGCCAGTTCACGGGCCAGCGCCGCGCCGATACCGGTCGATGCGCCGACCAGCCAGACCCGCCGGCCGGGCCATTCTGTAATTTTCGGGTTCATTGCAGCCTCCTTTGCCGCCTAACGCGGCGGCCTCAGCGCTTGACGAAGGTCAGCGTCACTTCGCCGAGATTGAAGCCCCATTTGGACATGTACGAGCGGTTCAGCATCACCTTGTCGTCCATCAGGAACATCCAGTCGTCGAAATCGACGTGGTAGGTCTTGCCATCGACCGGCAGCGCCAGCACGTAACGCCAGCGCAAGGCATTTCCGGCCAGTTCGCCGACTGCCTCGCCGACCACGTCGTCGGCCGTGCCGCGGTAAGTGCCGTCGGCCTGGCGCTTCAGCGTCCACACCCGGCGCGAGGTCGTGCCGTCGGACCATTTGAAATTCTCGTCGAGCACGCCAGTGTCGCCGTCCCACTTGGCGTCGATGACGACGTGGAAACGCTTCTTCACCTCGCCGGAGCGCCCCTGGAACATGCCCCACGCTTCCAGCGTGCCGTTGAGGTAGGTTTTCAGATCGAGGGCCGGTTGCTCGGCCTGGTATTGCTCGACGCCGGTCGAGGCGCAAGCGGTCAGACCGAGAGAAAACAGGGCGGCGGTGAGCAATTTCATGATCGTATCTCCAGAGAGTCGCGCCAGCGCCAGAGCAGGCTGGCCGCCAGCAACTTGAAGCCGAGCGGCAGCAAGGCGTAGGCAAAGGTGAGTGAAGACAGCCCTTGGGCACCGCCCGGCCGGTAGCCGAGCAGATCGAGCAAGGGCAGCGCGAGGCCGGCGGCCAGCGCCAGATTGAGCTTGGCGACGAAATTCCAGACGCCGAAGCAGGCCCCGGCCCGCCCCTGCCGTTCGCCCAGATCGGCCGCGATGGCCGCCGGCAGCGCCAGGTCGGCACCGAGTGCCAGGCCGGAAGCCAGGCAGATCAGCGCAAAGAACTCCAGGTCGCCCGGGCCGAGCAGGCTGGCACCGGCAAAGGCGACCATGGCGAGCAGCATGGCCAGCCCCCAGGACAGCACGCGCCCGAAGCGCGCTGCCAGCCGCACCCACAGCGGCAGCGAGGCGGCGCCGGCGATGAAATACAGCGCCAGCAAGGGGCCGCTCGCCTTTTCGCTGGCCAGCACATCGGCGACGAAGAACAGGAAGAGCGTCGCCGGCAAGGCGGCGGCAATGCCGTTGGCGACGAATACCCAGAGCAGGCGGCGGAAGGCCGGATCGGCCAGCGCGCCGCGCAGGCTGTCGCGCAGGCGCTCGCCGGAGGCTGGCTGCGGCCGCCCCGCGCCGATGCAGGTAAAGGTGATGCCAGCGGCGAGCAACAGCAACGGCGGCAATATCCACGACAGGCGCGCGATGCCGTCGTTCAGACCGGCGGCCAGCACGCCGGGCAAGGCCGCTGCCAGCACCACACCGAGCAGGCCGAAGCCTTCGCGCGCTGCGGTCAGGCGGGTGCGTTCGGGAGAATCGCTGCCGACATCCGCGCCCCAAGCCTGATAGGCGACCGTGGCCGCCGAGAAGCCCAGATAGGTCAGCGCGAGCGCTCCAAGCAGCCACGGCCCGGCCTGACTAGCCGGCGGGTTGAGCAGGGCGACGAAACCGAGCGCGAAAGGCAGCAAGGCCAGGGCGACCATGCGCGGCCGCGCCACGCGGTCGGCCAGCCAGCCCAGCCACGGGTCTACGAAGGCATCAAGCAGCCGTGCCCCGAGCAGGATGCCGCCGAGCAGGGCCAGTTCCAGGCCGGCCGTCTCCGCGTAGTAGCGCGGCACATGCACGTAAATCGGCAGCGCGGCAAAGGCCAGCGGCAGGCCGAGGATGCCGTAGGCCAGGCTGTGGCCGCGCTTCATATTAGGGCCTGCTCCCAGTAAGCGACGAGCAGCGCAAGGGCCTGGCGGGAAGGCAGCGCCAGGCACCGGTCGCGGCGTAATGTGCCCCGCCAGCCCCTTGCCCTTCGGGTTTGTTGTGGCGGGCGGTCGCCGGCGTTTCTCGGCTTGGGAATGGAACAACCATTCCCCGCACCTCGCGCCTTGGCGCCCATCCCGCCACAACAAACGCTGTCCCGCCGGTTACTGTGAGCATGCCCTAGCCTCCCGGCCGGCGCAGCAGGGCCTGCCGGAGATCCGGCGCGCTCGTCCGCGCATCGAGCCAGATGCCGAAAAACGCTTCGGCAAAGCCGGGCACGCCAATCGCCCCGATCAGGCGGTCATCCTGATAGAAGCGCGCGCCATCCGGGCGATAGACGCCAAGAATGTGGTCGCCCGGCTTCACGTCCGGGAAGATGCGCTGCATCTGCTCGCCCCATTGGCGCAGCAAGGCCTCGTCGCTGACGAAGCGGCGCATTTCCTTGACGCTGGCCTCGGCGATGGCCTTGCCCTCGATGTTGCGCTTGTAGTCGAGGCGCAGGGCCAGTGGCGGGCGCTGCGGATCGTCGCCGGCCCACAGGGTGGCTTCATAGACGAGGAAGCCGAAGCGGCGAAATTCTCCACTGCCCCAGCGCTTCAGTCCGGCGAAGGCTTCGCTGTTGGCGCGGGCCGGCCTGGGCAGGCCGACGATGGCGGCTGAGCCGAGGGCCAGCAGCAGGGCACGGCGCTCGACCGAGGCCGGCTGGTTTTTTGCCTTTTCGGGCAGTGCACCGCAGCTGTCGGCGTCGCCGGCCCGGCAGCGGGCATGCGGCGCGACGAGATCAACGATGCGCGAGTTCAAATTGGACGACATCGATGTTTCCGGCCAGGAAGCCGGCCTCGCAGTAACAGAGATAGAGACGCCATAGGCGACGGAAAGTCTCGTCGAAACCCAGCGTGGCGATGTGCGGCCAGTTGGCCTCGAAGGCGGCGCGCCATTCGGCCAGCGTGCGGGCGTAGTCGAGACCGAAGGCGAATTCGTCGGTGACCTGCAGGCCCTGGCGCTCGGCCGCCTTTCTGAAGGCTTGGCGCGACGGCAGCATGCCGCCGGGGAAGATGTATTGCTGGATGAAGTCGGTGCCTCGACGGTAGGTGGCGAACAAATCGTCGCGGATGGTGATGCTCTGGATCACCGCCTTGCCGCCCGGCTTGAGGGCGCGGGCGACGGTCGAGAAATAGGTCGGCCACCACTGCTCACCGACCGCCTCGAACATCTCGATGGACACAAGGTGGTCGAATTTCTCCTGCGTGTCGCGGTAATCCTGCAGGCGAAGATCGGCCTGCGGCACGCGATTCCTTGCCCATTCGAGCTGAGCCGGCGACAGGGTCAGGCCGGTCACTTGCAGGCCATCTTGCACGGCCAGTTCGGCAAAGCCGCCCCAGCCGCAGCCGACTTCCAGCACGCTGTCGCCCACCTTGGCTTGCAGGCGGTCGAGGATGCGGCGGTATTTGGCGTGCTGGGCAGCGGCTAGCGAACCGTCGTCTTCGGCCCGGTAGATGGCCGAGGAGTAGCTCATGCTCGAATCCAGCCAGGCGCGATAGAAATCGTTGCCCAGGTCGTAGTGGGCCATGATGTTGCGCTTGCTGCCTTCCCGGCTGTTGCGGTTGAACCAGTGACGCACGCGCGCTGCCAGTAGTTGCCGCCAGGAGCCGTACACCGCCTTGCTCAGCGCATCGCGGTTGCGCGCCAGCAGCGCGAGCAGGCCGGTCACATCGGGCGAATCCCACTGGCCGTCGAGGTAGGCTTCGGCCAGACCGATGTCGCCACGCGCCAGCACCCGGCTGAAAATGGCTTCGTCATGAACCTGCAGCGTGACGCCGCTTTCGCCTTCGCCGAACAGGGCGCAGGAGCCATCGGGCAGGCGGACCTCAAGTAGTCCGCCGCTCAGCTTTTCGAGCAGGTCGAAAACGGTACGGGTATCGCGCGCCAGGGGCTCCGAGCCGCGCAGGATCATTGCGTGGTTAAGTGTCTGGTTCATTTTGTCGATTCCTGTAAGGGATGGGACGCCGGGTGCGCCCCGCGGAAAGGCACGCCTTTCAACCACAGCTTCAGCGCCTGCCAGTGAATGCGGGCGATGACGCCGAGGGTGAGGAAGGGCATGCGCAAGAAAGCCTTGAGCAGTGCCGCCGCCGACCAGGGCTGCGGCTTGCCAGAGATGGAAGTGAGTAGCAGTTCGCCTTCGGCGTCGTCGTAATCGATGCGGCAGAGTTGCACGGCACGCTCGAGCTGGAAGCGGAAGCGGTAGCCGCCTTCGATTTCGTTGAAGGGCGAGACATGGAACAGCTTGTCGGCGCGCATCTCGTCGCCATCGACCAGCGGCTCGCCGCGGCGGTGGAGCAGGTAGCTGTGTGTGCCGCCGAAGGTGTTGTTGACCTCGGCCAGGATGGCGATCAGTTGCCCGCTGCGGTCGTGGCAATACCAGAAGCTGACCGGGTTGAAAACGAAGCCGAGCACGCGCGGAAATGTTTGCAGAACGATCTCGCCATCGCTGGGCAGGCCGTGTTCGGCCAGCAGGTTTTCGATCCACGGCTGCAGCGGGCTGCCGTCACGCGGGCCGTGATCGGCGTTGTGGAAACTCAGCAGATTGCGGCGATCGATGGAAAAGATCGCACACGCCGCCGAGTCCAGATCGCGCACCGGCAACTGCACGTAGAACACCGGGTAGACGAAGGCATTGACCGCCGGCCGCAAGCGCCGGTGCATGACATGGCCAAGGCAGAGTTTGGGCAGGGCGTTCATGGCGGCCTCAGGCGGTTTCCGTTTCGCGCAGCGTCTCGGCAACACCGCCCTGCCATGGTGCCTTGACGCCGAGGCCGTTGGCGACACGCAGGGCGGACTTCAGGCCGTCCTCATGGAAACCATAGCTGCCCCACGCGCCGGCCAGCCAGATGCCGCCCTCGCCCTGCACGTCGGCCAGGCGCTGCTGGGCTGCGATGGCCGGGCCGTCGAAGATCGGGTGGGCGTAGTCGAATTCGGCAATCACCTTGGCCGGATCGGGCTCGCGCGCCGGGTTCAGCGTCACCACCACCGGCGTCTCGAAGGGCAAGGGTTGCAGCTTGTTGATCAGGTAGGAGACGCCGACCGGTTGATCGCCCGGTTCGCCCTGACCGGCAAAGTAGTTCCAGGCCGACCACAGTTTCTTGTCGCGCGGCAGCAGGCTGGCATCGGTGTGCAGCAGGGCACGGTTGGGCTGATAGCGGATGGCCGACAGCACCTCGCGCTGCCCGTCGCTCGCCGTCATGCCGAGCATGGCCAGTGCCTGGTCGCTGTGGCAAGCCAGCACCACCTGGTCGTAATAGTCGCTGCCGCCCGCATGTGTCACCCGGAGCACGCCGGCCTCGCGCGACACGGCATGCACCGGGCAGGCCAGGCGGATATCGTCGAGCTGGGCGGCGATCTTTTTCACATACTCGCGGCCGCCACCCTTTACGGTGCGCCAGATCGGCCGGTCGAAAACCTGCAGCAGACCGTGGTTCTGGCAGAAGCGGATGAAGGTGGCGAGGGGCATGTCGCGCATCTGGCCGGTCGGACAGGACCAGATCGCCGCCGCCATCGGCAGCAGGTACCAGTCGGCGAAAGCGGCGGAATATTTGCCCGCGACCAGGAAGTCCTGCAGGCTACGCTGGTCGTCCGGATGGCTGAGCAGCCAGGCGGTGCTTTCGCGGTTGAAGCGCAGGATGTCGGACAGCATGGACCAGAAGCGCGGGCGCAGCAGGTTGCGTTTCTGGCCGAAGACGGTGGCCAGATTGCTGCCAGCCCATTCGAGATCGGGATTCTCCAGGCTGACCGCAAAAGACATTTCGGTTTCCACGCTATCGACGCCGAGCAGCGCGAACATGGCGATCAGGTTGGGGTAGGTGCGTTCGTTGAACACGAGAAAGCCGGTATCGACCGGGTGGCGCTTGCCTTCCAGATTCACTTCGACCGTGTTGGTATGGCCGCCGAGATAGCTGCCGGCCTCGTACAGGGTCACCTCGTAGCGGCGCGACAAGAGCCAGGCGGTGGCCAGGCCGGAGATACCGGCGCCGACGACGGCGATACGCTGCTTGGTGTGGAATCTGGCGTTCATTGATAGCTCCTATTTGCTCAGGAATTCGTCGATCTTTTTCAGCAGGTCCCTGTCATCCGGCTTGGTGAAGCTGGTGTAGGCCACCACCTGCGTCGCATCGCGGTTGATCAGGTATTTGTGAAAATTCCACTTCGGCTTGCTGCCGGTGATCTCGGCCAGCTTCAGGTAGAAGGGGTTGGCGTTCTTGCCCTTGACCACGGTCTTGCTCGCCATCGGGAATTCGACGCCGTAGGTCAGACGGCAGAAATCGGCGATCTCCTTGTCACTGCCCGGCTCCTGCTCGCCAAAATCGTTGGACGGAAAACCGAGCACGACCAGACCCTTGTCCTGCAGGCGGGCGTAGAGCTTTTCCAGACCCTCATATTGCGAGGTGAAGCCGCAGTAGCTGGCCGTGTTCACCACCAGGATGACCTTGCCGGCGTACTGGCAGAGCGGCATCGGCTTACCGTCCTGCAAGGTTGTGAAGTTGTGGTCGAGCAAAGCCGGGCACGCGGCCCCGGCCTGCGCCGGCACGATACCCAGCGAAGCCAGCCCGGCGATTCCCAACAGACGTTTCAACATCGTATTCATGTCCAACTCCTTTTTGTTTTGTCCTAGACAAAACTGTCTTTTGTTCGTAAGATAGTCATCAAAATAGCAGTTGTCAACGGTTTGTCTAACATTTGTTCAGGACAAATTATGAATACCCCTAGTTTCAATATCGCCGCCGTCGAGCGCGACACCGGGCTGTCCAAAGATGTCCTCCGCATGTGGGAGCGGCGCTACGGCTTTCCCGTGCCGGAACGCGACGCCAACGGCGAACGCATCTATCCGGCCGAGCAGGTCGAGCGGCTACGCCTGATCAAACGCCTGATGGATCAAGGACATCGGCCAGGCAAGCTGATCGCCACACCCACAGAGGCGTTGACTCAGCTGGCGCCGCGCCGTTCGCGGCCAAGCCGAACAGAGAGCGAAACGATCGATAGTGCGGGGCTGGAGGAATTGCTCGCGCTGATCAAGCAGCACGACGCCAACGGCTATGTGCAGGCCTTGCAGCAGCGGCTGGCGCGCCAGGGCTTGCAGCGTTTTGTCCAGGACATCGTGGCGCCACTCACGCATCGCGTCGGCGAAGCCTGGGAAGACGGCCGGTTCGAAGTATTCGAGGAGCACCTGTTCACCGAGCTGACCAAGCGGGTGCTACGCCAGGCCATCGCCGCCCTGCCGCACGGCAACGGCTCACCGCGCGTGTTGCTGACCAGCGTACCGGACGAACAGCACATCCTCGGTCTGTTGATGGTGGAAGCCCTGCTCGCGCTGGAAGGGGCCGAGTGCATCCCGCTCGGCACGCAGATGCCCCTGCTCGAAATCAGCCGGGCCGCCACGGCGCATCGGGCCGATATCGTCGCCCTCTCCTTCTCGGTGGCGTTCGCACCGCGTCAGATTCCCGCCTTGCTGCTGCAGCTGAGGCAGTTGCTGCCGGCGGAGACGGAGCTATGGGCCGGCGGCGGTGGCGTGGCCAGAGCGGCCGCACCGGCCGACTGCCACCTGCTGGCATCGCTGGAACAGGCGGTCGCCGCGCTGGCCGCCTGGCGTGCCACGCACGCGGCGATTTAGCGACTGCTGCGGTGCACTACCCGTTTCGGGGAAAAAACGATGCGGTAATTCAGGCCGGCTACCAGTCGACGCGGAAGGCGGAATAGGTGCCGGCCGGCGGATCGGGCAATTGCGCGTAGCCGAGCCCTGGCAGATCGCCACACTCGCGGCGGAACTCGCCGGTAACGAGAATTTCCCGACCCTTGCCGAAATCCTCGCCCAACTTGCTGGCTGAATTGACCTCGGCGCCGAATACGTCGCTGTCGCCGATACGCAGCACGCGGCCGTAGCCCAGCCCGACGCTGAGCAGGATGGTTTCCTCGCCGGCCCGTCCAATGTTGTATTCAGCCAGGACGCGCTGCATGGCCACCGCGCATTGCAGCGCCTTGGCCGCATTGCGGAAGATGACCAGCATCGAATCGCCCTCCACCTTGAGCAGGATGCCGTCATGCTCTTCCAGCACCGGAATCAGCAGGCGCTCGGATTCGTAGATGGTCTGCAGGAAATCGATGATGCCGAACTTGGCGACCCGGCGCGAGAAACCGGACAGATCGGTGAACATCACCGACCAATGCTCGCCGAACAGATCCCAGATGCGCTGGTCGATCTGCGCCTTGTTCGCCCCGGGCAGCAGGCGCTCCTCGATCAGCCGCTCAAGACGATCGAGCGAACCCCATGCATAGATGCGTTGCCGCTGACTCATTGGTCATTCCTCCTCTCCGAAGTATAACCATTCACCTACCGCTCCATGGGCCAGCGGTCGCTTACAATAGCGCCCTCTTACCTGCCTGGTGACAGCGATGAACTACCCCCTGCCCGATTTCGAAGCCAAGATCTGCCCACCCGAACAACTCGCCACCCGCGCCGCCGCCCTGCCGCGCCCGCTGGTGTTCACCAACGGCTGCTTCGACATCCTGCACCGCGGCCACGTCACCTACCTCGCCCAGGCCGCCGCCCTCGGGGCCGGCATGGTCGTCGCGCTCAACACCGACGCCTCGGTCAAGCGCCTGGGCAAAGGCGACGACCGCCCGGTCAACAATCTGGAAGACCGCCTTGCCGTCATGGCCTCGCTCGCCTGCGTCACGCTCGTTACCTGGTTCGACGAAGACACCCCGCTGCAACGCATCCTTGAATGCCGCCCGGAAGTGCTGGTCAAGGGCGGCGACTGGCCGGTGGACAAGATCGTCGGCTGCACCGAGGTGCGCGGCTGGGGTGGCAGCGTCCATTCGATTCCGTTCATTCATCAAAAGTCGACAACGGCCTTGCTGGAGAAAATCCGCAAGCTCTGACCGGCCCCCCGCCACGCTCCGCCCTTTTGCGCGCAGGACATACGACGACCATGGATACCCAACAACTCAAAGCCTACTTCACCGACCTGCAATCCCGCATCGTCGCCGAACTCGAAGCCTTGGACGGCAATCCCTTCCGTATTGACAGCTGGCAACGCCCCGAGGGCGGTGGCGGCATTTCGCGGCTGATCGAGGAAGGCGATTTCTTCGAGCGCGGCGGGGTGAATTTCTCCCACGTCACCGGAAAATCGTTACCCGCTTCGGCCACTGCCGTCCGCCCGCAACTGGCCGGTCGCGCCTGGGAAGCGATGGGGGTATCGCTGGTGCTCCACCCGCGCAATCCGTATTGCCCGACAGCGCACATGAACGTCCGTTGCTTCGTCGCCACCAAGGAAGGCGAGGAGCCGGTCTGGTGGTTCGGCGGCGGCATGGACATGACGCCCTATTACGGCCAGCGTGAGGATGTGCAACATTTCCACCGGACCTGCCGCGATGCACTCACCCCCTTCGGCGAAGAGGTCTATCCGAAGTACAAGAAGTGGTGTGACGAATATTTCTTCCTGAAGCACCGCAACGAACCGCGCGGGGTTGGCGGGGTATTTTTCGACGATCTGAACGAAGGCGGTTTCGCACGCTGTTTTGCGCTGACGCAGTCAGTCGGCAACGCCTTCACCCAAGCTTACCTGCCGGTGCTGGCCCAGCGCCGCGACACGCCCTATGGCGAGCGTGAGCGGGACTTCCAGGCCTACCGCCGTGGGCGTTACGTCGAATTCAATCTGGTGTGGGATCGCGGCACACTGTTCGGCCTGCAATCGGGCGGACGTACCGAGTCGATCCTGATGTCGCTGCCGCCCATCGTCAAATGGCGCTACGACTGGCGGCCGGAAGCCGGCACGCCGGAAGCCGAGTTATATGAAGTGTTCCTGCAGCCGCAGGACTGGATTTAAGCCAGCTTCGGGCCGGTATGATGCCGGCCCCGCCCGCAAAGGGCCTACTTCAGCTTACCCTTGACGACGCGAACGCGATCCGGGATCTTGACCCCCATCTTGCCGCCGCCGCCTTCCAGATTGCCGCAAGCGCAGGCGGCCTTGATGTGCGGCACCGAATTGACGATGACGTTGCAGTCCATGCACTCGTAGTAAATGTCGCCGCCAGTCGGCAAGTTGGCCGGGTCCGGCGTCGGCTCCACTGGATAAAAGTTGTATATCTTGCGCAAATCGATGTTCAGCATTTCAACCCCCGAATAATCCCGTATTTTTACCCGGCGTTGAGCAGCGCGCTCGCCCGGTAGTGTCGATTGGCCTCATCCGCCTTGTCCAGTTGTTCGAACAGACGGGCAAGCTCAAGATGCGCCGGTTGCGTCTCCTGCACCGACAGCGACGCCTCCAGATAGCTCTGCGCCTTACCCCACAGGCGCTGGCCAAAGCACATGCGACCGAGGGCCAGCAGCAAGCGTGCATCCTGCGGGTGCTGCTTGAGCCAGCCTTCGGCCTTGGCGATGCGCGCAGTCAGTTCGCCACCGCGCAGGCTGCCGTAGATATCGGCCAGCTCCGGCTGCCATGCCTCCTGTGCCGAACTCCCCAGCACGGCTTCGATCAGCTTTTGCGCCTCGCCATCGGCCTCGACACCGACCAAGGCCTTCGCCCCGGCCAGCACGACACGGCGACCGCGTTCCTCGTCTGGTAACGCACGCAAGTAGGCGACCAGTTGCTCGCGATCCAGCTTGCGCTGCTTGATATTGGCCAGATGCGCCTGCGTACGTATCTCCCCCACCACTTCGGTCGGCAGCGCCCCCCGCTTGGCCAGTTGGCGAACCAGCTTGAGCACTCCATCCCAGTCGCCAGTCCCCTGACGGGCGCGCAACTCCAGGCGCAGGGCGGCGATATGACGTCCTTGCTTGGCCTGCAATTTATCGAGAGCAGCCAATGCATCCTCGAAGCGGCGCGCCTCGATCATCATCTCGGCATCCAGCATCAGTGTCGCCGCCTCGGTGCGGGGGTCGTCCAACATGGCGCGGGTTAGCCAGCCTTGTTGCTTCTCAGGCTCGCGCATGCGCTGCGCGGCACGTGCCGCGATCAGGGCCGACAAGCCAGGTGCGGTACCGGCAGCGTGTGCCTCGCGGGCCTTCTTCATGGCCTGACCGAAACGCCCTTCGAACAGGAAGCGCACCGCATCCTGGAAAACCTGACCGGCCCGCTCGCGCTGCCGGCGCTTCTGGTATTCGCTGACCTTGGCCGGCAAACCGAACATCAACGCCAAGCCGCGCAGCGTCGCATACAGCACGGCAAAGAGCAGCACCAAGGCAAGGATCAGCAGATTTAGCGAAACCTCGGCCCGGTACGGCGGCACGACCAGCATCACGTAGCCGTCGTTCAGACGGGCACCGAGCGCCACGGCAACGGCCAGCGCAAATAGCGCCAGAATCCAGAACAGTCCCTTCACTTCTTATCCTTGCCCAAACGTAGGCTGCGCAGGGCCGCCTGGCTATCGCTCAGCGTCGGCAACTCGACATTGATCTCGGAAGACGCGATCTGGCGCAGCATGGCCTGGTTAGACTGGACCAACTTGTCGCTCGGGTCGAAGTAGCGCCCCAGCCAATCCTGAGCCACCTTCACCTCGTTCCGGAAGGTCGCTTGGTCGCGGGCAAACAGTGCCAGACGCGCATTGAGCAGGCGTAGCTTGAGGTTTTCACGCAGGAAGAAATCCTGCCCCGGTGCCAACAAGGCCGGCACCTCGCGGTCGAAACGCTGGATACGGACCAGCCCCTTCAACTCCTGCCAGACAGCCAGGCCGGTGCGCTGCCACCAGTCCGCCTTGTCGTCGGCCGTGGCGACTTTCTCAGCCTTGGCGGTCGGGCGCCCGTCACTGGCCAGCGGCAGCTTGTCCACGCCGAGGAGCAGTTGCTCCAAACGCAGGCTCAAACCGGGAAAATCGACAAACGGGATGGCATTCAGGCGCAGCAAGTCCTTGGCCACCGCCTTGCGCAAAGGCAGGTACTGCGGACGGTCGAGACGAGCTAAGCGGGCATCCGCCGTTTGCAGGGCCAAGACGGCTACCGGCACATTGCCGGCCAATTGCAGCTGCTGCCCGGCCAGCGTGATCGCCTGTTCGACCTCAATCAGGGTCGCTTCTTCACGGCCGCGTGCCATCTCCTGATAAAGCCCCTGCAACGCCTCGCCCTGGCTGCGGAATTCGCCGAGCTTGTCGTCGAGCGCACCCAGTCGGGCCTGCATGGCTTCGATCTGCTCGCGCAATTGCTTCTGCGCCCCGCGCTCTTCATTACCCTCGGCAATACTTTGCGCGACTTCGCTGCGCATCTCCGCCAATTTCTGGCGAGTATCGAACCATTGCCAGCCGGCAACGACCAAGGCAGCGATGGCGACAAAAATCCAGGGGGAAGGTCCACTCCGGCGTCGGCGACGCGGCGTTTCGCTGTGCGGGGGAATGCTGGGGGAATCGTTATCGGGGTTCATGCCGGCCAATTATAAGCAACTAAGCCGGCCATCAAGCCAGCGTCGGCGCCTTCGGTCAGGGTAATGTTGTACAAATCCAAATTTTTTGCATTTTCCGCAATTCTCGCATGCGGAACGAAAACAGGCGTGCGCCGCAGATAATCCCGCCCCTCGGCATCGAGCAGATCGACGAGGTAACGCAAGCCTTCGCTGCTCGATACGGTCAACGCATCGAGTTGCCCTGCGCGCCAGGCGGCAAGCAGTTCGCAGGTGCCAGATTGCGGACCGGATCGCCGGTAGCAGGTAATACAATCGACCACAGCGCCCCGTCCGCGCAGTGTGTCGGCCAGCAATTCGCGCCCGCCATCGCCACGAAAGATTGCGATGCGCTTGCCGGCGACCCGCTCCGTCGCCAGTTCCGGCAGGGCAAGCAGGGCTTCCGAATCGAAACGCTCGGTCGGCGCGATGCAGCCATGCACGCCCTTTGCTGCCAGCGCCTTGACCGTTCCCTGACCGACCGCCGCCGGCAACAAAGCAGCTGGCCAGACGCGTTTGTCCAGCAATACCGGCAAGGCATGGTCGACGGCATTCGGGCTGATGAAGACGGCGACCGAATATTCATCCAGGTGCTCGGCGGCTGCCTGGAGCGGCACCCCATCCTCGGCCGGGGAAATTTCGAGCAGAGGGAAGATCAGTGCGCGACCGCCAGCGGCTTCGATGGCCTGGGCCAAGGGCCCGCACTGCGCCCGCGGTCGGGTGACGACGATGGTTCTGCCGGCCAGCGGGCCGCCGGGTTTCATACCGGAATCAGGCGTGGCATGCCAGCTTGGCGAGGATGGCATCGGCCCCTTGTGCGCGCAGGGCATCGGCCAGTTGGCGACCAAGCGCTTCGTCGTCCGCCGGGCTACCGCGCAATTCGGCGCTGACCATTTCCTTGCCGTCCACCGAAGCGACGAAGCCGCGTAGCCACAATTGGCCGTTGTCGATGATCGCGTAGCCGCCCAGCGGCACTTGGCAGGAACCGCCCAAGGCACGCGAGAAGGCGCGTTCGGCTTTGACGCAGTGAGCAGTTTCCGGATCGTTCAGCGGAGAAACGACGGCAGCCATGGCGGCGTCGCCATCGACCAGCTCGATGCCCAGCGCGCCCTGACCCGGCGCCGGTAGCGATTGTTCCGGCGTCAGCACCGACTTGATGCGATCCTTGAGTTCAAGGCGGATCAGGCCGGCGGCAGCCAGGATGATCGCATCGTATTCACCGGCATCGAGCTTCCTCAGACGGGTATCGAGGTTGCCGCGCAGGCTCTTGATCACCAGCTGCGGATACTTGGCGCGCAGGATGGCTTCGCGGCGCAGGCTGGAGGTGCCGACCACAGCACCGGCCGGCAGCTCGTCGAGGCCGCTGTATTTGTTCGAGACAAAGGCGTCGCGCGGGTTCTCGCGGGCCGAGATGGCAGCGAGAACGAAGCCCTCGGGCATCACCATCGGCACGTCCTTCATCGAATGCACGGCGAGGTGGGCGCGGCCTTCCTGCATGGCGACCTCCAGTTCCTTGATGAACAGGCCCTTGCCGCCGATTTCGGCGAGCGGACGGTCGAGAATTTGATCGCCCTTGGTGGTCATGCCGAGAATGACAACTTCCGAGCTGGGATTTAAACTCGATAAGCGTTCTCTGACATGCACCGCCTGCCACATGGCCAGACGGGATTCGCGGGAGGCAATGACAATCTTCGAAGGAGCGGACATGATGCGACGGCTTGCAGGACTTTTGGGAGCGCTGATTCTAGCATGCGCCCCCCTGGCCGCCCTTGATGCATCCGAGCTTTTGACCGCCGCCGATCTCGCCCGCGATGCACGCCAGGCCAACCAGGCCGGCGGCCCGCTCATCGTGCTGTACAGCCGCGACGACTGCAAGTTCTGCAAGGCAGTGAAGCGCGACTTCCTGCAACCGCTGACCGACAACCCGCGCTACCGCGACCGTATCGTCGTGCGTGAAGTGCGGCAAGATGGCGACAACCAGGCGCTGGTCGACTTCAAGGGCCAGACCACGACGCACGCCCGCCTGGCCGCCGCCGAGAAGGTCAAGCTGGTGCCGGTGGTCGCCTTCTATGGCCCGGATGGCCGCAAGCTGGCCGATCCGATCGTCGGCACCCGCCTGCCCGACTTCTACCAAAGCTATCTCGAAGATGCCATCGAGCAATCGAGCCGCAACCTGAAAAAACCATGAACGACATCAGCGCGAAACCTGCCGACCAACTGCCGGAGCACCCGGACTTCTGGTGCAAGCGTTTCGGTGCCGGCACCACGCCGTGGGACGCCGGTAAGGTTCCTGAGCAATTTGCCGATTTCGCCGCCCGACTAGCGACGCCCCTCAATACACTCATTCCGGGTTGCGGCAGCGGCTGGGAAGCGACCTGCCTGGCCGAGCATGGCTGGCCGGTCACCGCCCTCGATTTCTCCCCCAAGGCCGTCGACCGCGCCCGCGAAATTCTCGGCACAGCTGCGGTGCACCTGGTCTGTGCCGATTTTTTCCAGTGGCAACCGGAAAAACCACTCGGCCTGATCTACGAACGCGCCTTCCTGTGCGCCCTACCGCGCAAGCTGTGGGCCGACTGGGGCCGGCGCGTCGCCGAATTGCTGCCCTCGGGCGGCCTGCTCGCCGGCTACTTCTTCGTCTGCGACCAGCTCAAGGGCCCACCCTTCGGCATCCTGCCGGAACAGCTCGATGAGTTGCTGACACCCAATTTCGAGCGCATCGAGGATGCTGCGGTGCACGACTCGATTCCGGTATTTTCCGGCCGCGAACGCTGGCAGGTCTGGCGACGGCGCTGAACAAGAAGAGCACGACATGGCCTACCGCATAGAACACATCGGCCTGAGCGTCAGCGACCCGCTGGCCATGGCGGAGTGGTACCAACGAGTGCTCGGTTTCAACATCGTATTTTCCGGTGCCGATCAGAAAATAGCCGTCGCCTTCGTCACCGACGGTAGCGGCCACTGCATGCTCGAACTGGGCCGCCTGCCCGGCATCGTCGCGCTGCACGAAGTGCAAACCCACCCGCTGCAACTGCACATCGCGCTGGCCAGCGACAACCCGCGCCAGGACGCCGATTACCTTATCGCCAACGGCGCGACTTTCATCGAGGAAGCCACCTTCAAGCGACCGGGCGACGAACTGCTGCTACTGCGCGACCCGTGGGGAAATTCGCTGCAATTGGCCAAGCGCGCGAAATAACCCGTTGGCGGCGGCGACGAATGCTTGGGCTATCACCGGCCGGCTGCGAACTGCTGCTATCGAACCGCTTACCGCTCAAGTCTGCACCAGGGGAATATGTGAGACGTTACTGAACGTCAGCAATTCCACGCCACGCACGGCCACGCCAACTCTCAAGACCACCACGCAGCCTCGGCACAAAGATATCGACGCCTAATGGCCCAGCACCGCCCGAATCGGCGCCGGTGATACCGACAGCGGTTGCTGGAAGGGGTTGCCCTGGACCAGCACGATGGCCGCAGTCGGCGCGGCGGCGAGGGCAAAGAGCAGGATGGCGACGAAAGCGGCGCGGGGATTTTCGGCATGGACCACGGCCACCGACAGCAGCGTGACGAAACCAAGGAAGGCCATACCTAGCCATTTGAGCGGATTGACGTGGGTCTGGCTGAGGCCGATGCGCAGTTCCCGTTCGTCGCGGATATCCATGGCCTTGCGCAGCATCAGCGCCTGCACGCTGTCGCCGGCGGCTTTGGCCGCGTCGCGCCCAGAGAGCAGGCTGAGGAGGACATCGCTCTTGCGGGTCACTTCCGGGTTCACCGTACGCTGCGCGAGCAACTCCCATTCGGCGACGCTGGCCTCGGCGTAGTCGCTCAGCGCCTTGTGCAGCTTGCCGCGCATCGGTTCGTCGAGCGCCTGGCCGAGCACGAAGAGCGAGCGAATGGCGTCCGCCTCCTTGTACACCGCATTCATCGCGCGGTCGTGGGCGCTCCAGGTGTCGTTGGCGAGAAAGGCCAGCGTCAGGCCGAACAGTACGCCGATGATATTGATGAAAGGCGGCACTACGCCGCGCAGCGAGCGGACCCAGGGCGCCCACGGCGAATTGCTCATGATCCGGTTGATGGCAGCAACCGCGGCAAAGGTGCCGAGAACCGCCGCCAGCGCGTAGCCGTAATGATCGTAGATGTGCCAGTTGAACGATGCCATGGGTTTGTCGCCAATTCAGTCGATCCGCCATTATCGGCCGGGATGGCCGTTTGGCACAGGGCAAACTGCCGTGACCTCCGCTTTGACGTATCATCGACCGGTTCAACCCCGATGCCTCGTGAAACAATGAAAACCGATACTCCTCAGACCGTCTATCTCAAGGACTACACCCCCCCCGCTTTCCTGATCGACACGGTCGACCTCGACTTCGACATTGCCGCCGATCACACCACCGTTCGCGCCACGCTCGCCATGCGCCGCAATCCGGCCAGTTCCCAGCAAGCACTCGTCCTCGACGGCGATGAGCTGGAAACGCTCAGTGTTGCGGTGGACGGGCAAAAGTGGGCATTTTCCGAGACGCCGAGCAGCCTGACCCTGAACGACCTGCCGGATAGTTTCACGCTGCACACCGAGGTCCGCATCGACCCGGACAAGAACACTCGGCTGTCCGGTCTCTACCGTTCGAAGGATGGCTATTTCACGCAGTGCGAGGCGCAGGGTTTCCGCCGCATCACCTGGTTCCTCGACCGGCCGGACGTGATGTCCACCTTCACCGTGACACTGCATGCCGACAAGGCGCAATTCCCGATCCTGCTCGCCAACGGCAACCCGGTCGCCAGCGGTGACGAGGCCGACGGCCGCCACTGGGCGAAGTGGGAGGACCCGTTCAAAAAGCCGGCCTACCTGTTCGCCATCGTCGCCGGCAAACTGGATGTTTTGAAGGACACGTTCAAGACCGCCTCCGGCCGCGACGTCCAGCTCGCCATCTACGTCGAACCGGGCAAGCTGGACCAGTGCCCGCACGCGATGGAGGCGCTGAAGAAATCCATGAAATGGGACGAACAACGCTTCGGCCTCGAATGCGATCTCGACCATTACATGATCGTCGCCGTCGGCGATTTCAACATGGGCGCCATGGAGAACAAGGGCCTCAATATCTTCAACACCAAGTACGTGCTGGCCCGCCCGGATGTCGCCACCGATGTCGATTTCGAGAATATCGACCGCGTCGTCGCCCACGAGTATTTCCACAACTGGACCGGCAACCGCGTCACCTGCCGCGACTGGTTCCAGCTCTCGCTGAAGGAAGGCCTGACCGTGTTCCGCGACCAGGAATTCGGCGCCGACCTGCACAACCGCCAGACCGCCCGCATCCGCGAAGTACGCGGCCTGCGCGCCGCGCAGTTCCCGGAAGACGCCGGCCCGATGGCGCATCCGGTGCGCCCGTCGTCCTACATCGAGATCAACAACTTCTACACCGCCACCGTCTATGAAAAGGGCGCCGAGGTCATCCGCATGATCCAGACGCTGATCGGCCGCGACGGCTTCCGCGCCGGCATGGACGAATACTTCCGCCGCCACGACGGGCAGGCCGTGACCTGCGACGACTTCGTCGCCGCCATGGCCGCCGCCAGCGGCTTCGACTTCACCCAGTTCATGCGCTGGTACGTTCAGCCGGGCACGCCCAAGGTGGTTGCCGACGGCTATTACGATGCCGACAGCCGCAGCTACACGCTGACCTGCACGCAATCCAATGCCCGCGCCAGCGACGATGCGCCCTATCTGATTCCGATCCGCGTTGCACTGTTCACCGAGCAGGGCGAACTGTTCGCCGGCAGCGAGCGCACGCTGCAACTGACGGCCAATACGCAATCCTTCGTCTTCAACGACATCGCCGCCGAGCCCGTGCCCTCGCTGCTGCGCGACTTCTCGGCGCCGGTCAATCTCGAATTCGACTACACGCCCGAGCAGCTGACCCTGTTGCTGGCCCACGAAAGCGACCCGTTCAACGCCTGGGAAGCCGGCCAGCGCCTGGCCTCGACGCTGATTCTCGACGCCGCCGAGGCCATTGCCGCCGGCCGTGAACCGAGCTGGCCGGAAAGCTTCGTCGCCGCCTGCCGCCGCCTGCTGCAAACGCAAGCCCAGCGCGGTGCCGCCTTCGTTGCCGAGGCCCTGACCCTGCCCGGCGAAGGCACGCTCGCCGAGCAACTGGAACAAGTCGAGCCTGACGCCCTGCACGCCGCACGCAATGCCCTGCGTCGTCACCTGGCCGAACAGCTGGAAGGCGAATTTTCCGGACTCTACGCGGCGCTGAGCGGTGCCGAGCCTTACGCACCGAGTGCTCAACAAGCCGGCCGCCGCGCCCTGCGTAACGTCTGCCTGGCCTACCTGCTGGAGCTCGACACTGACGCCGTGCGCCAGATGGCTTACACGCAATTCAAGCAGGCCGACAACATGACCGACCAGTTCGCCGCACTGGCCGCCCTGGCCAACGTCAATGCTGCCGTCTGCCCGCAGCGCGAACAGGCACTGGCCGAGTTCTACGCCCGCTGGCAGGCTGAAGCGCTGGTCGTCGACAAGTGGCTGGTTGCCCAATCGACCAGCCGCCGCCCGGATACGCTGGCTATCGTCAAGGCGCTGACCGCCCACCCGGCCTTCGACGCCGGCAACCCGAACAAGATCTACGCCCTGATCCGCAGCTTCGGCGCCAACCTCGTCCGCTTCAATGCCGCCGATGGCAGCGGCTACGCCTTCATGGCCGACCGCATCCTCGACCTGCACGACAAGAACCCGCAAGTCGCCTCGCGCCTCGCCCGCTGCTTCGATCGCTGGCAGAAGTTCGACGCCGGCCGCCAGGCCCACGCCCGCGCCGCGCTGGAACGCATCCACCAGCATCAAGGTTTGTCGCGCGACGTTTTCGAGATCGTGTCCCGCGCGCTGGGCTAGGACCTCGTTAGCAGCAATCTTCCGCTGACAGTCAGTGGCCGGAAAGGGCGAGTTTCTTTCCGGCCACTCTGACATTCGGCACCCAAAAAGGTCAAATTTATACATTGATATACAATGTTGTTTTTACGTGATTGATTGCAAATTACGTTAAAACAACATGTATTTTCAACACAAAATGGACCAATGACCGATTTACTACAGAAGGATTTCCAGCAAGTTCTTAGTCAATTCGCCACGCCGCTTCGCATCCTGCTGATTGCCGGTGCCGGCCTCCTGGCGCAAACCCTGATTCAACGACTGGTGCCCAAATTCAGGGAAATCATCGTCAGCCACCAGGAGACCCTGGAAGGCGCCCAGCGCATCCGTACCCTCTCCCGCGTCCTGCGCTACAGCCTGACCGTGCTCGTCAGCGTCATCACGGCTCTCCTCATCCTTGGCGAATTCGGCATCTCAGTCGCCCCCTTGCTCGGTGCCGCCGGCGTAGCCGGCATTGCCATCGGCTTCGGTGCTCAGAGCCTGGTCAAGGATTACTTCACCGGCTTCTTCCTGCTGCTCGAAAACCAGATCCGCATCGGAGACGTTATCGAAGTCGCCGACAAGACGGGCAGCGTCGAGGAATTGACGCTTCGCTATCTGCGGCTACGCGATTATTTCGGCAACGTTCATTACATCCCGAACGGGCAAATCACCGTCGTCACCAACATGAGCGTGGGCTATGCCTATGCGGTCATTGACCTGAGCGTCGCCTATGGCGAAGATATCGAGCAGGTCAGCCAAATCATGCGCGACACGGGCGAACAGCTGCGCAACGACCCGATCCTCGGCCCCAAGATACTCAGTGAGATCGAGATCGCCGGCGTCGATCAGTGGGCCGATTCCGCCATCGTCATTCGCTGTCGATTTCAGGTTGCCCCCAACGAGCAATGGAGAATTCGTCGTGAATACCTGCGTTACGCCAAAGCGGCCTTTGATCGCGTGGGCATTGAGATTCCTTTCCCTCACCTCAAGATCGTATCGGCGGCCGGCAACTGACAGCTGCGGTGCACTGCCCCAAAAGGGCAAAAACCAAACGCCCCATCCCGAACGTATACACAGGACGATACGCTTTGTTGCAAACCGTTACTTGAAGCCAGCGGCCCCGCAGCTTATCTTTGACCCGTGCGCTGACCAGACATCAGCCATGACGGCACCCACCTCCCCCAACCCCCTCCTGCCGTCCAGAAGGCCCTGCATCTCCCCCAATGCAGGGCCTTCGTCTTTTGTGAATTCGGTGTAGCCTTGGCTCGGCGCAAACGCAAAACCCCCGCCCCGCTGCCACTATCGATTGGCCCACTGCCGGCCAAGCTAAGCGAAAAGTTCGCCGGGCAGCGCCTGGTCTTCAGCGATGCCAGCCGGCAACACCATGGCGGTCTGGCGGTGGTTATCTTCAACGAAAGCCACGAGATCGACCATATCGCAAGCCAAACCGTTCCAGTTGCCATGAGCAACGAACTGGAATTACGTGCTGCCGTATTTGCGCTGCGCACGGCAGGACAGCATTTTGCTGGCGCGCCATTCGCCCTATTTTCGGACAATAGTGACGCGATCGAGCGGCTAATGCGTGCGCGCAACCCCCACGGCAATCAGGATGCAGCTTTGCTCGGCATGTTCCCCGATGAAGACCTGGACCGTTTGCTCGCCCCAGCCTCACTGCACTGGATCAAAGGTCACGGCCGTTGTCGCGGCAACGCCCTGGCCGACGAACAGGCACGACAGGCCGCCAGGTCTTCGCCTACCCCTTGAGCCAGGGAGCCAGCAACTGACGCAGCGCCCCTTCGTTGTAGCCGCGGATCACGTCGTCCCCGACAACGATTAACGGCACACCATTGCCCCCCAGCTTCTGATGCTGAACCAGGGCATCCGAACTCTTCTCGATATCGCGTTCCGTATAGCTGATACCGTTGACAGCGAAGAACTCGCGGGTCATCTTGCAGTAGCCGCACCACTCGGTCGCGTAGAGGACGACTTCTGGCTGCTCAGCGCGGGCCTGGGCCGCCACGGCGGTCCGCTCAAGCATGGTCGGGCGGATAAAGGCCCAGCCGGCGCCGGCCAGTAGCAGGACGAGCAGCAACTTGGCGAGCGGTAGCCCCCGCTTTTCAGCCGTCCCTTGGTATTGGCGAAACCCCTCGGGCGGCAGGGTATGCCCCGCCTTGTCGTAGGCTCGCTGACAGGCGGGGCATTGCCAATCGGGCGCCGACTCGTCTGCCTTGCGGGCGTGGTTGCAGTGCGGGCAGATACGTCCCATGATTATTCAACTCAGTTAAGGATTCTCAGGAATTCTTGACCAGCGCCTTGGCTGGCGCCCATTGCCGGCGGCTGACCGGCAACTTTTCCGGCACGCCGCGCAGCAAGGCCCAACCGTAGGCCTCGGCGTCGTCGCCGGCGGCTTTCTCAAAACCGGCCAGCGCCGACTTGGCAACCAGCACGGAACGGTGCAGGCGCAGGAAACGGTCGGCGAACTCGGTTTCCAAATGGGTCAAGGCCTCATCGAGCAGGTATTCGCGCTCGGCCGTGCGCGCCGTGACGTATTTGAGGTCGGCCTTGAAATAGAGCACCTCGCCGACCGGCACCAGCAGCAGACGACCGCGTTCGTGGCAGGAAAGATGGGTACGCCCCGCACCGCGGAACTGCTGGCCGAGTCCGGCAAGTAGCGCCGGATCGGGACGCTGCTGAGCCTGCACCTTCTGCAATGCAGCGAGCAGGCGCTGGGTGCGCACCGGCTTCAGCAGGTAATCGACGGCATTGAGGTCGAATGCCTGCACCGCGTAGTTGTCGTAGGCCGTCGTGAAAATGACCGCCGGCGCCTTTTCTTGCAGACCGAGATGCGAGGCCAGCTCGATGCCATCCATACCCGGCATGCGGATGTCGGCCAGCACCACGTCGGCCGCCGTTCCCTGCAGCAGGTCGAGTGCCTGCCGGCCATTGGCGGCCTCGCCGACCACCTCGGTTGGCAGTTGCATGGCGATGTCGCCGAGCAGCGCGCGCAGGCGTTCACGCGCCAGCGGCTCGTCGTCGACCAGCAGGATTTTTAGCGGTGTGGGCGTTGGCATGGTAGTTCGATGCGGACTTCGTAGCTGTCGTCATCCGCCCGGATATCCAGGCGGGCTTCCAGATCGTAATACAAGGCCAGGCGTTCGCGGATGTTGGCCAAGGCCATCTGGTTGCCGGCGGCATGTGCCGTCTGACCGGCGGTCGGGTTGGCGATGATGATGGTCATCTCGTCGCCATCGCAGCGCACAGCCACCCCGACAGTGCCGCCCTCCGGCCGCGGCTCGATGCCGTGATAGACCGCATTCTCCAGCAACGGCTGCAGCATCAGCGGGGGAATCGGCGTCGCCAGGTCGATATCGTCCACCTGCCAGTCGATCTGCAGGCGCTCGCCCAGGCGCAGGCGTTCCAGATCGAGATACTGGCGACCCAGCGCCAGTTCGTCTTCCAGGCTGACCAGATTGGACGGATCGCGCATGGCGGCACGGAACAAGTCGGACAGCGACTCCAAGGCCTCCTCGGCCTGCTGCGGCCGTGCCCGGATCAGGGACAGCACGGCATTCAGCGAGTTGAACAGAAAATGCGGACGGATGCGGGCATTGAGGGCCGCTAGGCGCGCTTCGGTCTGCGCCGGCGAAAAGGCGCGGAAACGCAATTCGAAATAGAAAACGAAGACCGCAGCCACCGCCCCGGCCAGCAGCCCTGCCCGCCAGACACTACCCAGATCGGCAAAGGTGAGCAGCCCGACATACTGATAAAGCAAGCCGCTCAGCAGCGCCACCAGCAGGACAACCGCCGTCTGCCCGAGACGCATCGGCAGCCGCCACAATAGATCGCGCAAGCCGGCCAGCAGGCCGAGGCAGAGCAACAGCCCCGGCTCGACGACGGCGGCCAGTTCGACATAGCGCGGCAGCCATTGGGCCAGATCGTTTACCTGGAGCAAGGCCGCGAACAGGGCCAAGGCATTGACCCCGAGCAGGATGCGCAGCATCACCCCGAAATTACGCCAATCGGGGAGCGGGTGAGTCGCCGGAAAGTGCCGTATACTTGTCATCTTTTAAGGCCCTGAAGGCCGCTTTTTCGCCTTTTGCGCGCCAAACTGTCGCTTACTTGCCGCATATTAGACCAGAGTCATGACTTCCAACGCCAATCAATACACTTGGGCCGGCCGTTTCTCCGAGCCGGTCTCCGATCTCGTCAAACGCTATACCGCTTCCGTCGATTTCGACCAGCGCATGTGGCGGCAGGACATCCGCGGCTCGCTGGCCCACGCCAAGATGCTGGCCAAGCAAGGCATCATCAGTGCCCAGGACCTGGCCGACATCGAGCGCGGCATGGCCATCGTGGCCGAGGAAATCGAGTCAGGCAAGCTGGAATGGTCGATCGACCTGGAAGACGTGCATCTGAACGTCGAAAAGCGCCTGACCGCCCTCGTCGGCGATGCCGGCAAGCGCCTGCACACCGGCCGCTCGCGTAACGACCAGGTGGCGACCGACATCCGCCTCTACCTGCGCGACGCGATCGACGACATCCAGGTGCTTCTGAAGGCCTTCCGCGGTGCACTGGTCGATTTGGCCGAAAAAGAGGCCGCCACGCCGATGCCCGGTTTCACCCACCTGCAGGTCGCGCAGCCGGTGACCTTTGGCCACCACATGCTGGCCTATTTCGAAATGTTCGGCCGCGACGCCGAACGTTTCGCCGACGCCCGCAAGCGCACCAACCGTCTGCCGCTCGGCTCGGCCGCGCTGGCCGGCACGACCTACCCGATCGACCGCGAATTCGTCGCCCAGGAACTGGGCTTCGAAGCCGTCTGCGAAAACTCGCTGGACGCCGTTTCCGACCGCGATTTCGCCATCGAATTCACCTCGGCCTGCGCCCTGCTGATGATGCACATCAGCCGCCTGTCCGAAGAACTGGTCATGTGGATGAGCCCGCGCGTCGGCTTCATCCAGATCGCCGACCGTTTCTGCACCGGCTCGTCGATCATGCCGCAGAAGAAAAACCCGGATGTGCCGGAACTGGCCCGCGGCAAGACCGGCCGCGTCTACGGCCAGCTGATGAGCCTGCTCACCCTGATGAAGTCACAACCCTTGGCCTACAACAAGGACAACCAGGAAGATAAAGAGCCGCTGTTCGACGCCGTCGACACCGTCACCGACACCCTGCGCATCTTCGCCGACATGGCCGGTGGCATCACGGTGCGCGCCGACAACATGAAGGCCGCGCTGACCCAGGGCTTCGCGACCGCCACCGACCTTGCTGACTACCTGGTCAAGAAGGGCCTGCCCTTCCGCGATGCACACGAAGCGGTCGGCCACGCCGTCAAGGCGGCCGAGCAGAAGGGCGTCGATCTGCCGCAACTGACGCTCGACGAAATCCGCGCCTTCTGCCCGCAGGTGGAAAGCGACGTTTTCGCCGTACTCACCGTCGAAGGCTCGCTCGCCTCGCGCAACCACATCGGCGGCACCGCGCCGGAACAGGTCAAGGCTGCCATCGTTCGCGCCCGCCAGCGCCTGTAAGCAATGCCCAAGAAGCTCGGCAAGTACGAGCTGATCAAGAAGCTCGGCGAAGGTGCGACCAGTACCGTTTATCTCGGTCGCGATCCCTTCGCCCAGCGCGATGTCGCCATCAAGGTGGCGACCCCGGAAATCCTCGGCGACCCGGACAAGGGTCGCCTCTACTCCCACCTCTTCCTGAACGAAGCCTCGCTGGTCGGCAAGCTGAACCACCCGCACATCGTGCAGATCTACGATGCCGTGGTCGCCGAAAAGCTTTGCTACATCGTGATGGAATACGTGCCCGGCCACACGCTGGAAGAGCACGCCAAGCCCGGCCATCTGCTACCGATGGACCGCGTCGTCGAGCTGATATTCAAATGCACGCGGGCACTCGATTTCGCTCACCGCATCGGCATCACGCATCGCGACATCAAGCCGGCCAACATCCTGCTGAGCGGCGAGTCGGATATCAAGATTTCCGACTTCGGCGCCGCCATCATCGGCGGCAACGCGCGCACCCAGGTATCGGGTGTCGGCTCGCCGGCCTACATGTCGCCGGAGCAGGTGCAGGAAGAAAACCTCGACCACCGCACCGACATCTATTCGCTCGGTGTCGTCATGTTCCAGTTGCTGACCGGGCAACTGCCCTTCGCAGGCGACACGCATTACAAGACCATCTACCAGATCATCAACGCACCTACGCCGCGGCCATCCCGCCTGAACCCGATGATCCCGGAGGCGCTCGACGAGATCGTCGCCCGTGCCATGGCCAAGGACCGCGAGCAGCGTTACCCGACCTGGGAAGCCTTCGCCCACGATCTGGCGCAAGCAGTGCGCAGCCGCCAGTTGCTGACGCCGCGCATCGATTTCGCCGATACCGAGAAATACGCCATCCTGCGTTCGTTGCCCTTTTTCGCCGACTTCTCCGACGTCGAGATCTGGGAAGTCCTGCGTTTCTCGCAATGGCGGCACGTTCCGCCCAACACGGCGATCATGCGCGACGGCGAGCCCGGCGACTTCTTCTGCTTTCTGGCCGAAGGCGAGTTGCAGGTCAGCAAGCACGGCAAGCCGCTCAGCCGGCTGACCCAAGGCGCCTGTTTCGGCGAGATGGCCCTGCTCGGGCGCAAGCCGTTGAAGCGGAGCGCCGACGTGGCGACCGTGACCGACGCCGACATCGTCATCGTGCGCGGCGAAGCGCTGCAAAAATCCTCCGAAGCCTGCCGCATGCATTTCTACCAGGGCTTCGTCGACGTACTGGCCAACCGGCTGGCCATCGCCAACCAGCGCCTGTCGAGCAACTGAATCGGCGACCCCTTATTGCCGCCAACCGGCTAGCCGATTACTATATAAGCTGTTGTTAATGTAACAGCCTCGCCCTCGCCATATAACAAAACTCAAGGAAGATCAGCATGTACAGCACCGTTGTCGACTCCACCCCGCTCATCAAGGTCAGTACCGGCAAGCACGAAGCCAGCTTCGCGCTCGACGGCAGCCTGATGAACCCGCTCGAAGGTTTTTACGCCACGCTGGCCGCCTGTGCCTCGGTGTACACCAAAAAAGCCTGCAAATCGCTGGGCGTCTCGGCGGCCGGTATCGAAATCGGCTGCAAGCCCTTCGCCGGCCCCGGTGGGCCGCTGACCCTGGCCAAGTTCAAGACCGAAGTGCGCTTTCCCGCCGACTTCCCGGCCGAGCACAAGCAAGCGGTGCTGGACAGCATCGCTGCCTGCGCCGTCAAGGAAGTGGTGGCCGATGGGCCGAATATCGAATTCAGCGTCAGCGAAATCTGAGCACTGTGCGCTCAAAACAAAAGGCCCGCCAAATTGGCGGGCCTTTTTGCGCCGATTCTGAATTAAATCAGGCAGCGATGCCTTCCAGCAGCTTCTGCAATTCGCCGGTCTGGTACATCTCGCGCATGATGTCGCAGCCGCCCACGAACTCGCCCTTAATGTAGAGTTGTGGAATAGTCGGCCAGTTGGCGTATTCCTTCACGCCCTGACGAATTTCCTCGTCGGCCAGCACGTTGACGGTGACGAAGTCGTTTACGCCACAGACCTTCAGAATCTGCACGGCAGTCGCCGAAAAACCACACTGCGGAAAACGGGCATCGCCCTTCATATAGAGAACAACCGGGTTGTTGGTGACGGTTTCGTGGATGCGTTGCTGAACGTCGGACATGCTATCTCCAGGATTTACAGATGACCGCCCGAAACGCGGTCGATGCCGGCCAGGTCGGTTTGGGTGAATGCGCCTTTGAACCCCGCGGCGTGCAATAAGTTCCGGCAGGCTTCGCCTTGGTCGTAGCCATGCTCGAAAAGCAGCCAGCCACCGGGATTCAAATGATCCGGCGCACCGCCGATGATGGTGCGGATGCAATCGAGGCCGTCGGCACCATCGGTCAGCGCCAATTGTGGCTCGAACGGCAACCCGTTCAAAGCGAGATGGGGATCGCCGGCCGCCACGTAGGGCGGGTTCGAGACGATCAGATCGAAGCGCTGGCCGGCCAGCGGTTCGAACCAGCTGCCTTCGTAAAAGTCGACTTTCGCCCCCAAGCGGCCGGCATTGTTGCGGGCCACGGAAATTGCCCCTTTTGACACGTCCACCGCAGCAGTGATGGCCGCGGGACACTCCAGCGCCAGCGAAATGGCGACGATGCCAGAACCGGTGCCCAGATCGACGACTGAGGGCGCTGCAAGACCGCGCATGCGCTCCAGCGCCAGTTCGATCAGCACCTCGGTTTCCGGCCGCGGGATCAGGACATCGGGCGACACCTGGAACACCCGGCCGCGAAACTCCGCCTCGCCCACCAGATAGGCCAGCGGTTCGCCGGCAGCACGCCGCTCCACCCATTCGGCAAACTGTGCCGCGGCCGGCGCGAGCAATGGCGTTTCCGGCCGGGCCAGCAAGTCGGTGTGCGTGCAACCGCTGGCGTATTCGAGCAGCAGGCGCGCATCGAGCCGGTCGATGCGCTGGCGTGCTGCGGTGTACGCCTCACCCAGGGTCATTTTCAATTCTGCTCGGCGAGTTCGGCCAACAACTCGGCCTGATGCTCGGCGGCCAGCGCATCAAGCAACTCATCCATGTCGCCGTCCATGATCGCGGCAATCTTGTACAGCGTCAGGTTGATGCGGTGGTCGGTGACCCGGCCCTGCGGAAAGTTGTAGGTGCGGATGCGCTCGGAGCGGTCGCCCGAGCCGATCAGGCTCTTGCGCGTGCTGGCGATATGACTCTGCTGTGCCCGCACCTGCACGTCCTTGATGCGCGCCGCCAGCACCTTCATCGCCGATGCCTTGTTGGCGTGCTGCGAGCGGCCGTCCTGGCATTCGGCGACGATGCCGGTCGGAATGTGCGTGATACGCACCGCCGAATCGGTCTTGTTGATGTGCTGGCCACCGGCGCCGGAGGCGCGGAAGGTGTCGATGCGCAAGTCGGCCGGATTGAGGTTTACGTCCTCGACCTCGTCAGCTTCCGGCATGATCGCCACGGTGCACGCCGAGGTGTGGATACGCCCCTGCGTTTCGGTTTCCGGCACGCGTTGCACGCGATGGCCACCCGATTCGAACTTCAGGCGCGAATAGGCGCCGAAACCGGCAATGCGGCAGATCACCTCGCGGTAGCCGCCGAGTTCCGATTCGCTGGCCGACATGATCTCCACTTGCCAACGCTGACGTTCGGCATAGCGCGTGTACATGCGCAGCAAGTCGCCGGCGAACAAGGCCGATTCGTCACCGCCGGTACCGGCACGGATTTCCAAGAGGACGTTGCGCTCGTCGTTGGGATCCTTCGGCAGCAGCAGCTTCTGCAACTCCAGTTCAAATTCCGGCAAGCGCGCCTTGGCCGCCGCCATCTCCTCTTCGGCGAATTCGCGCATGTCCGGATCGGCCAGCATGGCCTCGGCCTCGGCCAGGTCGTTCTCGGCCTGCCGGAAAGCATTGAACTGGATGGTCACCGGCTCGATTTCGGCCCGTTCGCGCGTCAGCTTGCGGAACTGCTCCATGTCGCCCGCCGCATCGGGCGCGGACAACATGCGGTCGATCTCATCGAGGCGATCGACCAGCAACTCGAGTTTTTGGCGGATGCTCGATTTCATTTTTCAGGGCCAGCGGGGGTCTTAGGGAGAAGGGGCGTAATGGTACCCGAGAACATCGATCATCGGCGATGCTCGGCCATTGTCATGGCGCGGTGAAACCACCATAATCCCGCATCCTCCTTTGGCAACAGTCATGACAGCCATCTCCCACTCCCTGATCGCGCTGGCAGAAACATTGGAATTACGCTGGCAAAGCTATCGCTCCACAGGTGATTTTGACCAATTCGTCGAATTCACGCTTTCACTAAATGGGCTTACCGAGCGTCTTGGCCAGCAAAACCTGCCGGGAATGGCCGTTGCCAGCCAGGAGTTGGAGAACCGCGCGCTCGCCCTGCTCAATGAAAGTGCAACTCATCCCGTGACCGGCGAACTGGCTGATGGAATCAGCCAGCAGTTGAACGTCATACTGGAACTACTGCGTCGCCACGAAACCCCGGCTGTCGCCGCCAAACGGGCCAGTGACAACGACGATGAAGGCAAAAGCCAGTGGATACGCCAGCGCAATGTCTTGATTGTTTCCCGTCCAGCCCACCCATGGTCGGAAGCCTTGGTCGAACAACTTTCCTTCTATGGCTTCAAGGCCTTTCCGGTCGACTGGAATAACGACCCCGGACTGGAAGAGAGCCCTCTGGCCGTGGTGTTCATCCCGGACAATGAAAATCAGATTTATCCGCAGAAAGCACTGGAAGCGATCAAACGGCTCAAAGCGCGCTACCTGACCAGCTATTTCTACTGCCTTTCCGTTCCATCTTCGCTCGAAGCCATCGTCGGCCTGCAACGCGCCGGAGCTAATGTCTGCATTCCAGCCGAGTTCAAGCTGAGCGATATCCTGTCACGTATCCTGGATTTGGTTGAAAGCCGAGAGCAGGAAACACACCGAGTCCTCGTCGTCGAAGACTCCAAGACGGCGGTCGCCCACATCCAGCGTGCGCTGAACTTGCACGGCATCGACAACCGCGCCATCCACACACCGCTCGACCTGATGCAGGCCATCGCCGACTACCGGCCGCACGCCATCCTGATGGACATGCACATGCCCTTCTGCACCGGCGTCGAGGTCACCCGTGCCCTACGCCAGATTCCGGAGTTCCAGTCGCTGCCAGTGATCTACCTGTCGAGCGAAACCGACATCGCACACCAGGTCGAGGCCCTGCGCCTAGGCGGCGACCAGTTCCTGACCAAGCCGGCCAACCCCATCGTGCTAGCCGCTGTGGTCAAGACCAAGATCGAACGCTTCCGCGAGATGCAGCGCTCCAGTCGCCACGACAGCTTGACCGGGCTGCTCAATCACTCCTCGTCAAAGGAGCTGTTGGAGCAAATGGTCCGCCGCGCCCTACCGACTGGAAAACTGACCGTCGCCATGATCGACATCGACCGCTTCAAGTCGATCAACGACAATTACGGACATCCAGTCGGCGACCAAGTCATCCGCAGCCTGGCCTGGCTGCTGCGCGGCCGCCTGCGCAATACCGACCTGATCGGCCGCTATGGTGGAGAAGAGTTCATCGTCGCACTTAACGGCACCGACAGCGAGCAAGCGCTCCGCCTGCTCGACCGTATCCGCAACGATTTCTCGGAACTTCCGCACGCCCATGCGCGGGGCTCCTTGCGCGCCAGCTTCAGCTGCGGCATCGCCTCGGTGCCGGCCCACGTTACCGGCGGCGCGCTAATCGAAGCGGCCGACGAGGCTCTGCTACAAGCGAAGCGCGAAGGCCGCAATCGCATCATCGCCGCGCCGACGCCGCAAGACTTTCCGCTTACCGCCTGAAAAAATTCAATCCTGGGAATGCAGATGAAACAGGCGCGCTGCCGCAGCCTGCAGTTCGCTGCGCTCGCCGCCTTCGGCGGCATTCAGCGTCTGGGTCGGTGCATGCACGAACTTGTTGGTCAGCCGCTGCGAGAGCTGTTCCAGCACTTTCTCCGGCGCCTCGCCCTTGGCCAGCAGCTTCAAGGCATGTTCCATTTCGTGGCGACGCATGCGTTCCGCGCTATCGCGCAGTGAACGAATGACCGGCACTGTCTCCCGCGACTGCAGCCAGGTCAGGAAATCCTGCACGCGATTGCCGATGATCTGCTCGGCCTCCACCACCGCGGCCTGGCGCGACTCCAAGCCACTTTCCACGACCTGCGCCAGATCGTCGACGGTATAGAGGAAAACGTCGTCCAGTTCGCCGACCTCTTCCTCGATGTCGCGCGGCACGGCCAAGTCGACCATGAAGACGGGGCGATGGCGGCGCACCTTGACCGCGCGCTCGACCATGCCCAAACCGATGATAGGCAGCGGGCTGGCGGTGCACGAGACGACGATGTCGTGCTGCGGCAGATACTCGCCCAGCTCGTCGAGCCGAATCGCCGTGCCGCCGTATTGCTCAGCCAGGGCGCGACCGCGCTCGATAGTACGGTTGGCGATGGTGACCTGTTTCGGCCTCTGCGCGCAGAAATGCGCGGCACACAATTCGATCATCTCGCCAGCGCCGATGAACAGGATGCGCTGGTCAGCGATCGATTCGAAAATGCGCTCGGCCAGATGCACGCCGGCCGCCGCCATCGACACGATATTGGCACCGATGGCCGTGGTCGAGCGGACTTCCTTGGCCACCGAGAAGGAGCGCTGGAAGAGCTTGTGCAACTGCGTGCCGAGCGTTCCCGACTCTTCGGCGGCGCGGATGGCGTCCTTCATCTGGCCGAGAATCTGCGGCTCGCCGATGACCATCGAATCCAGTCCGCTGGCCACGCGGAAAGCATGGCGCACCGCTTCCGGTTGTGGGTGGGCGTAGACGTAGGGCGCGATCTCGGCGCGCGGAATTCCGTGATAGTGAGCCAACCAGTCGATCACTGCGTCCGGCGTTTCGGCAGCACAATAAATCTCGGTGCGGTTGCACGTGGACAGAATGGCGGCTTCCTTGACCGCCTGGCTATGCACCAGATCGGCCAGCGCATGCGGCAATTTGTCGGCGCCAAACGCCACACGCTCACGGATCGCAAGCGGCGCAGAATGATGGTTGATGCCGAGGGTAAATATCACCGGAATGGGCAAATGCGCACAAAATGGGGGCCGATTATAGCATTGGCAGCCCACCGCCCCGATTGAGGTAAATCGGAAAAGTCCAAGGCATTCATAACACCCAAGATTGCTTAACAAGCCTTTCAGAATGCTGGTTTAAAATTTGCTATAGAAGCATTTGCTTCAATACCAATAATCAAACCGATTCACGGAGAACCAGCATGGCCTTGATCAACTTTTTTCAGAAATTCAATTTCTTCAGTGGCAAATCCACCGAAGGCATGGACGAAGACGACCTCGATTTCCAGAAATGGATTGCGGCACATCGCAACTGGCGCCGCCGCCTACTCGACTACATTGATGGAAACAGCCAGGAAAAGCTCGATGAGACTGCCATCTGCCGGGACAACAATTGCGACCTTGGCAAGTGGATTTACGGAAACGGTGAAAAATTCTATGGCGATGAAACCACCTTCCAGCGACTGGTTCATGACCACGCCGCCTTCCACCGTTCGGCCGGCGAAGTCGTGCACCAATACAAGAACAGTGGCGAAAAGGAGGCCCGCCGCACGCTGAACGGCGACTTCGACCTGCATTCCATGCACGTGGTTGGCGCCCTCGAGGCACTGGAACGCCGGGTTAAGCAATAACGTAGCGCTCCTTCAGAACAAGAACGGCTGCTTGCCGCTCAATGGCAGCGGCCGCTTATCCTCGCCAAAGACCTTCATCTGGCGCGGCCGGAACCACACGTTCTGGCCTACCGCGAGTTGCAGGGCCTCGTGCCGCTCGCGCGACAGTTCCACTTCGACAATTTCGCTTTGGTGGAGCAATTCGACGCGCACCACCGGGCCGATCGGGTGCACATGCTGGACACTCGCCTGGAGTGCTTCTTCTAATGGCTGGTGAGCGATCTCGATATCGTGCGGACGCACAAAGGCGGTGCTACCGCTGCCCGACCCACGCTCGACCTCGGCATAACCATCCTGTACCCGGCTATGGAAGACATTCACATTACCGAGGAACTGGTAGACAAAAGGCGAGGCCGGGTTGGAATAAACCTCGTCCGGCGAGCCGATCTGCTCGATCTTGCCATGGTTCATCACGACGACGCGGTCGGCAACCTCGAGCGCTTCCTCCTGGTCGTGCGTGACGAACACCGACGAGATATGCATATCATCGTGCAGGCGGCGTAACCAGCGGCGCAGCTCCTTGCGCACCTTGGTGTCGAGCGCACCGAACGGCTCGTCGAGCAATAGCACCTTCGGTTCGACCGCCAGCGCGCGGGCCAGGGCGATACGCTGGCGTTGCCCACCGGAGAGTTGCGATGGGTAGCGGTCGGCCAGCCAGTCGAGTTGCACCAAGCCCAGCAGCTCCATGACCTTGCGTTTGATCTCGCTCTCGCTTGGCCTCTCCTTGCGTGGTTTGACGCGCAGGCCGAAGGCGACATTTTCGAAAACGGTCATGTGGCGGAATAGTGCGTAATGCTGAAAGACGAAGCCGACATTGCGCTCGCGGGCATGCAGGTGCGTCGCCTCGGCCCCGGAGAACAGGATGTCGCCCTGATCCGGTGTTTCCATGCCGGCGATGATGCGCAGCAGCGTGGTCTTTCCGCAGCCGGAGGGTCCGAGTAGCGCGACCAGTTCGCCAGTCGGGATGTCGAGGTTGATGTTGTCGAGCGCGACGAAATTGCCGAAGCGCTTGGCGATGTTGCGGATTTCGATACTCATGACGTCTTCTCGGCCGGCAGGTCGGCAGTCAGCATTTCGGTTTCCTTGCGCATGCGCCATTCGACAACGGTCTTAGCGACCAGCGTGACGAGTGCCAGCAAGGCGAGGACGGAAGCGGCGGCAAAGGCGCCGATGGCGTTGTATTCGTTGTAGAGGATTTCGACGTGCAAAGGCAGCGTGTTGGTCTCGCCGCGAATGTGCCCAGACACTACCGACACCGCGCCGAATTCGCCCATGGCGCGGGCGTTCGACAGGATCACGCCGTAGAGCAGGCCCCACTTGATGTTGGGCAGCGTGACCCGCCAGAACATCTGCCAGCCCGACGCCCCAAGCGACACGGCGGCCTCCTCCTCATCCTTGCCCTGCGACTGCATCAGCGGGATCAATTCGCGGGCGATGAAGGGGAAGGTGATGAACAGGGTGGCGATGATCATGCCCGGTACGGCGAAGACGATCTTGATATCGTGCGCCCCCAGCCACTCGCCGAAATAGCCTTGCGAACCGAAGAGCAGGATGAAGATCAGGCCGGCAACCACCGGCGATACAGCGAACGGCAGGTCGATCAGCGTAATCAGCAGGCTCTTGCCCTTGAAGTCGAACTTGGCAATTGCCCAGGCGGCAGCGACGCCGAACAGAACGTTGAAGGGCAGCACGGCCAGCGCGATCAGGATGGTCAGCCAGACGGCCGAGCGCGTTTCCGGCTCCTTCAGGGCTTCCAGATATACCGGCAGACCTTGCGCCAGTGCTTCGGCGAAAACCGCAATCAGAGGCAAGCCCAGGAAGAAGAACAGGAAGCCGAGACCGACCGTCAGCAGGGTGTAACGAACCCAGATCGGCTCCTGTGTGGCGCGCGTCGATTTCATTGCGCCCCTCCCGCTTTGCCGGCGGCAACTTCCAGCGGCACGCTATTCTTGTGCCGGTTGGCGGCCCACCATTGCAGCACGTTGATGACCAGCAGCAGCACGAAGGAAATGGCCAGCATGACGACGGCCAATGCGGTCGCTCCGAGCACATCGTATTGCTCCAACTTTGAGATAATCAGCAGCGGTACGATTTCCGAAATCAGAGGCAGGTTGCCAGCAATGAAGATGACCGAGCCGAATTCGCCCAGGGCACGGGCGAAGGCCAGCGCGAAGCCGGTGAGCAGTGCCGGGCCGATGGCCGGAAAAATTACCTTGGCGAATGTCTGCCAACGCGATGCGCCGAGCGAAGCCGCCGCTTCCTCGACTTCTGTCTCGATGTCCTCGATCACCGGCTGCAGCGTACGCACGACGAAGGGCAGGGTGATGAAGGTCAGCGCAACAACGATACCGAGCGGCGTATACGCGACCTTGAAGCCGAGCGGCTCAAGATGCTTGCCCAGCCAGCCGTTGCCGGCGTACAGCGTGGCCAGCGTGATACCAGCCACCGCCGTCGGCAAGGCGAAGGGCAGGTCAACCAGGGCATCGACGAAGCGCTTGCCGGGGAAGGGGTAGCGCACCAATATCCAGGCGACGATCAGACCGAAGAAGGCGTTGATGCCGGCGGCCAGCAATGACGAAACGAAGGTCACGCGAAAGGCAGCGAGCGACCGTTCGCCCAAGGCGATGTCGACGATCTGGGCAAACCCGAGCTGGGACGACTTGAGGATCAGCCCGCCCAGCGGGAGCAGGATCAGCAGCGACAGGTAGACCAGCGTATAGCCCAGCGCCAGACCGAAGCCGGGCAATACGCGTTGTGTTTTTGTGGTCATGGTTTTTGGCAAAAAATGGCAGTGCACCGCAGCAGTCATGCCGGAGCGGTAATTTTCCGGTCCGGCCGACACTGGGTGCAACGCACCCGGTTACTTAGCGACGTAAATCTGATCGAAGCTGCCGCCATCCTTGAAGTGAGCTGTGAATGCCTTGTGGGCACCACCAAATACCTCATCCACGGTGAAGGTCTTCACCGGCGGGAAGAAGCCAGCGTACTTCTTCAGCAACTCGGCATCCCGCGGCCGCAGGTAGTTCTGCGCGGCATTCTCCTGCCCTTCCTTCGACCACAGGTAATCGAGGTAGGCCTTGGCCTGCGTGCGGGTTCCCTTCTTGTCGACCACCTTATCGACAATGGCGACCGGGAACTCGGTCTGCATGGTCAGGCTGGGATAGACGACTTCGAAGTTACCCTTGCCGAACTCCTTGGCGATCATCTCGGCCTCGGATTCGAAGGTGATCAGTACGTCACCCAGACCACGCTGCATGAAGGTCGTGGTGGCATCGCGGCCACCGGCGGCGAACAACGGTGCATTCTTCAGCATCTTGCCGAGGAACTCCTGCGCCGTCTTGTCGCTGCCCCCTGGTTGCCTGAGCGCCCAGGCCCAAGCCGACAAATAGGTGTTGCGGCCGTTGCCGGTATTCTTCGGGTGCGGCACGATGATCTGCACGCCCGATGCGACCAGGTCGCCCCAATCCTTCAAGCCTTTGGGATTACCCTTGCGCACGATGAAGACCATGGCCGAAGTATACGGCGAGGCATTATTCGGAAATTTCTTGGCCCAGTCCTTGGCGACCAGTCCCTTTTCCGCCAGAAACTCGATGTCGTTGGCCTGGTTCATCGTCACCACGTCGCCTTCCAGGCCGTCGGCCACAGCGCGCACCTGCTTCGACGACCCGCCGTGCGACTGCTTCAACTCGAGGTTTTCGCCGGTCTTGGCCTTCCAGTATTTCTGGAACATCGGGTTGTAGTCCTTGTACACATCGCGGGCCACGTCGTACGAGACGTTGAGCAAGGTTGCATCGGCCAACGCGGTGCCGACGAACAAAGCAAGCGCAAAAGCGGAAAGAGTACGGGGCAAGAACATGACTAGAGGCTCCTATTACAGTGCTCGTTAATCTAGCCGGGTCTTTTATAACCACAAAGACAAATAATGAATTTGTTTATAACCAATGAGCCACCTCGCCATGCACTGCTATTCGTCGGCGCGGCGAGCGGCTATCATTCGACATTCCTTTAGACGTCGAAATACCACGATGCGCGCCAAGCTGATCGCCACCCTGCTCTGTTCCGTCATTCTCGCTGCCTGCTCGACCAAGGGCACCATCCCGCCGAGCAAGCACATTTCGCAGAAAGGCCCACTCAAGGTGCACCCCGGCCTGCTCGGCGAGGCCGTTCCGCCCGAACTGCAGGAACCGGCCGGCGACGCCAAGCCCGCTGCGCAAGAACCTCCCGCCGAAGAGAACATTCCTAGCGCCAAGGGGTCAGTGCTCCAGCCTGATCAGCGCAGCATCTATTTCGACTACCGCAGTGCCGACATCAAGGCCGATGCCAAACCTCTCCTCAAAGCCCATGCCCACTACCTGGCGGCCAACCCGCAAGCCAGCGTGCGCATCGAGGGCAACGCCGATGAGCGTGGCACGCCTGAGCACAACGAGCAACTTGCTGCCCAGCGCGCGGAGAACGTTCGCTCCGCGCTGATCGCGGCTGGCGCCAACGAAAAACAAATTGGCGTCAAATCCAACGGCAAATCCAAGCCAAAGGCCTCTGGGCACAACGAGGAATCGTGGGCGGAGAACCGCCGTGCCGACATCGTCTACTAAACGCAGTGCCGCAAAAAAAAGGCCACCGAAAGGTGGCCTTTTCATTTACTAGTTACGGCAAAGTCAGGTTTCGTGACCTTCCTTGATCGTCCGGACGCTGACGACTTCGCGCGCCCACTCGGTCAACGAAATTTCTACAACCCTCGGCAGCCGCCGTTCTACCGTCTTGCGTCGCTCCCGCCATCCACTTGGCGGCCCATCCTCCGAGATACGACGGTCTTCACCGGAGCGCTTTTCCTTGCCCCTTGTCATTGCTCGGCCTCCAGACAACTTTTGCACCGAAGTGGAACCCCACTCCTTTGATCACAGTTTAGGGCATCCCCGAAAAGGCGGCAGTGAAATAACTCACGACTTTCGGCAAGCCACGACGGAACGTCTCACAAAGGCAACGACCGCCTATGCTGCGGATCAAAGTCATTGACTTACGTTGCCCCTAAAATTGCGTCCGCCATGGCAAAGAAATTTCCTCTTCACCCCAATCATCCCGAACGTATTTGCTGGGGCTGCGACAAATACTGCCCCGCGAATTCGTTGCAATGCGGCAATGGCGCCGGACGAACTCAACATCCTTCCGAAATGCTGGGCGACGACTGGTATCAGTGGGGAGACTGGGGTATCGAAGATGGAGAGAACCCATCCGCGCAACTGTCCTCAGTTTGCAGCAAGTAAAAAGCCCCGCTCAAGCGGGGCTTTGACCAGCGGAGCAGCGACAAACCTTACGCTCCAACCGCACTGTTCTCGAGCCGGGATTTACCAGTTCGGCTCGCGCTCCGGCGTTGCCGTGATCTTGTGGATACTCAAGTCGGCGCCTTCGTATTCCTCTTCCTGATCGAGACGCAAGCCAAGTGCAGCCTTTAGCCCGCCGTAAACAATCGTGCCACCGACCAAGGCGACAACAATCGCCATGACGGTCATGATCAACTGTGGCATGAAGGCGATCCCACCAGCCCCGCCCAAGGCCTTGCTACCGAAGATTCCCGCTGCGATACCCCCCCAGGCACCGCACAGGCCGTGTAGCGGCCAGACGCCAAGCACGTCGTCGATCTTCCAGCGATTCTGGGTCAGCGTAAACATGAACACGAACAGGGCTCCGGCGACACCGCCCACGACCAAGGCACCAATCGGATGCATCAAATCGGAACCAGCACAGACGGCAACCAGACCGGCCAAGGGACCGTTATGCACGAAGCCGGGGTCGTTCTTGCCCAGCACCAGCGCCACCAGCGTCCCACCGACCATGGCCATCAGCGAATTCAGCGCAACGAGGCCGGAAATCTTGTCCAGGGTCTGGGCGCTCATCACATTGAAGCCGAACCAGCCCACGGTCAAAATCCAGGCACCGAGCGCCAGGAAGGGAATCGATGAAGGCGGATGGGCGGACATCCGGCCATCCTTGGTGTAACGGCCGTAACGGGCGCCAAGCAAGAGCACGGCCGGCAACGCGATCCAGCCGCCCATGGCATGGACAACAACGGATCCGGCGAAATCGTGGAACTCCTCGCCAAAGGTCGCCTTCAACCAGGCCTGGATGCCGAAGTGCTGGTTCCAGGCAATGCCCTCGAAGAAGGGATAGACGAAGCCGACCAGCAGAAAGGTCGCCATCAGTTGCGGATGAAACTTGGCACGCTCGGCGATGCCACCGGAGATGATGGCAGGAATCGCTGCGGCAAAAGTCAGCAGGAAGAAGAACTTGGTCAGTTCGAACCCGTTCTGCGCCATCAGCGTATCGACGCCGGAGAAGAAATTCACCCCATAGGCGATGCCGTAGCCAATGAAGAAATACGCCACGGTAGATACGCCAAAATCGGTCAGGATTTTGACCAGGGCATTGACCTGATTCTTTTTGCGCACGGTACCGACTTCGAGGAAGGCGAAGCCGGCGTGCATGGCCAGCACCATGATGGCGCCGAGCAGGATGAACAAAACGTTGCTACTGGATTGATACGTTTCCATGGAACCCCCAAACAAAAGACTCCACATCGAAAGCAAGCACCATTCCAGTGCATAACAATTGTTTCAAATCAGTGCGTTGCAAATCACATATTTCGCCAAAATGCACCACTATCGTGCAGAAAACACAAGTAATGCACAACAATGGTGTAATGAACGCATCACTTCAGCGCGGCCTCAGGTGGCAACAGCACCCACATACGCCCGCTCTGCTTCATCCGCCCCGCTTGCTCTCCGGCCTCCTTGCCGAACCCCCAAAAGAAGTCGGCGCGCACCGCCCCCTTGATGGCGCCGCCGGTATCCTGCGCCATCATCAAGCGGTTCAACGGCGTCGCCGAATTTGGCCGCGTCGTCGCCAGGAAAACCGGTGCCCCCAGCGGCACCGAACGGGTATCGATGGCAATGCTGCGTTCGGCCGTCAGCGGCACGCCGAGCGCACCGATCGGCCCTTCCTTGCTGTTGGGCGCTTCACGGAAGAAGACATAGCTCGGATTGCTATTCAGCAAGTCGTCCAAGCGCACCGGGTTGGCCCGTGCCCAGGACTGGATGCCCTGCATCGAAGCTTCCTCGAGTTTCAACTCGCCGCGTTCAACCAGAACGCGCCCGATCGACTGATAAGGATGCCCATTCTGGTCGGCATAATTGAGGCGGACCATGCTGCCATCCGGCAAACGAACACGACCCGACCCCTGGACCTGCAAAAAGAAGAGCTCGACGGCATCGTCCACATAGAGCAGCGTCTTGGCCGGCAACAGCTCGCCCTTGGCCGAAATTTCCGCCCGCGACCAATAAGGGATCACCTTGTTACCCTCCAGACGACCACGCAGACGCTTGTCCTTCAATTCGGGGAAGATACTGGATAGATCGATGGTGAGCAGATCATCCGGCACGCCGCGCACCGGTTGTTCGAAACCCTTACTGCGGACTCGACTACCGCGCAACAGGGGTTCATAGTAGCCGGTGATCATGCCGCTCGCCCCCTCCCCATTCGAGATCGCATAAGGCCGCAGATGCTGCTCGAAGAAGCGACGGGCATCAACGCCCGGCTTGTCGGCCGCACGCGCCAGTTCGCAAACACGCTTCCAGGCCGGGCCATGTGATTTGCTGGCCATGCCGCGGCAGGACAGCAAAAACGCCGGCCAGGCCGCATTGACATCATCTTCGTTCCAGCCGGGCAAGTCGCTCCAGTTGGCTGGCGTCAGTGTGCGCGCAAAGGCGGGCGCCACTGGCGGCGTCGGTGGCGGACAGGTCGGACAGGCGGCACAGGGCGGGCACGAGGCAACCGGCGGCGCTGGTGGCACGGTCGAACAACCGGCCAGCAGGACGAGGGTCAGACGGAGGGCAGCTTGGATTTTTCGCATGGCTTTCGCTAGAGTTCGCACTTTGCCGCAAAGTATACCTGCCGCCATGCTCGAACCCACCCCACTGGAGCGTCTGCTCACCCGTGCCGAAACCGTACTCGGCCGCCTCGAAGCCATCCTGCCGACGCCGTCGCTCGCACCCGCCTGGGAATCTGCCATCGCATTCCGCTGGCGCCAGCGCGACGGGCGCGGCTGGCTGCAGGCGGTGCGCCATCCGCACCCGATCCGCCTGTCCGACTTGACCAACATCGACGACCAGAAGGAACGCATCGTCGCCAACACTCGCCAGTTCGTCGCTGGCAAGGGTGCCAACAACGTCTTGCTGACCGGCGCCCGCGGCTCGGGCAAGTCCTCGCTGGTCAAGGCGGTGCTCAACGAATATTCCAGTAAAGGCCTGCGCCTGATCGAAGTAGACAAGGACGACCTGACCGACCTGGCCGACATTGTCGATTTGCTTGAAGGCCGCCCCGAGCGCTTCATCATCTTCTGCGACGATCTCTCTTTCGAAGCCGGCGAGACGGCCTACAAGGCACTGAAATCGGTGCTTGACGGTTCGGTCGCCGCACCGCCGGACAATGTGCTGATCTACGCCACCTCCAACCGACGCCATCTGATGCCCGAATACTTTTCGGAAAATCTGGAAACGCACCGTGTGGACGATGAAATCCACCCCGGCGAAGCGACCGAAGAGAAAATTTCGCTGTCGGAACGTTTCGGCCTGTGGATTTCCTTCTACCCGTTCAGCCAGGACGACTACCTGGCGATCACCCGTTACTGGCTAGCCGAACTGGGTGTTGCGGAGGAGAAGATTGAAGCCTGTGAACGCGAAGCCTTGAACTGGGCCCTGAGCCGTGGCTCGCGCTCCGGCCGGGTCGCCTGGCAGTTCGCCCGCGATTTCGCCGGCCGCCACAGCAAGGCGAAAAAAAAGAAATGAGCAAGATCGTCGAAGTGGCCGCTGCCGTCATGCTGCGTGCCGATGGCCGCGAATTCCTGCTCGCCCAGCGCCCGGAAGGCAAGGTTTACGCCGGCTATTGGGAATTCCCGGGCGGCAAGGTCGAGCCCGGCGAAAGCGTGCGCGACGCTCTGATCCGCGAGTTGCACGAAGAACTGGGCATCACCGTCACCGCCTGCTCGCCCTGGCTGACCCGCCAATTCACCTACCCACATGCCACCGTGCGCCTGAACTTCTGGCGCGTCACGGCATGGACCGGGGAGATCGGTATTACCGCCCCCCTTGAGCATGCTGCGGTGCACTGGCTAAAAACCGGAAAAACCGCCGATGTCGCCCCCATCCTGCCGGCCAACGACCCCATCCTGAAAGCGCTGGCACTGCCGACCCAGATGGCCATCACCAATGCTGAGCAGGAGGGCGTCGAACGCCAACTCGAACGTCTGGAAGAAGCCCTGCATGCTGGCCTGCGCCTGATTCAGTTGCGCGACAAGACGCTGCCGCCAGCCCAACGCCTATGGTTTGCCGAAGCCGTAATGCAACTGGCGCGCAATCATGGCGCGCTCGTTGTGGTCAATGACGATGCCGAACTGGCCCGACGCATCGGCGCTGCCGGCCTGCATCTGTCGGCGACCGCCTTGGCCGCCTGCCAAGAACGCCCGGACTTCGACTGGATCGGCGCCTCCTGCCACAGCGCGGAGGAAATTGCCCGCGCCGGCGACCTTGGTTTGGACTATGCCTTGCTCGGCCCCGTGCAGGCAACACCGACGCATCCCAAAACGCCCGGCCTCGGCTGGCCGGAGTTTGCCCAGCGCATCGCCGGCAACACCCTGCCGGTATTCGCGCTCGGCGGCATGCGCCCTGACATGCTGGGCGAAGCGCAACAGCATGGCGCGCACGGCATCGCGCTGATGCGTGGCTGGTAAGGCGTCAGCCTTTAGGCGTATCGGGAAAGTCGAGGCCTGGCGCGCCGGCTTCGTCGTCGCTGACCTGGCCCGCGATACGATAGCTATCGTTGGCCCAGCAGCCGAGGTCGATCTGCTTGCAACGTTCGGAGCAGAAGGGACGCCAGGGATTTTCCGGCGACCAGAGGGAATCTCCGCCGCACTGGGGGCAGCGGACCTTGCGGACGGTCGTCATCACAGATTGCAGAAGGTCAGTTCGAAATCGACATCGCGCTCGCAACCGCGGGCCTTGATTTCGCCGGCCGGCGGCTTGGTGAAGCGGATGTTCAGGAAATACTTGTTGGCGCTGACTTCCGGGATAGCCTGCTCTTCGCTATCGACCGTCACGCGCACCATCTGGGCGGAACTGCCGCTCAGGTTGAGCTGGAACTGTCCTTTGACCGCAGTGTGCTCCTTCGGCCGACCGCTGGAGCGCAGCAGGCGCAGCACAATGGCGGCGGCATCGATGAGCGGCAGCATCGGCGCCGTCCACTCGGAGAGCACTTCGCGTCGCACCTCCGGTGGGCGATGCAGCCACCAGTGGTAGGACGGCAAATCGAATTCGCAGACGCCACCCGGGATCGCCGCCCGGCTCTTGATGCTCATCAGCCAGTCGTTATCGCGCAGGTACTGGCCGATTTTGCCGTGCATGGCGAGCAAGGCGGCCGACGACTGCTCGATTTCGTAAAGCGCACCGGACAGCGCCTCCTCGGAAATATCCGGATTGTTGCGGAAGGCAAGCAGTGTTTGACGCTGGCGTTCGAGTTCCTGGATCAGGTCCAACTTGAGATCGGCACGGCTGGCCACCTCAAGAATCTCGAACAAGGCCAGCAAGGCGGCATGGTGTTCGAGGGCACCGTCGAGCTGGGCAAAATAAGCCGTTTTCTCGAACAAATCCTCGAGCCGCAGCAATGTGCGTATGCGCTCGTTAAAAGGATATTCGTAAGTGATCACTCGATCGCGCCCAGAGTAGCGAAAATTTCGTTAATTCTGAGCCATTTGCAGGCAAATCTCAACAGCCGGCTTTAACTTTTTCGGCCGAAAGTTGCATATATTTAACATTCAGCGCCTTGATCTGCACCAAAAGTTCGCCAAGACCGTCAGAATTGACAACGACATCATCCGCCAGCGCCAGACGCTGCGCTCGGCTAGTCTGGTTGGCCATGATTGCCCGAACCTCTTGTTCGCTCAATCCGCTGCGCGCCATCACCCGTTCGATCTGCAATGCCTCCGGGCAGTCGACCACGGCCACCCGGTCGTAGAAATCGCGATAGGCACCGGTTTCAGCCAGCAGGGGAACGGCCAGGATAACGTAGGGTGCAGCACTCTCTCGACAGCGCTGAGTCGCCAGTCGGCGGATCAAGGGGTGCAGAATACCTTCCAGGCGCACCTTATCCTGCGGCGCCGAAAAGACGCGACGGCGCATGGCGCCCCGATCAAGCGCCCCCTCACCGGTCACCACCTCACCTCCGAACGCCGCCGCGATAGCTGACATGGCCGCCCCACCCGGCCCCGTCAGCTCATGGGCGATGGCGTCGGTATCGACCAGGCCAGCCCCCTCGGCAACGAACAAGTCGGCCACCGTCGACTTGCCACTACCGATCCCTCCGGTCAGGCCGACGACGAAAGCGCTCACGGGCAGTCCGTTGCCGTTGCCTTGGGCAAGGCGCCGTTTGCCGCCGCAAGGACCGTCTGGCGGGCAGCGCTGCCACGGGCCTCCAGCGTGATCGAACCGTCCTTGCCCGGACGCGGCGTCAGCTTGGCCGAGCGTACGCCCTTAGCCTTGAGTTCGGCCAAACGTTCCTGCGCCCCTTTCTCGCTGGAGAACACCCCGAGCGAAATAGCGAAGCGATTCGGTCCATCCTGTATGGCGAAATAGTCGGTCACCCCCAGATTGCGCAGCTCGCCAGCTTTCTTGTCGGCCTCGGATTTACTGGCCAGAGGCGGGATATAGACCCACCAACCGGTCACTTCGGCATCCACCGCCTTGCGGTTAAGCTTGAGCTTGGCGAAGCGCTCACCGAACAAGGCGGTCAGACGGTCGGCCTCGGCGACGCTGAGGTGCTCCCAGGCCAGACAAAGATTCGCTGCCGGCTCTTCCTTGCTTGCCTTGGTTTCCTTCGGCGGCGCTTCCTTCATCTCCGCCCTGACCTCGCTCTTCGCCTCGGGCTTGGGCGATATCTCGGGCGTAGGCGCTGTTTCACCGACAGGAGCCGAAGGCACCGGCACCGCCGCCTCGCTTTCCTTAGCTGGAGCAGCCGCCGGCTCGCCGCGGGCGACGATATGGATGCTGTCCGGCTTCACCTGCTGCTCGACGCGCCCCGCATCGGGATTGTCGGCATGACCGAAATAACCCTGGCTGAAGGCGTAGAACAGCAGGTTGGCGACAACGAGGAGGAAGATCAGCGCTTTCACCGGCTCAACCTACCTTCGGCAGATGCTTCAGCGACTCGGCGATGGCTTCCGACGGGTACTCGTAGTCCTCCAGCTTGCCGGAGAAATATTTGTCGTAGGACGCCATGTCGAAGTGGCCGTGGCCGGTCAGGCAGAACAGGATGGTCTTGGCCTCGCCGGTCGCCTTGCAGCGTAGCGCCTCGTCGATGGCGGCACGAATGGCGTGACAGGATTCCGGTGCCGGGATGATGCCTTCGGCACGAGCGAACTGAACGCCGGCCTCGAAAGTCGCCACTTGCGGCACAGCCACCGCTTCCAACAGCTTTTCGTGGAAGAGCTGCGAGACCAGTGGCGAATCGCCGTGGTAGCGCAGGCCACCGGCGTGGATGCCCGGCGGCATGAAATCGTGGCCGAGCGTGTACATCTTCATGATCGGCGTATAGCCGGAGGCATCGCCGTAATCGTAGGTGTAGGCCCCCTTGGTCAGCGTCGGGCAGGAGGTCGGCTCGACGGCGACGCAGCGCAGGTTGGTCGCGCGCTTGTCGCCGGCGGCCTTATCGGCCAGGAAGGGGAAGGCGATGCCACCGAAGCTGGAACCCCCACCGCACGGCCCGAAAATCACATCCGGATAGAGGCCGATCTTGTCGAACTGCTTCTTGGCTTCCAGGCCGATCACGGTCTGGTGCAGCAGCACGTGATTGAGTACGGAGCCGAGGGTGTAGCAGGTATTCGGATCGGCGGCGGCCTCCTCGACGGCTTCCGAGATGGCCAGGCCGAGCGAACCTTCGCAGTTCGGATCAGCGGCCAGCGCAGCGCGGCCGGCGTTGGTCAGGTTGGTCGGGCTGGCAAAGACTTCGGCACCCCAGGTCTGCATCATCGAGCGGCGGAAAGGCTTCTGCTCATAGCTGACCTTGACCATATACACACGCACCGGCAGACCGAACATCTGGCCGGCGTAGGCAATCGACGAACCCCACTGGCCCGCACCGGTTTCGGTCGTCAGCTTTTTGGTGCCAGCCAGCTTGTTGTAGTAGGCCTGCGGCACGGCGGAGTTCGGCTTGTGCGAACCGGCCGGCGACACGCCTTCATACTTGAAGAAAATCTTGGCCGGCGTACCGAGCGCCTGCTCCAGGCGCAGGGCGCGACACAACGGCGCCGGACGCCACTGGGCGTAAATCTGACGCACTTCTTCCGGAATCGGAATCCAGCGCTCGGCCGACATTTCCTGTTCCAGGATCGGGCCGGGGAAAATCGCGCCCATCGCCTCCGGCGGCACCGGGTTGCCGTCCGGCCCAAGCGGCGGTGCCGGCGGGTTGGTCATGTCGGCAACGACGTTGTACCAGTGAGTGGGGATTTCTTCTTGTTCGAGGTTGATGCGTAGTGGTGTCATTTCTGTTCTCTCTCCCTTCGGGGCAACGCCCACGAAGCCGGTAAATTACTCCAAAAGCCGCCCCGCACCAAGGGTCTGCGCCGTCGCCGGATTCGGTTTTTGCCCTTTTTAGCCGGTGCACCGCAGCAGTCGCAGCAACAAGCAGGTAAAGTACGCGCTGCCCGAGATTCAACGACCATTTCATCGTGCTAGACCGTCTGCCCCTGCCGCTCGTTTGCCACCCGGCCCGCCCCAGCGCCCATGCGCTGAACATCAGCGCCGAGGCCCGCCGCGACGATGCGGGCGACATCATGCTGCGCTACCGCGTCGTCGCCCCGAGCGGCCTGCTGCGCCTTCCGCCCCCCCAACCCGCCGGCCCGGCCGACAACCTGTGGCAGACCACCTGCTGCGAGGCTTTCATCGCCCTTCCCGGCGTCGAGGACTACCTCGAATTCAACCTGTCGCCCTCCGGGCAATGGGCGGTCTATCGCTTTGCAAGCTATCGCCAGCGCGACATGGCCTTTGCGCCAGCGGCCGCGCCAATCATCGACTTCGCCCCCACCGCCGAGGGCTTCACACTGCTCGCCCGTCTGCCCGCCACCTTGCTGCCCGCCGGCGAACTCGCCGTCAGCCTGACCGCCGTCATCGAAACCGCCGACGGCGACAATCGCTACTGGGCGCTGACCCACGCGGGCGAACAACCCGACTTTCACCTAGCGCAGAGTTTCACGCTGCGCATCCCTCCCGACACACCATGACCCAGACCATTCAATTCGGCATCGACCGCCTGCTCGCCGACCCCGCACTGCGCCGCCCGCTGGGCGGCCGCCGCCTCGCCCTGCTCGCCCATCCGGCCTCGGTCACCGCCGACCTGACGCACAGCCTCGACGCGCTGGCCGCCTGCCCGGACCTCAAGCTCTCGGCCGCCTTCGGCCCGCAGCACGGCATCAAGGGCGACAAGCAGGACAACATGGTCGAATCGCCCAACTTCATCGATCCGCAGCACGGCATTCCCATCTTCAGCCTGTATGGTGAAGTGCGCCGGCCCACCGCCGCCATGATGGATACCTTCGACGTGCTGCTCGTCGACCTGCAGGATCTCGGCTGCCGCATCTACACCTTCATCACCACGCTGCGCTACGTGCTCGAAGCGGCGGCGAAACACGGCAAGTCGGTCTGGGTGCTCGACCGGCCTAACCCGGCCGGCCGCCCGGTCGAAGGGCTGACCCTGCGCGCCGGCTGGGAGAGTTTCGTCGGCGCCGGACCGATGCCGATGCGCCACGGCCTGACCATGGGCGAACTCGGCCAGTGGTTCATCGACCAACTGAAGCTCGACGTCGATTACCAGGTGATCGACATGCAAGGCTGGCAGCCAGACGCCGCTCCCGGCCACGGCTGGCCGCTGCATGAGCGGACCTGGATCAACCCCAGCCCGAACGCCCCCAACCTGTGGATGGCCCGCGCCTACGCCGGCACCGTCATGCTCGAAGGGACCACCCTGAGTGAAGGACGCGGCACGACGCGGCCGCTGGAAATCTTCGGCGCACCGGACCTCGACGCCAAGGCCATCATCGCCGACATGCAGGCGCTCGCGCCACACTGGCTGAAGGGCTGCAAGCTGCGCGAAATCTGGTTCGAGCCGACCTTCCACAAGCATGCGGGCAAGCTCAACCACGGCGTACAGATTCATTGCGAAGGCCCTTACTACGACCACGCCGCCTTCCAGCCCTGGCGCATCCAGGCCCTGGCCTTCAAGGCGATCCGCCGCCTCTACCCGGATTACCCGCTATGGCGCGACTTCGGCTACGAATACGAATTCGACCGCCTGGCTATCGACCTGATCAACGGCTCGCCGCTGTTGCGCGACTGGGTGGACGGGGCAGACGATATCGCCGCCCTCGACACCCTCGCCCAACAGGACGAAACGGCCTGGCTGGACGAACGCGCCAATTACCTGCGCTACCGCTGAGCGGCTCGCCCGTGACCTAACTTGGCCAAGGCGGCTTCGGCCGCCATTACACCGCGGTACTGCGCTTCCTCGAACAGGGAAAAACCCGACAAGTCGGCATGGGCCAGTTGCAGCAGCGGATGACGAAAATCGGCCAAGCCTTCGCGGGCACCGCCAAACAGGCTGCCCACCGTCGGCCGGCGCATGGCATGGCCATTCCGCCAGACATCGAGCCGGGTACAGAGGCGCCGGATATCCGGATGCACGACCTCCAGTTCGGACAGGACGGCCTCCGCCCAGGCACGATGCGGCGTCTCCAGCAGCAGCCGACGGCCCTCGGCCGGCGTCACCTCGTCGAGCGCCCGGTAATAAGTAAACACGGTGCCCTCGACATGCCGCCGCAACAACTGGTGCGTGGCACTGACATAGCCCAGGCCTTTGCCGTCGTAGAGTACGTTGTCCCAGCTCGGCGGCGCACCATGCCTTTCCTGCGGGAAAGCGGACAGATGGAGATTCGCCGTCAGCCAGGGCGCGTAATCGCCGGCCTGCGCCGCATCCCTCAGTGCCCTGGGCATCTCCGGCCAGACGTGTGGCAGCACGAAAGCCGGGGCGGCCCAGATGATCTGGCGCGCTTCGAGGCGAACGGTTTTTGCCCCAAAAGCCACGTGCACCGCAGCAGCGTTCCCTTCGACATTCACGCGGCTAACCAAAGCGTCGGTCAGCACACGGTCGCCCGCTTTTTGTGCCAGGGCTCGTGCCAGCCAGGCATTGCCCTCCGGCGCCGTTAGTACCGCGTCGCTCGCCGCATTGGCCGCTTCGCCGTTGCGACAGGCGAAGTAATGCAACCCGGCCCAGGCCGAGGTTTGCGCATGCGCAGTGCCGTAATCGTCGCGACAGGCATAGTTGGCCAACCAGTGCAGGCTGGGCGCGGTGAAGCCGTTGTCGTTCAGCCACTGGGCGAAGGAAATCCGGTCCAGAGCCCGCCACTCGGCGTCGCGACTGGACAAGGCCATGGGCAACGCGAAGACCCGGCGGCCATCGAGTCCGACTTCACGTTTCAGAAGCTCCATGCGCTCCTGAAAATACTTCTGCTGCGCCCGCTCTTCGGCATCCAGGCCACGATGCGGCAGCAAACCCTCTTCCCACAGACCGTGGCGAAACACCCGCTCCTGCGGCGTGGCGCACAGGTAACGCTCGTCGTAGATCGGCCTGGCCGCCGCCGGATCGCCTTGCAAGACGCCGGTCTCGGCCAGTAGCTCGCGCACCCAAACCGACTCTCGAGTCGGCAAGGGCAGGTAATGCGCACCCCACGGATAAGCGGCGACGGTACTCTGCCCGGCGCGCGAATTGCCCCCCGCCTCGCTTTCCATTTCCAGCACCAGGAAATCGTCAACGCCCGCCTTGGCCAAGCGCCAAGCGGCAGATAACCCGGAAATACCGCCGCCGACGATGACGACGCCCGTGCGCCGAGTTTCGCTCGGCTCAGTGAAACTGCCATCGCGCAGGCGGTGCCCGAGAGTGAAGGAGGGACCGAGCAATTCGCCCGGCGGCAAGGCCGGCTTTCCGGCCGGCGCGCAGCCGCTCAGGGCTGCTGCGCCGAGGATTTGCAGGAAGCTTCGCCGGCTAGTCAAACTTGCGCAAGGAGAGGCTGACCGACAACTGGGCGCCCAGCCAGCCGAGCAGCGCGCCGACGGCCGCCAAGGTGCCGACCTCGAGCGCCCCCGGCGGCTTCAAGGCATAACTGCCGCCGTAAAGGGCCGCCAGCTCGGCGACCGGCCCGGCCAGCAAACGCAGGCCACCGAGTACCAATGCGCCGGCCAACAAGCCGCCGAGCAAGCCTTGCAGAGCGCCGAAATAGTAGAAGGGGCGGCGAATGAAGGCGTCGGTCGCGCCGATCATGCGCGCCACCTCGATTTCGGCCGCCTGCGCCATGACCTGCAGACGGATGGTATTGAAGGTGACGGCGACCAGCCCGGCAGCGAACAGGCCAGCCAGCAAGGTCAGCGCCAGTTTGCCCAGTTTGAGGAAGGCGTCGAAGCGCTTGACCCAGGCCGAATCGAGCTGCACATGGGCCACCTTCGGCCAGCCGGACAACTCCTTGCGCAGCACTTCCAGCGCTTCCGGTTCGGTATTGGTCGGCTCGACGATGAAGGCGTCGGGCAGCGGGTTACGCGGCAGGCTGGCCACGATCTCGGCCATGCCTTCGCTCGTCTGCATGCGCTTCAGCGCCTCTTCCTTCGCGACGAAACGCCACTTGCCGTTGGCGAACTGGCGCAGGCGGGTTTCGATCTCGCCGACATCCTTGCGCGTCGCCTCGACGGTCATGAAGACGCTGATCTGCTGCACGCCCGAGGCATTACGCCCGAGATCACGCAGATTATCCAGCACGACGTAGCCGAAACCGGGCAGGGTCAAGGCAATGCCGATAGCGAGCAAGGACAGCAGCGTATTGAACGGCGTCGCCCACAGACGGCGGATGGCCAGGGCCAGCGCGGCGCGGTGCTGGGAGAGCCAGGCGCTCATAGCAACCTCCCGTGGTCGAGGCACAACACATTGGGGTGGTAACGCTCGATCCAGGCCTGGTCATGCGTGGCAACCACGACGGTCACGCCGACCCGATTGAAGTCGGCGAAAATTTCGAGGATTTCAGCGGCCGACGCCGTATCGAGGTTGCCGGTCGGTTCGTCGGCCAGCAGCACGGTCGGGCGATTGACCACGGCGCGGGCGATGGCCAGGCGTTGCTGCTCGCCGCCGGAAAGAGCAATTGGATTGGCCTTTTCGCGGGCCAGCAGGCCGACCTTGTCGAGCGCTGCCTGACCACGGCGGACGGCCTCGCGATGCGGCAGGCCGGCAATCTGCAGCGGCAGCAGCACGTTATCGAGGGCGCTGCGGTCAAACAGCAGTTTTTGATCCTGAAACACCAGGCCGAAATGGCGGCGCACGTAAGGCAACGCGTTGCGGCGCAGGGCGGCGAGGTTCTGGCCATTGACCACCAGGCTGCCCGAAGTCGGCCGCTCGATGGTGGCGATCAGCTTGACCAGCGTCGTCTTGCCGGCACCGGAGTGGCCGGTGATCAGCACCATCTGTCCCTGCGTGATTTCGAAGCTGACGTCGCGCAAGGCCTCGTAACCGCCGGGGTAGCGCTTGTTCAGGTTGCTGGCGACGATCATGGGGCTTATTCGAACAGGGCGTCGACGAAGTCTTTAGCGGAGAAGGGACGCAGGTCGTCGATCTGCTCGCCGACGCCGATGAAGCGGATCGGCTTCGGACACTGGCGGGCGATGGCGGCCACGACCCCACCCTTGGCCGTGCCGTCGAGCTTGGTGACGACCAGGCCGGTGACGTTGATCGCCTTATCGAAAGCCTTCACCTGGGCCAGCGCGTTCTGGCCGATGTTGGCGTCCAGAACGAGCAGGGTTTCATGCGGGCCGGTCGGATCGATCTTCTGGATGACGCGGCGGACCTTGGCAATTTCTTCCATCAGGTGCAACTGGGTCGGCAGGCGACCGGCCGTGTCGGCCAGCACGATGTCGATGCCGCGCGCCTTGGCGGCGGCAATGGCGTCGTAGATCACCGCGGCCGGGTCACCCGACTCCTGGGCGATGACGGTCACGTTGTTGCGCTCGCCCCAGGTCTGCAACTGCTCGCGAGCGGCAGCGCGGAAGGTGTCGCCGGCGGCCAGCAGCACGCTCTTGCCCTGGTTCTGGAAATACTTGGCCAGCTTGCCGATGGAGGTCGTCTTGCCGGCGCCGTTCACCCCGGCAATCATGATCACGAAGGGGTTGTGCGTCGTGTAGTCGAGCGGCTGTTCGAGCGGCTGCAGGGTTTCGAGCAGGGCATCGGCCAGTGCCTTCTGGATGGCTTCCGGCGTTTCCAGCTTGTCGCGCTTGGCCGCCTTCTTCAATTCGTCGAGCAGGTGGGTGGTCGCCTCGATGCCGACGTCGGAGGTCAGCAACAGGGTTTCGAGTTCTTCGAGCAGTTCATCGTCGACCTTGCCACGCGAGAAGATCGATTTGAGCTTGCCGCCCCACTGGGCACGTGTCTTGGCCAGGCCCTTGAACAGGCGTTCGCGCCAGGACGGAGTCGCCGCGCTTTCGGCCGGTGCCGCGGCTTGCGGCTCGGGCGTAGTTTTTTTCAGGAAACTGAACATGGAAATTTGTGGTCTTAAGCCGGCTGACAGGGAGGCGGCAAGCCGGTTAAGATGCCGCCCGAATCGATGCAAAACTGCCCCGGATTTTAGCAGAAAGACCCGCTAT
>JAYREE010000003.1:0-254257 GCA_041909105.1 Azonexus sp.
CAGACCGATACCGATACAGGCACCGATAGCGCCCAGACCAATGATCAGGCCGGCAGCCAGAGCAACAAAACCGAGAACGTGTTCCATGACAACTCCTTGCTAAGGTTAAAGTAAGTAAAACAAAAATAAACTACAAAGAAACCGGGTTACTGCTTAGTGCGCTTCGTGAGCCTGACCGATATAAACCAGGGTCAGCATCATGAAGATGAAAGCTTGCAGGGCAACGATCAGAATATGGAAGATCGCCCAGATCGAGCCAGCGATGACGTGACCGGCAAACAGGAACACGCCGGTGGCGGTACCCGCCCAGGCCGCGCCCATCAGCGCAATCAGCATGAAGACCAGTTCGCCAGCGTACATGTTGCCGAACAGTCGCATGCCGTGGGAAACGGTCTTGGCCAGGAATTCGATCATCTGCATGGCGAAGTTGATCGGGTAGAGCAACGGGTGGCTGCCAAACGGGGCGGTGAAGAGTTCGTGCATCCAGCCACCGAAGCCCTTGATCTTGACGTTGTAGTAGAGGCAGACGAGCAAGACACCGATCGACATACCCAGGGTGCCGTTCAGGTCGGCAGTCGGGACGATGCGCAGGTAGGCGTGGTGGTCGCCGGTGATGGCTTGCCAGATATTCGGGAAGACGTCCAGCGGCAGGAAGTCCATGGAGTTCATCAGGAAGATCCAGATGAACACGGTCAGGGCCAGCGGACCGACGGCCTTGCGGGATTCGGCGCTATGCACGATACCCTTGGCTTGTTCGTTGACCATCTCGAGAACGATCTCGACGGCAGCCTGCATGCGACCGGGAACGCCCGAAGTTGCACTCTTGGCGACGCGCCACATGACGAACAGACCAAGCACGCCCATGAGCAGCGAGAAGAACAGGGTGTCGACGTTCAGAACGCTGAAGTCGATGATGTCCTTCTGGGCATGACCGGTGGTGTTGAAATGGGTAAGGTGGTGAACGATGTATTCGCCGGCGGTCGGCGCGTTCGCTACTGCTTCGTGGCCTGCTTCGGTAGACATATCAGGGCTTCTTCCAAAACGCTAAAAAACCAGCATGTAAGACAACCGCAAGCCCAATCAACATGCTGGGCCAGTGCATCTCGGGATAACCCTTGATGGCGATTGCCAGAATTCCGATGGTGGCGCCGATCTTGAGGAATTCGCCGATGAAGAAGTTCGCCGCGTAAGATGCGCTAGGGCGGTTATTCACCATCGACAGGCGGATGGCGAACAATAGATTGGGCACGATGGCGGCCAATGCCGCAAACCCAACCGAAACAAGCCCCCGCATTCCTGCGATCATGCCGGCCCCGAGCGCTGTTATCACTGCTGCACCAAATTGCAGAAGAATTGCCTTGTACATGGTGCTTGCACTCGTCGACCGACTTGCCACACAGACCTAAATGATACAAGACCTGAGGTTTTAACGTCAATGAAAAATACGGGTTTTCCCGTAAGTAGCGTTTTGCGTCAACCAGTTAGCGCAGGCGTCCGAGGATTCCTTCGAGCTGGTCCAGGTCGTTGAATTCGATGGTGATTTTTCCTGCGCCCTTCTTGTTGCTGCGGATCGCGACGGCAGCGCCAATATTGTCGGATAGCTCTTCCTGTAGCCTTAGCAGGTCGCGGTCGACCGGTGCTGGCGTGGCCTTCTTGGGCGGGTTGAGCAGATGTTGGGCGAGGCGTTCCGCCTCACGCACCGACAGGCCCTTTTGCACGATCTGCTGGGCGGCTGCGACTTGCTGGGCACCGCCGAGCGGGAGCAGGGCACGGGCATGGCCCATGTCGAGCTTGCCGATCATCAACAGTTCCTGAACCGCAGGGGTTAGCTGCAGCAGGCGCAGTAAGTTGGAAGCGGCAGGTCGTGAACGGCCGACGGCATCTGCCGCCTGCTGATGGGTCAGGCCGAATTCGTCGATCAGGCGTTGCAGGCCCTGGGCTTCCTCCAGCGGGTTGAGATTTTCGCGCTGGATATTCTCGATTAGCGCCATGGCCAGCGCCTGCTCGTCGGGGATGCTGCGGATCAGTACCGGGACTTCACTCAGGCCGGCCAGTTGCGCGGCGCGCCAACGGCGCTCGCCGGCAACGATTTCGTAACGCTCAGCACCCGGCGTGGCGTCGACGGCACGCACCAGAATCGGTTGCATGATGCCCTGGGCCTTGATCGAAGCGGCCAATTCGCCGAGCGAGGCCTCGTCCATCTGGGTCCGTGGCTGGTACTTGCCCGGACGCAGGCGCTCAACCGGCAGATTGCGTTGCTCGTCGCCCAGCGGCTTGTCGCTGCCGGAAAGCAGAGCATCTAGGCCGCGGCCGAGTCCTTTCATCTTGATCATTGAACGACCCTTTCGAGGATTTCCTTGGCGAGCGCGACGTAGGCCTGCGCTCCCTTCGAGTTCTTGTCAAAAGCGATGACCGGCTTGCCGTAGGAGGGAGCCTCGGCCAGGCGGACGTTGCGCGGCACGATGGTGCTGTAGACCTTGTCGCCGAAATGACTTTCCAATTCGTTTGAGACCTGCTGGGTCAGCGTACTTTGCGGGTTGTACATGGTGCGTAGCAGGCCTTCGATTTCCAGGCGTGGATTCAGATGGTGGCGCACTTTGCGCAGTGTCTCGACCAGATCGGACAGTCCTTCCAGTGCGTAATATTCGCACTGCATCGGGATCAGCACGGAGTCGGCGGCGACTAGCCCGTTGACGGTCAACATGTTCAGCGCCGGTGGGCAGTCGATCAACACGTAATCATACTGCTCGCGATTGGAGTGCAGCGCGTTCTTCAAGCGGTATTCACGTTGGTCGAGTTCGATCAGTTCGACCTCGGCGCCGGCGAGTTCGCGGTTCGCCGGCAGCACGTCGAAAGCAAAATCGGTGTTCAGGCACACTTCGCTCAAGGACGCGGCGCCGATCAGCAGCTGGTAAACCGTCGGCAAGGCCTCTTTCTTGGTGATGCCAGCGCCGGTGGTGGCATTGCCCTGCGGGTCCATGTCGATGAGCAGGACGCGCTTGCCTTCGGCGGCCAGCGAGGCAGCGAGATTGACGGCCGTCGTCGTTTTACCGACGCCGCCCTTCTGGTTGGTGATGGCGAGTACTTTCATGAGCCCGCTTTCATGATGATCAAATGTCGTTCGGCGTCGACGCCGGGTACGGTGAGCGGAATGATAGCCGCAACCGAGATGCCGGCGGGCAAGGTGGCGATTTCATCGTCGGGACGAACCCCCTTCATGGCCAGCCAGCGCCCGCCAGGCGCGAGAAGGTGGCGTGTCAGTTCGACGAATAGCCCGAGTTCAGAGAAGGCGCGCGACGAAATCTGTGCGTACTGGCCGGTCATTTTTTCGACTCTGGCGTGGTACACCGCAGCATTCGTCAATCCTAGCTCGATGACCGCCTGTTGCAGGAAGGTTGTCTTCTTCTGCACTGTATCCACCATCGACACAGATAGCTCCGGCCGGGCGATGGCGAGCGGAATGGCTGGCAGACCGCCGCCGCTACCCACGTCGAGCAGCGCGCCGTCACCGACATGCGGCAGGATGGCCAGCGAATCCAGCAGGTGCAGCGAAATCGCCTGGGTCGGGTCGCGCAGGGCCGTCAGGTTGTAGGTCTTGTTCCACTTGAGTAGCAGGTCGCGGAAAGCGAGCAGTTTTGCCTGCACATCGTCCGGCAGGTCGATACCGAGTGCGGCGAGGCCGGCCGCGAGGGTGAGCGTGCTCATGCCGCCTTCGACAAGTTGAAGCGCTTCAGATGAATCAGCAGCAGCGAGATGGCGGCCGGTGTGATGCCCTGAATACGGGAGGCCTGGCCGATGGTCTGTGGCTTGTGCAGCGCCAGCTTCTGCTTGACCTCGTTGGACAGGCCAGCGACCGTGGCGTAATCGAGATCGGCCGGCAAAGCCATGTTTTCGTAGCTGGCGGCCTTGGCCACTTCTTCCGCCTGACGGTCGATATAGCCCTGGTACTTGGCGGAAATCTCGAGTTGCTCGACGACCAGCGGATCGCCCTGCCCTTCCCCGGCACCAGGCAGCGTCATCAGCGCCGGATAGCTGACTTCGGGCCGACGCAGCAGTTCGAACAGGTTGTATTCGTGTTCGATAGCCTTGCCTAACACGCGGATGCAGTCCTCGACGGGTGTGATCTTCGGGTTGATCCAGGTCGACTTCAGGCGTTCCTGTTCGGCGGAGATGGCATCGCGCTTGCGGCAGAAGGCATCCCAGCGGGCATCGTCGACCAGGCCAAGATCGCGGCCCTGCTCGGTCAGGCGTAGGTCGGCATTGTCCTCGCGCAGGCTCAGGCGATATTCGGCGCGGCTGGTGAACATCCGGTAAGGATCGGAAACGCCGCGCGTGATCAGGTCGTCGACCAGTACGCCGAGATAGGCCTCGTTACGCTTCGGGCACCAGCCCGCCAGGCCGCGCAAGTAGCGCACGGCATTGATGCCGGCGAGCAGGCCTTGCGCGGCGGCTTCCTCGTAGCCGGTCGTGCCGTTGATCTGGCCAGCGAAGAAGAGACCGTTGATGGCCTTGGTCTCCAGCGTGTCCTTCAGGCCGCGCGGATCGTAGAAGTCGTATTCGATGGCATAGCCGGGGCGCAGGATGTGCACGTTTTCCATGCCGCGGATCGAGCGGACCAGCGCCAGCTGGACATCGAAAGGCAGGCTGGTGGACACGCCATTCGGGTAGATCTCGTGTGTGCTCAGCCCTTCCGGTTCAAGGAAGACGTTGTGCTGGTTTTTGTCGGCGAAGCGGTGGATCTTGTCCTCGATCGACGGGCAGTAGCGCGGGCCGACACCTTCAATGACGCCTGTATACATCGGCGAACGGTCTAGTCCGCTACGGATGATGTCGTGTGTACGCTCGTTGGTCTCGGTGATCCAGCACGGCAACTGCTTCGGATGCTGCGCGGCGCTGCCGAGGAAAGAGAAGACCGGGAGCGGATCGTCCGAGTGCTGTTCTTCCATGACCGAGAAATCGATGGTCTTGCCGTCGAGGCGAGGTGGCGTGCCTGTCTTCAGCCGGCCTTGCGGCAGGTTCAGTTCCTTCAGGCGGGCGGCGAGCGAAATCGACGGGGGATCGCCCATGCGACCGCCGGTGTAATTCTCCAGCCCGACGTGAATTTTGCCGTTGAGGAAGGTGCCGGCCGTCAGTACCACGGCGTTGGCCATGAAGCGGATGCCCAGTTGGGTGATGGCGCCGCATACCTTGTCGCCTTCGACGATCAAGTCGTCGCAGGCTTGGGCGAAGATGGTCAGGTTAGGCTGGTTTTCCAGGCGCGTACGGATCGCTTGCTTGTAAAGCACGCGGTCGGCCTGCGCGCGCGTCGCACGCACGGCCGGGCCTTTCGAGGCGTTGAGGATACGGAACTGGATGCCGGCCTCGTCAGTAGCTGCCGCCATTGCACCTCCCAACGCATCGACTTCACGCACCAGATGCCCCTTGCCAATGCCGCCGATGGATGGGTTGCAGCTCATTGCTCCGAGCGTATCGAGGTTGTGCGTCAGCAACAGTGTGTGCGCACCCGCCCGGGCTGCAGCGAGCGCCGCTTCGGTGCCGGCGTGGCCGCCACCGACGACGATGACATCGAAACGGGTGGGATAGAGCATGGGAAAGGGCGTGTTGCAGTGCAGTATCGGGAGGCGAATTTTACGTCAGGTCGCTGAAAAATCGAAGTTTTTCCGGTATGGCTTGCCGTTCATCAGGAACTCAAGTAAGTTCTAAAAATGAGTTCTTCTCAAACAATGACTGCGAGCCACCTCGACAATGAGGAAATGTTGCTCGTTTTGCAGCAGTCGCTGACCAAGAAGCGGGTCCTGATCGTCGATCGCCACCCGCCGGCAAGGGATTCGCTGCGCCTGATGCTCGGTGCGCTGGGTGTGACCGCGGTGCACGGCGCCGGCAATTCCGCTGAGGTGATTCGGCAGGTCAAGGGCAACCGTTTTGACATCATTCTCTCCGACTTCATGCTCGACGATGGGCGAGATGGGCAACAGCTGCTGGAAGAGTTGCGACATGCTCACCTGATACCGCTGTCGACGGTATATCTGATCATTACCAGCGAACGGAGTTACACCAACGTCGTGGCGCTGGCTGAACTGGCGCCGGATGACTACCTGATCAAACCGTTCACTGCCGAGCAATTGCAGGCTCGACTGATCAAGGCCATCTACAAGAAGCATGTTTTGCGTAAGATCTACGAGCAAATCGAGCGAGGATCATTGTCAGAGGCGATTGCCGCCTGTGATCGGGTGATCCAGCAACAGCCGTCTTACATGTACGATGCCCTGCGTTTCAAGGGCGAGCTGTTGCACCAGTTGGGAAGGACAGCCGAGGCGGAGGAGGTGTTCCGCCGTGTTCTGGAGGGGCGTGTCGTACCGTGGGCCAAAATGGGTCTGGCCATAGCCTTGCGCGATCGCGGTGCGCTTGATGAAGCGGAAACACTGGCCGAGCAGGTGACTGAAGAGGCGCCGGAGTTTCTCTCGGCTTACGACTTCCTGGCGTCGGTTCATGAGGCCCAGGATCGCCTGGAGGACGCGCAACACGTCCTCCAGCGTGCGGCCGACGCCTCACCGCACAACACGATCCGGCAACGCTTGGTCGGCGACATCGCCACCCGGACGGGCGATCTGCTCGCCGCGGAAAAAGCCTATGGTCGCGTTATCGATCGGAGCAAGGGCTCCAGTCTTAGGACGGTAGACGATTTCGCCAATCTTTCCCGGGTGCTGGTCGAGCGCGGCAATGTCGATGCCTCGCGCAAGCTGGCCAACGACATGAAGCGAGAACTGCGTGGCGATAAGCAGGCCGAGGTGGCTGCGCTGGTCGTGGAGAGCCTTTGCCTGACAGCGGAGGGTACGCCGGAGAAGGCTCAGGCGCTGGTCGAGCAAGCGCTGGCCTTGCAGGAACAAGCCGATGCGCAGGCGCAAACCCGGGGACGGCATGCCTCACAACGCTTGGCGATCGATCTGGCGCATGCCTGTTATGCGACAGGTAAGGGTGATGAGGCGCAAAAGATTCTTCGTCAGGTGGCGGCGGAAAACAACGAAGATCCTCATCTGCTCGACCAAATTAATAGCGTCTTCGAGAAAACCGGGCAATCCGATGCCGGCAAGGCGATGCTCGATCAAGTGAATCGCGAGATTGTTGACCTCAACAACAAGGGCGTCATGGCGGCACGCAACGGTGACATCGAGGGTTCGGTGAAACTGTTGATTCAAGCTGCCGAGCAGGTGCCCAATCTACAGTTCTTGGTCAATGCGGCGAAGGCGATCTACACGCTCATGGACCAAAAGGGCTGGGATGCGGAACTCGCTGCCAGGGCGCGCAACTACCTGGAGCGTGCCCAGCGCAAGGATCGCAAGAGCACCAAGGTGGCTTCGGCCAGAGCGCTGTTCATGGCGGTGGCGCACAAGTATGGCATCTCGACCGAAGCCGAAGCGCAACACTAAAAGATGCTTCCCCGCTTAGTGCTTGTGACCGAGACCGAGATAGGCCTCAATCACGCGTGGGTCGGCGGCTAGTTCTTGGCTGGGCCCAGCCAGGGTGATCTCGCCGGTTTCCAGCACGTAGCCGAAATCGGCAATCTGCAGTGCGGCACGGGCGTTCTGCTCGACGAGCAGAATAGCAACGCCGGTCTGCTTGAGCTCGCCGATGATGCGGAAGATTTCCTTGATGATCAGCGGGGCGAGGCCGAGGCTCGGTTCGTCGAGCATCAGCAACTTAGGCTTGGCCATCAGGGCGCGGCCCATGGCCAGCATCTGGCGTTCGCCGCCGGATAGTGTACCGGCCAGCTGGCCGCGTCGTTCTTCGAGGCGCGGGAAGAGTTCGAAGACCTCGTCCATCGTTTCCATGTGGTCGCGATGGCCGGTGCGGTAGCGGTCGAAGGCGCCCAGCATCAGGTTGTCCTCGACGCTCATTTCGGCGAACAGCTCGCGCTTTTCCGGGACTAGCGTCATGCCCTGGCGGACTAGCGCCTCGACCTCGCGGTCGCGTCCCTGCCGGTGGTCAAGGTAGACGATGTCGCCCTGCGCCGGCAACAGGCCCATCAGGGCCGACAGCAGCGTGGTCTTGCCGGCGCCATTGGGGCCGATCACGGTAACGATTTCGCCGCGCCGGATGGTCAGGTCGACGCCATGCAGGGCTTCCACCTTGCCGTAGCTGACGGTGAGATTCTTGACGTCAAGGATGACCTCGTGCTCGTGCAGATGCGGGTGCTTGCTCATCATTCAACTCCCCCGAGGTAGGCTTCGAGTACCTTCGGGTCGTTCTGGATTTCTTCCGGCAGGCCTTCGGCCAGTTTCTCGCCGAACTCCATGACGACGATGCGATCGGCCAGGCCCATCACGAAGTCCATGTCGTGTTCGACCAACAGGATGCCCATGCCTTCGGCGCGCAGCTTGCGCAGCAGTTCGGCCAGCGCCTGCTTCTCCTTGAAGCGCAGGCCGGCGGCCGGCTCATCGAGCAGCAGCAGGCAGGGATCGGAACACAGGGCACGGGCGATCTCGACGATGCGCTGCTGGCCAAGCGCCAGGCTGCCGGCCGGGTCGAACATGTGCTCGGCCAGGCCGACGCGTTCGATCTGGCGGGCGGCTTCGGCGAGCAGGCGGTTTTCTTCCGTGCGGTCCAGGCGCAAGGCGGCAGCAACGACGCCCTTGTCACCACGCAGATGGGCACCTATGGCGACGTTTTCCAGCACCGTCATCTGACCGAGCAGGCGAACGTGCTGGAAGGTGCGGCTCATGCCCTGGCGGGCCAGATCGCGGGCGGCCAGGCCGGCCGTCGATTGACCGAGGAATTCGATGTGGCCGCTAGTCGCCGGATTGACCGCTGAGATACAGTTGAACATCGTGCTCTTGCCGGCGCCGTTGGGGCCGATCAAGGCCATGATCTCGCCGGCCTTCACGCTCAGCGCCATGTTGTTGTTGGCGACCAGGCCGCCGAAACGCTTGGTGACTTCGCGTGCATCGAGCAGCAAGGTGCCTGCTGCGGTGCACTGCCGTTTTTCGAGATTTTCCGCCGGTACCAGTTCGCGTTTCACCTGACTGCCGGGGACGAAGCGCAGTATGACGGGCCACAAGCCGGCGCGGGCGCGTTGCAGGATCAAGATGATGGCGATGCCGAAGACGATGACCTCAAAATTGCCACTCTGGCCGAGCAGTTGCGGCAGGATGTCCTGCAGCCATTGCTTCAGGACCGTGACCAGGCCCGCGCCGAGCACGGCGCCCCAGACGTGGCCGATGCCACCCACCACCGCCATGAACAGGAATTCGATACCTTGCGTCAGTGAGAACGGCGTCGGATTGACGAAGCGCTGCAGGTGGGCGTATAGCCAGCCGGAAATGCTGGCCAGCAGCGCGGCGATCAAAAAGATGACGATCTTGGTGCGCGCGGTATCGACCCCCATTGCTTCGGCCATCACGGCACCGCCCTTGAGCGCGCGGATGGCGCGGCCGACGCGCGAATCGAGCAGGTTGCGCAGGCCGAGGATGGCCAGCAGCAGGATCAACCAGATCAGGTAAAAGAACTGGTTGCCACTCTTCAGTTCCAGACCGAACAGCGAAACGGCAGGAATCCCGGTGATGCCGGTATGGCCGCCGAGGAATTCGACGTTGCCGAACAGGAAGTAGAGACTCATGCCCCAGGCGATGGTCGCCAGCGGCAGGTAGTGGCCGCCCATTCGCAGCGTGATGAAGCCGAGCGACAAGGCGACGACGGCGGTGATGGCCAGGCCAATGAACAGCGTCAGCCAGGGTGAAACACCATGGACGGTAGTCAGCCAGGCCGTCGTATAGGCGCCGAGTCCGACGAAAGCCGCCTGGCCGAAGGAGGTCAGGCCGCCGACCCCAGTCAGCAGGACGAGTCCGACGGCGACGATGGCATACAGGCCGATGTAGTTCAGCAAGGTGACGGAGAACTCGGGCAGTACCCAGGGGGCGACGGCCAGCGCGCCGACCAGCGCCAACAAAGGCAGGTGGCGCGGCAGGCGGTTGCCGCTGGAGCGGCTAGCCTCGGCGGCCGTCTCGTCGCCCTTCTCCTCTTCTTCCTCGACGTGCTGTGTCGTCAGCGAACGCCATAGCAGTACGGGCAGGATCAGCGTGAAGACGATGACTTCCTTGAAGGCGCTGGCATAGAAGGACGAGTACGATTCGAGCAGGCCAACCAGGACGGCGCCCAGCGCGGCGACCGGGTAGGAGGCCAGGCCGCCGATGATGGCGCCGACGAAGCCCTTGAGGCCGATCAGGAAACCGGAGTCGTAGTAGATGGTGGTGATGGGGGCGATCAACACGCCAGAGAAGGCACCGATGGCGGCCGCCAGCGTGAAACACAGCTTGCCGGCGAGGGTCGGTGGAATACCCATCAGGCGGGCCCCGGTGCGGTTCATTGCGGTAGCGCGCAGCGCCTTGCCGTAAACGGTGCGTTCAAAGAAGAAATAGAGGCCGATGATCAGCACGGCGGAAGCGACGACGACGAGGATGGTCTGTCCTTGCAAGGGCGCGCCGCCCAGTTCGAAACTGATGTCGGTAAAGGCCGGGGTACGCGAACCTTCGGCGCCGAAGAAGAGCAGGCCGAGGCCGATCATGGTCAGATGGACGGCCACCGAGACGATCAGCAGGACGAGGACCGAGGCGTTGGCCAGCGGTTGGTAGGCGATGCGATAAACCATCGGGCCCAACGGGATGACCAGAGCGAGGGCGATACCGATCTGTGCCCAGAGTGGCAGTTGGGTGGGCGGCAGGGCAAACAGGCCCGCGGCGGCGAGCAGTGGTGCGCCGATGTTGAAGATCAGCAGCGGCGGCAACTTGGCATAGCGGCGTTCGCGCAATAGGCGGGAGCCTTCCAGAATGCTCACGGCACAGCCGAGGGCGAGCAGCAGCCAGACCGTACCCGGAACGTGGCCGGCTTGCAGTGAGGCGAGGGTCAGGGCGCCGAAGGCGACGAACTCGCCTTGCGGAATGAAGATGATGCGGGTGACGGCGAAGACCAGTACCAGCGCGAGGGCGAGCAAGGCATAGATGGCGCCGTTGGTGATGCCATCCTGGCCGAGGAAAAGAAGAATCTGGAGGTCCATGCCACCGAACTTGTCTTGGGGGAAATCAATGCACCACTGTGGTTGCGGTGCGTGGCGCCGGAAGCTGCGGTAGCAGCTTCCGGGATCGGCCGAGGCTTACTTCAGCAGCTTCCAGCCGCCGTTTTCGATGGTGGCCATGACGCGGGCCCGTTGGTCGTAACCCTGATGGTCGTCGGCCGAGAGGTTGAAGATGCCGTGTGCGGCCGGCAGGTTCTTCGTGTTCTCGATGGCGTCGCGCAGCGCGCGGCGGAATTCGACAGTGCCCGGCTGTGCCTTCTTCAGTGCAACCGGAATGGCGTTTTGCAGCAGGACGCCAGCATCCCAGGCGTGGCCGCCGAAGGAACTGACGCTGCCCTTGCCATGCACCGCTTCATACTTGGTGACATAGTCCAGTGCGGATTTCTTGACCGGGTTGTCGTTCGGCAACTGCGCTGCAACTACCATCGGACCGACCGGCAGGAAGGCGCCTTCGACATCCTTGCCGCCGACGCGCAGGAAGTCGTTGTTGGCAACGCCGTGGGTTTGATAGATCAGACCCTTGAAGCCTTTTTCCTTCAGAGTCTTCTGCGGCAACACAGCGGGCGTACCGGCCCCGCCAATCAATACCGCATCGGGCTTGGCAGAGAGGATCTTCAGAATCTGGCCGGTGACCGACGTATCGTTGCGCTGGTAGCGCTCGTTGGCGACGATCTTCAGCTTGCGCGCTTCGGCGATCTTGGCGAATTCCTTGTACCAGCCGTCGCCGTAAGCATCGGCAAAACCGATGAAGGCCACAGTTTGAACCTTCTTGTCAGTCATGTGCTGGACAATGGCGGTGGCCATATGAGCGTCGTTCTGGGCGGTCTTGAAGACCCACTTGCGCTTGGCGTCCATCGGTTCGACCACGATGGCGGAGCCCGCCATGGAGATCAGTGGCGTTTCATTGTCTACCGCGACATCCATCATGGCCAGCGAGCTGGGCGTGGTCGAGGAGCCGACAACGACATCCACCTTGTTCTCGCTGATCAGCTTTTTGATGTTCTTGGTTGCATTGGTCGGATCGGTACCATCGTCGAGCACGATGTAATTGACCTTCTGACCCCCGATGGAGGTCGGCAATAGCGCGAAGGTGTTCTTCTCCGGAATGCCGAGCGAAGCCGCCGGGCCGGTAGCAGCCACCGAGACGCCGACATTGATATCGGCCAGCGCAGCTGTGGAAACGGCGGCGAGTACCGCTAGGGTCAGTTTCTTCAACATGTCGTGATTTCCCCAGAGCAAAAGAATGGATTTTATCATGTGAAAACCAAGCTATATCCTGGTTGTTATCAGGGTTTGTACTAACCTCTTCGAGTTGATGCCAAGCAATGAGATCGGGCGTTGATCGAATGCCTGCGGCTCAACCTCAACTCGTATTACGAGTTTTCCATGGCCTGGCGGCGTTTTCCCATTGTGTCTGTTGGCAGGCAAGGTCGGCGGAATGATCGATCAGCAGTAAATGCCCTGGTCCCGCCCCGATGGAACGGGCGGGCATGATAAAGTGCCCATTTTGCCCACGCTGGAAGCTGTCATGTTCTCAGGAATCGTTGCGGCGGTTGGCCGCATTACCCATCTTACGACTCGCGAAGCGGGCTTTCGCCTGCATGTCGAAGCCGGTGGCCTCGGCCTCGACGATGTTGCGCTCGGCGATTCGATCGCCTGCAATGGGGTTTGTCTGACCGTAGTTGCCAAGGAAGGCAATCAGTTCATGGTCGATGTGTCGCCAGAAACTCTGTCCTGCACCGTCGGCCTCGATGCGCCGGGCGAGATCAACATGGAGAAGGCCTTGCGCTTGGCCGATCGGCTGGGCGGACACCTGGTATCCGGGCACGTCGATGGTGTCGGTGAGGTGCTGCGTTTCGACCCGGTGGGCGACAATCGCCTGCTCGAAATCCGGGCGCCCGGAGATTTGGCCAAATACATCGCGCGCAAGGGGTCGATCACGGTCAACGGCACCAGCTTGACCACCAACGAGGTGAATGGCGATACCTTCACCATCAACCTGATCCCGCATACGCTGGAAAACACGACGCTGAAACATCTCAAGGCCGGTGCCAAGGTCAATCTTGAGGTCGACCTGATTGCCCGCTACTGCGAGCGGTTATTGAGTGCCGAGAACTAAGACCGGGGATTTGCCGAAACGCAACACTGATTGGATGTGACGCTCGATTTTCTTTGTAAATCCGTTGCTTATGTTCTACTTTGGAGTTGTAGAAATTCGCGTTATAAAAGCGAAAGGAGACAACCGATGACCAGTAGGCAACCATTGGAGCGTCGAGCCCGGAGCGAGCGCCGGATGGAAGATCGGGGTCCGCCGGTGGGTATGGATGACCGGCGCCACTGTGTCGAACGCCGGTTCCCGCAAGTTGAGCATGTCGATTTTGACGAGCATATCGAGATTTACCAATTGCCCGAGCACTTCTCCGCAGTGCGTCACTGAGGGGATTTGAGGGCAGAAAAGAGAAGCCGGAATCCAGGCGGATTCCGGTTTTTTCTTTCCTTCTCTTTTCAAGAGCGACGATTGATCGTATAATCCGGCCTCTTCGCACCGAGCGGCATTAATGGTTCGGTGAAGCGAGATGCGGGAGTAGCTCAGTTGGTAGAGCGCAACCTTGCCAAGGTTGAGGTCGCGAGTTCGAGACTCGTCTCCCGCTCCAGCCATATTTTGGCTGTGCATACGGACGCGGGGTGGAGCAGTTGGCAGCTCGTCGGGCTCATAACCCGAAGGTCGCAGGTTCAAGTCCTGCCCCCGCAACCAATCCATTTTCCGAGAATTTTCCCCTTTCAAAAGCCCCTTTAAGCTAGCTTTGCGGCGGAGGCTTCGGCATGGCTGCGAATTTCAGTTGGCGGGAAAAAATGTTGCCTTGGGGGCTCGGTCGCTGTTGAAAATCGGGTGGCTCGCCCCCATAATTCGAGACATGGCTGTAATTCCGGCAAGTCGGAAGCGCTTCGGACGCGGGTTCGATTCCCGCCACCTCCACCACAGGGGGGGTGTACTGGTTTCGACGGGGTGAATGAGGATGAGCAGGCAGCCCGAGAGGCGACGGACGTAATCCGCGCAAATCCATAATTGCCAACGATGAGCAATTCGCTATTGCCGCCTAAAACGGTATAGCTGGGGCCGCTGAAGCCTTATTACCCAAGACAGCCGGCGGGGACTTCGGTCCCCGTCGTCATTTCCGTTTCCGGATTGTCGGCTCGGCGTTACCGGTGTGCTGTCTGTGTCGAAGGTACCTCAGCCTTCCAGCCGGAAAACGATCGGTACGATGACCGAGGCCTCGATCGGTTGATCACCGCGCTTGGCCGGTACGAAACGCCAGCGGGCGACAGTTTGTTTTGCCGCTTCGTCCAGGCGCTCGAAATTACTGCTTTTTTCCAGGTCCACCGCAGCAGGGAGGCCTTCCGGCGTTACACGCACCTTGAGCAATACGCGGCCCTCCTCGCCCAAGCGGCGTGAGAGCGGCGGATATTTCGGCTCGGGATTATGCAGGTAGGCGGCATCGAAACGTGCGGTACTGATGGCTGCGACCGGGCCGGGAGCAGCGGGGGCCGCTGTTGCCGAGGGGGCAGCATTGATGACAGGGGCGACTACCTGTTCCGCTACCTTGAAGCTCTTCGGTTCGCTCGGTACCGAGGTCGGCATGGCGAGTATTTGCCGGCGTGCCGGCTGTGGCTTGGTTTTTTTTGGCGGCGGCTCGCTTGTTTGCGGTTGGGCAATCGGTTTCGGTGTAACAGGCACGGGGGGCGGGTTGAGCAATTGCACACTCAAGGTTTGCGGCAACGGAATTTCCAGCTTGCCGATGGCCAATTGCAGGGGATAGAAGAGTACTAGCGCATGCAAGAGCAGGGCAATCAGGAAAAATCGACCGCTGCGCTGCCATTCGGGTAGCGGTGGAACGTCCTGGAGGCAAACAGCATTCATTTTGCTATTTTACTTGTTCCCGCACCCAGCGTTCGAGTTGCTCGCTGGCAATGACGCCCGAGTGTCCTTTGCGTCGGTGCTGCGAGTCGTAAAAATAGGTACGAGGCAATTCCCCGTACCAGCGTCGGTCGATGTCGAAACGCAGCCGCTCCTCCTGCTCGTCCGCGAATACCCATTGGGCCTGTTTCGCCAAGCCGTATTCCCGTGCCAGTCGGGCCAATTGGGGAGCGAGGTCCGGCGTATCTGCAGCGACTAGCACGACATCAAGTTTGGGCTGACGACGGGTAAGCTCCCCAAGCATTTGCAACTCCTGAGGACAATGGCTGCAACTGGCAGACCAGAAGGTAAGGATAAAGGGACGCCCCTCCCGTTCTTTTTCTATCGCTTGCAAGCTGCCAACGCTGAAAGGCCGGACATCAGCAGATACCGAGCCGGCAATGATCGCAAGCAGGAATAACAGTATTCTCATGGTGTCAGTTTCATCAGGCGCAATCCGCCGTCGGCAGTATTCCAAACGAGCCAGAGCGCACCGCGCCCGGAGCGGATGAGGGGGTCGTCGGCGGCCCCGTTTGTGCTGGCCAACTCTGTTGGCGACGACCAAGTCGTGCCCCGGTCTGGCGAATTCATCTCCATGATGCGATGTGCTTTTCCATCGTATTCGCGCCAAACGATATGAACTGATTTGCCGAGAATGCCAATCATGGGATGGGACGCTTGCCGTTCCGTGTTGCCGAAAGCGATAGTGGGACTTGGGACCCCGTTTTCTATCCGGCGGTAATGCAAGCCGAGGCTTTGCTCCGCTCCGGTAAACCAGACGATATGCCGATCACCCTGGCTGTCGATGGCCAAAGCGCCACCGTGGTGCGGGCAGGCATCGATCTGCCACCCGTCTTCGCTAACGCGTTGTAGAGTTTCACCTAATCGGGCCAAGGCGAAATCCCGAACGTTACGGCCGAAAATATGGCGCCAGAAAACGACGGGGGTGCCATCCAAGTCGGATGCGATGCCGAGTCGGCAGCACTCACATGAATGGTCGGCGACACGTTCATTCGCTTGGAAACTTTGGCCGCCGTCGGTGCTGCGTGCCGCGTAGATGGCTGCCCCCCGATAGTTACTGCGTCCGGCGCCATCTCGTTTATCGATCCAGGCTATGGTGATCCCTTGTTGGTCGGCCACCATGGCATTGAATCGATGGGTGATCGGGCGCGTGTCGTCGTTGACAGTCTGCGGTTCCCGAAACCTCCTTCCGCCATCATCCGACATGGAAAAGCGGATATGCCCGGCATACGCTTGGGGCAGTGCCTGAGTCCAGCTTACGTAAACCCGTTGGCCCCATGCGGTGATTTGTGGCCTGGATTCGCCATCGGCCGAAATGAGTTCAGGTATCGGGGTCACTCTAACTTGAGGGGAAAAGGATTTTCCCTCGTCGTCGGAATAGCTAACGAACAGATTTTTGCCTATGACGCGCGCCAGCCAGAAGCGGCCATTGCCATCGAAGTCGGCGCCGACGGCGAGTCGTGGCGCCTTTTCTTGGCGCTCAAGCCAGGCGGCGCTGAATTCGCTTTTGACCTGTGGAGTGGTGGCATGATCGTGGGCAGCCACCGACCAGCTGGCGACGGCCAGGATGAGGGCCGATGCTAAGCGAATTACCATTTGGCTTGGATCCCCACGGAAATGGTGCGCGGTAAGCCGGGGGAGTAGGTGGCGAAGCCAGAACTGACCCCGGTGCTTTCAGCGTAGCGTTTGTCGGTCAGATTGTGGATGTTGGCAAACAGGCTGATGTCGAGAGCGATCGGATATTGTCCGCGCAGGTTCAGCAGGTCGTGGCCGGGGTATTTGTAGGTGTTGGCGTCGTTCGAATACCAGCTGCCAAAATGCAACCACTCGAGCTGGGCCTGGCCACGTCGGGTGTCGCCGAAAGTCAGGCGAGTATTGGCGATGGTGCGGGGCGCCAGCGACATTTCCCTGCCGCTGAAGTCGCCGTCCTTGGTGACCCAGTCGGCATAGGTGTGTTTGGCATAGGAGTAAGCGCTATCGAGCCGCCACAGATCGGCGATCTGGAGGCCAAGTCCGATTTCGATCCCTTTGTGCTCGGTCTTTCCGGCATTGGTTGAGGTGGAGGCGTTGGTTAATGGATCCTTCGAACTGAGGATGTCGTCCTTCTTGGTCATGTAGTAAGTCGAGACCTCGTAGTTGACGATGTGGTTGAGGCGCCCGCGCAGGCCAATTTCATAGCTGTCGACACGAATCGGTTTGAGGTTTTGCGATGACTCGGCGGCGGCTCGAGCCGCCGCCGCAGTCGATGCGACCGAGGGACGGAATAATTGGCCTTCGGAGGGGGTGCGGAAGGCGTGGTTGTAGGCGACAAAAGCGTTGTGTGCTTCGTTGAGGGCATAGGTGAGGCCAAGTTTCGGGCTCAGATGGGTAAAGGTGATATCCGTATCGCCTACCTGACCGTAGAATTTGCCTCCGGCCGCGACCGGCGTTGTGCCGAAACGGTTATCTAAGCTGTATGTTACGTGGTCGTAACGCAGGCCGGCAGTGATGCGCAGTTTTTCCAGCGGCGAGATTTCGCCATGGACATAGGGGGCTGCTCCGCGGTAGGTGACATCGTAATCGTACACACGAGGCCCCATGGTATAGCTTTCGTAGACCTTGGTGTAGCCGCTACCGGATGTGGTGGTCTTGAGCCGATTTTCGACACGGCTGCCCGGGCTATTGTCGAGGTCGAGGCCCAGGATCAGGCGTGCACGCATCGGTGCGAAGTCACGGCGATATTTCAGCAGGGCACCGAGGGACTGGTTTTGGGTCGTATAGCGTGTCGGGTCGTAGGAGAGCGCCCAGTTTGCCAGTAAATCCATGTTGTCGTAGCGGTAGTAGGGCGTGACGCTGATCAATGTGTCGCCCATTTCCTTCTCGTAGGCACTGGACAGACGGAAGGCCTGGACCTTCCTTAGGGAGATCGGCGTGTAGTTCTTCGTCGGATGGTTGTCGTAATCATCCTTGGAAATTGCCGAACTGCCAGCGGTTTCCTGATCGATGTTGGAGAAGGTGGCGACAGTTTTGAGCAGAGCGTCGTCGCCTACGGCGCTATCCCAGCGTAGGGTGCCGCTTTGGCGGTCGTAGGCAGTATGTTCGCGCCAGCCATCGGTATGGCTGAGGTTCAAGTCGGCACGGAAGGCATGGTTGCCGAAGCTGTTTCCCCCTGTGATCAGTGCCCGTTTCCAGCCGTAGCTGCCAGCTTCGAGCGAGGTTTCAACTTCGCCTTGGCGGGGTGGTTTGCGGGTCAGTACGTTGACCACTCCGCCGATCGCATCCGAGCCGTAAAGAGCGCTGCCTGGCCCCTTGGTTACTTCGATGCCGCCTGCCATGGGCAGATTCACTTCATAGAGCGCGTTGTGATTGAAGAAACCGGTTGAGCGGGTAGGGACGCCATCTTCCAGGTAGAGATAGACCGGGTTGGTGGTGAGAGGTTGGCGGATGGACGTTTGATGACCTTCGCCCCCGGTGACGTTGACCCAGACGCCCGGAACCTGACTCATGATTTCGGAGGGATGGGTGGGCTTTACCTCGCGGATGGTCTTGTCCTTGATGACGTCCACGCTGGCCGGCGTTTCAGAAACAAGTTGTCCTTCACGGGTGGCGGTTACGGTGACTTCGTTAAGGGAGGTGGTGTCATCGGCATATGCCGTCAGGATTGCCAGGGCAATCGGCGCGAGCAGAACTTTCTTCATCAGCGAACCCCAATTTGATGTGAATCAAAATATTGTTATAAATCAGTTAGTTGAGCGGGGTCCGATGATACGGCTGCGAGCGGGAGGTCGGAATGCGACATATTGTCGCAGGTGGCGGGAAAATCAGGCTGGCGGCGGGTTCGCAGCTGATCGCAGGCGAAAACTCCGGGTGGCGTGAATCCCTGCGATGCGTATCGGTTCGAGCAGGTGTTGCTGTTGTAGGGTCTTGATCAGACGGGAGACGGTTTCGAAGCGCAGGTCCGTAATCTCGGCGATGTCATGGCGAGTGGGGAGAACCACTTGGCCGTCAGGGTCGGCCAGCAGGCGAACGAGGTTCAGGATACGGCCGATGGCTTGGCCGCCACGCAGGGCGATCAGATCGACAGCCCGACGTTGGGCCAAGGCTAGCGAATCGAGCAACGAGAGGGTATCGGCCTGGCCGTCGCCGGGCCAGGCTTGCAGGAGGCAGGGCGAGAGCGCTGTGGCGGTAAAGGTGTATTGCCCGAAAAGAAGCGTTTCGCAACCCAGAATATCGCCTTCGATGGCCAGACTGGCGAATCCAGCGTTGGCATGGTCTAGGCGGACGATACCGTTGGCTAGCCGCCAGGCGGTGCCAGATTCGCCGCCACGAAACAGGATTTCTCCGGTCTCGAGGCGGCGATTGGAGGAAAGGTGCTGACTGCTGCGGTGCACGAGCATAAATGGGAAAAAATCTCGGGGCCGGCCGAGGTCGGCCCCCAAGCCCTTAGAACTTGACGTTCAGGCCGGCATAGATAGAACGGCCCATGCCCGGGACGCCAATGCCCCAAGGAATGGCGTTCATGCTCATGGTCGTCCCTTGGCCGGTATAGGCGCCACCCAACGGCATGTAGTAGAACTTGTCGAACAGGTTCTCGACACCGAAATCGACACGGACCTTCTGCCATGAGTAGCTGGCACGCAGGTTGGTCAGCGCATAGCCGGAGGTCTGGATCTCGTTGCGCACGTCGGAGGTGTCGTGCTTGCCGGTGACACCGACGAGTTCAAGGGCGTTATCCCAGCCGCCGGTCTGATGCGTCAGGATCAACTTGGCGTTGAGCGGCATGATGTTGTACAGGCCGTCCCCGGTATCGCGGTTTTCTCCCTTGGTGTAGTTCAGCAAGCCCTTCAGGCCGAAAGTGCCGATAGCGGTGTTGCCCAGTGGCAGGCGCCCGGACAGGTCGATACCGTAGAGGCGGGCATCCTGATTGGCGTACTTGAGGACGACGAAACGGTTGCTGGCCGTGGCATTGGCTGTGGTGCAGGTGGTACCGTTGACCGGGCAACGAATGGCATCGATATAGTCGGTGACGTGAGTGTAGAACGGTGTCGCCTTGAATTCCCAGGCCCGATCCGCGGCGTGGAAATCGAAGGTGGTGCTGACGGTATGGGCCTTTTCCGGCTTCAGGTCGATGTCGCCGATGTAGCCGTTGCCGTCGCCGACGAAGTTGTTCATGACCGCGGCCATGGACCAAGTGGACCACGTGTAGCGCTCATAGAGGTTGGGTGAGCGCACCTTGCGAGCAAAACCTAGCTCGATGTCGGTATTGGCGTTGGCCGTGTAGCGGGCGAGCAGTGTGGCATCCCAGTTGTTGTCTGTGCGTTCGTGATTGCGGGCGTTGAAGGCGGCTGCATCGGCTTTCTGATTGTTCCACATGGGGGCCATCCCATTGGTGTTCGGGTTATACCCCTGGACATCGCCAGCATCGCTCCGCACGCGCTCATATCTTATGCCAGCAAGCGTTTTCCACTGGGCGGACAGTTTGGATTCCCACTCGCCAAAAAGTGCCGTGCGGTCACGTTGACCATCGTTGATGTTGTCGAAGGTACCGGGCCACATGCCGGCGCCAGAGGCCGGCCACCAGTCATCGAGACGATAGCGCTGGTGGAGGGCGCCGATGCGCAACAGATCGTCCTGACCGAGATTGATTTCACCCTTGGTCGAGAAACCCGTGGTTTTGCTGGCGGTGTACATTGGCATGCCAGCGGCACAAGTGCTTCCGATCGGCGAGCAGGGGATACCGTTAATGGCGGTGGAGCCACCGGAAGCGGAACCGTACCAGAAACGTTTGTCGGCGCCAAAATCCATTCGATGGTCGACGTCTTCATGATAAGCGCGGGCTTCGAAGCTGCCCCAGTCGAACTGGCCGAGGTAACGCAGGTTGAAGCGTTTCTGCTCGTTGTCGAGCATGTCCATGCGCTGGTTCGGGTAGAGCTGTTCGGGCATGGTCTGGTAACCGGCTTTGGCTTCCACCAGATGATTGCCACCCTTGATGGCGAAACCTAGCGTGTGGGTTTGGGTTTCGTAAGCGGTGGAACCGACTTCATCCTTGTCCAGCGTGTGGCCCAGGCGGCCGGTAGCCGTGGTGCTCTTGAAATCCTTGGCGGCTTTGTAATTGTCGGATTTTGCAGTGGCGCCCGTGTAGGTGAGGCTGAGGTTCTCGGTAGCCAGAGTGGCAGCGACATTGCCGCCGAAGGCATCGCCGTTGCTGCGGTAGAAGGTACCGATTTCGCCCTCGGTCAGCAGGCCTTGGCCCGGTGCGGCAAATTTGGGCGGTGCGGTTTCCGCGACGATGCTGCCACCGATGCTGTCGCCACCGACGCTGACCGGTGTGATGCCTGCGTAGACGGTCATTTTCTTGGTGTTACTCGGGTCGAGATAGCCGAGCGGCGGATTCATATGGTTCGGGCAGGAGGCGATGAAATCCATGCCATCGACCGAAATGCGCAGGCGGTCGTCGGCCAGGCCGTGAATCGCGGGCAGGCTGGTCGTACCGCCAGCGCCGTAAAGACTGACACCGGGAACGTCACGCAGCAGGCTGGCGGTGTCGCTGGTGGCGGCGCGCAGGGATTGCAGCTGGCTGTCACCAACTGCGGTATTGGCTGGAATGGCGCTTTCCTTGTTCGCCCGGACAACGATTTCGCTAAGCGTCGTCGTGGCCGTGTCGGCAGCATGCGCCACGGCAATACCGGAAAATGCCAGCGCGATGGCGGCGCTCAATGGCCGCAGACTGTACCCCATAGAATTCTCCCTTAGTATTAATGTTTTCTAAAGTTCGAGATTGTCGGGGAGTGGGGGCTGGCGGGGAATGCGACAAATTGCCGCGCGACAATTTGTCTAGTTCCATGGTCAGGCGCTTGGGGATAAGGTGGCATGCCAATTTTTTGCGGAGGTCGCCATGGTCCGGATTTGTCTTTCCCTATTTCTGCTTGTCTGGTTTTCTGCCGCCGGTGCAGCCCCTTCGCTGGCTGAAGAAATGTTGCAAGCGGCCCGTCTGCACAAAGCCGGTGCGACGGAGAGGGCGGTTTCCATTTGGCAGCGCCGGGCAAGCGAGGGACAGGTCGATGCAGCCTACAATCTGGCACTCATTCACCATTACGGCGACGGGGTGCCGCTCGATTACGTAGTGGCCATGCGCTGGTATCGCGTCGCGGCGGAGGCCGGCGACAAACCAGCGCAGTTCCAGATCGGGCTGATGTATCAGAATGGTGAGGGGGTCGAGGCGAATCCGGCCGAGGCGCACCGGTGGTTTACCCGCCACCTGCAGCATCACCTGCACCACGAGCACGATCCCAAGATGGTGGCTTGGCGTCAGCAGGCGCTGGCCTTGATCGAAGAGCGTGACCGCCGCGAACAATTGGCCGCACAGCGTCGGAATGCGGCCTGGGTGCTGGCCGATCTGCGCCGTCGCGCGGGCTTGACGGTGGAGCCGAGCCTGGCTGGTGTGGCGTTGGAAAATACGCTGCGCTAATTGGTTTTTGCCTATTTTGGGCAGTGCACCGCAGCAGGCAGTCAGGACCTACATGTGACGCAGTAGCGTAGCGATAACGTCGTCGGCACGGAATGGCTTGGCGATGAAGTCGTCCATGCCGGAAGCGAGACATTCCTCGCGATCCTCGGACATCGCGTTGGCGGTCAGGGCGATGATCGGCAGCTTGGCGAGTTTGCCCTGCATATTCAACATGCGGATGCGGCGGGTGGCTTCCAGACCATCCATCTCCGGCATCTGAATGTCCATCAGGATGGCATCGAATGCGTCCCTGCCGACAGCCTCGAGGGCTTCGACGCCGTTGTTGGCAGTCGTCACTTTGCAACCGTAACGGCTGAGCAGTTTTTCTGCGATCTTCTGATTGACCGGGGTGTCTTCAACAAGCAGTATGTGCTTGCCGAGCAGTCGTTGTTGGGCTTTGTTCTGATCCAATGCCTCGGCGTGTTCAAGTGGTTTCATCACGGTCGCCAAGTGGAGTTCGACATCGAAGCGGGTGCCTTGCCCTGGGGTGCTGCAGACCTTGATTGTGCCGTGCATCAGTTGGGCCAGACGGGCAACGATGGTCAACCCGAGGCCAGTACCGCCAAAGCGGCGAGTGGTCGAATCCTCGGCTTGGGCGAAAGGATCGAAGATGCTGTCGAGCTTGTCGGCCGGGATGCCGATGCCGGTATCGCTGATCGAGAAATGCACCTTGCGTCTGCCGTCGGTGTCAGCGGCGGCATCGCAACTGGCGTGGATAACGATTTCGCCGCGCTCCGTAAACTTGATGGCGTTCGAAACCAGATTGTTGAGAATCTGCTGGATTCGCACCGGATCGCCGGCCAGATTGTCAGGCAAGGGTGTTTCGGCCTGCCAGTAGAGCCGAACTCCCTTACTTGCGGCAGCGATGGAATGCAGCGCAACCAGCGTGTCGAGTTGTTGGGTCAAGGCTAGCGGGATGCTTTCCAGGTTCAATTGGCCGGCATCGATCTTCGAAAAATCGAGGATGTCGTTAAGCACTCGTAGCAGGTTATCGCCAGAGGAGCGCACCCAGGTCAGGTATTCGCGCTGCTCCGCGGTCAGTTCGGTAGCCAACGCCAGCTCCGTCATGCCGAGGATGCCGTTCATCGGCGTGCGAATCTCGTGGCTCATTGTCGCCAGGAAGGCGGCTTTGGCTTTAGCGCCGGCTTCGGCGGCCTTGACCAGTTCGACCTGCTGGGCATGCGCTTCGGTCAGTTCGGCAACCCGTTCAGCGATGGCTCGCGACATGGCGTTGAAGGTCGTGCCCAGGCGTCCGATTTCGTCGCTGCCCTCGTGCACCGGTGGTGGTGTCAGATTGCCGGCGCGCACGGCTTCGCTGGCGCGGGCAAGTTCGCTCAGGTGGCGGGTCAGGAAGTAGCCGAGTAGCCCCATCAGCCCCGCTGAAAGCAGGATTTCGACGGCGGCGATGCCAATGCCTTGAGTGAACAGTTGGGCGTGCGCTGTGCGTATCTGCGACAGATCGAGCCCGAGGTGCAGCGTGCCGAGCTTCTGCCCGTAACTGACGATAGGGGTGGTGATATCGTAGCGCGGCTTCTGCTTATCTTCGTTGAAGATACTGAGCTGGCTGTCCGGCGTCGGCAACGGCATGGCGTTCGGCCAGCCGCTACTCGCCAGCCGCTTACCGTCGTTGCCCGAGACAGCCAGGTAAATGATGCCGCCGACCGCTGCGCTTTCGTCGAGCACGGCCTGCACCGTCGCATAGTCGCGTTGGGCGAGCGGAGCGACGATAGCGGCGGAAAGGACGGGAACGATCTCCTCAACATGCGTTTTCGCCTGCTGCCCCATGTGTTCGGTCAACAGGCGCAGGCTGTTGGCGACGAGCAGGGTCAGCATGATGGCTTCGACGACGATTGCGACCGTCAGTAAACGGCCGCGTATCGAACGCAGCGGAGTGAGCCAAGTCAGCATTTATCTTCCAAGGATGACCTGACGGGTTTCTGTCGTGTAGGGATCCATTGCCTCCAGTTCACGCGAACGCAGCTTGCGGTAGCCATCCAGCTTGTTCTGCTGGAAATACTGTTTACCTTCCGGTGAGGCGGCGAAGGACCACAAGGCTTTGTCGATGCTATTCAGGCGGCCGATCCACCGCTTGTTCAGCATATAAACGCGGCCCGCCATTGGATCGCTTTCGGCCAAAATGCGCAATTGCTCGCGCTGCTCGACCGGGAGCTTCTGATAGTTGGCGAGCGAAGTGAACGCTGCACTGGCCTCCCCGGCCAAGACCTGACGACTGATGCTATCGGCCGCCGACACAAAGCGCACATTTACCTCCGGGACTTTCTGCGTCTTCAACCAGTGTAGTCCCCATAATGTGACCAAGGAACTCGGTGACAGACCCAGCACCGTGGTCCCGGCGAGGTCGGCCGGACTACGTATTTGACTGTTTTTGGTGACCAGAGCGATGGCCTTGAAATCGGCCTGATAAGTGACGAGCGGCAAATAGCCTGCATCGACCTGATAGAGACGGGCTTGGTGGCCGGTGGTGATGGCCAGATCGTATTCCTGATTCAGAGCGCGTTTGCCAAACTCAGTAAAACCGGGGGCGGTCTGAACTTCGACCGGCTGCTTCAGTGCTGCTTCGAGATGTCGGCGCAGGGGCTGATACATTTCAAGGATGACCCGGGCGCTGGTGTGGGGGGCCACGCCAAGTACGAAAGGTGCTGCCTCGGCAGCACCAGCCGGTAACCCGGCGAACGCCAGTACAGCACCCAACGCGCTGCACAGGAATGTGCGTCGCATGTTTTTCTCCAGAAGCTTATATATTTACAGTTTCTTGCTTAATTGTTCAATTTGTCCAGCGCTTCCTGAAGCTTGCCCGGTTCGTCGAGGCGCAGGATCTTGCGGACATGCGGTGCCAACTCGTTGACATCCGATTTGAGGACACGGTTCTTTACTTTCAGAATCTGCGCCGGGTGCATCGAGAAGGTACGCAGGCCCATACCTAGCAGCAGGCGCGTCAGGTCGGGGTCGCCGGCCATTTCGCCGCAGATCGAAACCGGAATGTCGGCCTTCTCGGCGCTGCTGATGGTATGGGCGAGCAACATCAGTACGGCCGGGTGTAGTGGGTCGTAAAGGCTCGCGACTTGTTCGTCCGAGCGGTCGATGGCGAGTGTGTACTGGATCAGGTCGTTGGTACCGATCGACAGGAAGTCGAGACGACGTAGGAAGAGGCCGATGGCCAGCGCAGCGGCAGGAATTTCGATCATGCCGCCGACTGGAATGTTCTCGTCGAAGGCAATCTTTTCGCCGCGTAGGCTGGATTTGGCCTGTTCGACGGCGGCCAGGGTCTGGTCGATTTCGTGCGCATGGGCCAGCATCGGGACCAAAATCTTCACCGGGCCGTGTTTGGAGGCGCGCAGAATGGCGCGCAGCTGAATCTGGAACATCTTCGGCTCCGCCAGCGACAGGCGAATGGCGCGGCGCCCGAGTGCCGGGTTCGTCTTGACCCGATCGAGGACGGTGGCCTCCGGATTCAGATCCTTGTCGGCCCCAAGGTCGAAGGTGCGGATGGTGACCGGGCGCCCGGCCATGCCTTTGATGACCTTCTTGTAGGCCTCGTATTGCTCGTCCTCATCCGGCATGTCGCCGCGGTCGAGAAAGAGGAATTCGGTCCGGAACAGGCCGACGCCCTCGGCCCCGGCTTCCAATGCGTCGGGCACGTCGCCCGGCAATTCGATATTGGCGTGGAGCGCAATTTCGAGTCCGTCGAGGGTTTCGGATTTGGCGGACTTGAGGCGCTTGAGCTTGGTTTTTTCCAGCTCGATCTGCTCCTTGCGGAGCTGGTATTCCTCAAGGACACGTGGGTCGGGATTGACGATGACGACACCGCGCAACCCGTCGACGATTAAATGCTCGCCGTCGCGGATCATCGCGCGAGCGGTTTCCAGGCCGAGCACCGATGGAATGGCCATGCTGCGGGCAAGGATGGCTGTGTGCGAAGTGGCGCCGCCGACATCGCAGATGAAGGAGGCGAAGCGATGTTCCTTGAAGGCGATGGTATCGGCTGGCGACATGTCGTGAGCGACGACGATCAGCGAATCTTCCTTCGAACTTTTCGCTGCCTTCAGCTTGGCGCGGCCGGGATGGCCGAGTAGCTCCTTGATGACGCGCTCGACCACCTGTACCACGTCGAACTTGCGCTCGCGCAGGTAGGGATCGTCGAACTGTTCAAACTGCTCGACCAGGTGTTCCATTTGCTGGACCAAGGCCCATTCGGCGTTGCAGCGGCGGTCGCGAATGATCTCGCGCGGCTTGTCGACCAATTCGCCATCTTCCAGGAACATGGCATGGATATCGATGAAGGCGGCGAGCTCGGCTGGCGCGTGCTCGGTGTTCTCCTTCATTTGCTTAAGTTCGTTCCTGACGGCCAGCACGGCGGTGTCGAAGCGCTCGATTTCCTTGTCGACCATACGCGGAGCAACCGTCAGGTGACTGACTTCCAGTGTCGCGTGCGACATCAGCATTGCCTTGCCGATGGCAATGCCGCCTGAGACGCCCAGTCCGTGCAAGGTGAAACTCATCGAGCTTATTCCCCTTCGCCGAAGTAGTCGGCAATCAGAGCGAGCAGGGCCTCCATGGCCTCGGCTTCGTCGGTCCCGTCCGTTTCCAACGTGACCATCGAACCCTTGCCGGCCGCCAGCATCATTACGCCCATAATGCTCTTGGCGTTGACGCGGCGGGTACCTTTGCTCATCCAGACTTCACACTTGTATTTGCCGGCCAGTTGGGTCAACTTGGCCGAAGCGCGGGCGTGCAGCCCGAGTTTGTTGATGATTTGTGTTTCCTTGGTCAGCATGTCAGCGTTCCAGCAAGTTGAGAATGCCATCGCGGCCGCCGTCGCGGGCGCGAATGAGTGCAGTTTGGAGGTCCTTGTCGCGGTAGGTCAAGGCGCGCAACAACATCGGGAGATTCGCCCCGGTCAGTCCTTCGATACGGCCAGGCTCGAGGAGTTTCAATGCCAGGTTGGCCGGGCTGGCACCATAAACGTCGGTCAGCAACAAAACGCCGCCGCCGCCATCGACCAACTGCAGCATCTGCCGGGCCAGCGGCAGCATGTCGAGCGGGTCGTCCTGCGCCGACATGCCCAACTGGTTGAGCAACGGCGGACGCTTGTTCAGCACATGGCAGGCGTTCTGGACGAGCGCTTCGCCATAGCTGCCGTGAGTGATAAGCAGGATCCCGATCATGCTCGGGATTCTATCCTGCGAAATCTGGCAAATCTACTTTCGGCTGACAATAAATATGCCGGCGACAACCAGCCCGGCGCCGACCATCTGGTGCAGCGAAATGTGCTCGTCGAGCAGCCACCAGCCGAAGCCTATGGTCAGCATCGGCCCGATCATGCCGTAGAGCGAGGCGCGCCCGGCACCGAAGTGGCGGATGGCCGCCGATTGGGCAAAGACCGGAATGACTGTGGCGATGGCTGCCATGGCCAGACCCCAGCCATAGACCGGCAGCGGCTGGATGAAGGCGGTGAAGGGCTTGGCGATGGAGAAGTGCAGCAGCGTGATCGCCGACGACACCAGCGAGGCCAGCGCCGAGAAACGCAGGGCGCCGAGGCGCGAGATCATCGGCGCGCTGCCCGAGATATAGAGGGCGTACGAAACACTGGAGCCGAAGACGAGCAGGCCGCCGATCAGTACCGAGTGCGCATCGCCGAGGCCGAGATCGTGCGCGAAGGCGAAGCCGATGCCCGTGTAGCAGAGCACGATGGCCAGCCCTTCGCGGCGGGTGAATTCCTTACCCTGGAAGAACACGCCGATCAGGATGGTCAGCGTCGGGTAGGTGAACAGGATCAGGCGTTCCAGCCCGGCCGAGATGTAGGCCAGGCCCCAGAAATCTAGGATGCTGGCGCCGTAGTAGCCGAGGCAGCCGAGGATCACGAGGCGCAGCCAGTCGCCGCGGCTCAGAGGGTTTCCGGCTTTTTGCTGGGCCAGGCCGACCCACAGGAAGACCGGCAGCGAGAAGCCCATGCGCAGGGCGAGCAGGGTGATCGCGTCGACGCCATACGGGTAGGCGAGTTTGACGAAGATGGCTTTCAGCGAGAAGCCCAGCGCAGCGATCAGGGCCAGCCAGGCACCCCAGGCGTTCGATTTTTCCAAAGCCGTTCTCTGGTGAATTGTTATGGATGCCATTGAATACGGCCTTCGTCGCAGGATCAATTGGTATTATTGAAAGTCAGCGTTCGATATGGACGAAACCATGCGCTACGACCTTCCCGACTTGCGGCTCGTCGCCGCCATTGCTGACAGCGGCAGCCTGACCCGCGCCGCCGAGCAGGTGCATCTGGCACCCTCCTCGGCCAGCCATCGCCTGACCCAGCTCGAAGCTGCGCTCGGCGTGCCGCTTTTCCAGCGCCATGCGCGCGGCCTGACGCCGACGCCGGCCGCCGAATCGCTGTTGCGCCATGCCCGCCAGGTTTTCGCCCAACTTGAACAGATGCACGCCGATCTGGCGCCCTACGCTAGCGGTGTGCATAGCCAGGTGACGGTGTTTGCCAACACCAACGCGATCAACTGCTTTTTGCCGGAAGACCTGGGCGATTTCCTGCGTGAGCATCCGCATGTGCGCGTCAGCCTCGAAGAGCAGCCCAGCCCGGCCATCGTCCAGGCGGTGGCCAGCGGCCAGGTGGAAATCGGTGTGGTGGCGGCCGAAGGTACCTTCGGCGAACTCGAAACCCTGCCCTACCGGCGCGACCGCCTGGTGCTGGTGGTACCGGCCGGGCACCCGCTGGCCGGACGCGATGAAGTCGCCTTTGCCGAAGTGCTGGGCGAACCTTTCGTCTGCCTGCACGCCGGCAGCGCCATCCATACCTTCATGATGAATCACGCGGCACGCCTCGGTGGGCGGCTCGATGTGCGCATCCAGGTACGCAGCTTCAATGCGGTTTGCCGCATGGTGGTGGCCGGCGTGGGAATCGGTATGGTGCCCCGCTCTGCTGCGGTGCACGGGCTAAAAACGGTAAAAATCAGCGACGCTTGGGCGCCGCGCGATCTGCAACTCTGCGTGCGCTCGCGCGCCGCCCTGTCGCCGGCGGCGCTGGCCCTGCTCGATCACCTCGCCGCCAAGGGACGGCTGGCCGGCGAGCTGTCTTAATTGGCCTGGCGCGCCTTTTCGTATTCGGCATAAGGCTGGCGATTGATTCGGCCCAGGCAATCGTCCCACTCGCTCGGCGGCAGCTTGCGACATCGCTGTTCGGCGCTGATGCGGCCAACTGCATAGACATGCTGGCAGACGCCGAGAGCGAGCAGGCCACAGGTCAGGAAAACGAGGTGCATGGTGGAGGCTTTCGCTGAAGACAACGGCATTTCACCCTCGTTCAGCCGACCGGCCAATCCGGATGGGGCGCCGGGCTAACCCGGCTGCCCAAACTTACAGTGGACGCTTGACGGTCAGCGCACCGCGGATCTGGCCCTTGGCGTAGCCGGTGGCCTGGTCGTGCGGGTAGCTTTCCTTCAGCTTGGCTTGCAGCGCCGGGTCGAGCGATTCGGCTGGGCCATGGCACTTCAGGCAGACGTCGCCGACCGGCAGCGCCTTCATGTAGCGCAACACCGGCTTGCCGTCGATGCTGACGATCTCGCTCTTTTCCAACGTATCGATCTTTTCGCCGTTGGCGGCGCGGATATTGAAATCGGCCAGCTGGCGGACTTCCCACAGGTCCGGCGTAGCGCGCTCGGCATTGCGCGTCTTCAGGCTGACGCGGCGGATGTCCCAGCCGGTTTCCTGGCGCTTGGCCTTGATCAGCTCCGGTGCCTGCTCCTTGCACACTGGAATCGCCCCGGCCACACCCTTCTCGGCAACGGCTTCCTGCATGGCGTTGACCACCTTGGGGACGACTGGCAGTACGGTCTTCTTGGTGTCGGCGGTGAGGGCTGGCAGGTCATAGGCGAAAGCCGGCAGGGCGGCAGCGAGCAGGCTGAGGGCGAGCAGGGGTTTCATGGCGGCTCCTGTCAATTAGAAAATGCTAATGTTACCCCTGTTTTTCCCGTGCGTCATGTTGCCGGTGTTAACCAATCGCTATGCCGTGTGTCCTCGCCGCGTACGGCCGCGAAATAGGTTTGCTGCAAGCGGCGGGTGATCGGACCGGGTTGGCCGTCGTCGATGCGTCGGCCGTCTACCTCCACCACCGGCGTGATTTCCGCCGCGGTGCCGGTGAAGAAGACTTCGTCGGCGCAATAGACTTCGTCGCGCGTTAGGCGCTTGGCGCGCACGCTCAGGCCGGCCTCGCGGGCCAGCGTGGCGACGGTGCGTCGGGTGATGCCGTCGAGCGCCGAGGTCGTTTCCGGCTCCAGCAATTTGCCGTCGCGCACGATGAAGAGGTTCTCGCTGGAGCCTTCTGCCACGTAGCCCTCCGTGTCGAGCAGGATCGCCTCGTCGTAGCCGTCGCGGCGCGCCTCGCGCACCGAAAGGATGGAATTGGCGTAGGCCGAGATCGCTTTGGCGCGGCACATCTGCACATTGGGATGATGCCGGGCGTAGGACGACACGCGCACGCGGATGCCGGCTTGCAGCGCCTCACCGCCAAGATAAGCGCCCCACGGCCAGGCGGCGACCATCACATGCGTCTTGGCGCCGGCCGGATCGACGCCCAGTTTTTCGTCGCCAAGAAAGACCAACGGCCGCACGTAGGCGCTGTTCAGCCCGTTGCGGGCCACGACGTCGCGGCAGGCCTCGGTGAGCGTTGCGCGGTCGAAGGGCAAATCGATGGCCAGGATGCGGGCCGAATCCCCCAGTCGGCGCAGATGCTCGGGCAGGCGGAAGAGCGCCGGGCCGGTCGGCGTCTCGTAGGCGCGGATGCCCTCGAAGCAGCCGTAGCCGTAATGCAGTGTGTGGGTAAGCACGGAAACCTTGGCTTCGGACGCGGGCAGCCATTGCCCGTCCAGCCAGATGAGACTGTTGCGGTCTTGCACGTTGTTCTCCTCGAAAGATGGCGCAGCGCTGCTTTAGGCAGCGAACGAAGCCGCGAGGGGTGAGCGGCGGGGGCGGCGGGCGGCCGATGCCGGGTAGGCGGGCCGGGTAACGCCAAGGAGCGGTGAGGAGAGCATGCCGAGCGCGATGGCTAGGCTCAAACGAATTGAATGCGGCTCAGGTGAATTAAATTCGTGCGAGTCGACCAGCGGACAACGGGGCGCTTAATCCGGTTTTTGCCCGTTTTGGCGTGTGCACCGCAGCAGCCAGCGGATGAAGTCCATGATCGCCGGTTTTTCCTGAACCGCGGGCGGCGCAACGATGTAGAAGCTGCGATCCGGACAATCTTCGGCGAAGGGGCGCACCAGCCGGCCCTCGTCGAGATAAGGCTGGGCCAGCGTCGCCGCCATGAGTGCCGCGCCGTGCCCGGCGACGGCAGCTTCCAGCATCAGCAAGGCATCCTCGTAAGTCGGCCCGCTCGCCGGTTCCGACCGGCGTAACCCGGCGGCGGCGAACCAGCGCGACCACGAGAGCAAGGGATGGCGCAGCAGGCGCACGCCGTCGAGATCGGCCGGCGTCTGCAAACTGGCGGCCAGCACCGGCGAACAGACCGGGAAAACGCGCTCCTCAAAGAGCTTCCAGGCCAGCAGCCCCGGCCATTCCTCCTCGCCGTAACGCAGGCCGATATCAGCCTCGCCGTTGAGCAGCGGCCCAAGACCGGTCGCCGTGCCGAGGGTGAATTCGAGATCGGGATGGCGCTGCTGATACTCCGCCACGCGGGCCACCAGCCACTTGCTGCCCAAGGCCGGCGCGGCCGAAATGCGCAGCCGCTCGCGACTTGGGGCGCGCAACAGCGCGCTTGCCTCGTCCAGCCGCAACAGCGCTTCGCGCACCACCGCCAGATAACGCCGCCCCGCCGCTGTCAGTACCACCGCCCGATGCCGCCGCTCGAATAAGGGCTGACCGAGGTGTTCCTCCAGTTGCCTGATGCGATGACTGATCGCTGAGGGCGTCAGATGCAAGGCCTCCGCCGCCGCCAGAAAGCTGCCGAGACGAGCGGCGGCTTCGAAGGCAGGCAGGGTATGGAGAGGCGGGAGATCCCACATGCTAATGAAATTGCCGGGCAGAATAATGAGTCTAATGACGGTTTGTCAGCATACCTGGCAATATGGGGGCCAAACTCGAGGTGTCAGCTTGAGGTGACGAAGAATAATTCGACGGGGCTGAAAATTGATTGCTCAGATTATCAATGTCATCCTCGGAAATTAATCCAGTGAGTCCTTTTAGTTTGATTTCGGCGATCAGGTAAGCATATCGTGCCTGGGCGAGATCTCGCCTCGCGGTGAACAGCGTTTGTTCAGCCTGAAGCACATCCAGCGTCGAGCGAACTCCAGCCAGAATCCCCTTCTTGGTCGAAATGACCGTTTGCATGGCCGATGCCTCGGCTCGTTTTAGAGCGACAATGCGAGCTAGTCCTTGGATGAGATTGTCGAATTCCTTATGGACTTTGACTGAAATGCTGCGCCTTAAATCTTCAGCCAGGTGATTGGCCTGATCCAGCTTGGCACGAGCTTGTCTCACCGTCCCATTGACTTGCCAGCCGGCAAACAGGGGAAGAACGAGCTGAACTCCATAACTCGTCGTCTTGTATTCCGTATCGCCCAGTCGATTCAGTGATGAAACATTGTCGTTTCCGCTGCGGCCAGTGCTGGCCACGAAATCCAGGGTTGGATAGTGGCCGGCGAGTGCTTTCTCGACTTCCTGCTCTGCCACTTTACGTTGGGCGATAGCAGCTTGGTATTCACAATTGTTGGATTCGGCGTCCCTGATCAACGTATCGGTTTCTCCCGGCGAAGGAGGCTTTGGCGAAAAGTGCTGTATATCAAGGCGTGAAAGAATCCCGATGCCACGATTAACCGTTGAAGCCAGAACACGCCGATTATGTTGTTGAGAGTTCTTAATCTCGAGTTCCTGGGCAATCAGCAGATCGTATTTGGCTTGCGCTTCATCAATATCGATTCGGGTTCCGGTGCCAGCGACAAGGTTCTTTTCTGCAGCAGCTAGTTGGGCGGTAACCGCAGCCTTTTGGGCAGCGATTAGATCGGCTTGATCATCGGAGAACAGCGCCTCTAGGTATGACGAGACGACGCGAATAGCGAGCTCGGCCTCTGCTTGATCAAGTTTCGCTTTAGCGACCTCACCTTGGGCAATCGCTTGTTGATAACTGGCGAAACTCGATTTTCGATAGAGCGGTTGTCGCAGTGAAAGTCCATATGTATAGGTTTCGTAGTTGAAATTTTCCTCGGAATTGCTACCGATCCGGCGTGCTGTATCGCTTTTTCCATAGTTGCCGTTGATCCCCACGTTCGGCAGTAGTTGCCCACGGGCGATGGAAACCCCTTCTAGGTCGGCTTCGGTTCCTGCCTTGGTGGCGAGATAGGTCGCGTTCTGCTCCTTTGCCTCGCGAAACAAACTCGCCAGCGATTCGACGCCGAGCCCTGGGTGAGTGAAACCCGCCAGCAGCAGGCCAATACACCAGATTCGAAACGAGGAACTCATTGCTCGGTTAGTGCGCGAGAAAGACGGCGGGACAGAGGATGCAACAGATACTCCATCAGGGTGCGCTCTCCCGTTTTGATCATAATCTCCGCAGGCATGCCGGGTTGGAGGATATTGCCACCCAATGTCTTCAGGCCGTTGGGAGTGACAGCGACGCGAGCCAGAAAATATGCGGCATTGGTCGATGGATCCATGAGGGCATCGGCAGAAATCGACATCAGCTTGCCCTCAACAACAAGTTGGGGCGAAGACAGAAAATTTACAAAGCGAATATCTGCGGCCTGACCAGAATGGATGCGATCGATCAGGTGAGGAGGGATTTGAGCCTCAAGCATCAGCGACTCATCCTTGGGAACGATATCCATTATCCGCACGCCCGGAGCAATCACCCCTCCAATCGTTTGCGTAGCGATGCCGACAACGGATCCGCTGACCGGGGCACGAATTTCGGTGCGTTGCAATGCATCGTGAGCTGCTTTGTATCGTGCCTCATCGGCACTGACTTCACGACGGATGTCCGCGAGTTGGGAATCAATATCCTTACGAAACTCTTGTTCCCGTTGGAGTTTGCGTAGCGCTAATTCAGAAATGGTTCGCTGTGTCCTGGCTTGATTGGCCAGCAGGTCGCTGGTTGTAGCACCGAGTTCGGCCGCGAGACGTTCGAGTTCAAGAAGCTTGTTTCTGGGCGCATAACCTTCGTCGACCAGATCGCGCAATCCGTTGCGCTCTTCATTGGCATACTCCAATTGCCTGTTTCTGGCTTTTAGCTGCGCAGCAAAGCCTTTTGCGGCTTCCCGTTGGGCCAGGATTGATTCGTCGATGGATGCAAGCTCGCTTTTTAGGGCATTCCGTCGACTGATCAATAGTTGTTCCTGCGTGCGCATATGCTGAAGGACCAGAGGGTCGGAAAGGCCGGCATGTACGTCGGGATGGAAATTGATTTGCGGAGAGTTCGACTGTTCTGCAATCAGGCGATCCTCATTGGCACGGAGGGACAGATAGCGCTGGCGAACGGTTTCAAATTCGGCTCGTGCCTGCGCATCATTTAGCTTGATTAGAAGATCGCCGGCTGATACTTGCTGCCCTTCGCGCACAAACACCTTGTCGATAAGGCCACCCGTCAAGTGCTGTATCGTCTTGCGCTTGGTGTCCACGGTGACTATACCCTGCGCCGGAACACCTTCGTCGAGAGGAGCGAATAAAGCCCATAGAACGAATATGGCGAATCCCAGAAGAAGGAATGTTCCACCTAAGCGTACAGTTTTACCGAAATCTGTAGAAATACTGTTTTCAATGTTTTCGGCGGATGGAATATCTCCCTTCACAGCCAGTACCAATTTCCGAAGGTTTTCCATTAGCTTCATAAGTTGGTTCCGCCGACAGCTGCAGGGGAACTAATGGATCGTGCAGCTTTTGCCAAAGCAGCTAGCACATCGTTACGAGTACCATAGGCCTGAACACCGCCATCACGTAGCACCATGATTTTGTCGACAATATTGATGATGCTGGTTCGGTGGGTAATCAATACGACGGTTCCTCCTCGTGATTTAACCCCCAGGATTGCTTGAACTAATGCGTTCTCACCGACATCGTCGAGATTCGAATTGGGTTCGTCTAGCACCAGCAATACCGGATTGCCATATAAAGCTCGCGCCAAGGCGATACGTTGACGTTGCCCGCCGGATAGAAAGTTGCCACCGGGGCCAATGGGCGTTTCGTAGCCTTTGGGGAAGCGGAGAATGATCTCGTGAATCCCGGCTTGCTGAGCCGCACTAACGACCTTGACGTGATCGATATCCCCGAAACGAGCAATATTTTCAGCAATCGTGCCATCGAATAGTTCGACATCCTGGGGTAAGTAGCCTAAGTAAGGTCCAATTTCAGACTTATTCCTCGCGTGAATATCGGCACCATCAAGTCTTACCTTGCCGGCCAGCGCCGGCCAGACACCTATCATCAGCCGGGCCAGAGTCGACTTCCCTGACGCGCTAGGGCCGATAATGCCAATGATCTCGCCCGCGCCGATCTCTAGGTTGATTCCTTTTAGGATCAAGGGCTGACTGTTTGGCGCTGAGGCGGATACCATTTCCAGGGAAAGACGGCCGACAGGCGCCGGTAGTGGCATCTGAACCGCCGGTTCCGGAAACGCCTGCAATAATTTCTCAAGGCGTCCATAGGCCGCACGGGCAGAAACGAGATTTTTCCAGTTCGCGATCGCCTGCTCGATCGGCGACAGGATACGGCCCATCAGGATGGAGGCGGCAATCATGCTTCCAGGTGAAAGACTCCCTTTGATAACGAGGAGGGCGCCAAGACCAAGAATGAGAGATTGTTGCGCAATGCGGGTGAAGCGGGTTAAGGCAGAGATTACGCTTGCTCGCTGACTGGCCAGTTGTTGGAAGGCTAGAGCCATCCGGTGGAGTTTCTGCCACCTTCCCCTAATTGCACCCAACATACCCATGGCTTCTATCACTTCGGCATTTTGCAGGTTGGCGTTCGCAAAATTATTGGCCTGGAGTATGGCTGAATTGGCTTTGGCAAGAGGTTTGTTTGTCGCTCGTTCGGTTAGCCAGGTCAGCCATAGCAAAAAAAGGCCGCCTACCAATGAGAACAATCCGAGCCAGGGGTCGAGTAGGGAAATGACGATCAGGAAGATCGGGGTCCAAGGAGCATCAAAGAAGGCGAACAATCCACTACCGGTGAGAAATTGGCGAAGGTTGCTAAGATCGACCAGCGCTTGTGACGGGTTACCTCCCATGCCTTGCAAGGTGCCGTTGAAACATGCGTCAAATACTCGGGCTCCAAGTTTCTCGTCCAAAACAAGGCTTGCCCGGATCAGTAACTGGCCGCGAACCCACTCCAGTGCCCCAAGCAGGGCATAGAGACCGAGCGCAATGATCGTGATCATCAGCAAGGTCATTTCGTTGCGACTGTTTAGTACCCGGTCGTAGACCTGCATCATGTAGAGCGATGGGACCAACAGAAGAGCGTTCGTGAAAAAGGTAAAAATACCGGCAGACAGGAAAATTTGCCGCATCGAATAGAGCACAAGGCTCAACTCCGATGGTTTGGGATTATCTAAGTGCACGGATGCCTTGAAACAGAGATGGGATTGACTTCGCAGACCAGCAAAGTCTAATGGGAGGGTAGAAAAAAGAAATACCCCAGCCGAAAATTCCGACAGGGGTATTTACCTGTCCTTAAGACACGATTATGAAGTCGCTGCCCAAGCTGCTCGGGTGAGTAGTTTGGCCGATGATGCCAATAATAACTGCATCGCCGCCGACCCCAGCACCATCTGCATCGTAGGAAAACTCGCCTGATCCACTGTCATAAGCAAATACTCCACCTCCTGCTAGACTGTTCAGGGTGGCGAGATTGAGTGAAGTTGTGCTGACCGAGCCGGTCAAGCCAAAAACAGCTTTCGAAATGGCGATCTTGTCAGTTCCAGAAACAAAATCGGTGATCTGATCGGTTGCGCCATCCAAGGAGTTGAATACAAATCGATCTGCGCCGGCGCCGCCGATCAGTGTGTCGTTACCGAGGCCACCGTCGAGCGTGTCATTACCGGCGCCGCCGACGATGGAGTCGTCGGCATCGCCACCGGTGAGGCTGTTGGCGCCGGCGTTGCCGATGATCTGGATGGCCTCAGTCAGTGCGCTGGCATCGATATTGAGGGCGGTGGTGGCGGTCGAGACGGCGGCTGCAGCGGTACCGGTTCCGATGACGATGCGCTCGATGCCGGAGATGTTGCTCGCCAGGACCAGCGTGCTGGCCGTAGTGCTGGCGAAACGGATTTCGTCGGTGCCGGCGGTGCCGGTATCGATAATGCTTTCGGTCGCGGTGTGGTCCGAGGCGAGGCCGATCAGGTAGATATCGCTGCCTTCCCCGCCATCGAGGGAATCCGTACCGGCCTTGCCATCGATGAGGTTGGCGGCATCGTTACCCACAATGGTGTTGTCGGAGGCATTGCCGGTGACATTGACGGCGGCCGAGCCGAGAACGTTGGCGTCTTCCAGATTAGCTGCCATGACGAAGGTACCGGTGGCGGTGAGGGTGACATTGGCCGTATCGTGACCGGAAGAACTGCCGCTACCTTCGACGATGACATCGGTAGTGACATTGATCTGGTAAGTGTCGTCGCCATCGCCTCCGCTCATGCTGTCGTTGCCGAGTCCCCCCTCCAGCGTGTCGTTGCTGGTGCCGCCGATCAGGGTGTCATTGCCAGCCTGACCATCAAGGAAATTGCCCAAGTCGTTGGCGGTGAGCGTGTTGGCGAGGGCATTGCCGGTACCGCTGGTGGCGGTATCGGTGAGAACGAGCTTCTCGAGGAATGAGCCGAGGGTGTAGTCATAGGCTGCCATGACGGTATCGACGCCACCGGCATCGGTGGTGCCACCGACGGTAGTGGTTTCGACGATGACATCGCTGCTGTTATCGACGACGTAGGTATCGTTGCCGGCGCCGCCGATCAGTGTGTCGTTACCGAGGCCACCGTCGAGCGTGTCATTACCGGCGCCGCCGACGATGGAGTCGTCGGCATCGCCACCGGTGAGGCTGTTGGCGCCGGCGTTGCCGATGATCTGGATGGCCTCAGTCAGTGCGCTGGCATCGATATTGAGGGCGGTGGTGGCGGTCGAGACGGCGGCTGCAGCGGTACCGGTTCCGATGACGATGCGCTCGATGCCGGAGATGTTGCTCGCCAGGACCAGCGTGCTGGCCGTAGTGCTGGCGAAACGGATTTCGTCGGTGCCGGCGGTGCCGGTATCGATAATGCTTTCGGTCGCGGTGTGGTCCGAGGCGAGGCCGATCAGGTAGATATCGCTGCCTTCCCCGCCATCGAGGGAATCCGTACCGGCCTTGCCATCGATGAGGTTGGCGGCATCGTTACCCACAATGGTGTTGTCGGAGGCATTGCCGGTGACATTGACGGCGGCCGAGCCGAGAACGTTGGCGTCTTCCAGATTAGCTGCCATGACGAAGGTACCGGTGGCGGTGAGGGTGACATTGGCCGTATCGTGACCGGAAGAACTGCCGCTACCTTCGACGATGACATCGGTAGTGACATTGATCTGGTAAGTGTCGTCGCCATCGCCTCCGCTCATGCTGTCGTTGCCGAGTCCCCCCTCCAGCGTGTCGTTGCTGGTGCCGCCGATCAGGGTGTCATTGCCAGCCTGACCATCAAGGAAATTGCCCAAGTCGTTGGCGGTGAGCGTGTTGGCGAGGGCATTGCCGGTACCGCTGGTGGCGGTATCGGTGAGAACGAGCTTCTCGAGGAATGAGCCGAGGGTGTAGTCATAGGCTGCCATGACGGTATCGACGCCACCGGCATCGGTGGTGCCACCGACGGTAGTGGTTTCGACGATGACATCGCTGCTGTTATCGACGACGTAGGTATCGTTGCCGGCGCCGCCGATCAGTGTGTCGTTACCGAGGCCACCGTCGAGCGTGTCATTACCGAGGCCACCAATCAGAGAGTCATTACCATCCATTCCGGATAGCGAATCATCACCGGCAAGGCCATCGGCAATGTCGTCACCGACAGTTCCTATCCAAGTATCGGAGCCGGTTGTTATGGTGTTTACCCAAACCTCCACCAGCGTTTTTGAACCATCGGCGAACTGGAAGTTTTCGACGTTGCGGACGGTAACGCTTTCCCCTGTAATCGTATTGACCAGGAGTGTGTCTGTCGAGTTTGGCCGGGAACGGGTGTAGTCGTCGAAATTCCCTGCCAGAACGAGAGTATCGGAATCTCCGCCGCCATCGACTGTGTCAGTTCCGCTTCCAGCATTCAGCGTGTCATTTCCAGTTCCACCAAGCAGACTATCATCGCCGGCACCACCGTCGATGGTATCGTTTCCTGCCAAGCCTGACAGGGTGTCGTTACCGCTATTGCTGGAAATGCTGTTATCTAATTCGTTACCAGTACCAGTGAAATTGACCGCGGGATCAATTAGGTCAAAAACGAGGTTTTCGACGTTTGCTTTTAGAGTATAAGAGCTTAGGGTGTCGGTGATAACTGTATCTGTGCCCTCGTTGGCCAACTCGACAACGCTGTCAGTTGTCGAATTAAGAATATAGATATCGTTGCCAGCTCCACCCCTGAGGGTATTGGTTTCCGTATAAGGCGTATTGGAAGGCGTTGTCGGGCCAAGGGCTCCATAGAGCTCATCGTCACCCGCTCCACCATCAAGCGTGTCATTTCCTACGCCTCCGATCAGGGTGTCGTTGCCTGCCCCTCCGGAAATCGAGTCTGCACCACCCTGTCCGTCCAGCTTGTTGTCGCCATCACTACCGATGATCGTATCGTTGAAATCGCGCGACCCACGGACGTTCTCGATGTTGCTTAGGGCATCGACACTGCCATAGCCGTCCAAGGCTGAACCAATCGCGAGGTTAACCGACACGGCAGCCTTGCTGTAGTAGTAGTCAACTCGGTCAATACCGCCCTTGCCATCAATGGCATCCCATCCTTCGCGCCCTTCGAAGGACTCGAATTCCGCTCCATCGCTACCGATCAGGGTGTCGTTATAGGCGGAGCCGCGCACGCCTTCGATGTTCAGCAAGGTATCCACGCCGCCCAAGCCATCGTCAGCTGAACCCGCTTCAAGATCAACACTAACGCCGGACGTGCTGGTCGTGTAATCAGCGCGGTCGTAGCCTTGGCCACCATCGATCGTATCGTCGCCACCGTTGCCCATGAAACCTTCGTATAGGCCATCTCCGTCGTCGATGGTCTCACCGTTTGCGACATTGCCGCCAGTCAGCACATCACCAAAGGCCGAACCTCTAACGCCTTCAATATTTATCAAGGTATCGCTACCGGCTCCGCCAGTCGCCGTTCCTGCGACCAAATCGACGGTCACTGCAGCAGAAGCTTTGTCGTAACGGACAATATCGAAGCCACCTCGGCCATCGATATAGTCGTTTCCTCCCCAGCCCTCGAATTGCTCGGTCAGTGTGCTATCACTGCCAAAAATGCTGTCGTTATAGTTCGAGCCGCGCACCTGATTGATGTTGATCAAGGTGTCGTCTTCTTCCCCGCCACTTGCCATGCCGGCGTCAAGGTCGACGGTAACCGCTGCGGAAGAGTTCTGGTAGCTGATTCGGTTGTTATTTTCTTGGTTAAGCGTGTCAGTGATCTGGCCGCCGTTGATGGTATCGTTGCCTAACCCCCCCTCGAACTGCTCGAGTACGAGTGCAGTGCTGCCGGTAATCCTGTCAGCAGCCTTGCCGCTATAAATCATGTTGATATTGGTTAGCACGTCCCTACCGCTACCCCCGGAAACGGTGTCGATCACCGAGCCATTGCCGACCCCGGCGCCGCTGCCGAAGGTGATGGTCAGTGCGTTGGCGCTGGTAGAGTAATTGGCAAAGTTGAAGTCGCTACCATTGATCTTGTCGGTGATTGCTCCACCGTCGAGCCTATCGTCTCCTGCGTTGCCGACGAGCGTGTCGCCTCCCGCTCCGCCCAATAAGGAGTCGTTTCCTGCCCCGCCGACCAAGGTATCGTTACCGTCTCCACCAACGAGGGTGTCGTTGCCATCGTTACCACTGAGAGAGTCGTTGCCATTGCCAGCGGTGATTGCATTGGCGGAAGCGTTGCCATTCCCAGTAAAGTTACCGTAACCAATGAAATTCAAGTTCTCAACTTCACTGGCTAGCGTATAGCTGTTCAGCGATGTATTGACACGGTCGGTGCCACCGCCAGCGGCCTCAACGATTGTGTCGGCGGTGGTGCCATCTGCGAGCGTGCAAAGGATATAAACGTCGTTCCCGGCGCCGCCGACCAGCGTGTCGCTGCCTGGACCGCCTATCAGAGTGTCGTTGCCCGCATTCCCGTTAATCGAATCATTGCCGTCAAGTCCGGAGATCAGGTCATTGCCCGTGCCCCCGTCGATCGTATTCGCGGAGTTAGTTCCAATGGTTCCGCTTAGCGTTAGTTCGGATGCCTGAAAATTGCCATTCCAGAAGCTGAAATTTTCAACGTCTTTAACGATGACGTTTTGTGCATCATCATCATTCCTGATAAATCGGAAAACAGTGTCACTTAGCTTGATGATCTTGTAGTCAGTGGTGTTGCCATCGAGATTCATGCCATCGCTACCGGCACCGCCGATCACAGTGTCGGAGCCCTCACCCGGGGAGAACCATTCGTCTCCAGCATCAGTGCCAATCAGTAAGTCGTTGCCGCCGTTGCCGCCAATTGAGCCATCGGCGGCACCGTAGATGGTGTCGTTGTAATCCGAACCCCAAATGTTGGTGATGCCGAGCAGAGTATCGAGCGATCCGTAGTGATCCCTTACCATGCCGGAGGCCAATGTCTCTCCGGCGGCAGTCTGTTCGCTGCCAGAGAGGTTGGCAAAGATACCTTTACCGGTCGCTCCTTCATCGTCATCCCAGTACGCCGCCTGAGTGTTTCCACCAGAGCCAGCGACTAGCGTATCGTTCCCCTTTCCGCCAACCAAACTGCTGTAATGATTATCCGAGCCGACGAGATAGTCGCCATAGTCGCTACCTAGTATATTGATACTGGAGTTGCCGCCGCTTAAATCGAAAGTGTCGGTGCCGCCTTGACCATCGAATGCCTGCATCGAGTCGACCGTATGGCCGAGAGCGGTAACTTCGCCCCCGCTCAAATTGACTACGACCCCTTCTTCGGCATCGTAATATTCGACCTGCATCTGGGTATTATCGCCGCCGCCAACGAAGGTGTCGTTCCCACCTTCTCCGACGAATGCGGTGTTGTCGATTTTCTCATCTCCGCCATCGTTCCAAGAAACGAGACGACCGGCATAAAACATATCGTCACCGGCTGAGCCCTCAATCGCATCGATACCGGTCATGGTGTCGGTTGTTCCAGCACCAACTTCCTGGACGGTGTTAGTCAGTTGCCCATTGACGGTTTGGCCGCTCAGATTGGCGATGATCGGTACATCGGAGCCGCGGTAGCTGACGTTGTTCCAATAGTCTGTACCTGTTGCGACGATGGTGTCGTTACCGGCACCTGGCGTAAAGTCAGCGTCACTGTTGGTGGCACTCAGTGAATCGTCGCCATTGCCGCCAATCAGATCGTTGTAACTGTCGCCACCGACTATGCCACTGGCTGTGATGGTGTCGTTGCCATCTCCGCCGACCACTTCGTTGTGGCCTGCACCAGCATTAATGCGATCATCGCCGTTCGTGCCAATAATGAAATCGTTGCCGCTGGTGCCGTTGGTGGCACTCGTGATGAAGTTGTAAATGGTGGTTTCACCCTCGAATTGCAGCGCAGCCAAGACAGGTGTCGAACTGGCGAACTGGTTCTGAATAAGGATGGAGCCAACACCGTTGAAATCAATCAGCAAATCCTTGCCGCTTGTTCCGGTCCGCGTAGCCGTCCACTCTCCGGTAAAGATCCCATTGGGGTCCCCCAGCATCAGCAAGCTGGTTGCGGTATTGATTGTCAATTGGGAATTGGTGCCATTGAGGGTGAAATACGCGGTGGCCATGCGAGTCTCCGAAGCGAGCGAACCAGGTTATGTCAATTGAAAATCACCAAACATGCTAACGTAATCGGCCATAATTGCAACGCATTTCCGAGACATATTTCACGGCATGGATATCCTTTTTATTCATCAGAATTTTCCAGCGCAATTTCGGCACTTGGCCCCTGCTCTGGCACATAAGGGGCATCGTGTGGTCGCATTGGCGACCAACTCCGGGCCGGGGAATTTCAACGGAGTTCAAGTGGTCAATTACGGCGGTGTCATCAAGCGGCGGGTTGAGGCATTGGCGACCGGACACAAACCAGAACACTGGCAGGGCAAGGTCATTCGTGGCCAGGCGGTTGCCGATGCCTTGCTTGAGTTGAAGGCGAAGGGATTTGTACCGCAGGTGGTGTTTGCCCACTCGGGTTGGGGTGAGGCCCTGTTCGTGCGTAGTGTGCTGCCCGACATCCGCTTGCTGATTTATGCCGAGTATTACTATGGCTTGCCGGGCGGCGATGTCGGGTTCGATCCGGAGTTTTCCAAGCCGTCAGTTGCCGATGCTCAGCGCGTTATTTTGAAGAACACCCACCTACTGCATGCGTTGGGCAGCTGCGACGCAGCCCTGACGCCGACCGAGTTTCAGAAAAGCCGACATCCGGCGTGGGCGCAACCGAACATGAAGGTCATCCACGAAGGTATCGATACCGCGAAATTCCATCCGGACACGTCCGCTTGGGTGCAGTTGAAATCGGCCGGGCTAACCCTGAGAGCAGGCGACGAGGTGATTACTTTCGTTGCGCGTCACCTGGAGCCATACCGTGGCTACCATATCTTCATGCGTGCCTTGCCATTGATCCAGAAACTACGGCCCAACGCCCGGGTGGTCATCGTCGGAGGAGACGGGGTCAGCTACGGTGCGCCGGCACCAGGCGGGCAGTCGTGGAAAAATGTTTTCCTGGGTGAGGTTCACGACAAGATCGATCTCAGTCGTGTCCATTTCGTCGGCAAGGTGCCTCATCATCTATTGACGCGCTTGATGCAGATTTCGGCGGCACACGTCTACCTGACTTATCCATTCGTACTGTCGTGGTCGTTACTCGAAGCAATGAGCATTGGCTGCCTGATCGTGGCCTCGGATACTGCACCGGTTCGCGAGGTCATCGAACATGGGAAAAACGGCCTGCTGACCGATTTTTTCGATGTCCAGGCTTTGGCTGAGCGGGTAGCGGAAGCGCTTGAGCGAAGGGAGGAATTGGGCGACCTGAGAGTCCGTGCCCGGGAGCATGTGCTCACCAACTACGATTTGGCGAGCATTTGTTTGCCCAGGCAACTATCCTTTGTCGAGGTGGCGTCCTAGGAGCTAGCGCCGCCCACCCAAAATCGACCCCAGCACCCCGCGCAGAATCTGCTTGCCGATTTCCCGGCCGACTGTGCCGGCGACGCCGCGGGCGGCGCTCTTGGCGGCGCTTTCGAGCACGCCTTCGCGCTTGCCGCCGCGCGGGCCGGTGCTACCCATCAGGATGTCGCCGAGGCCACCGAGCAGGCCGCCGCCGGATTCCTGCGGAGCCGGAGCTTGACGCGGTTGTGGTGTGGGCGTCGGGCGCGGTTGCGCTTGCGCACCATTGTGGTTGCCCCAGTCGTTGGCATCCATCGAACCGGTGGTGGTGCCGGGCTTGGCCGGGGGCGCCGGAATGGCACCAGGGGCCGGTTGGGCTGCCTTGGCGGTCTGGCCGCGCAACACCTCGTAGGCCGATTCGCGATCCACCGATTGGCCGTACGTGGTGAGTAGTGGGCTGCTCTGGATCATGGCTTGGCGCTCTTCGGCAGTCAGCGGGCCGAGGCGGGAGGCGGGCGGGAAGATGAAGGCGCGTTCGACGACGTTGGGTCGCCCTTTCTCGTCGAGGAAGGAAACCAGCGCCTCGCCGACGCCGAGTTCGGTGATGGCCGCGGCCGCATCGAATTTCGGGTTGGCGCGCATGGTTTGCGCGGCGGCCAGCACGGCCTTCTGATCACGCGGGGTAAAGGCGCGCAGGGCGTGTTGGACGCGGTTGCCGAGTTGGCCGAGGATTTTTTCAGGCACGTCGAGTGGGTTCTGCGTGACGAAATAGACGCCGACCCCCTTGGAGCGAATCAGGCGAACGACCTGCTCGACCTTGTCGACCAGCGCCTGTGGCGCGTCGCTGAAGAGCAGGTGGGCCTCGTCGAAGAAGAAGACGAGCTTGGGCTTGTCGAGATCGCCGGCCTCTGGCAACTGCTCGAAGAGTTCGGCGAGCAGCCAGAGCAGGAAGGTGGAGTAGAGCGCCGGGGCGTTGATCAGCTTTTCGGCGGCCAGCACGTTGATGACACCGCGCCCGTTCTCGTCGACCTGCATGAGGTCCTTGATGTCCAGCATCGGCTCGCCGAAGAACTGGTCGCCGCCCTGCTCTTCCAGCGTCAGCAGGCCGCGCTGGATGGCGCCGATCGAGGCCGATGAAACGTTGCCGTATTCGGTCTTGAACTGCGCGGCATTGTCACCGACGTACTGGACCATGGCGCGCAGGTCCTTGAGATCGAGCAGCAACAGGCCTTGGTCGTCGGCGATCTTGAAGACCAACTGAAGGACGCCGGTCTGGGTGTCGTTCAGGTTGAGCAGACGGGCGAGCAACAGCGGACCCATATCGGAGATGGTAGCGCGTACCGGGATGCCGCCCTGTCCGAACACGTCCCAGAACGCCACGGAGTTGGCGTAGGGCGCGAAGCCTTCGAGGCCAAGGTCGGCGACGCGCTTGAGCAGCTTTTCGGAAGGGTTGCCGACGGCACCCATGCCCGACAGGTCACCTTTCACGTCGGCCATGAATACCGGAACGCCAGCGAAGGACAGGCGTTCGGCGATGGATTGCAGGGTCACCGTCTTGCCCGTGCCGGTTGCCCCGGTGATCAGTCCATGACGGTTGGCCATCTGCGGTAGCAGGGCGGGATAACCGTCTTCGGATTTGGCGAGGTAGAGGGGTTCGGACATGACACGGGACTCCACTGAAAGTTATCCCGGCATTCTAGCAATGCTTTCTGCGGCACTTCGTGAAACCAGGTAAAGCGGCCGGTGCGCCGCAGCCTGTCATCAATGCGACAAGTTGCGGTGGATTTACTCCGCTTTGTTATGGGCGGCGCTCAATACTTCCGAGACGAATTCGCCGCGTGCGGTCGAATTGTTTTCCTGATTGTTAACAGCGCACCAAGCGAAGAATTCATCGGGGTCGATCAGGCATTCCAGCGTCATCACACCGGAGCGTTGAAAATTACGCCGGGCCGCCACTGCCATGGCTTTCCACTTTTCGAAGGTCGATTCGAAGGCTTCCGGGTCGGTCGCCGTGGCTTTTACCTTGGCCCAGCTTTCCTCGGTGTACCAGGTGACGCCGATGACCATCTGGCGGCTGCGTTGTTTCGCCCTCAGGCTCTGATAAAGGTTCGGCTTTCTCATTTCGTCGTGTCGTTTGGAGCGGTAAAGGCGGTTCTCAAGCAACAAGCACACCTATTTGCCCGCGAGTTTCTTGGATAAACCACGCAAGCCTGACGAGAAGGCCGGCGCCGGGTAAAATCTCGCCTTCTTCGTTATTTGCATTCAGGGAAACAGCATGGCTGGTCACTCCAAATGGGCCAATATCCAGCACCGCAAGGGTCGTCAGGACGAAAAGCGCGGTGCGGCCTTCTCCAAGATCGCCAAGGAAATCACCGTGGCCGCCAAGATGGGCGGCGGCGATGTGAGCTTCAATCCGCGCCTGCGCGTCGCGGTCGATAAGGGCAAGGCGGTCAATATGCCCAAGGACAAGATCGACACCGCGATCAAGAAGGGCACGGGCGAACTCGAAGGCGTCGATTACGTCGAGGTTCGCTACGAGGGTTACGGCATTGGCGGCGCGGCGATCATGGTCGATTGCCTGACCGACAACAAGACCCGCACCGTGGCTGAAGTGCGCCATGCTTTCTCCAAGCACGGCGGCAACATGGGGACCGACGGTTGCGTGGCTTTCCAGTTCAAGCACTGCGGCCAGATGATTTTCGCCCCGGGCACCGATGAGGCGGCGCTGATGGATGCTGCGATCGAGGCCGGCGCCGACGACGTGAATACAAACGACGATGGTTCGATCGAAGTGATCACCACTCCGACCGAGTTCATCAACGTCAAGGATGCGCTGGAAGCAGCTGGCTTTAAGCCGGAATTCGCCGAAGTGACGATGAAGCCGGAAGGCGAAAACGTCTTTACGGGCGACGACGGCGTCAAGATGCAGAAGCTGCTCGATGCGCTGGAAAGCCTCGACGACGTGCAGGAAATCTACACCACCGCCGTCATCGAAGACTGATCGTCCGTCTGCGCCTCCCGGTCCGGGGGGCGTACCGACATGCCTGGCCTGTTGCAGTCAAAGGAGTGTTCGTGAAACTTCGCTCGTTTTCCCTTGCCTTGTTCGCTGCCACGCTCAGTTTCTCTGCGCTGGCAACCCAGTTGGCTTGTCCCGATCTCGCCGCGGCCGTTCAGGTGAATGCCTGCCCGACCGAGGAAGAACTGAAGTTCACCTATACCGCCTTTTGCAGCGACAACGCCAAGGCCTATGCCAAGGAAACCGATTCCTGTCTGCGCTATCAGGATTACCGCCAGATGAAGAACACCGCGATGTGGGAATCGAAGGGCGGCGAGTTTTCCGGTTACATTTCCTGCGATCTGCCGGTGGACAAGGTGCAGGCCTTGAAGGCAACGGCTATGAAGATCGAACGTCAGGGCAAACTGAACAAGGTGGTTTGCAGCTATCCTGGAGGCATCAATCTGAGCTATCGGACCAAGGAAAACTGTGCCATCGTCGATGACAAGGCGTGTTCCACCAACGTTGCCAACTGTCGGGCCTCTTGCAACTGAGTGCGGCTGTGTCGGTAGCTGACTGCTATCCGGAACAGCCATGAAGCTGCCCGTCATCATCGATATCGAAGCGTCAGGCTTCGGTCGTGGCAGTTATCCGATTGAAGTCGGCTACTTTACCCCGCAAGGTGATTCCTATTGTGCCTTGATCCAGCCCGCGCCGGGTTGGACGCATTGGGATCCATCGGCCGAGCAGGTACATGGCATTTCCCGTGACATCCTGCTGGCCAAAGGCAAGCCAGCCGTTGAGGTCTGCCTCGACCTAAATACCGCCCTGCGCGGACAGACCATCTACTGCGACGCCTGGGCCTATGATTATGTCTGGCTGTCCAAGCTCTACGACGCGGTCGAGTTGTTTCCGACCTTTGACCTGAAGGATTTGCGCGAGTTGCTGGCCGAGTGCGAGCAATCGCTCTGGCACGGTCTGCGCAGCGAAGTGGAAAAGCGCCTGGCCTTGCGCCGCCACCGCGCCAGCGGCGATGCCCGTACCATCTTCGAAACCTACAACGAGGCGCGCAAGCGCTGCAAACCTGACTGGATCGTTTGAGCATGCAGCGTGCCTATCCCCTGCTCTTCGTCTTCCTGTGGAGCACCGGCTTCATCGGTGCCAAGTACGGCCTGCCCTACGCCGAACCGCTGTCCTTCCTGTTGACGCGCTACGGCTTCGTCATCGGTCTGATGCTGGTCATCGCGCTGGCGACGCGGGCGCCGTGGCCGAAAGAGGCACGGCAGTGGCTGCATATCGGCGTTTCCGGCGTGCTGGTCCATGCCTTCTACCTCGGCGGCGTCTTCGTCGCCATCAAGCACGGCTTGCCGGCTGGGGTGACGGCACTGGTCGTCGGCATGCAGCCTTTGCTGACGGCGGTGGGCGCCGGCTGGCTGCTTGGCGAGCGAGTGAGTGCTCGCCAATGGGGTGGGCTGGCGCTGGGTTTCGTCGGCGTCGTGCTGGTCGTTGCTGGCAAGTTTGGTGAGGCACCCTTGGGGCCGATGTTGCTGCCGGCCATCGTCGCGTTGCTTGGCATTACCGTCGGCACGCTGTACCAGAAGCGTTTCTGCGCCAAGTTCGATCTACGTACCGGCTCGGTGATCCAGTTCGTGCCGACGGCCATCCTGACGGGGATCGTCGTGGCGGCCTTCGACGGTTATCACGTCGAATGGAGCGGCGAATTCATCTTCGCCTTGGGGTGGCTGGTGCTGGTGTTGTCGATCGGCGCCATCAGCCTGTTGAACCTGCTGATCCGCAGCGGCAGCGCGGTCAATGTGGCCAGCCTGTTCTACCTGACACCGCTGTGCACGGCGCTGATCGCCTGGCTGGTTTTTGGCGAAAAACTGACGTACACCGCAGCAGTCGGCATGGCGCTGGCGGTGAGCGGCGTTTATCTGGTGGCGAAGCCGAAATGAGCGGGACACGTATCCTCGGTATCGACCCCGGGCTGCGGGTGACCGGTTTTAGCTCCGGCCGCGGGCAAAGCCCGCTTAACCGGCGGCGCCGATTAGCCTGCGCTGAAGCCGACCACGCGCGGCGTGTTGGGAGTTTCCAATGACTGCGCCCCGAATTCTCGGCATCGATCCTGGGCTGCGCGTGACCGGCTTTGGTGTCATCGAGAAGCATGGCAACCAGTTGGTTTACGTGGCGAGCGGCTGCATCAAGTCGAATGACAAGCAATCATTGCCGGAGCGGATCGGTACGCTGTTTGCCGGGATCAGCGAGGTGATCGCCACTTACCGGCCGGATCAGGCGGCGATCGAGAAGGTGTTTGTGAACGTCAATCCGCAATCGACCCTGCTGCTCGGTCAGGCACGCGGCGCGGCGATCAGCGCGCTGGTGCATGGTGGATTGCCGGTGGCGGAATATACGGCGCTGCAGGTCAAGCAGGCCGTGGTCGGGCACGGCAAGGCGGCCAAGGAGCAGGTGCAGGACATGGTCGTCCGCCTACTCAGCCTGGCCGGTGCGCCAGCGGCGGATGCGGCCGATGCCCTGGCCTGCGCCATTGCCCACGCGCATGGCGGGCAGGGATTGGGGGCGCTGGCGACGGCCGGGTATCGCGTTCGCGGCGGACGGCTGATAGGATGAGAACCTGTGTGAAAATACAGTGCTTTTTCCAGAAAGAGATTGCCCCGAAATGATCGGACGATTGACCGGCATCCTCGCCGAAAAGAATCCCCCGCAGATCGTGCTCGACGTCAATGGCGTCGGCTACGAGCTGGATGTGCCGATGAGCACCTTCTACAACCTGCCGGCGGCGGGCGAGAAGACCAAGCTGCTGACCCATTTTGCTGTGCGCGAGGACGGGCATTTTCTCTACGGCTTCTTGACCGAGGCCGAGCGCTTCGCTTTCCGCCAGTTGCTGAAGGTGTCCGGCATCGGCGCACGCACGGCGCTGTCGGTGTTGTCCGGCCTGTCGGTGAACGACCTGTCGGCGGCGGTGGCACAGCAGGAGCTGGGCCGGCTGATCAAGATCCCCGGCATCGGCAAGAAGACCGCTGAGCGCCTGTTGCTCGAGTTGAAGGGCAAGCTGGCCGACGCCACCGGCATTTCATTGACGGCTGCGGTGGACGACGCCAAACAGGACATTTTGAACGCCCTGCTGGCGCTCGGTTACAACGAGAAGGAAGCGGCCTCGGCGATGAAGGCCTTGCCGGCCGATGTCGGCACCTCCGACGGCATCCGTCAGGCCCTGAAACTACTGTCCAAGGTCTGACCGGGCATGTTCAGCGAAGAGAACCCCAAACGTCTGGCGCAAGTCGCGCTGGTGGTGCTGCTGATCATCGGCTGCATCGCGGTGTTGCTGCCCTTCGTCGGCGCAGTGCTCTTTTCGCTGGTCTTGTGGATTTGCACCTGGGAGCTCTATTCGGAGCGCATTCTGCCTCGTCTGGGCAACCGGAATATCGTTGGCGCCTCGCTGATGACCCTGGTGTTGATTATGGTCATGCTGGTGCCGACGATCTTTTTGTCCTTTGGTTTGGTCGGTGGCGCGGACAAGCTGATTGCCTTCGTCAAACCCTATGTCGAGTTGGGGCTGCCGGCATCGCCGCCGCAGTGGCTCAGTTCGCTGCCCTTGATCGGCAGCGAAATCGATGCCTTCTGGTCCGAGTATCTGGTGTCGCCTGCCGATTTCAATGCGACGCTCAAGCGTTTGCTGCTGCCGGCTCGCCAGCTCCTGCTCGCCTTGGGCGGCATCGCGGCCAACGGGCTGTTGCAGGTGGCCCTGGTGCTGTTCGTCATCTTCTTCCTGTATCGGGATGGCGCGGCGCTGAGCAATGCCTTGTACGTTGCCGCCCGCAAGCTGGGGGGCGATCTCGGCGAGGAAATGCTCGACCGGGCGCGGGATACGGTGATGGGCGTCATGCTCGGCATCGTTGGCACGGCGGTGGCGCAGGCGACCGTGGCAATGATCGGTTTCTTCATGGCTGGGGTGCCGGGGGCGGTGCTGCTCGGCTTTGCCACCTTCTTCCTGTCCATGGTGCCCATCGGCCCGCCGCTGGTCTGGGGCGGCGCTGCGGCCTGGTTGTATGCGCAGGATGAGATCGGTGCGGCAGTCTTTATGGTGCTCTACGGATTGTTCGTCATCAGCAGTATCGATAATTTCCTGAAACCGGTGCTGATTGCGCGCGGTGCCGGTCTGTCCTTGTTGCTGATCGGCCTGGGTGTGCTGGGTGGGGTGCTGGTGTTCGGCTTCATCGGCATCTTCCTCGGCCCGGTGTTGCTTGCCCTAGGGCAGATGCTTTTCGAGCGCTGGACGCGCGAGGAACAAAACGCATGATCGAAACCGACAAACTGGTCGCCGCCGACCGCATCATCGCGCCGCAAAGCAAATCGGCGCAGGAAGAGGCGCTGGAGCGCGCCCTGCGCCCCAAGCGGCTGGCCGACTACACCGGCCAGGTCAAGATTCGCGAGCAGCTCGAAATCTTCATTCACGCTGCCAAGAAGCGTAGCGAGGCACTCGACCATGTGCTGCTGTTTGGCCCGCCAGGCCTGGGCAAGACTACGCTGGCCCACATCGTCGCCGCCGAAATGGGGGTCAATCTGCGCCAGACTTCCGGCCCGGTGCTGGAGCGCGCCGGCGATCTGGCCGCAATCCTGACCAACCTTGAACCGCACGATGTGCTGTTCATCGACGAAATCCATCGTCTCAGCCCGGTGGTCGAGGAAATCCTCTACCCGGCGCTAGAGGATTTCCAGATCGACATCATGATCGGAGAAGGCCCGGCTGCCCGCTCGGTCAAGCTCGATCTGCCACCGTTCACGCTGGTTGGCGCGACGACCCGCGCTGGCATGCTGACCAACCCGTTGCGCGACCGCTTCGGCATCGTCGCCCGGCTGGAGTTCTACAACGCCGAAGAACTGAAGAGCATCGTCACCCGCTCGGCCACCCTGCTCAACGCACCGATCGATCCGGACGGCGCGCTGGAAATCGCCAAGCGTTCGCGTGGCACGCCGCGTATCGCCAATCGCCTGCTGCGCCGCGTGCGCGACTACGCCGAGGTCAAGGCCGACGGCAACATCACGCGGGGCGTCGCCGACAAGGCGCTGCACATGCTTGACGTGGACCCGGCCGGTCTCGACCTGATGGACCGTAAACTACTGTCTGCGGTGATCGACAAGTTCGGTGGCGGCCCGGTCGGCGTCGACAACCTCGCCGCAGCCATTGGTGAGGCGCGCGACACCATCGAGGATGTGTTGGAGCCCTACTTGATCCAGCAGGGCTACCTGCAGCGCACCCTACGCGGTCGCATCGCCACGCCGGCCATCTACCGCCACCTCGGACTGGCCGAGCCGGCCAGTGCCGTGGTGCGCGACTTGCTGGCCGACGAATAATCGTTATACGCGGAAGCTCGCTACCGACGCTTTGAGTTGGCCAGCCAATTGCTGCAGGCGTTGAGCGTCGGCGACAACGTGGCGAACGGCGGCCGTATTTTCTTCGTTCATGCCGGCAACCTGCTCGACATTTCGGGCAATCACTTCGCTGGCTGAGGATTGTTCGCGCAACGAATGCGAGATTTCGTTGACGGCGGATACCACTGCATTGGTTGCTTCATGGATGCGAGCCATGCTGGTCCCGGCCTCGCTGGCCTTGCTGACGCTATCGTTGACGCGGCAGGCGCCATCTTCGATTCCGCTGATGGCCTGGCCAGTCGACGATTGAATATCGGTGATCATCGTTGTGATCTCCTGCGTGGAGCTTGCCGTCCGCTCGGCGAGTTTGCGAACCTCATCGGCCACCACGGCAAAGCCACGTCCAGCCTCGCCCGCGCGCGCAGCTTCGATGGCGGCATTGAGCGCCAGCAGGTTGGTCTGGTCGGCGATCTCCTTGATCACATTCACGATGGTCGAAATTTGCCGCGATCCCTCGCTGAGCTTGGCGACCATTGCCGCCGATTGGTTGACCGAGTCTGCGCTGCGTTGCATGTCGTAAACGGCGGCAGACACCGTCGCATTGCCGTGCTCCGATAATTTTCCGGCGTCGGTTGCCATGGCATTCACGGTTGTTGCACTGTCGGAAACATGGCGGATGCTGACAGTGATTTCCTCAAGCGTGGCCGCAATCGCCGAGGTGGCGTCATTTTGTTGCGCGACGCCGCCGGAAACTATGTCCGCCATGACCACCAGATTGTCCGAGGCGGCATTCAGTGCATCGGCACCCTGATGGATATTGCGCACGATATGGATCAGTCCGCTCTGCATTTTTCCCATCGCTGCCATCAAGCTATCCTCGTCTCCGGGAGCCACAGGAATTGGTGTCCGCAGATCGCCGGCGGCGATTCGATTGGCGGCAGTGCTCGCTGCCGAGGGCTCGCCACCGAGCGGGCGGAGAACCATCAGACGTAACATGACGAACATCATGGCAATCAGGGTGATACACCCGCCGGCGCCGGCAGCGATGATGGCAAGCATGCGGCTGTGCGCCATGGTTTCGACTTCATGGTTGGGATAGGCGGCTACGACATGGAATCCCCAAGCCGGGAAATCCTTCTTTTTGACAAACCAGCCGGTCGCGTCCTGCAGCAATTTGGCGACCTGTTCCTCGTTCACATGGGCCGAGCGGAAACGTACTTTGCCATGGCCATCGACGATGGCCATGAAGCCGCTGTCGAGCAACTTCGAGCTTTCTATCGCCTTTTGTATGGCGGCCATGTCGATCTTGTAACCGACATACCAGATACCGATAGTATTGCCGGTAGCATCGCGAATCGGTTCGTAACCTGTCAGGAACGGGTTGCCTAGAATATCGACGACGCCATAAAAGGCTTTGCCGTCGCGAATGGCCGCAATGGCCTTGCCTTTGGGGTCGAGAATCGTGCCAATGGCCCGTTCGTTATCCCGCTTGACGTTGGTCGATATACGAACGAATTCGTCTCCTTGTTTAACGAACAAGGTAGCTGTACCGCCAATGACTTTGACAACGCCATCGACCAGATCGTAGCTATTGGCCTGGGGGCGGCCACCCAAAAGCAGGTTGGGAACGGTCTTGTCTTTGACCTGGGTGCTTGGCCCTAACGATGCGGGACCCAACTGCTGGCCTCGCTCAATCAACAGGCGCATTGCGCCGCGGGTTTGTGCTGAGATCAGGGCATCGCTCACGCTCAGGATCTGCGTGGCCGCCTCGGTGCGATCTTCGGCGTCGACCTGCATCTCCGTTTCGATGCGCCGATTCTCCAATGACGAAAAGACGAGCGCTCCCCCCAGGACGAGGACAGTAACAAAACCGGAGACCGGAACAATGAAACGGGCTTGTAAACTATTTCCGAACATTCTGATGTTCTCATTAATTTTGGCGATTTAATTATAAATTTTACCCGCCTTTGGCTGTAAATCTGTCAGCCTCTTGCCGTTATGATGCGTTAATCACGCTTCATACTTGGAGACGGTCCATGCGGAAAATTGCCCTTTTTGCCCTGTGCACCGCAGCAGTCAGCGCGGCGCATGCTTTTTGCGGTTTCTACGTCGGCAAGGCGGATGCCAACCTGTTCAACGAGGCCTCGCAGGTCATTGTCGTGCGCGATGGCGACAAGACGGTGGTCAGCATGCTCAACGACTACAAGGGCGAGTTGAAGGAATTCGCCGTCGTCGTGCCAGTGCCGACGGTGCTGCAAAAGGGCCAGATCAATGTCGGCGAGAAGAAGATTTTCGACCGCCTCGATGCCTATTCCGCGCCGCGTCTGGCCGAGTATTACGATTCCAATCCCTGTGATCGGCGCATGTACGAGATGATGCGCAAGGATGCGGTGCCTGCCCCCATGGCAGCCGCCGGCGCACCGCGCAGCAGTTCCGCGCTCGGTGTCACCGTTGAAGCCAGCTATACGGTCGGCGAGTACGACATCGTGATCCTCTCCGCCAACCAGTCCGATGGCCTGGAAACCTGGCTGAAGCAGAGCGGCTACAAGATTCCGGCCAATTCAGCCAAGGCGCTGGCCCCCTACATCCGGCAGAACATGAAGTTCTTCGTCGCCAAGGTCAATTTGGCCGAGCAAGCGAAGACCGGCTACACCATGCTCCGTCCGCTGCAATTTGCCTACGAGTCGGAGAAATACATGCTGCCGATCCGCCTCGGCATGGCCAACGCGCGCGGCCCGCAGGATCTGATCATCTACATGTTGACCAAGAACGGCCGGGTCGAGACCAGCAACTACCGCACCGTGAAGCTGCCGGCCAACATGGACCTGCCGGTCTTTCTCAAGCAAGGCGACGAGTTCCGCAATTTCTATAAGGCCATGTTCGGCGAACAGGCGAAAAAGGAAGGTTATCGCGCCGTCTTCACCGAGTATTTCTGGGACATGAGCTGGTGCGATCCGTGCGCGGCCGATCCGCTGTCGAATGACGAACTGCGTCAGGCCGGCGTGTTCTGGGTCGGCAAGCCGGAGGCCGAGGCCCCGCCGCCGGTGCCGCTACCGGGCCGCGGTGGCATCATGCCGCGCCCTATGCCGCCAATGGGCGGCGGCGCACAGCCGGTGATGCTGACCCGTCTGCATGTGCGCTACACCCCGGAAACCTTCCCCGAAGACCTGATGTTCCAGGAAACCAAGGACCGCCAGAACTTCCAGACCCGCTACGTTCTGCGCCACCCGGCCAAGGTCGAGCCGGAGGCCTGCCCGGAAGCGAAGACCTACCTCGAAGGCGTGCGCAAGCGCCAGGAACAGGAAGCGCAGCAACTGGCGACGCTGACTGGCGGCGACATCAACGCCATCCGCGGCAAGATGACCTTGCCGCCCGCGCCGCCGGCCAAGCCGTGGTGGGACGGCCTGTGGGGTAGCAGCAGCAAATAAGCCCGATGCTGCGGTGGACGGGTCTCGATGCCCGTTTTTTCCAGATCGGCTTCCAGATCGTCCTGCTGACGGTCGGCGTGCTGTTGCGCGATTTCAGCCTGCTGCCGCTGCAGATGGCCTTGGCGCTGGTGGCGGCGGTCGCCACGCAGGCCTTCTGGCTGCGTATCTTCAAGTTGAAGCGGGTTGGTTACCTGAGTCCGTTGATTACCGGCTGCGGATTGGCGCTTCTGTTGCGGGCCGATACGCTGTGGGCGCACCCGCTGGTCGCCGGCCTGGCCATCAGCGCCAAGTTCCTGCTGCGCGTGCGCGGCAAGCATGTGTTCAACCCGGCGAATTTTGGCGTCTGTATTGCGCTGCTGGCCGTGCCGGGGACCTGGGTGTCGCCCGGGCAGTGGGGCAACGATCTGGGCATCGCTGTCTGGCTGATCGCCTTGGGGGCGACAGTAGCTGATCGCGCCCGACGCAACGATGCCGCTTGGCTGTTCCTAGCCACTTTCCTCGGCTTGATCCTGCTGCGCCTGTTCTACCTTGGCCACGTTCCGGAGCGAATCTACGAAATCCTCAGCCATCAGGCCTTGAACGGAGCCTTATTGCTCTTCGCCTTCTTCATGATTTCCGATCCGATGACCCTGCCCGACCGGCCCCTGGCGCGCCGGCTGCACGTCATGCTGGTCGCCGTGTTCGGGTTTGCCTGGCAATTCCTGAATTACCGGCCGAATGGTGCCTTGTGGGCGCTTTTCTATCTGGCCCCGCTGGTGCCCCTATGGGATGCCATCTGGCCGGCAAAGCACTACAACTGGCGAGGAAACATACCGTTACAAAACAATGTTGCAGCGCAAGGTAGAATCCCGGAATGAAATTCGAGCCGAATCCGAACGCCTTCGCCATCCCGGTTCGCGTCTATTACGAGGATACTGATGCGGGGGGCGTCGTTTATTACGCCAATTACCTGAAGTTCTTCGAGCGCTGCCGTACCGAGTGGATGCGGCAGGCCGGGCACGACCAGTCCAAATTGGCGAGCGAGCAGCAAATTCTGTTCGTCGTGCGCAAGGCTCAGTGCGAGTACCTGCGCCCCGCCCGGCTCGACGATCAACTGACGGTCGGCCTCGAAGTTGAAAAACTGACCCGTGTGCGCGTTGTCTTCCGCCAGCATGTGCGGCGTGGCGACGAAGAACTGGTCACCGGCACCGTCGAGATTGCCTGCGTAAACGCCGGGGCCATGCGCCCCGCTTCCATCCCCGATTTCCTGTACGAAAAACTGGAATCCCTCAAATGAATGTCACCCAGGACCTGTCCATCCTCCACCTCATCCTGAACGCCAGTGCGGTTGTCCAGGTCGTCATGGCTTTGCTGGCCGGCGTTTCCTTCATGTCCTGGTACTACATCTTCATGAAGTGGTTTACGGTCAAGCAGGCGCGCAGCAAGACCGAAGGTTTCGAGCGCGACTTCTGGTCGGGCGGCGACCTGAACAACCTGTACAACAGCGCGGTGAATGACCGCCACCACGCGGGTTCGATGGAACGCATCTTCGAAGCTGGTTTCCGCGAATTCACCAAGCTGCGCGGCCAGAAGAACCTCGACGCCAAGGACATCGTCGACGGCTCCCGCCGTGCCATGCGCGCCACCTACCAGCGCGAGATGGACGCTCTCGAATCGCACCTGGCCTTCCTCGCTTCGGTCGGTTCGGTTTCGCCCTACGTCGGCCTGTTCGGCACAGTGTGGGGCATCATGCACGCCTTCCGCGGCCTCTCGAACGTCGGCCAGGCCACTCTGGCTTCCGTTGCGCCGGGTATTGCCGAAGCGCTGGTCGCCACCGCCATCGGCCTGTTCGCCGCCATTCCGGCCGTGCTGGCCTACAACCGCTTCTCCCACGATATCGACCGCCTCGCCGTGCGCTACGAGTCGTTCATGGAGGAGTTTTCCAACATCCTGCAACGGCAGATGCGTTAAGCCATGCGCCAACGTCGTCTAAAAAACGAAATCAACGTCGTTCCCTACATCGACGTGATGCTCGTATTGCTCGTCATCTTCATGGTGACGACGCCGATGATGACCACCGGCTCGGTCGATCTGCCGACTTCGGGGACGGCGCCGGGCAAGCCGGACAAGTATCTGAAGGTCCAGGTGCAGGAAGATGGCACCTTGTCGGTGTACGATACCGACGGCAAGGAAAGCAAGGTGAAGGGCCTGAAGGAACTGAAGGCGACCTTGCTGCCGCTGCGCGGTGATGACGCCAAGATGCCGGTGCTGGTCGCTGGCGACAAGGAAACCCGCTACAAGAACGTCATCGAGGTCCTCGACGAGGTCAAGAAGATGGATTTCCAGCGCGTAGCGCTCGAAACGGCGGTCAAGTAACAAGATGATTCTCGAGCGTCCCGAAGAACCCGGCAAGAAGTACGCGCTGGCGTTCACCTTCCTGGTGCACCTGGGCCTGGTGATCGCGCTCTTCGTTGGCGTGCAGTGGAAGAACAAGGAACCGGAAGCCTACGAGGTCGAACTGTGGTCGCCGCAATACAAGCCGGCGACGCAGGTGGTGCCGGCCCCACCTCCGCCGCCCGAGCCGGAAGTGAAGCCACCACCCAAGCCGGAGCCGAAACCCCTACCGAAGGTCGAACCGCCGCCGCCCAAGAAACCGGACATCGCGCTCAAGGAAGAAAAGAAAAAGCCCGAGCCGCCCAAACCCGAGCCCAAGCCGGAAGCGAAAAAACCCGAACCGAAGCCCGAGCCCAAGAAGCCCGAACCGCCGAAGCCGGAGGCCAAGCCGCAGCCGAAGTTCGATTTCAGCAAGGAACTGGCCAGCGAGACTTCGCAGTTGAAGTCGACCGCGCGGACGAATGCCAACACCCAGCACATGGCCAATGCGGCCGCGGCGGAGGCTGAGCAGCGGGCGTCGGCCAACCGGCGCGGTCTGGAAAGCTACGCCGCCAAGATTCGCGGCAAGATTCGCGGCAACATCGTGCTGCCACCCAATATCCAGGGCAATCCGGAAGCGATTTTCGAGGTCAATCAATTACCCGGTGGGGAGGTTCTGGATGTGCGCCTGAAACGTTCCAGCGGCAACACTGCGCTGGATGCCGCGATCGAGCGCGCGATACGCAAGTCGTCGCCGTTGCCCAAGCCTGAAGACCCTTCATTGTTCCAGCGCACACTTGAAATCAAATACAAACCATTTGAAGAGTAAAATCGCGCAAATTTCTTTGAAACTGTTGCCAATGTCTTCCATCTCCCGTCGCATTTTCCTGATTTTTGGCCTGTGCACCGCAGCTTTGGCTCAGGCTCAACTCTCCATCGAAATCACCGGTGCCGGGGCTAACCGGATTCCGGTCGCCATTGCCGATTTGCTGGGCGATCCGACCGCTTCGCGCATCGTCACCGCCACCGTACGCAGCGATCTTGAGCGGAGCGGCCTGTTCAAGTTGGTCGATACGACCGGCGTCGTGCTGGATGAAAATACGCCGGTCAATCATGCCGACTGGCGTGGCCGCGGGGCCGATGCGCTGGCTGCCGGCAGCATCGGGCGTAGTCCGGATGGCCGCATGGAGGCCCGCTTCCGCCTATACGACTCGCAGAAGGCGGCATCGCTCGGCGGGGCCGTGTACGTCACCAGCCACGAGCAACTGCGTGCCGCCGGCCATCGCATTGCTGACTACATCTACGAGAAGCTGACTGGCGAGAAGGGGGTCTTCTCGACCCGTATCGCCTATGTGGTCAAGGCGCGCGGCCAGTTCCTGCTGCAGATTGCCGATGCCGACGGCCAGGGGGCAGCGACGGCGCTGACCTCGACCGAGCCGATCATCTCGCCGGCCTGGTCGCCGGATGGCACCAAGCTGGCCTATGTCTCGTTCGAGAAGAAGAAGCCGGTCATCTACGTGCATTCCATCGCTTCCGGCCAGCGCACCATCATCGCCAACTTCAAGGGCTCCAACTCGGCGCCGGCTTGGTCGCCGGACGGGCGCAAGCTGGCCGTGGTGTTGTCCAAGGACGGCAATTCGCAGATTTACTCAGTCAACGCCGACGGCAGTGGCTTGCAGCGTCTGGCGCAATCGTCGGGTATCGACACCGAGCCGCGTTATTCAGCGGATGGCGGCACCATTTATTTCACTTCCGACCGGGGCGGTAGCCCGCAGATTTACCAGGTCCCCGCCAGTGGTGGGAGCGCCCAGCGTGTCACCTTCGAAGGCAGCTACAACGTCTCGCCGCGTCCGTCGCCGGACGGCAAGAGCCTGGCCTTCATCAGCCGGCGCGATGGCCGCTTCCAACTGGCCATCATGGACCTGGCTAGCCGCCAAGTTCAGGTACTGACCGATTCCCACAAGGATGAATCCCCCAGCTTTGCCCCCAATAGCCGCATGATCCTGATCGCCACCGAAGTCGGCGGGCGCGGCGTCCTATCTGCTGTATCCAGCGATGGCAGGATCAAACAACGCCTCTCGGTCGCTGCGGGCGATGTCCGCGAACCGGCCTGGGGCCCCTTCTATCAATAAACCTCGTCGGAGAACTCTGTGAAAAAACTACTGATCCCTGCCCTGCTGAGCGCCCTGTTGGCCGCTTGTTCCACCACCCCGCTGCCGGAAGACGGTTCCGGTGCACCGGTCGAGTCCCGCCGTGGTAGCGGCACCGGTGTTGCGCCCGTGGTTGCCGGCGGTGTCGATGCCAATGGCCTGCCGCGCGAACTGACCGATCCGAAGAGCAAGCTCTCCCAGCGCAGCATCTACTTCGATCTGGACAAGTACGAAGTCAAGGACGAGTACAAGGATCTGGTCGCTGCCCATGCCAAGTACCTGACCACCAACAAGGGTTTCAAGGTTTTGCTCCAGGGCAATACCGACGAGCGCGGCAGCCGCGAATACAACCTGTCGCTTGGCCAGAAGCGTGCTGAAGCGGTCAAGCGTTCGCTGACCCTGCTCGGCGTGCGTGACGACCAGATCGAGTCGGTCAGCCTGGGCGAAGAGAAGCCGAAGAACCCGGGTCACGACGAAAGCGCCTGGGCGGAAAACCGTCGCGCCGACATCCTGTACCGCGCTGCTGACGGCCGCGGCGAGTTCTAAGCATGCGTCCGGTTCGGATCGCCCTCCTGATTGCCGCCCTGGGTGCCTCGCAGGCTCAGGCCGGCATGTTCGACGATGACGAAGCGCGTCGCCAGATTACGGATCAACGTATCAAGACGGAGGCGCGATTCGACCAACAGGCTCGTGCCCAGCTCGAGTTGGCATCGCAGATTCAGCGCCAGGCGGACGAAATCGCCCGCCTGCGCGGCCAGATCGAGACGCTGACCTACGAGCTGGAGACGGCCAAGAAACGCCAGCAGGACTTTTATCTCGACCTCGATACCCGCCTGCGCAAGTTCGAGTCCGGCGCGCTGGCACCGACCGCTGCGGTGGACGGGGCAAATCCGGCAAATTCCAAGCCGGCCGGCGACCCGGCCAAGGAAAGCCAGGATTACGAAACGGCCCTGAATCAGTTCAAGGCCGCCAAATACAAGGAAGCTGCTGCCGGTTTCGGCGCTTTCGTGCAGAAATACCCGGACAGTTCGTTGGCGCCGAATGCCCAGTACTGGCTCGGTAACGCCTGGTATGCCCAGCGTGACTGCAAGAAGGCAATCGACGCGCAGAGCGTGGTCACTACACGCTACGCCGACAGCCCGAAGGCGGCTGACGCCTGGATTGCGATCGCGACCTGCCAGCAGGATCTGGGCAATGCCAGCGGTGCGAAGAAGGCACTGGAAACTGCCATCGCCAAGTACCCCAATACTCCGGCGGCAGATACGGCGCGCGAACGTTTGAAGAAGAAGTAATTGCTGCGCCTCACCGAAATATTCTTCTCCCTGCAAGGAGAAGCCTCGCGGGTCGGTTTGCCGACGGTCTTCGTTCGCCTGACCGGCTGCCCCTTGCGCTGTACCTGGTGCGACACGACCTACAGTTTTACCGGCGGCGAGCCGGCAACGGTCGAATCGATCCTGGCCGAGGTCAAGAAATACCCGGCCCGTCAGGTCTGCGTCACTGGCGGCGAACCGCTGTCGCAGAAGGAATGTCCGGCCTTGCTGACGGCCTTATGCGATGCCGGCTACGAGGTTTCACTCGAAACCTCCGGGGCGCTCGATATCTCCGGCGTCGATCCACGCGTTTCGTGCATCATGGATTTGAAGGCACCGGATTCTGGCGAACTCGACAAGAACCTGTGGGCCAATCTGGCTCATTTGAAAGCCCGAGACGAAATCAAGATCGTCATCGCCTCACGCGGCGATTACGAATGGGCGCGCGACATGTTGCGCCAGCATCGCTTGAACGAGCGCTGTCCGGTGCTCCTTTCACCGGCTCAAGGGTTGATCGAGCCTGGCGATCTGGCCGAATGGATTCTGGCTGATGGCCTTGATGTACGCTTCCAGATGCAGTTGCACAAGCTCCTTTGGGGTAACATGAAGGGAAAATAAGCGAGGAGACAAGCATGGCCCAGAATCGTCGCCACTTTTCCCGAGTCCCATTCGAGACTGATGCTCGTCTTTTTCTAGCCGACGGCGAACATCCGGTGCAGGTTCTCGACTTGTCGTTGAAAGGCGCGCTGATCCGGCCGAAAGAGTCGCTATACATCACGGTTGGAACAACCGGAACGCTGAAAGTGCCGCTCGATGCCGGCGGCAGCTCAATCCGGATGGAGGTCGCCATCGTGCACCATATGCTCAATCACTATGGCCTGGCCTGCCGCGACATCGACCTCGACAGCGTGACTCATTTACGCCGCTTGGTGGCACTGAATCTCGGTGACGAAGCTCTGGCCGACCGAGAGTTTGCCGCTCTTACGCTCGCTTGAGCTTTGCATTCCCGCTATCGGAAAGCATTCCCGCCAATTCGACCTTGTCTAATACTTAACTGAACCGTCATAATCCTTCATCGGCAGTTCAAACGTTTGTCTGCTCAATTGCTGGGGGGCATGAGCACACAGGGAGGCGTGAGATGTTGGAACCGGGGATGAGCCTCTTACACAGGGGCGAACCAGTTTTATTACCTAGTTTTTGCGCGGATTGGCGTCATGAGTGCGATGCTAGGCAGTAATGGCTGCTGTGCCAGTGAGGTTGAGGTCGGGCCAGGCGTCCGCTTGCCTGAAATCTGCGAGTTACAACATGCCATCATCCAGTACTCGAGCTATGCGATCATCGCCACTAACGTTGATGGGACCATCATCTATTTCAATCCGGCCGCCCAGAAACTTCTCGGCTACCGTTGGGAGGAACTAGTCGGGCGAAGTTCGCCGGCCGTATTCCACGTTGCAGAGGAAATCGTTGCCAAGGCGGAGGAGCTGACTGCTCGACTGGGACGTAAGGTTGATCCGGATTTCTGCGTGTTCGTGACTGATCTAGCGGGTAGGTCGCCTAGCGAACACATTGAGCAGGAGTGGACTTACATACATAAGGAAGGCCGGCGTTTCCCAGTCAGTTTGTCAATCACCGGGTTGCACGATGCCCGGGGAAAGCTGATCGGCTATCTAGGCATTGCTTCGGACGTCAGTCAGCGTCAGGAAATGGAAAAGGAACTGCGTATCGCTGCAACAGCATTTGAGTCGCAGGCGGCGATCATGGTGACCGATGCCGAACAGCGAATCTTGCGTGTCAATCCGGCGTTTTCGCGACTGACAGGCTACGCTCCGGAAGAGGCAATCGGCCGCTTCCCGAGCATCCTTAAGTCCGGTCGTCAGGAGGCGGCTTTCTACGATGAGATGTGGGCATCGCTGGAGCGGGCGGATCATTGGCAAGGTGAAATTTGGAACCGTCGCAAGAGCGGCGAGATTTTTCCAGAGTGGCTAACCATCACTGCGATCCGTGACGAATGCGGACGACTGACTAATTTTGTCAGCACGTTTTCCGACATTAGCGACCTGAAGATGGCTGAGTCGGAAATACACAACCTGGCCTTCTATGACCCGCTGACCAGCCTGCCAAATCGACGCCTGCTCCTGAATCGCCTGCACAAGGCCCAGCTTGCGGGGAGCCGGTCGCAGGAATATGGTGCCTTATTGGTCATTGATCTCGACAATTTCAAAACCCTGAACAACACGCTGGGTCACGATGCGGGAGACCATCTGTTGGTTGAGGTCGCCAATCGACTCAAGTGTTGCGTCAGAGACTGCGATACGGCAGCCCGTCAGGGGGGTGACGAATTTGCGGTGATGCTTGATGATCTTGGAACGGACGCAGCGACAGCCGGAATCTACGCGGAAAATGTTGCCGAGAAGATACGCATGGAGCTTGCCCAGCCCTATGTACTTGATCGCGAGGCCGATTGCTATTACACCGCAAGTATCGGGGTCACACTTTACTGCGGGCAGGATAAGTCGATCGAAGCGTTGCTTAAGCAAGCAGATATCGCGCTATACAAGGCCAAGGATGCCGGCCGAAACACGGTGCGATTCTTCGACTCGGCAATGCAAACGGCGTTGGAGCAGCGTGCCCTGTTGGAGCGCGGTTTGCGCTACGCCTTGAGGCGCGACGAATTCAGAGTGGCCATCCAACCTCAGGTTGACAGCAGTCGACGGATTATCGGGGCGGAACTGCTGCTACGCTGGTTACCGCAGGGGCGTGACCTGGTGTTGCCGGGAGAGTTCATTCCCTTGGCGGAGGAGACGGGGCTTATCATTCAGATTGGCCAATGGGTACTCGACCAGGCTTGTGCACATCTGCGTCGTTGGCAGGCCGATCCGAAGATGAGTCACCTGATCCTGGCGGTCAATGTGAGTCCACGCCAATTTCATCAGCCCGATTTCGTCGAGCAGGTACGCACTACGATCGTACATCATGGTGTCGATCCTAGGCGTATCAAGCTGGAGTTGACGGAAAGTCTCCTGCTTGAGGCTGTTGAGGACGTCATTACGAAGATGCGGGTGCTGTCAGAACTGGGAGTTTGCTTTTCGCTTGACGATTTCGGCACCGGCTACGCCTCACTGTCATACTTGAAGCGTTTCCCTTTCGACCAATTGAAGGTCGACCGCTCTTTTGTCCGTGACCTGACAGTCGATTCCGAAGATGCAGCGATTGTCCGGGCGATCATTGCCATGGGCAATACGCTGCACCTAAATGTGGTGGCCGAGGGCGTCGAACAAGAGGAACAATACAGTTACCTGGCGGAACATGGTTGCGATGCTTTTCAAGGTTATCTGTTCGGTCGCCCAATGGAATTAAGCGAATTCGAGGCATTGTCATTCGATTCGATCCCTGCCGTAGGCAAAGCATAAACACCCATACTGCCAATAAACGGGGCATCTCTTGGTAAGCATCCCGCCGATTCGGTGCGGGAGTGGCTGCCGCGGTGTACCGTAAATTTGCGGTATATTCGCGCCCCATGACCAAGCTAGCTGTCGTACTCCTTTCTGGTGGACTTGATTCTGCCACCTGTCTCGCCATTGCCCGTAGCCAGGGCTTTGACTGCTACTGCCTGTCCTTCGACTACGGCCAGCGTCACAGTGCTGAGTTGAAGGCAGCCGAACGCGTGGTCAAGTCTCTGGGGGCCAAGGAGCATCGTGTATTAAATCTCGGCCTTGCTCAGTTCGGTGGATCGGCACTGACCGATACCTCGATAGCCGTGCCGACCGATGGTGTGCATCCCGGCATTCCAGTCACTTATGTGCCGGCGCGAAATACCATCATGCTATCGCTGGCCCTGGCCTGGGCGGAAGTACTGGGGGCGCGGGACATCTTCGTTGGCGTCAATGCCGTGGACTACTCTGGCTATCCCGATTGCCGCCCGGAATACATCGCCGCTTTCGAGAAGATGGCCAATCTGGCGACCAAGGCCGGCGTCGAAGGCGCAAAACTGTCGATCCACGCTCCGCTGATCAATCTGTCCAAGGCTGACATCATCCGCACCGGCAGTGCACTCGGCGTCGATTACGGTCTGACCGTCTCGTGTTATCAGGCCGATGAACTTGGCCGCGCCTGCGGTGTCTGTGATTCCTGCCGCCTGCGTGCCGAAGGCTTTGCGGCCGCCGGCGTGCCCGACCCCACTCAATACCGAAGCTGAAACATGGAAGCTGCCATTTCTACCTCCACTGTCCTCTGGCTGGCCTTCGCCGTTGCCTTCGTCTTCGGCGCCATCGGTCAGAAGACCCATTTTTGTACCATGGGCGCGGTATCCGATATCGTCAATATGGAAGACTGGAGCCGCATGCGCATGTGGCTGCTGGCGATTGGTGTCGCCATTCTCGGTTCGGCGGCGCTGCACGCGGCCGGCTTGATCGACCTGAACAAGTCGATCTACCGCACGCCCAATTTCACCTGGCTGTCCTATCTGGTCGGCGGCGCCAGTTTTGGCGTGGGCATGGTGCTGGCTTCGGGCTGCGGCTCGAAGACGCTGATCCGTATTGGCGGCGGCAATCTGAAGTCGCTGGTCGTTTTCATCGTCCTCGGCGTGGTCGCCTACATGACCATGCGTGGCGTCTTTGGCGTGTTCCGCGTCAATGTTCTGGAAAAGGCGGCCGTGACCTTCCCCGGAGGCCAGGACGTGCCGGCGCTGCTGACCGCTGCCGGTCTCGATGCCAAGACTGCTTTCTGGCTGGCCGTGCTTGCCATCGGTGGCGGCTTGACGGCTTTCAGTCTGCTCAAGCGAGATTTTTGGACCTTGGACAACCTGTTGGGCGGTCTGGGCACCGGGTTGGCGGTGGTCGCCGCCTGGTATGTCAGCGGCCATATCGGCTACCTGGCCGAACATCCTGAAACCCTGGAAGAAGCCTTCATCGCCACTAACAGCGGGCGCATGGAGTCGCTGACCTTCGTCGCGCCACAGGCTTACACGCTGGAATTGCTGATGCTTTGGTCGGATACCAGTCGCACGGTGACCTTTGCCATAGCGACGGCGCTCGGCGTCATCGTCGGCTCCTTCGCCTGGTCCATCGTAACCGGCAAGTTCCGCTGGGAGGGTTTCGCCAGCGTCGAAGATACGGCCAACCACCTGATCGGTGCGGCCCTGATGGGCTTCGGCGGCGTGGTCGCCATGGGGTGCACGGTCGGGCAGGGCATCACCGGTTTTTCGACCCTGGCCCTGGGGTCCATCGTGACCTTTGGTGCCATCGTCGCTGCGGCGGCGGCGACCCTGAAATTCCAGTATTGGCGGTTGATGCGCGAAGCCTGAGAGGCAGCGCGCAAGAGAACGGATAGAGGGCGCTCAGGCGCCCTCGTTTTCTTTCAGCTTCTCAATGACTAACGGGAATGCTCCCGAGCCGAGTAGGGCAACGGCGGAAACGATGAAAGCCAGACCGGCCATCGGGTCGTCGAGCACCGGATGGATGAGAGCGCCGAAGCCGGCCACACTGACGATCCCAGGGATGGCGCAGAGAATACCGAGCACGGTGAGAATGATGAAGGATTTGGGGTAGTGATGCATGGCAGAAGTGTAGACGAACGCCCGAATCGGCGCGAAGATGGCGACCTATTTTAATGATTCAGGAGACACTGATGAATCGTCGCAATTTCCTGCGCAATGCCACAGCCTTGGGGGTGCTTGGCGCCCTTGAGTATGCCCCATGGCAGGCCGTCAGTGCTTTTGCCCGCGAACTGGAAGACTTCGTGCGCGGGCCGGCGATCAAGGATCATCCGCTGCAACAAATCGCCCCGCATGTCTGGATGATCTACTCGCCCGACGGTTTCCCGACGCCGGAAAACCAGGGGATGATGTGCAACATCACTTTCATCGATACGGCCAAGGGGTTGGTTGTGGTCGATTCGGGCGCTTCGGTGCAGATCGGCGAAATGGCCATTCGCCAGATCAGGAAGCAGTTCAAGAAGCCGGTGGTGGCCATCATCAACACCCACTACCACGGCGATCACTGGCTCGGTAACGATGCCTTTGCCGCCGCCTACAAGGATATTCCGATCTATGCCCATGCCGGGACGATCAAGGAAATCCAGGGCATGCAGGGCAATATGTGGCGGACCTTGATGGAGCAGTGGACCAACCAGGCGACCCTCGGCACTCGGGTCGTGGCCCCGAATACTGCGGTGGACCATGGTCAGGAGCTGAAATTCGGCAACGTGACGCTACGTCTGCATCACTACGGCACGGCACATACCCCATACGACATTTGTGTCGAAGTGCTGGAAGACAAGTTGACCTGTGTTGGCGATGTGGCGATGGATCGGCGCATCGCCAACATGGACGATGGTTCCTATTTGGGGACGCTGAAGGCCTATACAGCGCTCGAAAAGAATGCCGCGTCCAAGGTTTGGCTGCCCGGTCACGGTCATCCGGGGGGCGGTGTTCTACAATGGAACCGCGAGTTGTTCGAGGGCATTTACCGGCCCTGCGAAAAAGCGATCAAGGATGGGTTGCCACTTGAGGAAGCCAAGGCCCTGGTTCTGAAAGACCCGCGCGTGGCGAGTCGGGCCAAGGATACCAAGGGCTTCGAAATCAATATCGGCAAGTATGTCAGCCTGGCCTACCTCGAAGCTGAAGCCGCCGGGTTCTGATGGCCGGCTGCCAGGGCCGCGGCAATGAGAACCGTGAGGAGTTGACGGAGCATCTCCCCGGGCACCGAGGTATCGCCTTGTCGCACAGCGTATTCCGTATTCCAGGCATGGATTGCCCGGCTGAGGAACAGCTGATTCGCTTGCGCTTGGCTGCGCTGGCTTATGCCCGGCCGCAGTTCGATCTCCCAGGCCGCCGCCTGCTGCTTGACCATAGTGATTCGGCGCAAGCCGTCTTGGAGTGCCTGGAGCCGCTCGACTTCGGCGCGCAGTTGGTCGAAACCTCGCCTCTTTCCGACAGCCGGGCCGCTGGCGAGCATGGCGACCCGGGCGAGGCCAGAGTGCTTGGGTGGTTGCTCGCCATCAATGGCCTGATGTTCGGCATCGAACTGCTTGCGGGTTGGTGGGCCGGCTCGGCTGGCTTGATCGCCGATGCCATCGATATGTTCGCCGATGCGGCGGTTTATGGCCTGGCCTTGTACGCGGTGGGCCGGAGCGGTGCACTGAAACTCAGGGCCGCACACTTGGCCGGCTGGCTGCAACTGTCACTCGCCGTCTGGGCGCTGCTCGAAACCGGTCAGCGCGCTGCCGCCGGCAGCCTGCCGGAGAGCGGGACGATGATCGGTATCTCGGTGCTGGCATTGGCGGCCAACATGACCTGCCTGTGGCTCATTGCCCGGTACCGCGATGGAGCAGTGCATATGCGCGCCAGCTACATATTCACGGCCAACGACGTGCTGGCCAATCTCGGGGTGATCGTGGCCGGGCTGCTGGTCGTGGCTTTTGGGCAACCATGGCCAGATTGGGTGGTTGGCGGCAGTATTGGCGCGATGGTGTTGATCGGCGCGATTCGTATTCTGCGTTTGCGCTGAACCAAGGGCGAAAAAACGACTCTCAGTGGGCAGCCCCGGCACAGCGCTTGCTGCCACCCCGGAATCTCCCGGTTTTTTGCCGGAAACCCGACAACCAACACGATGAATGCCCCGGAAAACCTTCTCCCCAATTTGCCCGTCTTCGATAACAGCTTCGCTGCGCTACCCGACGATTTCTACACCCGCTTGCCGCCCCAGCCCCTGCCCGCGCCCTATGTCGTCGGGGTGAGCGAAGCGGTAGTGGACTTGCTCGGTCTGCCGAATGACCTGCCAAAGCACCCGCATTTTGCCGATCTTTTCGCCGGCAACCGCCTTTTGCCAGGGAGCGCGCCGCTGGCAGCGGTTTATTCCGGACATCAGTTCGGGGTGTGGGCCGGGCAACTGGGCGATGGCCGGGCCCATTTGCTGGGTGGAATGCGCCATGCGGGCGGACACTGGGAAATCCAGCTCAAGGGCGCCGGGCGCACGCCCTACTCGCGCGGGGCCGACGGCCGGGCCGTGTTGCGCTCGTCGATCCGCGAATTCCTCTGCTCCGAGGCCATGGCCGGCCTGGGAGTACCGACCACGCGTGCCCTGTGCGTGATCGGTTCCGACCACCCGGTGCGCCGTGAGGAAATCGAGACGGCCGCCGTCGTCACCCGTGTCGCGCCGGGCTTCGTGCGCTTCGGCTCCTTCGAACATTGGGCCTCGCGTGACCGCGATGCCGAGGTGCGCCGCCTGGCCGATTACGTGATCGATACCTTCCGCCCCGAATGTCGCGCTGCCGCCAACCCCTACGCTGCCCTGCTGCGCGATGTGGCGCAACGCACCGGCGAGCTGATTGCCCACTGGATGGCGGTGGGCTTCATGCACGGTGTGATGAACACCGATAACATGTCCATCCTCGGACTGACCCTCGACTATGGCCCGTTCGGCTTCATGGAGGCGTTCGACGCGGGTCATATCTGCAACCACTCGGATACTTACGGCCGCTATAGCTACCGCAATCAGCCGCACGTCGCCCAGTGGAACCTGTATTGCCTGGCCGATGCCTTTTTATCGCTGTTGAAGCGCCCGGAAGTGGCCCGGGCGGCCGTCGACGAAACCTACGGCGACGCCTTCGAAAGCACCTTCGAGCGCCTGATGCGGGCCAAGCTGGGGTTGCGCGAGGGCTTGCCGGACGACGAGCAATTCATCGGCGAGACTTTCGGCTTTCTGCAGCAACATCGTCCGGACTTCACACTGTTCTTCCGCACCCTCTCCCAACTGCCTGCTGCGGTGCACGGCCCGGAAAGGGCAAAAACCGATGCGCCCCTGCGCGACCTGTTTGTCGACCGTACCGCCTGCGATGCCTGGCTGGATAACTGGCGTGCCCGTCTCGCCCAAACGCCGTGGGAAGACGGTGCGCGGCAACGCGCCATGCTCGCCGCCAACCCCAAGTATGTGTTGCGCAACTGGCTGGCCGAGCAGGCCATCCGCCAGGCCAAGGCCGGCGATTTTTCCGAAGTTGCCCGCCTGCAAGCCTGCCTGCGCAGGCCTTACGACGAACAGCCGGAAAATGACCACTACGCCGCCCTGCCGCCCGATTGGGCCAGCGGGCTGGAGGTGAGCTGTTCCAGCTGATTGGCTTGATTAGGTGGGCTGGACGAAGTGGCGGGCGGAATGTGGACTTGGCGCTCGTCGTCGTCATTCTTCCGTTTGCCCCATTCGCCGCAGTCGCCAGGCAAATCGCAGGGCAAGCAGTTGGCGACCTCGCAAACCGAGCTGACATCGCAGTCGCAAGGTAGATCGCAACCTGCGTCGCAGAAGCCGGCCTGCGCCAGCGGGCGAAAGGAAGGCTGTCGGTAACGCCGATGCGCAATGCCACAGCGGATGAGTCGTGCCCGCAAGATGAACAGGCCACGCCAGAGCCCAAAGCGGTGGATCGCACGGGAAGGCCGAGTTGCGAGCAACTCGGCCTTCCCGTATGAAATCGGTAGGCGCAGCAATAGCCTTTATGCGGCGAAAGGTAGCGTTGGTAGGCGCGGATGGCGGCAAGGGCGAGCGTTCGGAGCATGCTCAGACGTAGCGTAAAAGTGCACAGATCGCGATGGCTCCCCAAAAAGCCAGTCCGAGTAGCGCCTGCCCATCGGGGCTGATGATGCGACCGCCATCGTGAGCGCGGGGTAACGGATAGGCCCAGCGCGGCTTGGGGTTTGCGTCGCCTGCCTTGATTGATGCCGCGCGCCAATGCCCCAGGCTGATGATCGGAACCAGCAGCTTTCCGGTGAAGTAAAACAGGGTTTGGCTCAAGGCATCGAGCAATGCCGTTGCGATGAATTCGCCGACTGCAGACAAGGCCATGGCAATCTCCGGGCGAAAAAAAGCCGGCGGGGTCAGTCGCCGGCTTTGGGTGTTTAGGCGCTAGCTGCGCTTACTGGATTTGCTGGATACCCGCCAGCACCCAACCGCGAGAGCCATCACGCGGTTTGGTCATGTGCCAGATTTCCTGGAAGGCTTCCGCCGGGGCGTTGGCATCTTCGCGGATCAGGCCATTGAATTCGACGCTGACGATGTAGCGGTTGGCTTCCTCGCTGACGTCGAGTACTTCGGCGTTGAGCTGGACGACGTCGGTCTCCTGCTTGGCGCCCTTGCGTTCGTCGATGCCCATCTTGATCTCGGCGAACATTTCCGGCGAGGTGAATTCGCGGATGTCGTCGAGGTTGCCGGCATCGTTGGCAGCCTGCAGGCGGATGAAATTGACCTTGGCGTTGCGCACGAAGCCGGCGGCATCGAAGTCGGCCGGGATGTTGGCAGCGGCCACCGGCGCAGCGGCAGCGCTACCGCCCATCGGCTGATAGTCCTGGGCCGGCGGTGGGTTGCCGTAACCAGCACCGGCGCCAGCGTACTGCATGCCTTGATGGCCTTGGGCGGCAGCCTTCTTGCGCATGAAATAGCCAATTACGCCGATGACGACCATGGCGAGCAGGGCCATCATCATGAAGTTGGCCAGACCTTCGCCGAAGCCGAAGTGCGAGGCCAGCGCGGCGAGACCGAGACCCGCGGCGAGGCCGGCGAGCGGGCCCATCCACGAACGCTTGGGTTGTGCCTGCGGCGCACCGGCCGTGGTAGCGGCTTGCTGCTGTTGGGCTGGCGCGGCCTGTTGCGTGTTCTTGCTTGGGGTAACGGATTGACGTTGCATGCCGGTCGATCCGCCGCCGCCCAGGCGCTTGGCAGCCTCGGCATCGGTGATCGACAGTGACAGGCCGAGCACGAGGGCGGCGGCCATCATCACGAAGTTTTTCATTGATGTCTCCTTGATTGGGATAGTGACGGACGGAGTGTAGCGATCTTTCGGCTCATTTATAACCGCATAAAATTGCAGAGATGTTTCGAAAAAAGCGAATTGTCAGCCGAGCAGTGCGGCTATGGCCTGCGGATTGGACGGGAAGTAGAAATGCACGTAGGAAGCGGTCAGACGGCCAACACGATAGATCGCCTCGCCGTTGCCACCACGTTGGGGGCGGGCGCGGCACAGGGGTTCAAGCGGCGTTTCGCTCTTCGAATAATGGAAGGTGTGGCCGGATAACTCGCCTTCCGGCAAGGTGGCGAACTGAGTACCCAGTGCCGCGAGGCGTGGCTGCATGACCGAGCGGCCCGGCAGCAAGCCAGCGAAGCGATGATTGATGCCAGCCTTGTCCACGACTTCCTCGAACAGGCTCATCATGCCGCCGCACTCGGCGAGCAATGGCTTGCCAGCTGCAACGTGGGCGCCTAGGGTGGCCCACAGTGCAGTGTTGGCGGAAAGCGCTGGCGCATGCAATTCCGGGTAGCCGCCGGGCAACCAGATCGCGTCGCACTCGGGCAACGCTTCTCCAGCGACGGGGGAGAAAAAGCGGAGTTCGGCACCAAGCTGTTGCAGGGTTTCGAGATTGGCGGGGTAAATGAAACCGTAGGCAGCGTCGCGGGTGATGGCGATGCGCTTACCCGCCAGCAATGGCGGGACGGCCGGTGGTGGCGTATCGTCGAAATTGACCGGTTGGGGCAGGTGCACCGTAGCCGTGGCTTCCAGCGCGTCGGCCAGCTTGTCGAGGCGGCTGCCGAGGTCGGTGATTTCCGCCGCCTGGAGCAAGCCGAGGTGGCGTTCGGGCAGGCTGTCGCCGGATTTGGGCAGGGCGCCAAACCAGTCCATACCGGTTGGCAGGCTTTCCTTGAGCAATTCGCCATGCCGGGGGCTGGCCACGCGGTTGGCCAAGACTCCGGCAAAGGGGAGGCCGGCGCGATAGGTGGCGAGGCCATGGGCGATCGCACCAAAGGTCTGGGCCATGGCCCCGGCGTCGATCAATGCCATGACCGGGATGGCGAAGCGTTCGGCGATATCGGCCGCCGAGGGGGTGCCGTCGAACAGGCCCATGACGCCCTCGACCAGGATCAGGTCGGAGTCGGCGGCCGCCCGCGCCAGCCGCCAGCGGGCATCCGCCTCGCCGCACATGCCGAGGTCGAGATTGTGGCAGGGCCGGCCGGAGGCGAAGGCGTGAATCTGCGGGTCGAGAAAATCGGGGCCGCATTTGAACACGGTGACGCGGCGCCCTTGCCGGGCATGCAGACGGGCCAGGGCGGCGGTGACGGTGGTTTTGCCCTGGCCGGAGGCCGGGGCGGCAATGAGGAGGGCGGGGCAGGCGGGCATGGTCGGATGCTCTGACGGAAGAAGGGGGATGATAGACGCTCCCAGATTCGGGAGCGTCATTGGGTTTAGAAAGTGACGCGCAGGCTCAGGCGTACCGTACGTGGCTCGAGCGGATGAACGAGGCGGCCGTCGATGGCCGATCCGCTGCCGCAGCCACCGGTATTGGCCAGGGCTTCGCTGCGCGTGCAGGCGCCGCCCCAATACTCGATGTCGTTGGCCTGTTTGTCGAACAGGTTCAGCACGTCAAGCGTGGCCTGCCATTGCTTGTTGAAGCGGTAACCGACTTTGAGGTTGGTCATCCAGAAGGCATGGGATTTTTCCGTGCCGGTCTCTTCCAGCGCGTAGGCGCCGAGATAGCGGCTACGGATGCCACCGAACCATGGTCCGCCATCGTCATAGGCGATGCCGAGCGAGATGGTCAGCGGGACGGCATTGGGCACGTAGCGGCCGCCATTGACCTCTTCCTTGAAGCGCGCTTTGGCCAAGGCCAGGTCGGCGTCGACGATGATTCCCGACGCCGGCGTGAAGTAGTTGGACCATTCGAGGCCGGAACGCCGCGAGGCGCCCTTGGGTTCGGTGATCCCCTCGTCGCCGATGAAGACCAGCTCGGAAGCGAGGTCCATCTGCCACACGGAGAGACTGCTGTTCCAGCCCGGCAGGGGAACGACGCGCAGGCCAATTTCCGATCCCCGTGCCCTGACGATCAGCGGCACGGCGTTGGTAGCGCTGCCGTCCTGGGGATTGACCTTGGCCGTCGCGCCGCGTACGTCGTTGCTGTGGAAACCATGACCCCAGTTGGCGTAAAACTCGGTGGGACCGAGCAGTGGGAAGGGGCCGACAACGACCCCCAGCTTGGGGCTGGCCTGGTGCGCCGACACCTCGCCGCCGTTGGCCATGTTATTGCTGCCGGCCAGCGCGGTTGCTTCGGCACGGATCAGGTCATAACGGGCGCCGGCGTTGGTGCGTAGCCACGCTAGCCATTGCGTCTTGGCTTCGACGAAAAAACCGCTGGCCGTCTCGGTGATCCGATCCTCGCGCACGGTGTCCACGCGCCGCCGATTCACCGTGTTGTACAGCCCGACCTTGCCGATGCGATCCTGGCGCAGTTGCAGACCGCCGGTCAGTTCGGTGTCGCGCAACTGCGGGCCGAGAAACCAGCTATGACGAAGGTCGCCGCCCCAGACGACGCGTTCGTCAGCCTGCTCGTGCTGGTCGCCGGACAGTCCGTTGATGTAGCCGGAAGGGGCCGAGAACAGGTTGAGTCCGTAGTCGATCACGTAGGCGTTGGCACGGGTGGCGCCGCGCTCGCCGCTACGCGCCCATTCGCTGGACAGGCTGTAGCGATGGGTCTGCCCGCCATCGTTGCCGAGCAGGGTGCCGTAGCGGCCGATTTCGCCGCTGTTGATGGCCCGCTCGGGAACGTGTTCGGTCGCGGTCCAGTCGGCCTTGTAGAACATGCCGGTCACGGCGAAGCCGTTGGCGGTGCTGCCAGAAGACAGGCGGAAGACGGCGTTCTGTTTTTCCAGATTCTCGGCTTGTTCCCACGGGCCGTTGTTGCCGGCAAGCTCGATCCCGGCCAGCAGATCCAGGCCGTTGATTTCCGTGCTGCCCGCGGTCAGCAGGCGGCGGTAGTTGTGCTGCCCCAGGCCGACATCGACAAAAGGGCTAGCCAGTTTGCGCAGGTAGTCGATACGGGCGCTGCCGCTGGTCGCAAAATCGCCGTCCTCGGCACTATAGACGCCTTTTTTGTACTTCATCGTGCCGACCAGCTCCGGAATCAGGAAATTGAGATCCATGTAGCCCTGACCGTGGGCATGACTGACCATGTTGATCGGCATGCCCATGACGTGGGTGGCGAAGTCGCTGCCATGGTCGAGGTTGAAGCCGCGCAGGAAATACTGGTTGGCCTTGCCGTCGCCGGAGTGCTGGGTAACGATCATGCCGGGTACGACCTCCATCACTTCGGCGGGACGCAGCAGGGGACGATTCGCCAATTGCTTGGCGGTGACGGTTCCTTCGCTGGAAGAGTCGGCCAGGCCGATCAGGTCTTGACTGCCGCTGCTGACGGTGACTTCCTGCAGGGTGGGAATGCCGGCCCCGTAGGCGAGTCCGGCGGTGCTTAAGGAGAGAGCCAACAGGGTGGGGCGGGGTGAGAGGAAACGAACGGGGTGCATACGGTACTCCATGAACGACTGCCTGCCATGGAAGGCTCCCTCCGCTCGTTGCGCCGGAAAGCGAGCCGTCCACATCCCCGCAGACAGTCTGTTGCAAAAGCCGCTGCGCTAGCACAGCGGCACGAGGCAACAGGCCGGTCTCCGGGCTTGAAAGTCTTGCGCCGTCGCCTTCCCGGCTAGTTTCGCCAGTGGCTTTGTGACGGTGCCGCACTTTCCTACCGTTGCGGGGGCAGCTGGGGCATTGCAATCGTCAGGATTGCTCACCCCATTCCCGTTTCACCCGCCATCGCGCGATGGCGGACACCTGTTGTCATGACCGGAAGCTTCAAGCGACGGGTGCTTCCGTAACCCTTGAAACCAATCTAGCTGCGATTGCGTTCGTACAAGCCCACCACTTCGCCGATGATCAACAAGGCGGGCGGTTTGACGGCGTGGACCTTGGCCGTTTCCGGCAAGGTGGCCAGGGTTGCCGGGTAAATCTTCTGTTCCGGCCAGGTCGCCCGGTAGATCAGCGCGGCGGGTGTGCGGCCGGGCAGACCGGCGCGCTGCAGTTCGCGCGAAATGGTATCGAGTCCGGTGATCCCCATGTAGATGGCCAGCGTCTGGTTCGGCTGGGCCAGCCCAGCCCAGTTGAGGTCGATGCTGTGATCCTTCAGGTGGCCGGTGACGAAGACGCAGCTTTGTGCGTAATCGCGATGGGTCAGCGGAAAGCCGAAGGCCGCCGCGGCGCCGAGGGCGGCGGTGATTCCGGGAATGATCTCGACGTTGATGCCGTGATCGAGCAGAACATCCAGCTCCTCGCCACCCCGTCCGAAGACGAACGGATCGCCGCCTTTCAGACGGACCACGCGACGGCCACTGCGCGCCTTGGCGAGCAGGAGCTGGCAGATTTCTTCTTGTGCCAGGGTGTGTTTGCCCGCCGTCTTGCCGACATAAATGAGTTCTGCGGTGGACGGGCAGAATTCGACGATTTCCGGGCTGACCAGATTGTCGTAGAGCAATACCTCCGCCTGCTGCAAGCGACGGTAGGCCTTGAGGGTGATCAACTCCGGGTCGCCCGGGCCGGCACCGACCAGGGCGACGCTGCCCGGTGGGAAATCGCTCATTCAACCTCTCCCTGACGATGAAACACCAGATCCTCCACCACCTGGCCGTTCTTCAAATGTGTCTCGATGATCCGGTCGATGTTGGCATCGGTGACGTTGTAGTACCAGATGCCATCCGGCTGCACGGCAACGATCGGCCCGCCCTGGCAGGCGGCGACGCAGCCGGTGCGGGTGCGCTTGACCCGAGCCGGGCCGGCATCGACGCCGAGGCCGGCGGCGCGGAACTTGGTCTGCAGCGCATTGAACAGTGCCTCGCCCTCGCCATTCTGCGTGCAGCGCGGCCCGGTACACACCAGCACCTGCCGGCTGTACTCGCGTATTTTCGGCTTGATGATCAGTTCGGCGTCGCGCTCAGCCTTCAATCTCGGCCTCCTCGCCTTCCGGCGGCAGCTCGGCCTGCAGTACGGCGGCAATGTAGTCCTCCGGCAGACGGTACTCGGCCGCCAGTTCAGCGGCGGTCTTGCCGCTTTGCTGAATTGTTGCCATCCAGCCGTTGAGGCCGGTGGACAGCGAGCGGCCGGCCTGTTCGCCGGCGTGCGTGTTGCGCTCGCCGCCTTCGACGGCGTACTTGTTCGAGTAGCCGCGCGGGGTGACCATCAGGCCGTGCTTGATGAAGGTGTTGGAATTACCGATCAGCACCGTCGACAACATGCCGATGTCGGCCTCGCTCATCTTGTCGAGGGTGGTCAGCTCGATGCGCTGCTTGGGGCGATAGCCGGACTTGATGATGGCTACCGGCGTCTGCGGATCGCGGTGGCGCAGGAAGATGCGTTGGGCTTCGACGATCTGCTGCGTGCGGCGACCGCTCTTCGGGTTATAGAGCGCCACCACGAAGTCGGCATAGGCCACGGCATCGAGGCGGCGGGCGATGGTCGGCCACGGGGTCAGCAAGTCGGACAGGGAAATGGCGCAGAAATCGTGGGTCAGTGGGGCGCCGACCAGGGCGGCGCAGGTGTTGAGTGCGGAAGCGCCGGGCACAATTTCCACCTCAATGTCCGAATCCGGTGTCCAGCCGGCCTGGAACAGCACCTCGAAGGTCGGCCCGGCCATGCCATAGACGCCGGCATCGCCCGACGACACCAACGCTACCTTCTTGCCCTGGCTGGCCCGGTCGAGCGCTTCGATGGCCCGGTCGAGTTCCTCGGTCATCGATTTCTTGATCACTTCCTTGCCCTCGACCAGGTCGGCAACCAGGCGGATGTAGGTGACGTAGCCGATGATGGTGTCGGCTTCGGCGATCGCCGCGCGGGCGCGGGCGGTCAGATGGTCCTGGCTGCCAGGGCCGAGGCCGACGAGCATGATCTTGCCGGTTTTGACGAGGGTTTCGGGAGCGTTCATTGGGGAATCCTTGCAATGGAGACAGTGGCGTTGCGGCCATCCGGGCCGCGCAGCTTGTGTTTTTCGATGATCAAATGGGTCTGGTCGGCTTGCGCGGCGAGCAGCGCGGCTGCCTCCGAGACGGAAGGGGTGCCGGTGTACTTGCGCACGGTTTCCGACGGGTTGGGGACCTCGACCGCAGCGAGTTCGAGTGCCGGGTAGAAGCGAAGCGTCCAGCCGTTGGCCGCCGCGACTTCCGCCAGTCCGATCTCGTCAGCCTTGAGATCGATCGAGGCGACCGCCGCCACATCGGCCAGCGTACAAGCCGCCTCGGTCAGCGCTTCGCGGATGCATTGCGCAATGGTGGCGGCCGGTGTACCGCGGTCGCAGCCGAGGCCGAGGGCGATCTTCATGGCCGGTATACCACCCGGCGACCGGCCAGTTGGGGGGCAATGTCGGCCGGCATATCGCGTTCCGCCACCCACAGGACGGCGGCGAAGCGGTCGCACGGCACCTCCTCCAGGCGCTGGAACAGCGTCACGTTGGCCGGCAGGGGGCCGCTGCGGCCGTTGGCGTGGTTGGGCCACCAATCCGCCGAGCCAGCTTCCTGGACCAGCGCGACCGGCTCGTCATTGACCATGGCGGCGCTGCAACGGACGATCTCGTCGTGACTGGCTTCGAATTTCCAGCCCAGTTCACGTCCCAGCAGATCGACGGCGATGGTTTCGCGGGCATCCGAGGCGGTGGTCAGCACGGCCTGGGCGCCCAGCGCCGTGGCGAGGTGGCCGGCCAGTTGGTTGGCGCCACCGAGGTGGCCGGACAGCATGGGAATGACGAATTTGCCGGCTTCGTCGATGACGACCACGGCCGGATCGGTCTCCTTGCTCTTCAGGTGTGGCGCGATCAGACGGACGACCGCACCGAGCGAAACGATGCAAACGATGCCATCGAAGGCGGCAAACAGGGCCGGCACCTGATCGCCCACCTTGCCGACGTAGCAATGGGTCACGCCCGGTGCGGCGGCTTCGCCTTCGGCACGGAATTTCTCGGGGCAGAACAGTTGTGCGCCGGGCAGGGCGGCAACTACCTTGCCAGCCAGCGCGATGCCATGTTTGGTAATGGAAACGACAGCAATTTTCATGGGATTCTCGGTTGGGTTTTTATGGTTTTTCAGTCGTGCACCGCAGCCGTCGCGTCTTTGGCTTCCTTGCGCTTGCGGCAACCGCGGCGCAGCTCGCCGCGCACGCGTTTCGGGTTCTGCACCAGCATCAGCGACAGGTAATTGACCTTCTCGCCCTTGAGGCTGGCCACATCGCGGACGATGCGCTCATCGGGCGACCCGACCTTCTCGATGAACACCGAAGAGGCCAGCAATTCGCGTTGCTCCAGCAACTCGATGACTTCATCGACCAGCGGCTTGACCTTGAGCAGGGCCAGCGTGTCGAACTCGTCGAGCAGGTGGTTGATCACCTCGGTGCCGTAGGCGGCGGGGATGATGGCGAAGGTTTCGTCCTCTTCGGCCAGCGTCACGCCGGTGGTGGCGGCGGCGGCGGCGAAGGAGGAGACGCCGGGGATGGTTTCGACCGCGATCTCCGGCACCAGCTCGCGCACCACGCGGGCGAGGTGGCCGAAGGTGGCGAAGGTCGATGCGTCGCCTTCGACGAGAAACACCAGATCGCGGCCTTCGGCCAGCAGGTCGACGGTTTGTGTCGCGGCGCGCGCCCAGGCCTTGGCCAGAATTTCGGCGTCGCGGGTCATCGGGAAAACCAGCTCGACCGCATCGCCCGGAATCGCCAGGCCGCCGCGTTCGACGATGGACAGCGCGTAGGAGGATTCCTCGGCCTTCTTCACCGGATACAACCAGCGCGCGCCGGATTGCAGCGCCGCCCAGGCGCGGCGGGTGATCAATTCGGGATCGCCGGGGCCGAGCGAGGCGCCAATCAGCTTGCCGTAGCGTTTTTGTTCAGTCATTGCGCTTCCTTGGTTTCGTTCCACGCCGTCACCACCCAAACCGGGTTTTGGGCGGCCATGCGGTGCATGTCGAGGATGGGCTGGCTGCGGCTGGCTTGCAGTTGCACCACGTCCCAGCCAGCGCCAAGCGCTTTCAGGGTCGAGGTGGCGGTGGCGAGGTTTTCCAGGGTGACGAAATTCATCACCAGCCGACCCGCAGGTTTCAGGCGGGCGAGGATCAGCTTGATCAGTTCGCCCAGTTCGCCGCCCGAACCGCCGATGAACACCGCGTCCGGGTCGGGCCAGGTGTCGAGTTGCGCCGGGGCCTTGCCTTCGCACAGCGTGTAGTTACCGACGCGGAACTTGGCGGCGTTGGCACGGGCGTTGGCGGCGTCGCCTTCATTTTTTTCGATGGCCCAGACGTGGCCCTGCGCGGCGACGCGGGCGCATTCGAGGCCGACCGAGCCGGAACCGGCGCCGATGTCCCAGACCACGCTGTCGGACTTGAGGCGCAGCTTGGCCAGCGACAGGGCGCGGGCCTCCTGCTTGGTGATCAGCCCCTTTTCGGGGGCGCGCTGGATGTAGTCGAGATCGTCGAGGCCAAAATGCGGGCCATGATCGAGGTCGTTGCGCTCGATCAGCACGACGCTTGGCTCGGAAAATTGCAGTTTGGCCGCGTCCACCGCAGACAGGCCGGTGTCGATGCGTTCATCCGGCAGCAACAGGCGGCTGGCGACCGAAAGTTTCACCTCGTCGCCGTAGCCGGCGGTGACCAGCGCCCGCGCCAGTCGTGCCGGGTCGTTTTCCGGGCTGGTGAAGGCGAAGACGCGGCGATTCAGGGCAATCGCCCGCATCAGCGGGTACAGGCCATGCGTCGGCGTGGCGCCCACGCTCCATTCGCCGGCATCCTGGCTGTGGCAGGAGGCGATGGTCACGTCCTGCCAGGGCTTCTGCCAGCGCGCAAAGGCGATTTGCAGGGTGGACGGTGCGGGCAGGATTTCCACGCCGTCGCGCCCGAGCTTGCCGAGCAGGTAGCTGGCAATGCCGTGACAGAGCGGGTCGCCGGTGGCCAACACGGCCACCGATTTGCCTTCGGCGCGGGCGGCCTGGATCCAGGCCGGGCTTTGCGTCAGTGCGCCGTCCATGTCGCGGCTTGCGGTAGCGGGCAATTGCGCCTTGACCAGCGCTAGCGTGCGGCCGACGCCGATGATCAGTCCGGCCTCCGTTAATGCCTGCCGGGCCGCATCGCTCAGCCCGACCCAGCCGTCGTCGAGGATGCCGATGATGAACAGTTTGGGGTTCATTGGGCTTCCTCCTCATCGACACGACAAATGAAGTTGCCTTCAAAGTCACAGACCAGCACGGCCAGGTGATAGTCGCCGGGGTATTCGCCCTTGAGGCTACGAATGGCCTTTTTCGCCAGTTGTTTGTGGAATTCCACGGTCAACCCCAGTGTGGCGAGCTTTTCGGCCGCGAAGCGAGCGGTTTCGGCAGCGCGGATTTCCTCGATCAGGTCGTCCGGCGCGCCAACTTCACGCGCTGAGTCGGCGAGGATGTCGCGGTCGATTTCGGCCTTCCAGGCGTGGGTCACGGCCAGGCCCTGGCACATCTTGGTCAGCTTGCCGACCATGGCGCCGACGTAGACGTGCGGCATCTGGCGCTTGATGGCGCTGGTGAAGGCCGCCTTGACGAAGTCGCCCATCTGCACGAAACACGATTCGTCGAGTTCCGGCAGCTGCTTCATGGCGAACTTCTCGGTGCGCCCGCCGGTGGTGAAGATCACGCTGGTCTGGCCCTGTTTGGCCGCGACATCGACCGCCTGCACGACGCTGGCGCGGAAGGCGGCGGTCGAATAGGGACGGACGATGCCGGTGGTGCCGAGGATGGAAATGCCGCCGAGAATGCCGAGGCGAGCGTTCAGCGTTTTTTTCGCCATCTCCTCGCCGCCGGGCACCGAGATGGTGACTTCCAGGCCATCGTGTTCGAGCAATTCGCTGGCCACGGCGCGGACATTGTCAGTGATGTTGCGGCGCGGTACCGGGTTGATCGCCGGCCCGCCGACCTCCAGCCCCAGGCCCTCCTTGGTGACGACGCCGACGCCGGGGCCACCCTTGAGGACGATCTCGCCGGCGCGGTGCTTCAAGATGCGGACATCGGCGGTCATGTGTGCGCCATGCGTCGCATCGGGGTCATCGCCGGCATCCTTGATGATCACCGCATGGGCGTGACCGGCGCTTTCCTCGACCGATCCGTTGGTCACGGCAAAGCTCACCTCCTGCCCGTTGGGCAGGCGGCAGACGACCGTTTCCGGGACTTCGCTGAGCAGCAGGCCGAGCGTCGCCGCCCGGGCGGCGGCGGCTGAGCAGGCGCCGGTGGTGAAGCCGGTGCGGTTGCCGCGCTCGCGCTTGGCGTCGCCCTTGCGGACCTTGACGGGTTTTTCGCTGTCGCTCATGCGGCTTTTTTCTGCTCGGCTTCGGCCAGTGACAGCATGGCGTGAATGGCCGCGACGACCAGTGTCGAGCCGCCCTTGCGGCCCTTGATGGCAACCCAGGGAACTTCGTTGACCGTCATCATCAGGTCTTTCGATTCAGCCGCCGAGACAAAGCCGACCGGCATGGCGACGACCAGGGCCGGGCGGGCGCCTTCTTCGCGGATCAGGCGGACCAGTTCGATCAGCGCGGTCGGTGCGTTACCGATGCCGACGATGGCGCCGTCCAGCTTGCCGAGGCGATGCGCCTTGCGCATGGCCTGCACCGCGCGGGTGCTGTTCTCGGCCTTGGCGGCTTCGATCACGTCGGAGTCGGAAATGTAGTGGTGGGTGGTCAGGCCGAAGTGCTGCAGGCGGGGCTTGGACAGACCGACGCAGATCATTTCGACGTCGGCGACGATCGGGGTATCGCCCTTGAGTACCGCCCGCATGCCGGCTTGCATGGCCTCCGGATGAAAGGCAGTGAGGCCGTTGAATTCGAAATCGGCGTTGGCGTGGATCATCCGGCGTACGAGCGGCCATTGCTCGTCGGTGTAGCCATGCGGGCCGGCTTCGGCATCGATGATGGCGAAGGAATCATGTTCGATCGCGCGCCCGGCGGCGGTCAGCTGTTCGGTAACGGTATTGCTGGCGGTGTTGCTGGTCATGGGTGTCCTCGCAAATCAGTCGTGTTTGTGTGCGCAGCCGTGATGATGCGGATGGTCGTGGCCGTGTCCTTGATGGTGATCATGCCCGTGGGCGTGGGCGCAACCGGTCGCGGTGTGGCTGTGATCGTGCAGGTGCTCGTCTTCGGCCAGTTCCCGGTATTTGCATCCGTCGCATTCGAGCATGCCGCCGCCCGCCGCTTCGCCCTCGGCCTTGTGGTCGAGCAGGGTGAAAATCCCAGGATCGAAGCCAAAGTGGCTGCCGACGGCAAAGGCGATCTGCGGATATTGCTGCTTCAGGCGCTCGACCTGGGCCTGGATGCGCTCGATCAGCACGCCGGTGAACAGATAGACCGGGACGATGGCAATCTGCATCATGCCCAGCCTGACGTGGCGCTGAACGACCGTTTCCAGCCGTGGCCAGGTGACGCCGGTGAAGGCGAGGTCGACCAGCTCGTGGTCGTTTTCCTCGAAAATCCAGCGCGCCATCTTGGCCAGTTCGCCATTGGCCCCGGCATCCGATGAGCCGCGGCCGAGCAGGATGACGCTGGTGGTCATCGGGTCGGGCATGGCCAGTTGCTTCATCAGGCGGTCGAGTTGCCCCTGCAACACGGCGAAGATCTCGCGTCCCATGCCGAGGTGGCGGGTGACGATGAACTCGACGCCGGGGTGACGGGCGCGGGCCTCTTCCAGCGCATGCGGCAATTCCATCTTGACGTGGCCGGCGGCATTGAGAATAAAGGGGATGGCAATCACCTTCTTGGCGCCGCGGGCGGCACGGTCGAGACCTTCGTCGAGCAGCACGTCGGCGTGTTCGATGAAGCAGACCTCGATCCGCCAGTCCGGGTGCTGTTCACGCCATTGGGCGGCGAAATTGATGGTTTCCTTGTTGCCTTCGCGGCCGCGCGAGCCGTGACCGACGAGGAGAAGGGTGGTGTCAGTATTCATGCAGGATTCTCCGGGGAGAGGGCGGGGCCGCTGCTAGCCTTGCGGAAGCGGTGGCCGAAAGTCGGGTCGTAGAGTTTCGAGCGGATCAGGTCGGGCCAGTCGGCGGCGCCCAGCGTCGGGCTGGCGACGATCATCGCCTGGCTGGCGATCTTTTCGTCCTGGCACTTGCGCTTGATGTCCTTGATCGTGCCGCGCACGATCTTTTCCTCGCCCGGCCAGCTTGCCTTCTGCACTACCAGAATCGGCGCGTCCTCGCTCCAGCCGGCGGCCAGCAAGGCTTCCTGAACCTTGTGCAGCAAGGTGATCGACAGATAGATGCAGAGCGTTGTCTTGTGGGCGGCGAGCGCTTCCAGTTCTTCGCCGGGCGGCATCGGCGTGCGCCCGGCCACCCGGGTCAGGATGACGGTTTGGGTGACTTCCGGCAGGGTCAGCGTTTCGCCGGCCGCGGCCATCGAAGCCATGGCCGAGGAAACGCCGGGGACCACGGCCCATTCGATGCCGCTGGCGGTCAGCGGCCGGGTCATCTCGATCAGCGCCCCATACAATCCGGGGTCGCCGGTCTGCAGGCGGACCACCGTGTCGTGCCGGTGGGCGGCCGCGCTCAGCCAGTCGGTCATCTCTTCCAGGGTCATGTCCTTGGAGTCGCGAATCTCGCAGCCTTCAGGCGTGAACAAGGTCGCCGCCTGATCGACCAGGGAGCCGGCAAACAGCACGGCGCCAGCCTGCTCAAGCAGTTGGCGACCCTTGACGGTGATCAGGTCGGGATCGCCGGGTCCGGCGCCGACAAACCAGATTTTTCCGGGCATTCAATCATTCCTTTCCAGGTATCGAATCGGGCGAATAGCTGCGGTGCACCGCGGTTTTTGGGGGGTTTTCACGGGTGCCCCGCAGCCAACATTTCCAGCAGTGTTTCGAGGCTGCGCGGCTGGGCATCGGCGGGCAACAGACCGCGACGGAGGAGCGTCCGCCTTAGCTCAAGCACCGCCGGCAAGGGTTGGCGAACCGCGGCGAGGATCGCCGCATGTTCTTCCAGTTGGTCCGCGGCAAACGAGGCGACACAACGACCGTCGTTCAGGAGGTGAATAGCGTCAGCCCAGCGGTAGGCGAAATCGACGTCGTGCGTGGAAAGAACGATGGTGATGCCGCGAGCCGAGAGTTGGTCGAGGACGGCGAGCAGTTCCGTCTGCATGGTCGCGTCGAGTCCGGCCATCGGTTCGTCGAGCAGCAACAGATCCGGCTGCATGGCCAGAACGCCAGCGATGCAGACGCGCTTTTTCTGTCCGAAACTCAGCCGATGCAGTGGACGTTCGGCAAGGCCGCTCATGCCGACGATGGTCAGTGCCTCCGCTACCCGCTGGCGCACTGTCGCCTCGTCCAGGCCGAGGTTGAGCGGGCCGAACGAGACATCCTCCATGACCGTGGCGGAAATGAGTTGCCGGTCCGGGTTCTGGAAGACCAGGCCGACGCGCCGACGCAAGGTCGCCAATCCGCTCCGGCTGTAGTCGATCGCTTCGCCGTCGAACAGGATAGCGCCGGTGCTGGGGCGGAGCAGACCGTTGATGTGCTGAAGTAAGGTCGTTTTTCCCGAACCGTTGGCGCCGAGCAGGACGTTGCGGCTGCCGCCGAGGATGTCCAGCGAACAGTCGGTGAGGCCGACGTTGCCGTCGGCATAGACATGTCCGAGGTGGCGGATGGCGAGCCAAGTCGTCGTCAATTCAGGCTCCTATCCACCCGGCGGCGACAATCAGGCCGCTGCCGGCAAGCAGGGCGAGCAATTCGTCGCGTCTGGCGTGGGGGTAGGACGGTGTCAGGAAGCGCAGCGGGCCGTCGCCGTTGCGGGCGAGGACCGCCTGATGCAAGGCATGGCTGCGCCGCCACACCTGGAGCGCGAGGTTGGCGGCGAGCAGCGCGAGCGAATGCAAGCTGCGCCGCCGCGTGCCGTAGCCGAGGCGAGCCTGTTGAGCGTCGAGAGTTTCGCGGGTGGCGGTCGAGAAAACGAAGATCGTGCGGTAGCCGAGAAGCATCAAATCGAGCAGCATCTCGGGCATTTTCAAGCGGCGTAGCAGGCCGATCAGGTCGGGCAGGGGCGTGGTCAGAACCAAGCCGAGCAGCGCCGCAAGTGCCGCCAGCGCCCGCGCTGCGGTAGCTTCGATTTCCGGCAAAGCCTGCGGCGCCGCTTGCCAGGACAAGCGGCCGGCAGCGTCCAGCGTTACCGGGAAAAGCAGTGTCAGGCAGGAAAGCAGCAGGAATCCGACGGCCGGGGCCGCAACGCGCAAATAGACTCGTGGGCCGACTCCGGCGAGCAGCATTGTGCAGAGAGCGAGCGCCGACGCCACGGCGAGTGCGTTCAGCGGCGAGCGGGCGAGATAGGCCGCCAGCAGGCCGGCCATCGCCAAGCTGCCTTTGGCGGCGGGACTGACCTGGCGCCAGCGGTTGCCGTAGGCCGCTCGCTCAATCAACATGGGCATCTTCGGCGTGGTTACGTTTGTTTTTCCGGTCAAGTTTTTCGCGGGTCACCGAAGCGCCCAACCAGTAACCGATGATGCCCGCGCCGATAGCCGCCTGCAGCGCGAAGAGCAAGGATTCGACTTGGGCGCTGGCTGGTTCGAGCAGTGGCTCGAACCAGCGGCGGTAGGCCGGAGCGATTTCGCCAATGGCCGCCTGCGCCTTGTTGTCGGCCCCGGCAAAGGCTTCTCCCGTTTGTCCGTCGGGGCCGGTGGCCGGTGCAGGGGCCAGCCAGAAGGGCAGTACGCCGAGTATTACGATGGCGCTGACGATGAGCCAGTTCTGTTTTTTCATGCCTTGACCTCCGGGGGGCGGGCAAGCGACAGATGACGCAATTCTTCGGCGTTGAAGCGCGTCAGCGCATTGACGACGAGGACGGTGAGCAGCCCTTCGCTGATCGCGAGCGGAATCTGGGTGACGGCAAAAATGCCGGCGAACTTGGCGAACGAGCCGGACAAGCCGCTGGCCGGATCGGGAAAAGCCAAGGCCAGTTGCAGCGCGGTTGTGCAATAAGTGGAGAGATCGCCGAGACAGGCAGCGAGAAATACAGCGAAGCGTAGCGGTAGCCCGGCGGCTCGCCCAGCCCGGAACAGACCGTAGGCGACGAAGGGACCGACGACGGCCATCGAAAAGACGTTGGCGCCCAGCGTGGTCAGGCCGCCATGGGCGAGCAGCAGCGCCTGAAACAGCAGGACGACGAGGCCGACCGGTACCATCGCCGCCGGCCCGAAAAGCAGGGCACCCAGACCGACGCCGGTGGCATGCGAGGAACTGCCGGTGAGCGATGGCAGTTTGAGCGCGGACAGGATGAAAGCGAAGGCGGCGGCGACGCCGAGCAACATGCGTAATTCGGGGTACGTTCGCAGTCGCCGACGAATCGACACCAAGCCCCAGGCGACAAAAGGTGTGGCGGCGACAGTCCAGGCCAGGGCGTGCCCGGCCGGCAGAAAACCTTCCATGATGTGCATGAGAACTCCCTCGACGTGCATGCAGATCGCAAATGCGCTATGACGGCGGGTAGAGGGAGGATGCGCCGACATTCGGGGTGCCCGTAAAACGGAAACGCGGGCCGGCGACAGTCCACCGCCCACACCCCGGGGCACAGTGCAACTCAATTCGTCGGGCCGGTCTTCTGGCTTACCTTCATCCTTCTCCGACCGGCCTTCCCATGCGATGCACAGTGGCGTGTGGTGGAGTCGTCAGGCCTACAGCAGCGGGGGCTGCGCCGGAATGGCTGCCAAAGCAGCGGCACCGGCTTCCCGTTTCACCCCATCTCCGTGAGAAGACGAGGCACCCGATGGCGCGATTATAAACGTAAAAAAGCCACGCTTAGGCGCAGCGAGTCAGAATTCCAGTCCCGGCATGGCTTTGATGCCGCCCTGAAAGGCATGTTTCTCCATGCCGATGTCGCTGACCGTGTCGGCTGCTTCTCGTAGCGCGTCGGGGGCGCCACGGCCGGTAACGATGACGTGCTGCATCAATGGGCGGGAAAGTAGTTTGGCAATCACCACCTGGAGATCGAGCCAGCCATATTTGAAGGCGTAGGTCATTTCATCGAGAACGACGAGGCCGATGTCCGGGTCGCTCAGGTGGCCGCAGGCGATATCCCAAGCTGCCTGGGCGGCGCGGGCGTCGCGTTCCTTGTCTTGCGTTTCCCAGGTGAAACCCTCGCCACCGACGTGCCAATGCACGTTGGGCTGCTGCCGGAAGAAGGCTTCTTCGCCGGTGTCGGAGCGGCCCTTTACGAACTGGACGACGGCAACCTTGAGGCCGTGGCCGAGGGCGCGGGCGACGACACCGAAGGCCGCCGAGGATTTACCCTTGCCGTTGCCGGTATTGACCAGCAGCACGCCACGCTCTTCCTGAGCGGCGGCGATCTTGCCGTCGACGACGGACTTCTTCTTCTGCATGCGTTGTTCGTGGGTGACGCTCATGATTTATTCCGGAATGAAGCAGCGCTGGCCGCGATCGTCGATCTGGCGCAGCGGGTAGCCGTAGAGTTCAGACAGGGTTTTTGCCGTTAACAGTTCGTGCACCGCAGCAGTCTCCGTGCGGCCGTCGCCGAAGACGAGCAGGGCGCGGTCGCAGAAGCGGAAAGCCAGCGTCGGGTCGTGCAGGACCATGACGACGCCGGCGCCGCACGCACGCGCCGTGCCGGTGAACAGTTCGAGTACGGCCATCTGGTGGTTGAGGTCGAGGTGCGACAGCGGTTCGTCGAGCAGGTAAAGCGGCGCGGCCTGCGTCAGCAGCGTGGCGATGGCCAGGCGCTGACGCTCGCCGCCGGACAGGGTGTGGATTTGGCGTGCTTCCATGCCGGCCAGGCCGACCGCCTTCAGCGCGTCGCGGGCGATGTCGGCATCTTGGGGGCTTTCCCAGTCCCAGCGGCCGAGGTGCGGGTGACGGCCGGTGAGGGCGGTTTCCAGCACCGTGGAGCCAAAGGGATCGGTCTGGAACTGGCCGAGCCAGGCGCGGCGCTGCGCCGCCTGCCGCGGGTGAAGCAAGGCGGCGTCTTCGCCGTCGAGCAAGATCGCCCCGGCGGCAGGGGGACGTAATCCGGCCAGAGTCGACAGCAGGGTCGATTTGCCGGCACCGTTGCGACCGAGAATGGCCAGGCGTTCGCCTGAGGAGACGGCCAGGTCGAGACGTTCGATCACCGTGCGTTCGCCAACGGCGACCTGCAATTGTCGGGTTTCGAGGAGCGGCGTCATTTCGGTTGCCGCGAAAGCAAAAAGAGGAAAACCGGCACCCCGATAAGTGCCGTCAGGACGCCGACCGGCAACTGCTGCGGGGCAATCAGGGTCCGCGCCGCAGTATCCGCCAGCACCAGCAAGGAGCCGCCGGCCAGTACGGAAGCCGGCAGCAGAAGACGTTGATCGTTGCCGGTCGCTAGGCGGACCAGATGCGGTACGACGAGCCCGACGAAGCCGATGGAGCCGGCGGTGGTCACCGAGGCGGCAGTGGCCAGGGAGGCGAGCAGGTAGATGGCGTAACGCAGGCGGTCGACCGCCACGCCCAAGGCCTGCGCCTGCATCAGCCCGCGCGACAGGAGATTCAGTTCGCGGGCGAAGGGCATGGCGAGTCCCAACGCCAGGCCGAGTGCAGTCAATGGGGGCCACCATTGGGCGCTTTGTCCGAGGTCGCCCATCAGCCAGAACAACATGCCGCGCAGCTTGTGTTCGTCAGCGACGGCGAGCATCAAGGCGACCAGCGCTCCACAGCCGGCGGCGACAATCACGCCGGTCAGCAACAGCCGTGTCTGAGTCCAGCTGCCGTCGCCGTGGGCCAGCCCGAAGACCAGAAACATCGCACCCAGCGCACCGGCAAATGCCAGACCATCAATGCCGAGGGCGGACAATCCGATCAGCAGGCCGAACATCGCCCCCACGCCCGCGCCGCCGGAGATGCCCAGCACGTAAGGGTCGGCCAGGGGATTGCGCAGCAAAACCTGCATCAACGCACCGGCCAACGCCAACAGGCCTCCGCAGGCAAAGCCCGCCAGAGCGCGCGGCAGGCGCAATTCGATCACCACCTTGCCGCCGCCGCCTTCATGACCCAGCAGGGCAGCCAAAGCGTCGGTCGGAGCGACTTGATAACTCCCCACCATCAGCGCCGCGCCCAGGCTGAAGATCGCCAGTAAAGTCAGCGATATCAGGATGAGCAGGGCGCGACGGCGGGTGGGCATGCGTCAGTAGGCGTAGTTGAGCGACAGGAAGGCGCTGCGGCGATCGGCTGGATAGTAGGTTCCACTGTAGCCGGTCGGCGAGTATTTCGTATCGGTCAGGTTGGTGATTCGGAAACCAACAGTAAACGGCTTGAATTTCCACAGGCTTTGGTAATCCACCGTCGTATAGGCTCCAAGTTTCTCTCGGGTGTTGGTGAAATCGCTGCCAAAGTAGCGGTCGCCTACGTTGTTGATCACGATAGTATGGATGCCAGCCACGCCGCTATCCCAACTAGCGGAAAGCGACTCGGAGTGGCTCGGCACCAGCGGTACCCATTTGTCGGTGTAGCGGCCTTCGGTAAAGCGAGCCTCGATATAGGTGATATTGAGGCGAATCGTCAGGCTGGAAATGGGCTTCCAGCGGGTTTCGGATTCGATACCTCGGCGCCGCAGAGGGTCGAGGTTGGCATTCTTGCCATTGGCAGAGATATAGCCAATTTCGTTGTCGTTATCCTGCTGGAAGAGCGATACATGTTGGCTGAAGTTTGCGCTATCCCACAGCAGGCCGCCTTCCTTCAGATGGCCAGTCTGCGGTTTGAGCGTGCCGTTAAAAACGGTTTTGCATGGGTAGCCGGCGCAGTCGTAAGCAAACAACTCGTCGGTATTCGGCAGACGGAAGTTACGAGCTGTCTTCAAGTAGGCACGCAGGTTGCTGGTAATCTGGTAGCCCCCGCCAATATCCCATGCGGTCAGGTTGTCGTCGAGGCTATCGCTGAGGCCGGCGTTGCGGTCGCTGACTTCTTCCTTGAAATATTGCTGACGAACACCGACGGTCGTGTCAATGCCATGCGACCACAACGTCGAGTTTTGCGCGTATACGCCGTAATTGGTCAGCTTGCCGTTACTGCGGCCTTGCAGAGCGCGGGTGTTGAAGTCGAGTGAATCCGACTGGATGTCACCCTTGTAGAAATCTGCACCAAAGACCGTGCTGGAAGATTGCGCACCGGGAAGGGCGTGGGTCCAACGCAAGCGCGGAGACAGACTGTAGGTATCGCCTTCGCGATGGCTGCGGTAAGCCCAGTCACGGTTATTCGAATCCAGTTCGTCATGGGCCAGCGAGCCATCGATCGAGAATTTCAGATCGTCGTTGATCGACAACTCGGTCCCCGGGCGAAGGCGCCAGCCCTGGCGCTCAATACGGTAGTTCGGGGTCGAGGCGATCCAAGGCGTGTTGCGATATTGTGCCTTGCTGATAGAGCTGGGCGCACCGTAATCCTGTTGATATGCGGAAACATCGACAAAGGCGTTGCCGGAGCCGAAGTCGTACGTGACGCCGCCGCTGGCCGAGGTGCGCAGGGCGTCGCTGTTTTCGCGCCAGCCGTTGGTATGTGCGGAATCGACGAAGAATTTTCCGGACCAGCCATCCTTGCCGCCGCCAATCGCGGCGTTTGCCGCGGCATAGCCGTAACTGCCGACTTCAACGCCCGCCGAGAGGGCGTTGGCAGTATTTTTGCGGGTCACGATGTTGATGACGCCGCTGGACGCGCGGTCGCCGTAAAGCACGGAGCCGCTGCCGCGGATGATCTCGATATGGTCGACGGCCGAGAGCGGCACGCTTTCCCACTTGATCGACCCCATGTCGGCCGGGTTCAGGCGTTGGCCGTCGACCAGGATCAGCGTGTTGCTGCCGCCGGCCTCGCCGATGCCGCGTATATCGACCGAGGCATCCAGTCCCATGGGTCCATAGAGTGAGCGAATGAAGACACCCGCTTGGCTCTTCAACAGGTCCGGCAAATTGCGTGCCGGGCTGGCCGCGATTTCCTTTGCGTCGATGACGGTAACATTCGCCGGTATGATTGGGCATTCCTCGGCAAAGCGGGTGGCCGACACCACGAGGGGCGGCAGCTCGGTGTTCGTGGTGCTTTGCGCAAGGGCGAAGGAAGAGAAGGCGCAGCAAACTGCGAGCGCCAAAGGCTTCAGGGTCGGATACATGGTTTTCCTTTTCCCGGCTGCGTCCCCGCAGGCCGAAAGTGCATTGAACTGGAAGCGCGGGGAAAAGGCAGGTTGCGGGAACCGGCACCACCACCCCGTGGCACTTCCAACTGGTGTGCGAGGCCGGTATCCGGGCTTGCAAGTCTTGACGCGTCGCCTTCCCAGGAAAATCCCAGTGGCGTTGTGACGCGCCCGCACTTGCTTACCGTTGCGGGGGCAGCAGCGGAATGGTCTTTTTGTAGACGCACCGCTTTCCCGTTTAACTGCGCTTGGAGAATTCGTACGCAGCACCTAACACGGCGCGCATTTTACATCGCGACGATTTCGGGCGCATCAGCAGATGGCGAAGCTTTCTGATAATCTACTTTGAATTCGTCAGCTTAGTCCTTGACTGGCTGTTATTTTTGCCACTATAGTGCGCGCCATGAATAGTGAACTCGAAGCGCTCGAAGCCAAGATCGAACAGGTCGTTGACCTGGTCCTCAAGTTGCGTGCCGAGAACGAAGTATTGCGCAATCAGATGGCTGCGGCAGAAGCCGAGCGGCTGCATCTGCGCCAGACGATGACGGCCGCCCGGGAACGTCTGGAGACGTTGATGGAAAAGTTGCCCGAGGAGAGCTGAGTTGAACGGCGAATCGAATTTCCTCGATGTAACGATCATGGGGCGGGAGTATCGCGTTGCCTGTGCCCCCGAAGAGCGGGAAGCCTTGCTGGCGGCTGTCGCTTTGGTCGATGGCAAGATGCGTGACATTGCCCAGCGTACCAAGAACACCATTGCCGAACGAGTGGCTGTCATGGCCGCTCTGAACATCGCTCACGAGCACCTGGCCGGGGCCGAGGGGCAGTCGGTTGGCGAATTTTCGGAAGGTGTTGATACTTCCGAGACAAAGCGTAGAATCGAATCCATGGGAGCACGGTTGAATACCGTGTTGGCGCCCCAGCAGCAATTGGAACTCTGATTGGCTGCATGGCGTTATCCGCCGAGTGTTCCCTGCGGTGTTTGTTAAGGCCATGGATTCCTTGAACCAATGCTGATTGGCATCGGTTGCGGACCGTTGAAACCGCTGTTGTGCGCGCTCTTTCACGAGCGTGCCTGATGCGGGAGGAAAGCAACCACTCTGAACCACGGTTCAGGATGCCGGCCTGACGGCACTCGCGGGGACTCAATCCGACGGGTGGCAGAGTGTTCTGCCACCCGTTTCCTTTTTGTCGGGTGCGAAATGCAATACTGGCTGATGAAATCCGAGCCGGACGAGGTGTCGATCGACGATCTGGAACGTTTGGGCAGTGTGCCGTGGTTCGGGGTGCGCAATTACCAAGCGCGCAATTTCATGCGCGACACCATGCAGATTGGCGATTTGGCCCTGTTCTACCATTCCGGGTGTGCCGAGCCAGGCGTTGCCGGCGTGTGCGAGATCTGTTCGGAGCCCTATCCGGATGCCACGCAGTTCGATCCGAACAGTCCCTATTTCGATGCCAAATCGACGCCGGAAGCGCCGCGTTGGCTGTTGCGCGATGTGTATTTTGTCGCCCGCGGACGCTATGTGCCCTTGGGCGAACTGCGCCTCCATCCGGAGCTTGCTAACATGCGCCTCCTCGCCCGTGGCAACCGCTTGTCCATTACGCCGGTAACGCCGGACGAGTGGCATTTCATCGCCGGCCAACTGGCGGGCATTGCTCAATTCAAGGGATAGTTCATGAGTCTGGAGTGGTTCGCTGCATATCTGCTGTTAGGCGCTTTCGTCGGTTTTTTTGCCGGCCTGCTCGGGGTGGGCGGTGGCGGGATCATGGTGCCGGTGCTGACCACCATGTTCGCGGCCCAGGGTTTTCCTCCGGAGCATATGGTGCATCTGGCGCTCGGTACCTCAATGGCGGCCATCGTGTTGACCTCGGTGTCGAGCTTGCGTGCGCATCACGCCCATGGCGCGGTACGCTGGGATATCGTCAAGGGGGTCGCGCCGGGTGTTCTGTTCGGGACCTTCGCCGGCACCTTCATCGCATCTTCGGCGCCGACACGGCCGTTGGCCATTTTCTTCGGCTGCTTTATGGCCTATGTGTCCCTGCAGATGATTCTTAACGTCAAACCCAAGCCGTCGCGCGAATTGCCCGGCAAGGTCGGGCTGGCCGGGGTGGGTACTGGAATTGGCGTGGTCTCGGCGCTGGTGGCTATCGGTGGTGGCTCGCTGTCCGTGCCGTTCATGACCTGGTGCAACGTCAAGATGCAGAACGCTATCGGTACGTCGGCCGCCATTGGTTTGCCGATTGCCTTGGCCGGTGCGCTCGGTTACTTGATCAATGGCTGGGCGGTCGGTGGTCTGCCGGCGTGGACGCTGGGGTATGTCTTCGTGCCGGCGCTGCTGGCGGTGAGCGCGGTGTCGATGTTGACTGCGCCGTTCGGGGCCAAATTGGCGCATCGTCTGCCGGTGGCGACGCTGAAGAAAATCTTCGCCGGAGTCTTGATCCTGCTCTCGGCGAAGATGCTGCACACAGTGTTCGGCGCCTGATTACTGCGCCTTGAAGACGGGTTTGCGTTTCTCGAGGAAGGCAGCGAGTCCTTCCTTGTAATCCACGGTCTCCAGGAAGGCGAAGGAGGCGGCTTTTTCCTCGTCGCTCAGCGGGCGCCCGTCGAGCAGACGCTTGATCCACTGCTTGTGCCAGCCGGCGACGAGCGGGGCACCGGCGCCGATGCGGCGGGCGGTGGCGAACACTTCGTCTTCCAACTGCGCGTCGGTGACGATGCGGGTGAGCAGGCCTTTCTCGTAGGCCTCACGGGCATTCAGGATGCGCCCTTCGAGCAGAATTTCCTTCATGACGGCCGGGCCGGCCAGGCGCAGCAGGCCTTCCATTTCGCCGGGATACATCGAGAAACCGAGCTTGTTGATCGGGGCGCCGAACTTGGAATTTTCGCTGGCGATACGCAGGTCGCAGGCGCCGGCGATTTCCAGGCCACCACCGATGCAGGCGCCGCGAATCAGGGCGACCGTCGGGTGTGGGCAGTCGGCGATGGCGTTAAGCGCTTGGGCCACCTCCCCGTGGTAGTGCAGCGCCTGATCGAGTGTGGCACGGGCGGTTACGAACTCTTCGAGGTCGCCACCGGCGGCGAAGGCCTCGTTGCCGGCGCCGCGAATGACCACGCAGCGAATGCTGCGGTGCACAGCGATTTTTTGGCAATTTTCAAACAGCTCCCGCCACATGGCGAGATTGATCGCGTTGAGCTTGTCAGGATTGTTTAGGGTCAGGGTGGCGATTTCGCCTTGAATACTGAGATCAATGGACGGCATGGTTGCTGTTTTCCTACGGGGTAATACGGATTGCTTAATGGTAAAGGTGTGCTTGGCCAACTCTTATATAAGATATAATTATGGATGCAATTTGCACTAATTATTAATAAGGGAGGTCAGCCATGAGCAGCGCAATGTATCAGCGGATGCGGGCCAATCCGAAATTCCAGGAACTCGTCGCCCGTCGTGGACGTTTCGCCTGGACCTTGGCCATCGTGGTATTGGTGATGTTCTATGGGTTCGTGATGACCGTGGCGTTCAGCCCGGCGTCGCTGGGGCAACCGGTTGCCGAAGGCTCGCGCCTGACGGTGGGGGTCGCGGTCGAACTCTTCATGTTTATCTTCTTCTGGATTCTGACGGCGGTTTACGTCAAGCGCGCCAATAGCGAGTTCGACGAATTGACGCAGCAGATCGTCAAGGAAGCCTGGAAGGAGGAGAAATAATGCGTAAGTTGATTACTTTGTTGGCGCTGGTCAGCCTATCGGCACTGGCGCTGGCAGGCGATGCCATCGGTCCGACGGAGAAGCAGGCGACCAACTGGCACGCCATCATCATGTTCTGCATCTTCGTGGCGATGACCATGGGGATCACCTATTGGGCGGCTTCCCGCACCAAGTCGACGGCCGACTTCTATACTGCCGGCGGCGGTATCACCGGTTTTCAGAACGGTCTGGCCATTGCCGGCGATTACATGTCCGCGGCCACGCTGCTCGGTCTGACAGCCATGACCTATGGTCAGGGCTACGACGGCTACATCTACATGATGGCCTTTTTCGCCGGCTGGCCGATCATCCTGTTCCTGATGGCCGAACGCCTGCGTAACTTGGGTAAGTTCACCTTCTCCGACATCACCGCCTATCGCCTCGACCAAGGCAAGGTGCGCACGATGGCTGCAGTTTCCTCGCTGACCGTCGTCTGCTTCTACCTGATCGCCCAGATGGTTGGCGCCGGCCAGCTGATCAAGTTGCTGTTCGGTCTGGAGTACAACGTCGCCATCTTCGCTGTCGGCATCCTGATGATGGTGTACGTGACCTTCGGCGGCATGGTCGCCACGACTTGGGTGCAGATCATCAAGGCTTGCATGCTGCTGGCCGGCGGTACGCTGGTCATGATCCTGGCCATGAGCCAGTTCGGCTTCTCCTACACTGAGCTGATGGAAAAGGCGACCAGCGTGCACAAGCTGGGCGACAAGCTGATGTCCCCGGGTAGTCTGCTGAAAGATCCGATTACCGCCATTTCGCTCGGCTTGGGCCTGATGTTCGGTACGGCGGGTCTGCCGCACATCCTGATGCGCTTCTTTACCGTGACCGATGCCAAGGAGGCGCGCAAGTCCGTGCTGTACGCTTCCGGCTTCGTGGCTTACTTCTTCAACGTCATCTTCCTGATGGGCCTGGCAGCGATCATCATCGTCGGTCAGAATCCGGAATTCTTCGAAGGCGGCGAAATCGGCAAGAAGTTGATCGGCGGCGGCAACATGGTTGCCATGCATCTGGCCAAGGCCGTCGGCGGCAACATGCTGCTCGGCTTCCTGGCGGCCGTGGCGTTCGCTACTATCCTGGCCGTTGTGTCCGGACTGGCGCTGGCCGGTGCTTCCGCCATCTCGCATGACCTATACGCCCGCGTAATCATGAAGGGCCAGGCTTCGGAAGCGACTGAAATCCGCGTCTCCAAGATCGCCACGATCTGCCTGGGCGCCGTCGCCATCGTGCTCGGCATCCTGTTCGAGAAGCAAAACATCGCCTTCATGGTCGGCCTGGCCTTCGGTGTTGCCGCTGCCGCCAACTTCCCGGTGCTGATCCTCTCCATGTACTGGAAGGGTCTGACGACCAAGGGCGCCTTGTGGGGCGGCTACAGCGGTCTGGTTTCGGCCGTGTTGTTCGTGCTCTTCTCGAAGTCCGTGTGGGTCGATGTGCTCGGCAATGCGGCCCCGCTCTTCCCCTACACCCAGCCGGCCCTGTTCGCTATGCCGATCGCCTTCCTGATGGCCTTCGTCATGTCGAAGAGCGACAGCAGTGTCCGCGCCAAGCAAGAGATCGAGGCTTTCGACGATCAATACGTCCGCGCGCAAACCGGTTACCGTGCTGCCTCTGCATCGAACCACTAAAGAGTCTTGTTGCCAAAAACCCCGTTGGGACTACCAGCGGGGTTTTTTTATGCCTGGTAACGTTACGGGAGTATTTCAGAATGTAGTAAATTGGAAAGTTATAGTGAGAGGGGCAACAATTGAAAAGAGCCATACAGCCGACATCCGTCGAGCGCATGATGCGCGAAGACGATTTCATCGTTTCAAAGACCAACGCCAAGGGAATCATCACCTACGGTAACCCGATCTTCATCGAGTTTTCCGGATATACCGAAGACGAGTTGCTGGGTTCCCAGCACAACATCGTGCGTCATCCCGACATGCCGCGTTCGGCGTTCAAACTGGTGTGGGATACCATTTCCGCGGGCCAGGAATTCTTTGGCTACGTCAAGAACATGGCCAAGGACGGTAGCTTCTACTGGGTATTCACCCACATTACGCCGGATCTCGACCGTCAGGGAAATATCGTCGGTTACACCTCGGTCCGTCGTTGCCCGCGCCGTGAGGCGGTGGCCAAGGTCGAGCCGCTCTATCGCGCTATGCTCGACGCCGAAAAGGCCGCCGGCGCCCGTGGCGCGATCGAGGCCGGCACGGCTGTTTTGCTCGACCTGTTGAACCAATCCGGGATCAGCTATGAAGAACTCGTTTTCTCGCTTTAACGCGAAGCCGCTATTGGCGGCGTTGCTGCTGGCGGCTGCGGCCAGTGTCTATTTCCTGCCATGGCTAAGCATTGTTTTGCTACTGGTTGGCGTGGTTTTGGTTTTTTGGCCAAATGGCATGTCCACCGCAGAACTGGGCAAACTGGACAGTTTGTTGCGCGAAGTTGGGCAGGGCGAGCTGGTGGCACGTCTGCCCAATGCCATGGGCGATCCGACGCTGGAATCAATTCGAGTGAATTTGAACTCGGTACTGGATCAGACTGAAACGGCCTTCCGCGAAATCCTCGGTGCCATGCATGCTTCGTCCTCGGGTAGGACTTGGCGCCGTCTGCAAAAGACTGGCCTGCACGGTACTTTCAAGCAGGTGTTGGAACAGATGCAGGCCTTGCTCGACAAATTGGAGGAGGCGCAGGAGTCGATCGCCCGCGAGGCACTGCTGTCGCGTATCTTCTTGCGCTCGGAACGGGGCTTGTCGATGGCCATCGATCATGTCGACCATGCGTTGGGCGAAGTCGGTAGCAATTCGCGTCAATCCCAAGAGTTGGCAGGAAGTTTTGCCGAATCAGCCAGTTCCATGTCGGATGCCGCCCAGCGAATGTCTGTGGCGCTTGGTGGGGCGCAGGAAACGGCAGAAGGCAGTGTGCATGCCCTTGACGACTTGAACAGTAAAGCTTCCGCGATCGCCGATCTTACCGGGCGCATCGATGCCATTGCCAAGCAAACCAATTTGCTGGCGCTCAATGCGGCTATCGAGGCGGCACGCGCCGGCGAAGCCGGGCGCGGCTTTGCGGTGGTGGCTGACGAGGTGCGCAAGTTGGCCGATCAGTCTCAGCGCTCAGCCGAAGAAATTGCCGCGGCCATTGAGGCGATCAGCGACTCAATGGGAACGGCGACGCGACAGATTGGCGAATTGCATAGTTCGGTATCGACTGCGCGAACCACTGCCGATGAGTTCAGTCGGGAATTGGCTGGCGCGGCCTCCTCAGCTCAGCATGTTGGACAGCTGGCGAGTGCAATGGGGGATGGTGCAACCTCAATGGAGGCCTCAATGCGCCTGGTGGCGACGGCCCAGAAGGCGCGGGCTGATGTGACTTCCATTCTGCACGGCGAGCAGGTCAATATTTCGAGCTTGAGTGCGATGGAACAGGAGGCTGCGAAGATTGCCAGTTCGCGCAAATGGGTCAAAGGCAGCGCCGACCGCGAGGCCTTGGTCGCAATCTACGACAGTTTGTTCGCCAATATCGAACAGCAAATGCGATGAAAAAAGGCGGCCTTCAGGCCGCCTTTGCGGTGGAATCCCCCATCTTGGCCAGGGCTTCGCGTCCGGACAGTAGATGGTCGTGCATCAATTTTTCTGCTTTGCCGGTCTCTCGGGCTTCGAAGGCGGCCATGATGACCCGATGCTCATCAAGCGACTGCTGCAGGCGACCCTCTAGTGACAGTGAATGCAGGCGGGACAGCTTTAGCACTTTACGCAGGTCCTGGATGACCGAGAGCATCCAGCGATTGCCGGCCAACTCCTGAATCTTCTTGTGGAATTCCTGGTTGGCTTCGAAGAAAGCGCCGATACGTCCGTCGCGGGCGGCAGATTCCAGTTGTTCGTGAATGGATTTCAAGACAGCGATATCGTGGGCGCTCGCCTTGTTGACCGCCTCGGCGGCGCAGCGTCCCTCCAGCATGGCCATCAACGGGAAAATGTCGTCCAGATCCTGAGGCGAAATTTCGGTGACGTAACAGCCGCGCCGCGGTTTCAATTCGACCAAGCCCTCGGATGCCAGCACCTTGAGCGCCTCCCGTAGCGGCGTGCGCGAGATGCCATATTGTTCGGCGAGCTTCTGTTCGTCGATCCAGGTTCCGGGGGGCAGTTCGTGCGCGAAGATGCGTTGGCGTAGCCGTTCGGCAACTTCTTGATAGAGAGCGGTGGGAGCGATGTGGGTCATGTGTATGGTGTGTAGTGTGTGGGCAAGTCGGTGCATTGCTGACTTGCTTCCATAATTATGGATAACGTATTATGTAGGGCTTCCTGTGTCAAGTTGGGCTGACCAGCGTAGAATTTTGAATTCTGCATCATCGGCCCGAAAAAATCGAATCGGCGAGGGGTGTCTCATGTCTGAAAAGTTCTTTGATTCCAACAACCTGGATGCCTGGGAAAAGGCTGCTGCTAAGCAAGCCCCAGGCGGTGACGTCAACAACCTGGTGTGGAATACCCCAGAAGGCCTTGAGGTCAAGGCGCTGTATACGAAGAAGGACGTTGAGAACCTCGAATTCGCCGATACCCTTCCGGGTGTTGCGCCCTTCCTGCGCGGACCGCAGCCAACCATGTATGCGGTCAAGCCGTGGACCATCCGTCAGTACGCCGGCTTCTCCACCGCCGAAGAGTCCAACGCTTTCTACCGTAAGGCGCTCGCCGCCGGCGGCCAAGGCGTTTCTGTTGCTTTCGATCTGGCGACCCACCGCGGCTACGACTCCGATAATCCCCGCGTCGTCGGCGACGTCGGCAAGGCCGGCGTGGCGATCGACTCGGTTGAAGACATGAAGATCCTGTTCGACGGTATTCCGCTCGACAAGATTTCCGTCTCGATGACCATGAACGGCGCCGTGTTACCGATTCTCGCCGGTTATATCGTCGCGGCTGAAGAGCAGGGTGTTTCCCAGGAAAAGTTGTCTGGCACGATCCAGAACGACATCCTGAAAGAATTCATGGTGCGGAATACCTATATCTATCCGCCCAAGCCGTCGATGAAGATCATCGCCGACATCTTTGGCTACACCGCGCAGCACATGCCAAAGTTCAACTCGATCTCGATCTCGGGTTACCACATCCAGGAAGCCGGCGCGAACCAGGCCATCGAGCTGGCCTTCACGCTGGCCGACGGCATGGAATACGTGCGCACCGGTGTCGCCTCGGGCATGGACGTCGACGTCTTTGCCGGCCGCCTGTCCTTCTTCTGGGCAGTGGGCATGAACTTCTACCTCGAAATCGCCAAGATGCGCGCCGCCCGTCTGTTGTGGCATCGCATCATGTCCGGTTTTGGCGCCAAGAACGCCAAGTCGATGATGCTGCGTACCCATTCGCAGACCTCCGGCTGGTCGCTCACCGAACAGGATCCGTACAACAACGTCGTGCGCACCACCATCGAAGCAATGGCGGCCGTTTTCGGCGGTACCCAGTCGCTGCACACCAATGCGCTCGACGAAGCCATCGCACTGCCGACCGAGTTCTCGGCCCGTATCGCCCGTAATACCCAGCTGATCATCCAGGAAGAAACCCACATCACCAACGTGATCGATCCGTGGGCGGGTTCCTACATGATGGAAAAGCTGACCCAGGACATGGCCGACAAGGCCTGGGGCATCATCCAGGAAATCGAAGCCATGGGCGGCATGACCAAGGCCGTCGAATCCGGCTGGGCCAAGATGCAGGTCGAAACCTGTGCTGCCGACAAGCAGGCACGCATCGACTCCGGCAAGGACGTCATTGTCGGCGTCAACAAATACAAGTTGGCCAAGGAAGACGCTATCGACATCCTGGCCATCGACAACCACGTGGTGCGCGAAGCGCAGATCGAACGCCTTGCCCGCATCCGCAAGATGCGTGATCAGGCCAAGGTCGATGCCGCTCTGGCCGCACTGACAGAGGCTGCCAAGACCGGCGAAGGCAACCTGCTCGACCTCACCGTCAAGGCCATCCGCCTGCGCGCGACGGTCGGCGAAGTGTCCGATGCGCTGGAGGTTGTGTTTGGCCGTTTCCGCGCCAACAACCAGACCATTTCGGGTGTTTACGGTGGCGTCGTGGCCGGTCAGGAAAGCTGGGAACAGATCAAGGCAGACGTCGCCAAGTTCGCCGAGGAAGAAGGTCGCCGTCCGCGCATCATGATCGCCAAGCTGGGTCAGGATGGTCACGACCGCGGCGCCAAGGTGGTGGCTACCGCCTACGCCGACCTCGGTTTCGACATCGACATGGGGCCGCTCTTCCAGACTCCGGAAGAGGCAGCCCGCCAGGCCATCGAAAACGACGTTCACGCCATTGGCTGCTCGTCGCTGGCTGCCGGCCACAATACGCTCGTGCCGCAGATTATCCAGTCGCTGAAAGCCCAAGGCGCCGACGACATCATCGTCTTTGCCGGTGGCGTCATTCCGGCACAGGACTACGACACGCTGTTTGCGGCTGGTGCCAAGGCGGTTTTCGGTCCGGGCACCCGGATTGAGGATTCGGCCAAACGCGTGCTCGAAGAAATCCGCAAGGCGCGCGGCTAACCCCGGATGAAGCTGGACGACGCGCCCGTGCGTGCCAACCTACTGTCCGACGCCGACCGGCAACTGGTCGACGGCGTGCTGGCGGGTCAGCGCCGGGCGTTGGCCAAGGCCATCACGCTGATCGAATCGACTCGCGCCGATCACCAGCAGCGTGCGCAGCAGGTGCTGACCGCGTTGTTGCCGCAGACAGGCAATGCGATTCGCATCGGAATCTCCGGTGTGCCGGGAGCGGGGAAGTCCACCTTCATCGAGGCGCTTGGCGTCTGGCTGATTTCGCAGGGCAAGAAGCTGGCGGTTCTGGCCATTGACCCATCGTCCTCGGTGACCGGCGGTTCCATCCTCGGCGACAAGACACGCATGGAACAGTTGAGCCAGCGCGAGGAAGCCTTCATTCGTCCCAGCCCGTCGGCTGGCTCGCTTGGCGGGGTCGCCGAAAAGACGCGCGAAGCGATGCTGTTGTGCGAGGCGGCCGGCTACGACGTGATCATCATCGAGACGGTTGGCGTCGGTCAGTCGGAAACGACGGTGGCCGGGATGGTCGACATGTTCTGCCTGCTGCAGTTGCCGAATGCCGGCGACGATCTGCAAGCGATCAAGAAAGGCATCGTCGAGATCGCCGACATGGTGGTGATCAACAAGGCCGATATCGACAAGCAGGCAACCGCCGTCGTGCGTGCCCAGTGGCGCAACGCGCTGCACATGCTGCGCCCGGCTTCGCCTAACTGGTCGCCGCCGGTCATCGCCTTGTCAGCCCTGCACAAGCAGGGTATCGCCGATTTCTGGGAAGAGGTCGAGAAGTACCAGGCAGCCTTGAAGCCCACCGGCGAATTCGCCGCCAAGCGCCAGCACCAGTCGCTGTCCTGGATGTGGCAACTGATCGACTCCGGTTTGCGCCAGCATTTTCGCCAGCATCCGCGCGTGCAGGAAAACCTGCCCGCTTTCACCCGTTCCGTCGAAGAGGGCCATACGACCCCGGCTGCTGCCGCGTATGCACTCCTCGACTACCTGAAACACTGAAGTTCCAAGTTACCCGATCCACTTAGGGAGTTTTTTATGCACGACATCATCCGCCAGCTGGAAAAAAAGCGTGAACTGGCCCGCCTCGGCGGTGGCCAGAAGCGTATCGACAGCCAGCACAAGAAGGGCAAGTTGACCGCCCGCGAGCGTATCGAGCTGCTGCTCGATCCGGATTCCTTCGAAGAATGGGATATGTTCAAGGAACACCGCTGCGTCGACTTCGGCATGGATCAGTCCGAAAAGACCCCGGGTGACGGCGTCGTGACCGGTTACGGTACCATCAACGGTCGTCTGGTCTTCGTGTTCTCGCAGGACTTCACCGTGTTCGGCGGCTCGCTGTCCGAGACCCACGCCGAGAAAATCTGTAAGGTCATGGACCAGGCGATGAAGGTTGGCGCGCCGGTGATCGGCCTGAACGATTCGGGCGGTGCCCGTATCCAGGAAGGCGTTGCCTCCCTGGGTGGCTACGCGGATGTGTTCCAGCGTAACGTGATGGCCTCTGGCGTCGTGCCGCAGATTTCCATGATCATGGGCCCCTGCGCCGGCGGTGCGGTGTACTCGCCGTCGATGACCGATTTCATCTTCATGGTCAAGGACTCGTCCTACATGTTCGTGACCGGTCCGGAAGTCGTCAAGACCGTGACGCACGAGGACGTGACCGCGGAAGAACTGGGTGGTGCAATGACCCACACCAGCAAGTCTGGTGTTGCCGACCTGGCCTTCGAGAACGATGTCGAAGCGTTGTCCATGCTGCGTCGCTTCATGAACTTCATTCCGGCCAACAACAAGGAAAAGCCGCCGGTCACGCCGACCAACGATCCGGCCGACCGCATGGATTACTCGCTCGATACGCTGGTTCCGGACAACGCGAACAAGCCGTACGACATGAAGGAATTGATCATCAAGATCGCCGATGATGCCGATTTCTTCGAAATCCAGCCGGATTACGCCAAGAACATCATCGTCGGCTTCGCACGCATCGACGGTCACCCGGTCGGCATCGTCGCCAACCAGCCGCTCGTGCTGGCCGGCTGTCTGGACATCAAGTCCTCGATCAAGGCCGCCCGCTTCGTGCGCTTCTGCGACGCCTTCAACATTCCGGTCGTCACCTTCGTCGATGTGCCGGGCTTCATGCCGGGTACCGCCCAGGAATACGGCGGCATCATCAAGCACGGCGCCAAGCTGCTCTACGCCTACGCCGAATGCACCGTGCCGAAGGTCACCGTGATCACCCGCAAGGCCTACGGCGGCGCTTACGACGTGATGTCGTCCAAGCACCTGCGTGGCGACGTGAACCTGGCCTGGCCGTCCGCAGAAATCGCGGTGATGGGTCCGAAGGGTGCCGTGGAAATCATCTTCCGTGAAGAAAAGAACGATCCGGCCAAGCTCGCCCAGCGCGAAGCCGAGTACAAGGAAAAGTTCGCCAACCCGTTCGTGGCTGGTGCCCGTGGCTTCATCGACGATGTCATCATGCCGCACGCCACCCGCAAGCGTATCGCTCGCTCGCTGGCCATGCTGCGTGACAAGAAACTGGAAAATCCGTGGCGCAAGCACGGCAACATCCCGCTGTAAGCGTCAGGGAGGATTAGGAATATGTTCAAGAAGATTCTGATTGCCAACCGCGGCGAGATCGCCTGCCGCGTCATCAAGACCGCCCGCAAGATGGGCATCGCAACCGTCGCCGTCTATTCCGAGGCTGACAAGGATTCGCTGTTCGTCGACATGGCTGACGAAGCCGTTTGTATCGGCCCGGCTGCATCGAAAGAGTCCTATCTGGTTGCCGACAAGATCATCGCTGCCTGTAAGCAGACCGGTGCCGAAGCGGTCCACCCCGGCTACGGTTTCCTGTCCGAGAACGCCGAGTTCTCGCGCCGCCTGGAAGAGCAGGGCATCAAGTTCATCGGGCCGAAGCATTACTCCATCGCCAAGATGGGCGACAAGATCGAGTCCAAGAAGCTCGCCATCGAAGCCAAGGTCAACACCATTCCGGGTTACAACGACGCCATCGATGGCCCGGATGCTGCGGTCGAAATCGCCAAGAAGATCGGTTACCCGGTCATGATCAAGGCTTCCGCCGGCGGCGGCGGCAAGGGTCTGCGCGTAGCCTACAACGATGCCGAAGCGCACGAAGGCTTCTCGTCCTGCGTCAACGAAGCCCGTAACTCTTTTGGTGACGACCGCGTCTTCATCGAAAAGTACGTGCTGGAACCGCGCCACATCGAAATTCAGGTGCTCGGCGACTCGCACGGCAACTACGTTTACCTGAACGAGCGTGACTGCTCGATCCAGCGTCGTCACCAGAAGGTCATTGAAGAAGCACCGAGCCCCTTCGTCGATCCGGAGATGCGCAAGGCGATGGGCGAGCAAGCCGTGGCCCTGGCCCGTGCCGTGAACTACGAATCGGCCGGTACGGTCGAGTTCGTCGTGTCCGGTGCGACCAAGGAGTTCTACTTCCTGGAAATGAATACCCGCCTCCAGGTGGAGCACCCGGTCACCGAACTGATCACCGGCCTCGACCTGGTCGAGCAGATGATTCGCGTTGCCTACGGCGAAAAGCTGCCGCTGACCCAGGCCGACGTGAAGATCAACGGCTGGTCGATGGAGTGCCGTATCAACGCCGAAGACCCGTTCCGCGGCTTCCTGCCCTCCACCGGTCGTCTGGTCAAGTTCCAGCCGCCGGCTGAAGTGCCGGGCCAGATCCGGGTCGATACCGGCGTTTACGACGGTGGCGAAATCTCGATGTTCTACGACTCGATGATCGCCAAGCTGATCGTGCACGGTGCCACCCGCGAGCAGGCCATTGCCCGCATGCGTGATGCGCTGAACGGCTTCGTGATCCGCGGCATCTCCTCGAACATTCCGTTCCAGGCCGCGCTCATGCAGCACCCGGCTTTCCACTCCGGCATCTTCGATACCGGCTTCATTCCCAAGTACTATCCGACCGGCTTCGATGCCTCGATGGTGCCGCACGACGATCCGGCCCTGCTGGTTTCCGTTGCTGCCTACGTGTACCGCGCTTACACCGACCGTTCCGCCTCGATCACCGGCCAGATGCAGGGTCACGAGCGTATCGTCGGTGACAAGTGGATGGTTGTCCGCCTGAACAAGGACGGTAACGAGCAGCATCCGGTGACGGCCCGTCCGATTCCCGGCGGCTATCACGTCGAGTACAACGGTGAAACCTACGAAATCTTGTCCGACTGGAAGCTGGGCGAATCGTTGTTCGTCGGCACCTGCAACGGTGAGGAATTCACGCTGCAGGTCGAGCGTCACAAGACCAAGTACAGCCTGTTCCACTGGGGCACTCGCGCCGACTTCATGGTCATGAGTGCCCGTGCTGCCGAACTGCTCGCGCTGATGCCCGAGAAGCCGGCCCCCGATCTCTCCAAGTTCCTGCTCTCCCCGATGCCGGGCCTGCTGCGCGAAGTCGCCGTCCAGGTCGGTCAGGAAGTGAAGGCTGGCGAGAAGCTGGCGGTTATCGAAGCGATGAAGATGGAGAACATCCTCAAGGCAGAGCAGGACTGCAAGGTCAAGAAGATCTCTGCAGCCGTCGGCGAAAGCCTGTCGGTTGACCAGATCATCATCGAATTCGAGTGATCCGGTTTTTGCCCTTTTCGGGTAGTGCACCGCAGCAAAAAGGCCTCGCGATTTGCGAGGCCTTTTTCATTGGGCCAGAACAGCCGAGTTAATCAGCTCAGACGTCGGCAAATCTCCGTGGTCAACGCGGCCTGGTTCATACAGTAGAAATGCAGCCCAGGCGCACCACCCTTGAGCAAGCGTTCGCACAGCTCCGTGACGACATCCAGACCGAAAGCCTTGATGCTGTCGCTGTCATCGCCGAAGCTCTCGAATTTCTTGCGCATCCAGCGCGGGATGTCGGCGCCACAGGCATCGGAGAAGCGGGCGAGCTTGGAGAAACTGGCAATCGGCATGATGCCCGGCACGATGGGAATCTCCACCCCAGCGGCACGTGCTTCGTCGACGAAGTGGAAATAGGCGTCGGCGTTGTAGAAATATTGGGTGATGGCCGAATTGGCCCCGGCCTTGACCTTCTTGACGAAGGCAGCGAGGTCGTCTTTGGGGCTGCGTGCCTGCGGGTGCCATTCCGGATAAGCCGCCACTTCAAGGCTGAAGTGGCTGCCGGTTTCGGCGCGGATGAACTCGACCAGTTCGTTGGCGTAGCGGAACTCGCCGGTCTCGGCCATGCCGGATGGCAGGTCGCCGCGCAGCGCTACGATCCGCTTGATGCCGGCTTCCTTGTACTCGGTGAGGATTTCGCGAATGGAGTCGCGCGTCGAGCCAATGCACGAAAGGTGTGGTGCAGCGTCGAAGCCTTCGGCGGCGATTTCCTTAACCACGGCAAAGGTGCGCTCGCGGGTCGAGCCGCCAGCGCCGTAGGTCACCGAAAAGAATTCCGGCTTGAGTTCAGCCAGTTTCTGGCGAGTTGCACGCAGCTTTTCGATGCCTTCCGGCGTCTGCGGCGGGAAAAATTCGATGGAGATTTCGGGTTTCATTTTTTCAACCAGATAAAGAATTCTCGGTTGCCATCGCCGCCGGTGATCGGGCTGGCGAACCAGCCGCTAACCTGCAGACCGAGTTGATGGGCCAACCGGCGGAATTTGTGCTCGACCTCAGGGTAGAGGGTGGCATCTTTGACGATGCCGCCTTTGCCCAGATTGCCCGGCCCGACTTCGAACTGGGGCTTGACCAGCAACAGCAGGTCGCCATGGGCGGCGAGCAAGCTCGGCAACTGCGGCAGAACCAGGCTCAGCGAGATGAATGACAGATCGCCGACGATCAGGTCGAAGCCGTTGTCCGGCATGGCCGTGCCGAGATCGGTAGCGGTCAGCGAGCGGCAATTGACGCCTTCGATGGCGGTCACCGCCGGATCGGCACGTAGTTGCGCGTGCAATTGATCGTGTCCGACGTCGACCCCAACCACATGGCGTGCCCCGTTCTGTAGCAGACAGTCGGTGAAACCACCGGTGGACTGGCCAATATCGAGGCAAATCCGCCCGCCGACCGCCAGCCCGCTCTGTGCGAGTGCGCCCGCGAGTTTTTGCCCACCGCGGGACACGTAATGAGCCTCGGGATCGGCGGCGACGATCAGTGGCGTAGCTTCCGGCAATTCGAGCGCCGGTTTGGCGATCGGCCCCCCCGCCCAACTGACCCTTCCTTGTTTGATCATGAACTGAGCAGCCGTGCGGGAGGGAGCAAGCTTCTGTGTGACGAGCAGCGCATCGGCCCGCTGCATGCCGGCAGGACGTTCGTGGGTCGGTAGAACGACCGAGCGCGGCTTTTTCTGCCGAGCGTGGAAGGAGTTCATGCTCATCGCCGCCTCACTTGCGCAGCAGGATGGCGCTGAGCAGCCAGGAAATCAGGCTGTAGCCGATCGAGCCGAACAGGGCCGACCAAAAACCGCCAACATGAAAGCCCTCGACCAGTATCCCCGCCAGCTGAAACATCACCGCGTTGATGACGAAAATGAAGAGGCCAAGGGTCAGCAGGGTGACCGGCAAGGTCAGCAGGATCAGCAACGGCCGGAGTAGTGCATTGATCAGGCCGAGAACGACGGCGACGAGCAGGGCCGTGCCGAACCCCGCTACCTGGATCGACGGTAGCACATACGGCAGCGCCAGGAGGGCCAGCGCATTGACGATCCAGATGGCGAGAAGGTTCAGCATGGTGCGCGCTTAGTAACGGTAGTGGTCGGCCTTGTACGGGCCATTAACCGGTACGCCGATGTACTTGGCTTGGGCATCGGTCAGCGTCGTTAGCTGGGCATTCAGCGTCTTCAGTTGCAGGCGGGCGACCTTTTCATCGAGGTGCTTGGGCAGCGTGTAAACGCCCACCGGGTAGTCGGCGGTCTTGGTGAACAGCTCGATCTGGGCGATGGTCTGGTTGGCGAACGAGGACGACATGACGTAAGACGGGTGGCCGGTAGCACAGCCGAGGTTCACCAGGCGACCCTTGGCCAGCAGAATGATGCGGTTGCCGGAGGGCAGGGTGATATGGTCGACCTGCGGTTTGATCTCTTCCCACGGATAGCCTTCGATCGAGGCGACGTTGATTTCGGAATCGAAGTGGCCGATGTTGCAGACGATGGCGTTGTGCTTCATCTTGACCAAGTGCTGGTGGTCGATGACGTGGAAGTTGCCGGTGGCAGTGACGAAGATGTCGGCCTTGTCGGCGGCGTAGTCCATGGTGACGACACGGTAGCCTTCCATCGCGGCTTGCAGGGCGCAGATCGGGTCGATTTCGGTGATCCACACCTGGGCCGACAGGGCGCGCAGGGCTTGGGCGGAGCCTTTGCCCACATCGCCATAACCGCAAACGACGGCGATCTTGCCGGCGACCATGACGTCGGTGGCGCGCTTGATGCCATCGACTAGCGATTCGCGGCAGCCGTAGAGGTTGTCGAACTTGGACTTGGTCACCGAGTCATTGACGTTAATGGCCGGGAACTTGAGTTCGCCACGCTCGTGCATCTGGTACAGGCGATGTACACCAGTGGTGGTTTCCTCGGTGACACCCTTGATCTTGTCCAAACGGGTCGAATACCAAGTCGGGTCGGTCTTCAGCTTGGCCTTGATCGAGGCGAATAGCACGGTGGCTTCTTCGCTGTCCGGATGGTCGAGGACCGACAGATCCTTCTCGGCGCGGGCGCCAAGGTGCAGCAGCAGCGTCGCATCGCCGCCGTCGTCGAGGATCATGTTCGAGTAGCCGCCATCGTTCCATTCGAAGATGCGGTGCGTGTAATCCCAGTATTCCGGCAGCGATTCGCCTTTAACAGCGAAAACGGGAATGCCATCTTTGGCGATGGCGGCGGCTGCGTGATCCTGGGTGGAGAAGATGTTGCACGAGGCCCAGCGAACTTCGGCACCGAGCGCGGTCAGCGTCTCGATCAGCACGGCGGTCTGGATGGTCATGTGCAGCGAACCGGTGATGCGCGCGCCTTTCAGCGGCTGGCTTTTCGCAAATTCTTCGCGAATGGCCATCAGGCCCGGCATTTCCGTTTCAGCAATGGTGATTTCCTTGCGTCCCCAGTCGGCAAGGGCGATGTCGGCAACGACGTAATCTTTGAATTCAGCCACAGTAAGCTCCTTCATGAACTGTGGCCGGGGAGGGAGAAGGTGCCTCGCGGCTCACCCTTCATCCCGTGCCCGGCACGGGTTAAAGTAGGTGAGCGCCGTTTTGAACCGAGCCTGAGGGAAACACCCCTGCAGCGCTCCTCGGTAGGTGACGGATTATAAACGTCTTTTCAAACCTTGTCGCCGGCCCAGTATTGATCGACATCCTTGATCCCCCACTTGGCGGCATCCTCGCGCCCAGCGATTTTCTCGGGGCTACGAGCGAGGTCGATGATTTCCGGCCGCAGATAGGCTTGCGATTTGGTCGAGAAGAAAACCTTGACCTTCGGCTTGAGCAATGAATGTTCCTCCTGCTCGATGACCACTCCAAGTTTGCCTGACTCAAGACGAACCAGCGAACCGATGGGATAAATGCCCAGACTCTTTACGAAGGCCTGGAAGACGGTCGGATCGAAGTGCCCTTTCCATTCGGCCATGCGTTTGATCGATTCGGCGGGATCCCAACCGGCCTTGTAGGGGCGGTTGGAGGTTATTGCGTCATAGACGTCGCAGACGGCGCCCATCTTGGCGAACAGACTCATCGTGTCGCCGGTTAGCCCTTTCGGATAACCGGTGCCATCGACCTTCTCGTGGTGGTGAAGACAGACGTCCTTGATCGTCTCGGTGACCCCTTTCCCTTCCAGCAGAAGCTTGTAGCCTTCTTCAGGATGGGTCTTGATCAGGGCGAATTCCTCATCGGTCAGCTTGCCCGGCTTGTTCAGGACCTCAAGTGGCATCATCGCCTTACCTAGGTCATGCAATAGGCCGGCCATGCCGGCTTCACGGGTCTGCTGCTCATCCAGCCCCAACTGGCGGGCGAGCGCGATCATTAGTGCGCAGACAGCGACAGAGTGCATGAAGGTGTAATCGTCCGCTGTCTTTAAGCGTGCCAGGCTGATCAGGGCACCGGGGTTACGCATGACCGAATTCGATATTTCTTCGACCAAGGGGGCAGCGGCCTCAGCTTCGATAGCCTTGCCCATGCGCGCTTCCTGGAACATGGAAACGACGGCTTCCTTACCCTTGGCGACGATTCTCGAGGCGCGAACGACTTCGTCGGAAAAGCTCGCTTTTTCCTGAATGACAGGCGCTGCTTGAGGAATCTCCTCGGCTGTCTCCAGGGTTTCAACATCCGATTGCTCGGAGGATTCGACATCGATGCCTTTGGCGGCATCGATCCAGACCTCTTTGATACTGCTCTCGCGGACCAGGGCAAGGTCCTTTGGGTCTTCCAGAACGAACTTCGTCCGCCAGAAGGGATGATCCAGCCATGCCCCACAGAAAGCCTGCAGATGCATGCCAAGGCGGAGTTGGGCGACGGGAATCTTTTTCAACATATTTGCTAATTTTATGCGAAAAAAGGGGGCGCCAGCCCCCTTTTTTGTGCGTGTTTTGTAAGTGCTTAGAGCCCTGCGTCGCCGCGCAGCAAAGCCGCCCGGTCAGTGGCCTCCCAGGAGAATTCCGGTTCGTCGCGGCCGAAGTGCCCGTAGGCAGCGGTCTTCTGATAGATCGGACGGAGCAGGTTGAGCATGTTGACGATACCCTTCGGGCGCAGGTCGAAATGCTTCTTGACCAGTTCGGTCAAGGTTTCGTTGCTGATCTTGCCGGTGCCGAAGGTCTCGACCATGATCGAGGTTGGATGGGCGACGCCGATCGCGTAGGAGACCTGCACCAGGCACTTCGAGGCCAATCCTGCAGCAACGATGTTCTTGGCGACATAGCGCCCGGCATAAGCTGCGGAGCGGTCGACCTTGGACGGATCCTTGCCGGAGAAGGCGCCGCCGCCATGCGGTGCCGCACCGCCATAGGTATCGACGATGATCTTGCGGCCGGTCAGACCGCAGTCGCCTTGCGGGCCACCGACGACGAAGCGGCCGGTCGGGTTGACCAGGTACTTGATCTCGCCCTTGATCAATTCCTTGGGTAGGACAGGCTTGATGATCTGCTCGATGGTCGCTTCGCGCAGGTCTTCCAAGCTGATCTCCGGGGAGTGTTGGGTCGACAGGACGACCGTGTCGATACTATGCGGTTTGCCATCGATATAACGGATCGTGACTTGTGATTTGGCATCCGGACGTGCCCACGGCAGACGGCCATCCTTGCGCAGCATGGCCTGGCGTTCCACTAGACGATGCGACAGGTAGATTGGCAGCGGCATCAGCGACGGCGTTTCGTCGCAGGCGTAGCCGAACATCAGGCCCTGGTCGCCCGCCCCTTGGTCGAGGTTATCATCGTAGGCCTTGTTGACGCCCTGGGCGATGTCCGGACTCTGCTTGTCGTAGGCAACAAGCACAGCGCAGCCTTTGTAGTCGATGCCGTATTCGGTGTTGTCGTAACCGATGCGCTTGATGGTGTCACGGGCGACCTGAATGTAATCGACGTTGGCGTTGGTGGTAATTTCGCCGGCCAGAACCACGAGGCCCGTGTTGCAAAGGGTTTCGGCAGCGACTCGAGAATATTTGTCCTGCGCCAGGATGGCGTCAAGGATGGCATCGGAAATCTGGTCGGCGACCTTGTCGGGATGACCTTCGGAAACGGACTCCGAGGTAAAGAGATAATCGCTCATATGTGCTCCAACGGTCCTTCGGCACTGCGTTACCGGCTTCGGACCAGGAGCGGGCGACGCTTTAGCGGAATTTATTGATCGCCCCGCAAGTTGTCTGTTTAACTCAGCGATCCGATAATAATAGCCTTTTTTGACCCGGGTTCAACCCCGGGAGACGCATGGTCTTTCTCTTCCGACTTCTTTCCCTGTTGCCTTTGTCTGTCCTGCACCTGCTTGGGGGGGTATTGGGCCGGCTGACTTACTGGCTGTCGCCGACCTATCGTCGGCATTTATCCGAGAACCTCGCCCAAGCAGGATTTGGCCCGGAGTTGCGCGGGCCGGTGGCGACCGAAACGGGCAAGCAGATGCTTGAATTGTCACGTATCTGGATGAAGCCCTTGACGGCCGCCAATGCTCAGGTGACGGATGTGTGCGGCTGGGAGTTTGTCGAGGCGGCGCGCCAAGGCGGCAAGGGAATCGTGTTTTTGACGCCCCACCTGGGTTGTTTCGAAATTACCGCGCAATATCTATCGGCCTTCTTGGAGATCACGGTACTCTATCGGGAGCCCAAGTCGGCAGTGGCAAATGACTTGATCCTGATGGGGCGTAAGCGTGAGCGCCTGCATTTGGCTCCAGCCGATCTTTCGGGGGTGCGTTCATTGATTAAGGCGTTGAAACGTGGTGAGGCGGTCGGGATGTTGCCGGACCAGGCGCCGAAGGTCGGCGAGGGAGTGTGGCTCAAATTCTTCGGTCGATACGCGTACACGATGACGTTGGCCGCGCGCCTGACCGAAACCGGTGCGACGACGCTTATGGCCTGGGGGGAGCGCCTGCCGGGCGGCGCGGGGTATCGTCTGCATTTTCGGCCGCCTTCTCAGGCACTGGTCGGTGATACGGTACAGCGGGCACAACAGATCAACGACGAGATAGAACGGTTGATTCGTGAATGCCCCGCCCAATATCTGTGGGGTTATAACCGCTACAAGCGCCCCGGTGGTGCCGAGCCGCCGCCGGCCGAGTGAGTATTCGATGAAAGTTTTTTTTACCTATGTACTGGTGGGTTTCCTGTGGCTGTTACATTGGTTGCCCTTACCAGCGTTGCGGGCCGTGGGCGGCGGCCTTGGGCGCGTACTGTACTTGTTCGGCAAGGAGCGGCGCAACGTTGCCTTGACCAATTTGCGCTTATGTTTTCCGGATAAAACAGAGGCTGAGCGTGAGCGTATCGCTCGCGCCCATTTCATTGCCTTTGCCCAGGCGGCATTGGATCGAACCCTCGGCTGGTGGGCCAGTCGGGAACGCCTGGAGCGCTTGATTCGCATTCATGGCGTCGAGCATCTGACCAATCCGGAGGGGCGGCCGGTGGTCATGTTGGCGCCCCATTTCGTCGGTCTGGATGCGGGGGGAACGGTCGTGTCGATGCACGTCATCGGGTGCAGTGTGTTCTCGAAACAGAAAAATCCGGTTCTCAACAAGTTGCTCTATGATGGCCGGATGCGTTTCAACGAGGCGGTGCTCCTTTCCCGGCAGGACGGAATGCGCAAGATTCTCAAGGCGCTGAAGGATGGGTATCCGTTTTATTACCTGCCGGACATGGACTTCGGGCCGAAGGAATCGATCTTCGTGCCTTTCTTCGGCGTGCAAGCGGCGACCATTCCAGCACTGTCGCGGCTGGTGCGGCTGACCAACGCCGTTGTCGTGCCGGTCATCGTCAAGCAGGTGGCAGACGGTTACGAGGTTGAAGTGCAGCCGCCTTGGGAAAATTTTCCTGGCGAAAGCGTCGAGGCCGACACTGCCTACATGAACCGCTTCATCGAAGCGCAGGTACTGCGTATGCCGGAGCAGTACTTTTGGTTGCATAAACGCTTCAAAACCCGGCCCTCCGGAGAACAGAGGTTTTACAAATGAGCCTGAACATCGATATCAAGCCTGTCACGCCGCCGGAGGTACCGGCGATTTCCGCCCTGGCCCGCGAGATCTGGCAGGCCAGCTACCCTGGCATCATCACCCAGGAACAGATCGACTTCATGCTCGAGCAGCGCTATGGGCACGAGCGTCTGTATGACGATCTGGAAGATATGCACAAATGGCTGGATCAGGCCTTTTATGAAGGCCGCCGGATCGGCTTCGCCTTCAGCGAGATCCACAAGGGCGAATTCAAGCTGGACAAGCTCTATATCCATCCCGACGTGCAGCGCAAGGGTGTTGGCGGTCAACTGATCGCCCATGTGGCGGCGCGGGCGGCGAAGATGGGTCATCCCTGCGTGATTCTGGCAGTCAATAAGCGCAACGAAAAAGCCATCAATTCCTACAAGAAGTATGGTTTCGTCGTGCGCGAGGCGATTGTTGACGACATTGGTCGCGGCTTCGTGATGGACGATTACATTATGGAGAAAAAGCTTTAGAAATTTGAGGCAACTAATTGTCTCTGCTATGCTTTTTCGAATAATTCTGCGGAACGGAATGTGAAGCTCAAATTTACCAAGATGCAAGGACTGGGCAACGACTTTGTCGTGCTTGACGGCGTGCGCCAGTCCATTTCCCTGAGCCCGGAGCAGTTGCGCTACCTGGCGGATCGTCATTTCGGCGTCGGTTGCGACCAGATCCTGCTGGTCGAGAAAGCCAGCCAGCCGGGCGTCGATTTCCGTTATCGCATCTTCAATGCCGATGGCGGCGAGGTGGAGCAGTGCGGCAATGGTGCGCGCTGTTTCGTGCGCTTCGTGCACGATCAGGGGCTGACCGACAAGCGCGAGATTCGTGTCGAGACGCAGCGCGGCATCATCGCGCCGCGCCTGGAGGCCGATGGCAATGCCACGGTGGACATGGGCGAACCGCGTTTTTCCCCGGCTGAGATTCCCTTCCTGCACGACGACGATGTGGTGATCTACAACCTCGACGTGGCCGACGAAACGCTGGAGATCAGTGTCGTCTCGATGGGCAATCCGCACGCCGTGCAGGTGGTGCCGGATGTCGACACCGCGCCGGTTGGTGAGCAGGGGCCGCTGATCGAGAAGCACGAGCGTTTCCCCAAACGGGTCAACGCCGGTTTCATGCAGATTGTCGACAAGCACGCCATCAAGCTGCGCGTCTTCGAGCGCGGGGCGGGTGAGACCCTGGCTTGCGGCACCGGCGCCTGCGCGGCAGCGGTAGCCGGGATTCGCCGGGGCTTGCTCGAATCGCCGGTGCGGGTGACGACGCGTGGCGGCGACCTGACCATCGCCTGGGGTGGCGAAGGGCGTCCGGTTCTGATGACCGGGCCGGCCGTCAGCGTATTCAACGGAGAAATTGAACTATGAGCGCCATGTTCCCGGAAGAGATTGCCGATTACCTGAAGAATAATCCGAGCTTTTTCGAGCAATACGCCGACCTGATGGCGCAGATCTTCGTGCCGCACCCGCATGGTGGGCGCGCCGTGTCGCTGGCCGAGCGCCAGATGCTGACCTTGCGCGAGAAGAATCGGGCGACCGAAAGCAAGCTGGCCGAGCTGATCGCCTTCGGCGAAGAAAACGACGCAATCAGCGAGAAGGTCCATCGCCTGGCGGTCGGCTTGATTGCGGCGGAGACTTTCCAGGCGGTGATCCATCTGCTCAATTTCCACCTGCGTGACGACTTCGCCGTGCCGCATGTGGCCTTGCGTCTGTGGGACAAGCCGGCCGGCATCGAGGATTTGCCGGAGTTTGCGGCGGTCAGCGAAGAATTGCAGGTTTTTGCTGAAACGCTGGCTCGCCCCTACTGCGGTTCGACGGCCGGCTTCGGCACTGCGTCGTGGTTCGGTGAACACGCTTCGCACATCCGTTCGCAGGCGCTGATCGCGCTGCGCAACGGCGGCGGTACCGTGGGCATGATCGCGCTGGGTAGCGAAGATGTGCATCGTTTCTACGCCGACATGGGTACGCTCTACCTCGAGCGCATCGGCGAGATGGTCTCGGCTGCGCTCGCCCGGGTGACCAAGAGCGCGCTGTGACCCCGCAGGCAGCCGTCGATGCCTGGCTGGCCGAACTGGCCGACCAGCGCCGGCTGTCGCCGCATACCGTCGGCAATTACCGGCGCGATCTGGAAAAGTTGCTGGCCGCCTGCGGTGAAACGCCGCTGGCCAATTTGCAGGTGCATCACGTCCGTCGTTTCGTCGCCCAATTGCACGGACAGGGGCTGGCCGGACGTTCGCTGGCTCGCCTGCTGTCCGCCTGGCGGGGCTTTTTCCATTGGCTGGGCGCGCGCGGTCTGATCCAGGCAAATCCCTGTGACGGCCTGAAACCACCCAAATCGCCGCGCCTCTTGCCCAAGGCGCTGTCGGTCGATGAAACGGCCCGTCTGCTCGATGCTTCCGAGGACGACGATCCGCTGCAGGATGCGCGTGACCTGGCGATGTTCGAACTGTTCTATTCCTCCGGTTTGCGTCTGGCCGAATTGGTTGCGCTGGACATCAACGCTCTGGACAGCATTGCTCACGAAGGCGAAGTGCGGGTGTTCGGCAAGCGCAGCAAGGCGCGGCTGGTACCGGTCGGCAGCAAGGCGCGCGAAGCCTTGGCGGCGTGGGCCAATGTGCGTGGCGAATTGGCCTTGCCGGGTGAGACGGCGCTGTTCGTCGGTCAGCGCGGTCGGCGCATCAGTCCGCGCATGGTCGAGTTGCGACTGGAGCGTCGTGCCATTCGCCTGGGCTTACCCAAGCACGTGCATCCGCACATGCTGCGCCATTCCTTTGCCTCGCATGTGCTGCAATCCTCCGGCGACCTGCGCGCGGTGCAGGAAATGCTCGGTCATGCCAGCATCGCCTCGACCCAGGTCTATACGCATCTCGATTTCCAGCATCTGGCCAAGGTGTACGACGCAGCCCATCCGCGAGCGAAAAAGCGCGCTGGCTAACCTTCATTGCTGACGGCTGCACCCCAAGGGTGCTTCCGTTGGGGCGCGGTGCACGGGCAAAAAGCGCCAAAAATCAAGGATCAATTGACGATTCCGGGTGCACCCACTATGATTCGCCTCTTTCCAAATTTTGCCGGAATCCGAGGAGTCCTCCATGGCTATCAACCGTACCCGCCGTAACATCCTGGAACGCCGCTGCGCTTCCAAGACCATCAAGCGCCTGTTCAAGAGCGACGGCAAGACCCTGTTCAAGACCATGTACGCTGCCGAGTGCCACCAGCGTAACCGCAAGGCACTGGGCGCCTAAGCGCAAAGAACACAGTCGGGCCCCGGTTGCCGTAAGGTAGCCGGGGCTTCTTGCTTTTAAGGAGCCAGAATGGCGCAGTTGATCCTCATGCCCGGCAAGGAAAGGGCAGCGTTCAAGAATCGTCACCCCTGGGTGTTCGCCGGTTCCGTCGGTCGCCTCGAAGGGCGGGCGCGGCCGGGCGATACGGTCGAGGTGCTGGCCGACAACCTGCGGCCGCTGGGGCGCGCGGCGTATAGCCCGCAATCGCAGATTCGCGCCCGCTTCTGGACCTTCGATCCGGATGAGTCGGTCGACGACGCCTTCTTCAAGCGCCGCATCGCCGCCGCCGTGGCGCGTCGCCAGGCCTTGCCGGAACTGAAGGGCCAGCAGGGCCTGCGCCTGATCCACGCCGAATCCGATGGATTGCCCGGCATCATCGCCGACCAGTACGGCGACACCGTGGTCGTGCAGCTCAACTCGGCGGGGGCGGACAAATGGCGCAAGGCCATCGTCAATGCGCTGGTGCTGGCTACCGGCTGCGAGCGTATCTACGAGCGTTCCGATTCCGACGTGCGCGGCCTGGAAGGCCTGGAGCCGACGGTCGGCTGGCTGCACGGCGAGCCGCAGGAAACCGGCCTGTCCATCGACGAAAACGGCGTCCACCTGGCGGTGGATGTGGTTGGCGGTCACAAGACCGGCTTCTACCTCGACCAGCGCGACAACCGCGCCTGGCTGCGCAGCGTGGCGACGGATAAGGACATCCTGAACTGCTTCTGCTACACCGGCGGCTTCTCGCTGCAGGCGCTGGCCGGTGGTGCGAAATCGGTGCTGTCGATCGATTCCTCTGGTCCGGCTTTGGCGCAGGCACGCGCTAATCTGGCGCTCAATCCGCAGTTGCCGGCCGAGCGGGCCGAATGGCTGGAGGCCGACGTCTTCCAGGCCCTGCGCGATTTCCGCAAGGAAGGGCGTTCGTTCGACCTGATCGTGCTCGATCCGCCCAAGTTCGCCCCGTCGGCCGCTTATGCCGACCGCGCGGCGCGCGCTTACAAGGATATCAATATCCTCGGCTTCAAGTTGCTGCGGCCGGGCGGTTTGTTGATGACCTATTCGTGTTCGGGCGGCATCGGGCTGGAGTTGTTCCAGAAAATCGTCGCCGGTGCGGCGGTCGATGCCGGACGCGAGGCGCGCATTGTGCGCCGCTTGTCGGGTACGGCCGATCATCCGGTGGCATTGAACTTTCCGGAAGGCGAATATCTCAAAGGCCTGCTCGTCCAGGTCGATTAAACTACTCACATGTCGCTGTTCCGCCGCTGTCTTCTCGTCTTCGTGCTCGTCTTCGCCCAGTGGGCGGCGGCGGCGCATGGCGTCGAGCATGCGGTCGGCGAGGGCAAGGGCCTGCCGGCTCATGCCTGCGAGCTTTGCCTGGCAGCGCACGATCTTGGCTCGGCCTTGCCATCGGTCGTTGCCTTGCCGCCGGTGGCGGCGATTCAATTGCTGCCGGCCCAGATCGATCAACATGACCGCGGTGCTTTGCCACCGCCGGTCGCCACCCAGCGCGGCCCGCCCGCCTTCTTCTGAAAACTCCGCTTTTTTGATCGTGCACCGCAGCAGTGAGCTGCGCTGCCGCTTTTTGCGTATTTCAGGAGAAGTTCCATGTTGCACAAGCCATTGACCCTGGCGGCGCTGCTCGCCGCGACCTTCGGCGCGCAGGCCGCCGATACCGATCTGGCCGCGATTCGCGCCCAGATCGACGAAATGAAGAAAACCTACGAACAGCGCATTGCGGCGCTAGAGAAGAAACTGGCCGAGGCCGAAGCGCAGCCGAAGGTGGCCGCCTCTGCGGCCAAGGAGGCGACGCCGGTGGCTGGCACTCCCGTGGTTTCCGCTTCCGCTGGCGAGGGTCGAGCCAACAGCTTCAATCCGGAGGTATCGCTGATCCTGCAAGGTCAGTACAAGAACATGAAGAATGTTGCCGAGCGCGGCATCACCGGTTTCTGGCCGGCGGGTGGCCACGATCACGGCGATGGCGCGATCGAAGGTATCAACAAGCGTGGTTTTTCGGTCGATCACACCGAATTGGTTTTCTCGGCCAACGTTGATCCGAATTGGCGGGCGCAAGCCATCATCGCCGCGCTGGACGGCCAGGCCGAAGTTGAGGAAGCCTGGTTCCAGTCGCTGGGGCTGGGAAATGGTCTGGGCCTGAAGGGTGGTCGTTTCCGTTCCGGTATCGGCTATCTCAATGAGCAACACCCGCATATGTGGGATTTCGCCGATGCGCCATTAATGTATCAGGCCATGTTTGGCACCGAAGGCAGTTATGCCAACGACGGCGTTCAACTGAAGTGGCTGGCGCCGACACCCATCTTCGTCGAGTTCGGCGCCGAGGTTGGGCGCGGAGCGAATTTCCCGGGCACCGATCGCAACAAGAACGGCAGCGGTGGCGGGGCGCTGTTCGCCCATATCGGAGACGATGTCGGCGTTTCGAACAGCTGGCGGGCCGGGCTGTCGTGGCTGAAGACCTCGGCGCGTGAGCGCGAAGCGCATTTCAACGACGTCGGTGGTCTGGAGGCGCAAGGTGTGTTCACCGGCGACTCGTCGACCTGGATTGCCGATTTTGTCTGGAAATGGGCCCCGAACGGCAACCCGGCGCACAACAACTTCAAGTTCCAGGCCGAATACTTCCAGCGTCGTGAAAAAGGCGATCTGATCTGTAAGGATGAAGACGGTGTGGGCAATGCCTGTGCCGCCGAACCCACCTCGACCTACCGTACCCGCCAGTCCGGTTGGTATACCCAGGCCGTTTACCAATTCACCCCGAACTGGCGCGCCGGCTTACGCTACGAGCAACTCGACAGCGGTACGCGCGACTTTGGCGATAATGCCGCGCTGCTTGCGGTGGACAGTTACAAACCGAAGAAAACCAGCGCCATGGTCGATTACAGTTGGAGCGAGTTCTCGCGCTTGCGGCTGCAATATGCGCAGGATAAGTCCATGTCAGGCATTACTGATAATCAGTGGACCCTGCAATACATCATGAGTCTGGGCGCCCATGGCGCGCACAAGTTCTAAGGGAGGCCGAAGATGATCCAACGCATTCTTCTTGTTGTGTGCCTGCTGCTGGCTTTGCCGGCGCGTGCCGACCTCAACGTCTTCGCCACCGTCCCGGAATGGGGCGCGCTGGCCAAGGAAATCGGTGGCGACAAGGTCAAGGTCTATGCCGCCACCAACGCTTTCCAGGACCCGCACCGTATCGAAGCCAAGCCTTCGCTGCTCGCCCAGGCGCGGCGGGCCGATCTGCTGGTGGCGGCAGGGGCCGAGCTAGAGGTGGGCTGGCTGCCACTGGTCGTGCGCGATTCGGGCAATGCCGCGATTCAGGTCGGGCGCCCCGGTTATTTCGAGGCGGCGGCTTACGTCAAGCGCCTCGAGATTCCGACGGTCGTCGACCGGGCGCATGGCGATGTCCATCCGGCCGGCAATCCGCATACCCACCTCGACCCGCGTAATGTGCAGAAAGTCGCAGAGGCCATGGCAGCGCGTATGGCTGAGATCGATGCGGCCAATGCAGCAAGCTATCAGGGCAACCTGAAAGCCTTTGTCGCCAAGTGGCAGGCCGCCATCGCGCGCTGGGAGAAAGACACAGCGCCGCTCAAGGGCGTGCCCGTGCTGGTGCATCACCAATCCTTCGTCTACCTGCTCAATTGGTTGGGCATGAAGGAAGTCGGCACGCTGGAGCCCAAGCCCGGCATCGAGCCGACGAGCAGCCAACTGACCGGCTTGGTGGCGCGCCAGCAAAGCCAGCCGGCCAGGATGGTCTTGCGCGCGGCCTACCAGCAAGAAGGCCCGAGTCAGTGGATCGCCGGCAAGAGCGGCATTCCGGCGGTCATGCTGCCGTACACCGTTGGCGGAACAGCCGAAGCGAAGGATTTGTACGGCTTGTTCGACGACACCGTGCAACGCCTTGTGAAGGGCCTCAAGTGACATTTTTGCTTCGCACAAGCGAACTAGTAGCCGGCTGGGAGCAGCCGGCTACCCGGCCAATGACCCTGTCGCTGCAGCCAGGAGAGGTCATCGGCATGGTTGGGCCGAACGGCGTCGGCAAGAGCACCTTGCTGGCCGCAATTGCCGGTAAGGCACAAGTGTTTGCGGGGAGGCTCGAATTTGCCAGCAAGCTACGTCTGGCACTGCAGGCTCAGGATGTGCCTCCGGTTGCTGGCCTGCCGTTATCAGGGCGCGAGTTGCTGGCGTTGACCGGGGCCAGCGTGGACGGTTTGCCACCTTGGCTGGCCGATCGTCTGGATATCCGAGTAGACCGATTGTCCGGTGGGCAGCGTCATTTTCTCGCCCTGTGGGCTGTTCTGCATTCGCCAGCCGATGTCGTACTGCTGGATGAGCCGACGAACAATCTCGATGCCGCAGGCGTTGCCTATCTGGCCGAGCATTTGCGTGACCGCGCAGCCGGCGGTGTTGGCCTGATCGTGGTCAGTCACGACGTGGATTTCGTCGCACAGGCGTGCGATCGCGTCATTGCCATGGAGCCGCCGCATGTTCGATGAACTCTTTGTGGTGCCCTTTCTGACCGGCCTGGCTTTCGCGATACTTTTGCCGGTTCTCGGATGCTATCTGCGCCTACGTGATGAGTGGCTGGCTGCCCTGGCCTATTCGCATGTCGCTGCCGCTGGCGCGTTACTGGCTTTGGTCATCGGCCTGCCACCGCTGGCCGGTGGACTGGGGGCGGCCGTGGCCGTTGGTGCCGGCAAGCAGTTGCTGACGAAACGCTTAAGCGCTGGAGCAGGTTACGCCATGCTTCTCCTTGCCGCTTGGGCTGTTTCGGTGCTGTTGGCGGCCAATCAGCCGATGGCCGAACGTCTTGGGCACGCGTTGTTTGATGGCCAGCTCTATTTTGCGGACTCTACCCAACTGCTCATCGCCGCTGTCGCGACAATCGCCAGCCTGGCTGGGGTGAATGTCTTGTCCAGAAATTTGTTGCTGGCGAGAATTTATCCGGATATTTTCCGTTTGCGCCGATTGCCGGCTGTAACGATCCATGGCGCATTCGATGCGATGGCAGCCTTGGGGTTGGCCTTGGCCACCATGGCGTTGGGAGTGATGGGCGCCTTCGCACTGGTATTCGTCCCCTCCTGGTTGGCTTTTCGGCGTGGCAGGGACTGGCGGAGCGGACTGCGTTTTTCCATCATAATCAGTCTGGTTGCCTATGTATGCGCCTTTGTTCTGGCGCTGATTTTGGATCAGCCATTCGGTCCGGTGCTGGCATTAATGCTGGTACTGGTGGGCATAGTGATTGCGTGATGCCGGATGACGTGCTAAAAACGGGACTCGGAATTCGGAGTTCTCATGGTTTTTTCGTTTTTCAAGAAGCAGGCTGAAAAAATGCCGGAGCGACCGGCGGTGCGCCCACGTGCGCCAGCGCCGACAGCTGCGGGCAAACCTTCGCAGCCTGGAGGAGAAGATGTTGGGGTTATTTCCCAGCCGCTTCCCGATCTTGAATTTAACTCCGGCGAAACACCTTTAGCATTTCCAGCTGCTGCCGCGCAACCGCCGGCAGGTCAAGATAACGACCTTGACTTCACTCACGACGATTTCGACAATGACTTCGCTGAATCCAGCGTTATGGCCATCGACGTCGAACATGGCCACGATCCGGTGCAAGGCGATGTGGAGCAGGTTGTCGTCCTCTTCGCTAATGGTCAAGATGCGGTTGCCCGAACGCTTCTCGAGGGTTTTGTGCATTCGTACAGCGGTGCCGAGGCCAAGCGCTTCTGGCTGCTATTGCTAGATTTGCTCCAAGTGACTGGTGATCGTGCGGGCTTTGAAAGCTATGGGGTCGAATACGCTCAAGCCTGCGAAACGTCGCCGCCAACTTGGCGCGAGCAGAGGCCGGTCGATAAACCCAAGGCAGGCGGACCACGTGTACTCGCCTTGCAAGGTGTGCTGACCTGCGATAACCCGAAGCCGGTCGAAGAAATTAAGAGCATCATCGAACAGGGTGCGACGGTGGTTGTCGATTGCAGCAAGCTGGTCGGAATCGATGACGATCTGGCCGGGCTACTGGCGGATATCCTGTTTGGCGCGCGGCGCAAGAAGTTGCCGCTTTCCGTGCAGAACGTCGATGCCTTCCTGTCCCGTATCAATGAACGTCTGGTGGCCGGCGAAGTATCGCACGAGCCCTCGTGGCGCCTATTGCTCGAATTATTGCAGCGTCATGGTACGCAGGACGCCTTCGAAGAGCGTGCCGTAGACTATGCAGTGACCTTCGAACTTTCGCCACCTTCCTGGGAAATACCGCCGGCCAATGTCGGTTCGGTGATGCCGCTTCCGGTTCCGGAGGTCGACGATGCCCATCATCTGAGCGGCGACATGAAGAACCAGCGTTTTGACGACTTGGTTGCGGTGCTGGAGATGCATGAGCATCCAGTCCTCGATTTTTCCGAGGTCAATCGTCTTGATTTCTTCTCCGCCGGTCAGCTGGTCAATCGCATCGCGCCGGTCAAGGCTCAGGGCAAGGAAGTCATCATCCGCAGTCCGAACCACCTCGTCGCCGAGTTGATGGCCGTGGTCGGCCTCAACAAGCAGGCGCGGATCATCGTTCCCAAGTCTTAAGTCAGGAATACACATGGAGCAATATCACGGCACGACGATCCTGTCGGTGCGGCGGGGCAACCGCGTCGCCATGGGTGGCGACGGACAGGTGACGCTGGGCAATATCGTCATCAAGGCGACCGCCAAGAAGGTTCGCCGCTTGTACCAGGGCCGCATCCTGGCCGGTTTTGCCGGCGGAACGGCGGATGCCTTCACCTTGTTCGAGCGTTTCGAAGCCAAGCTGGAGAAGCATCAGGGCAATCTGGTGCGTTCGGCGGTCGAACTGGCCAAGGACTGGCGTTCCGACCGCGCCTTGCGCCGGCTGGAAGCCATGCTGTCGGTAGCGGATCGTGAATCGTCGCTGGTGATCACCGGCAACGGCGATGTGCTGGAACCGGAACATGGGATTGTCGCCATCGGCTCCGGCGGCGCCTACGCCCAGAGCGCGGCGCGTGCCTTGCTGGAAAATACCGAATTGCCGCCGCTGGAGATCGTCACCAAGTCGCTAGAGATCGCCGGCGACCTGTGCATCTACACCAACCGCAATTTCACGCTGGAGACGCTGGAATGACCCAGATGACGCCGAAAGAGATCGTTTCCGAGCTCGACAAGCACATCGTCGGCCAGCAGAACGCCAAGAAGGCCGTCGCCATCGCGCTGCGCAACCGCTGGCGGCGGGCCCAGGTGGCTGAGCCGCTGCGTCAGGAAATCACGCCGAAGAACATCCTGATGATTGGGCCGACCGGCGTCGGCAAGACCGAGATCGCCCGCCGTCTGGCGCGGCTGGCCAATGCGCCCTTCATCAAGATCGAGGCGACCAAGTTCACCGAGGTCGGCTATGTCGGGCGCGACGTCGAAACCATCATCCGCGATCTGGTCGAGATGGCCATCAAGTCGCACCGTGAACGGGCAATGAAGTCCATGCGCGCCCGCGCCGAGGATGCAGCCGAGGAGCGCATCCTCGACGTGTTGCTGCCGCCGGCCCGCAGTCCCGGCTTTTTTGCCGAAAACAGCGAGTCCACCGCAGCAGAGAGTGCAACGCGGCAGAAATTCCGCAAGAAGCTGCGCGAAGGCGAGCTGGACGACAAGGAAATCGACATCGAGGTCGCCATGCCGGCCATGCAGGCCGAAATCTTCGCGCCGCCAGGCATGGAGGAGCTGACCCAGCAGATTCAGGGCATGTTCCAGAACATGGGCGGCGGCAAGAAGAAGTCGCGCAAGATGAAGATTCCCGAGGCGCTCAAGCTGTTGACCGACGAGGAGGCCGCCAAGCTGGTCAACGACGAAGACGTGAAGCTGGAAGCGGTGAAGGCTGTCGAGCAGAACGGCATCGTCTTTCTCGACGAGCTGGACAAGATCGCCAGCCGTTCCGAAATGCAGGGTGCCGACGTGTCGCGCCAGGGCGTGCAGCGCGACCTGCTGCCGCTGGTCGAGGGTACGACGGTATCGACCAAGTACGGCATGATCAAGACCGATCACATCCTGTTCATTGCGTCAGGTGCCTTCCATCTGTCCAAGCCGTCCGACCTGATTCCCGAATTGCAGGGGCGCTTCCCCATCCGTGTCGAGCTGGATTCGCTGTCGGTGGCCGATTTCGAGTGCATCCTGACCCAGACCGATGCTTGCCTGACCAAGCAATACCAGGCACTGCTGGCGACCGAAGGCGTGCACCTTGATTTCACCGACGACGGTATCCGCCGCATGGCCGAGATCGCCTTCCAGGTGAACGAGAAGACCGAGAACATCGGCGCCCGCCGCCTGCACACGGTGATGGAAAAGCTGCTCGAGGAGGTTTCCTTCGAAGCGGGCAAGAGCGGGCTGGACAAGGTTGTCGTCGATGCCGCCTACGTCAACCAGAAACTCGGCGAAGTCGCCGCTGACGAAGATCTGTCGCGCTACGTGTTGTAAGCGCTAGGGGCATTCCCTACTGGGCGGGCAGCGCGCCTGCCCGGACAATCCCTCTTCCGTTTTTGCCAATCGAGCGCTGCCCTTGGACGAGCAAAGCCTGACCTTCCGCCTGTTGGCGATCCTGTTCCCGATCTTCGGTATCGTCGCTGCCGGCTATTTCTATGGCCGCAAGCACAAGCCGGAAATGGCGGTGGCCAACCGGCTGAACATGGATGTCTTTGTCCCGGCGTTGGTGTTTGCCGCGATGGCCGGCAAGTCCTTCGATCTGGCGGCCTATGCGCCCTTGGCGCTGGGTGGCTTCATCGTGCTCGCCACCTGTGGTCTGCTGGCCTGGCCGCTTTCCCGCCTGCTCGGCATCCAGCCGAAAACGCTGGTGCCGCCGATGTTGTTCAACAACTCCGGCAACATCGGCTTGCCGTTGGCCGTTCTGGCCTGGGGCGAAAACGCGTTGTCGGCGGCGGTCATTCTGTTCATGGTCGAGAACACGCTGCACTTCTCCTTCGGCGCCCGCCTGCTCGACCCGCATGCACGTTTGCTTACGCTGTGGCGCGTACCGGTCGTAGCGGCGGCGATTGCCGGTTTGCTGGTCGCGATCTTCAAGCTGCCGATCTGGCAACCGTTGGTCATCGCCATCAAGATGCTGGGCGACGTCTCGGTGCCGCTGCTGCTCTTCTCGCTCGGCGTACGCATGACCGATGTCTCCTTCCGCGACTGGAAGGTGCCGGTCGGTGCAGCGGTGCTGCGGCCGCTGGCTGGCATGGCCATCGCCTATGGCGTGATCCAGTTGCTCGGCCTGCAGGGGCGCGATGCGGCGATGTTGCTGGTGTTCGGTGCGCTGCCGCCAGCCGTGCTCAACTTCCTGTTTGCCGAGCGCTACAAGCAGGAACCGCAGCGTGTGGCGTCCATCGTGCTGATCGGCAACCTGGCGGCATTGATCTTCCTGCCGCTGGCATTGGCGCTGGTTCTCTGATTTTTGCCCGTTTTGGGCAGTGCACCGCAGCAGTGGGCTGCGAGTGTGCGTTTATTCGCCAAAACGGTCGAGGCGGCGACGGTCGCGCTTGGTCGGGCGGCCGTGGATGGCGCCGGCCGGCTCCTGCGTGAATTTGCGCCGCATCTGCTCGGCTTCGCGGGCCGCGATGCTCTCGGCCGTTTCTTCGTAAAGCTGGCGCGCCTCGGTAGCCGGGCCACGTTTCTCGGAGAGTGCCTGAATGACAACTTCCCAACGCGTCTCGCCGTTGAAAATTTCCAGCCGGTCACCCGCCTTCACGTCACGCGCCGGTTTGGTCGCCGCACCGTTCAGCTTGACCTTCCCGCCGCTGACCGAATCGGTCGCCAGGCTGCGCGTCTTGAAGAAGCGCGCAGCCCACAGCCACTTGTCGATGCGAATACCGCTCATAGGTGGTCAGTTTCGCAACTTGCGCAACATGAAAGCTCGCCTTTGTGCCCCTGGCGTTGTTGCTCATCCTCGCGATAGCGATGGCTATCGCTGCGGTTCGCGCCTAGCCAGGAACACAAATTCATTGATTTCATTATGTCGCGCCAGTCACGAACCAGACCACTACGGAAGGATCGTCTCGCCGGCGTAGAGTTGTTCGACGGTTTCGCGTTGGCGAATGACGAAGACCTGATCGCCATCGACCATCACTTCGACGGCGCGTGGGCGGGTGTTGTAGTTCGAGGCCATGGCCATGCCGTAGGCACCAGCCGACATCACGGCCAGCAGGTCGCCCGGCTGCACGTTGAGCGGACGGGCTTGGCCGAGGAAGTCGCCGGTTTCGCAGACCGGGCCGACCACATCGTAGTCGCGCGTTGCGCCGGCACGCGGCGCGACCGGCTCGATGTCATGCCAGGCTTCGTACAGCGCCGGGCGCATCAGGTCGTTCATGGCTGCATCGATGATGGCGAAGTTCTTGCCCTCGCCTTCCTTCAGGAATTCGACCTGGGTCAGCAGCAGGCCGGCATTGCCGACCAGGCGACGACCGGGTTCCAGCACGACTTGCAGACCCCGGCACTGCAGCTTGTCGAGCAGCGGGTTCAGGTAGGAAGCGACGGTCGGTTGAACTTGTTCGGCCTTGTACTTGATGCCGAGGCCGCCGCCGAGGTCAATGTGATGCAGCTTGATCCCTTCGGCCGCCAACTGGTCGATCAGGCCGAGGATGCGTTCAAGAGCTTCGACGAAGGGCGACGGGTCGAGCAACTGCGAGCCGATGTGGCAGTCGATACCGGCGACGGCGATATTGGGCAGCTGGGCGGCGCGGCGGTAGAGATCGAGCGCCTGCTCGTAGGCGACGCCGAACTTGGCTTCCTTGAGCCCGGTCGAGATATACGGGTGGGTCTTCGGATCGACGTTCGGATTGACCCGAAAGCTGATCGGAGCCTTCTTGCCGCACTGGCCGGCAACTTCGTTCAGGCGTTCCAGTTCGGGAGCGGACTCAATGTTGAAGCAGAAGATGCCCTTGTCGAGCGCCAGCTGCATTTCAGCCGCCGTCTTGCCGACGCCGGAGAAGACGACTTTCTTCGGATCGGCGCCCGCCGCCAGCACGCGCTGCAACTCGCCGCCGGAGACGATGTCGAAACCGGCACCCATGCGAGCGAAGACGTTCAATACGGCCAGGTTGGAGTTGGCCTTGACGGCGTAGCAAACCAGCGCACCCGCACCGGCCGGATGCGCACCGAGCACGTCCTGGAATTCCTTCAGCGAGGCGGTCAGCGCAGCGCGGGAATAGACGTAGGCAGGCGTGCCGAATTGTTCGGCAATGGTGGTCAGGGCGACGTTTTCGGCGTGCAGTACGCCGTTCTTCAAGCTAAAGGAACTCATGGCTTCTGGGTCGGGGTGTCCGTGCTAACATCCGCGCCGGTTTGCGCGGGTTGTTTCTTGGCGGGAGCGTTGGGTTTCGGGTTGCCGAGCAGCGGCTCCGGGGCCGGGCCCGGCGGCAGGACGAGCGGGCCTTTCATGCCGCAGGCGGCAAGGCTCAGGACAATCAGCAAGGCGGCGATTCTGGACATGTCTGGGCGCTGTCGGGAAAGAGCGGGATGGTAGCACACCATGGATGACAAGGATTTCAACCGGGAAGCCGACGCCATGCTGGCGCGGATCGAGGCGGCGCTGGAGATGGCAGCGGATTCTGCCGAGGCGGATATCGACTTTGAATTGGGCGCCGGCGGCGTGCTGGAAATCGAGTTCGACGACGGCAGCAAGATCATCGTCAATCGCCATGCTGTGGCCAAGGAAATCTGGGTCGCGGCGCGTGCCGGCGGCTTTCATTTTCGCTGGGATGGTACCGCCTGGCGTGATACCCGCGACAACGCCGAATTGCTGGAGAAGCTCTCGGCACTCGCCAGCCAGCAGGCCGGCGAGCCGATTTCATTGCGCTGATCAGTCGCTCGGCGGACTGCTCAGGTCAGGTTTGGGCAAAGGAATCGAGTCGCCGGGTTCTTCTTGTTGTGCTCCGACATTTTCAGCATAGATGTAACTCCGTTCTCGACCATCGCCGATTGCAATCAAACCCTCAGGGGCGCTTGGTGTCTGTATTGGAACGTCCTTCAGAGCACGCGACATGTAACCGATCCAGATCGGTAGGGCGGCGGCGCCGCCAGTTTCGCTGCTACCCAGTTTCTTCGGCTGATCGAATCCAACCCAAGCGCACCCGACAACCGTCATCTGGTAGCCGCAGAACCAGGCATCGACGTATTCGTTGGTAGTCCCGGTCTTGCCGGCCAGATCCTGACGTTTTAGAGCAACCGATGCCTTGGCGGCGGTACCGTAGATGGTGACGTCGCGCAGCATGGAATCCATCATGAAGGCATTGCGTGGATCGATGGCGCGAATCGATTCGTCGCCGGCTCGAACTTCGGCAGCCTTGGCTAGCACTTGATTGCGCTCGTCACGAATTTCGCGAACGACATAGGGACTGATTCGATAGCCTCCGTTGGCAAATACCGAATAGGCCGTGACCATCTGCCAAGGGGTGACCGAACCGGCTCCCAAGGCCATGGTCAGGTAGGGAGGGTGCTTGTCCGCATCGAAACCAAAACGCGAGGCATAGTCTTGCGCATAATTGGTCCCGATTGATTGAAGGATCCGGATGGACACCATGTTCTTGGACTTGGCCAGGGCGGTACGCAGTTTCATCGGGCCTTCGTATTTTCCATCGTAGTTGTGCGGTTCCCAGGCCTGCGAACCGGTTTGGCTGGCTGGTATGACAATGGGTTCGTCGGCAATGATGCTGTTCGCGTAGTAGCCCTTTTCTAGCGATGCGGAGTATATAAATGGCTTGAAGCTGGAACCGGGCTGGCGCCAAGCTTGAGTCACATGGTTGAACTTGTTGCGGTTGAAGTCGAAGCCGCCAACTAGGGCGCGGATGGCCCCATCCTGCGGGCTGACGGCGACAAAGGCGGACTCGACCTCAGGCAATTGACTGAGCTGCCAAGCCCCCTTGTCATCTTTTAGCAAGCGAACGATGGCACCTCGCCGGAGGCGTTTATTAGGAGGGGCCTTGTCGTCCAGCATTTTCGCGGCGAATTTGATCGAATCGCCGGTCAGCATCAGCATTTCGCCTCCCTTGCGATAGACCTTGAGTTGCTTGGTATCTGCCGCGAGAACCAGTCCTGGAACAAGGTCTCCAGCATCGGAAATGTCTTGCAGGATTTCGTCGATCGCTTCATCTTGATCCGATTTGACATCTTTCAGGTCGACGAAGGATTCGGCGCCACGATAACCATGGCGCCGATCATAGTCCATGACCCCCTTGCGCAGGCTCTGGTAGGCGGCCTCTTGTTCTGCCTTGACCAGGGTTGTATAGACCTTCATGCCGCGCGAGTAGACATCGTCCGGAAAACGCTCTGCAGCAATCTGGCGGGCCATTTCGGCAACAAATTCGGCATGTACTGGGTAATCCGAAAGCTCCCTTTTGACGACTAGCGGTTCTTTCAGTGCCGCTTCGTATTGTGCGTCGCTGATGTAACTGAGTTCATGCATGCGCCGCAAGACGTACTGTTGGCGAATCTTGGCTCGCTTTGGATTGACGATTGGATTGTAGGCAGATGGTGCCTTCGGTAAGCCCGCCAGCATTGCAGCTTCAGCAATGGAAACATCCTGAAGTGGCTTGCCGAAATAGATTTGAGCTGCCGCCGCGAAGCCGTATGCTCGTTGGCCAAGGAATATCTGGTTGATATACAGCTCAAAAATCTGGTCCTTGGACAGATTGCTTTCAATTTTGAATGAGAGTAGCGCCTCGTAAAGCTTGCGTGTGTATGTCTTTTCACCGGTAAGGAAAAAATTGCGTGCAACTTGCTGAGTAATCGTTGAGGCACCCTGGCGCTTGCCGCCACCGATGAGGTTGGTTGCTGCAGCGCGCAGGATGCCTGCATAGTCGATGCCGCCATGCTGGTAAAACCGATCATCTTCGGCCGCCAGGATTGCATGCTTCATGACGCTAGGAACTTCATTGATGCCCACTACTGCACGTCGTTCCTCGCCGAACTCGCCAATGAGGTAGTCATCTGCCGTGTAGATGCGCAGTGGAATCTTTGGGCGGTAATCAGTGAGTACCTCAAGCGAAGGTAGATTGGGGTAGGCCAGAATTAGAACGATCAGCGAGATCGCGATTCCAATTGCGACAACACCAAGCAAGAGCGTGAGGGGAATTAGAAGTAGGCGCAAAGCGAGGGGGAGTCTGGGCACGACGGATGACCCGAAATAAAGAGTTGCGCGAATTATACGCCGCGCCCAATTTGCGCCGTGAAAGTGCTTTACATGCCTAATGGTTGTTGCTAGCATCTGAAGTGAATTATTGATTTTTTTTGTAACTTCGCATTCCGTAAGGACTTTTTGGGGGTCTGGTGGGTTTCGATATCTCAGCGTTGTTAAATCCCAAGGCGCGTTCCCTCTTTGGGTTGGATATCAGTTCTTCCGCTGTCAAGATGGTGGAACTGACTGCTAATGGGAAGGACGGCTATCGCGTTGAGCGCTACACCATTGAGGTGTTGCCGAAGGATGCGGTATCCGATGGAAATATTGCCAATCTCGATGGCGTTGTCGATTGCGTGAAAAAAGCCTGGAAACGTATGGGCACTTCTACACGCAATGTGGCAATGGCACTGCCTGCATCTGCAGTTATTACCAAGAAAATCATTGTTCCGGCAGGGCTGCGGGACGATGAGTTGGAGGCGCAGGTGGAGTCTGAAGCGAACCAATACATTCCGTTCGCTATCGATGAGGTCAATCTTGATTATCAGGTGCTTGGTCCGGCTCCGGCGGTGCCAGATGAGCTTGAGGTGCTGATCGCGGCATCGAAAAAGGAACGGGTAGAAGACCGAATTGCGGTAGCGGATGCTTCAGGATTGAAGGCGGTTGTTATTGACGTTGAATCCTTTGCCGCTTTGTCTGCTTTTGAGTTGATCGAAAGGCAGTTGCCTGATGCCGGAAAAGATCAAACAGTTGCACTGATCGATGCTGGTGCGAATGTCATGAATTTGACGGTCTTGCGTAATGGCCAGCAAGTTTATGTCAGAGAGCAGGCATTCGGTGGTAGCCAACTGACGCAGGATATCGCTCGCCATTACGGCATGAGCTTCGAAGAAGCCGAAGCCGCTAAACGGGCAGGTAATCTGCCGGAGGGATACGAGGTCGAGCTATTGAATCCGTTCATGGAGAATTTGGCCTTGGAGGTCTCTCGGGCACTCCAATTCTTCTTCACTTCTACCCAATACAATCAGGTCGATCACATTGTTCTTGCGGGTGGGTGCGCGGTGATTCCCGGGGTGGACGAAGTTGTCGCCACGAGAACGCAGGTTAATACCTTGGTTGCCAATCCATTCGCCAACATGGTGTTGTCTGACAGAGTTCGTGCCAAGAGTCTTTTGGGAGACTCTTCATCTTTGATGGTGGCGTGTGGCTTAGCTATGCGGAGGTTTGATCCATCATGATCCGTATTAACCTGCTGCCTCATAGAGAAGAGGCAAAAAAAGCACGTAGGGAGCAGTTTTACGTACTCTCTGGTTTGGTCGCTGCATTGGGCGGTCTGGTAGTTTTCCTGGTGTATTCGCTGATTGGAAATGCAATCAGTAATCAAGATAGCAACAATGATTTCCTGAAAAAGGAAATTGCCGTCCTTGACAAGCAACTCGATCAAATCAAGCGTTTGAAGGAGCAGACTCAGGCATTGCTGGCGCGCAAGCAAGTAATTGAGAATCTCCAGCGTGACCGTGGTGAAACCGTTTACTTGTTAAGCGAATTGGTCAAGCAAGTTCCAGATGGTGTTTATCTGAAATCCCTTAAACAGGATGGACTCAAGGTTAATATTACTGGCTATGCTCAGTCAAATGCGAGAGTTTCATCGCTGATGCGGAATATCGAAGCTTCGCCTAATCTTCAGAATCCCCAGCTCATTGAAACAAAATCTGTGCTAATAAACGGGCGGCGCATTAATGAATTCGGCATGAATTTTTTAATTAAGCGCGCAGATCCAGGTAATGAAGGGAAAAAATGATGGTTGGCAAATCGGTTTCCCTCCCAAAGTTTGACTTCGCAAGTATTGCTGATGATTTCCGCTATCTCAATCCGAATGACCCCGGGGTTTGGCCATTAATTCCAAAGATAACGGCGCTGCTCGGATTGTTTATTCTTATTCTGATTGGCGGGTGGTGGTTTTTATGGAACGACCAGCTTGCTGAATTGGAAACCAAGAGGCATGAAGAAGATACATTGAAACAGCAATACCTCGACAAGAAAAAGCAAGCGGTAAATCTGGATTTGTATGTTCAACAGCTTGCCGAGATTGACCGTTCATTTGGCGCATTGTTGAAGCAATTGCCGAATAAATCCGAAATTGAGGCATTATTGATCGAGGTCAATCAATCTGGACTGGGGCGAGGCTTGCAGTTTGATCTATTTAAACCCGGCCAGGAACAGATTAAGGACTTCTATGCCGAATTGCCGATAGCGATCAAGATCAATGGCGCTTATCATGATTTCGGATCATTTGCTGCCGATATTGCCAAATTGCCTCGCATCGTGACATTGAATAATGTCGCAATTGCGCCGGGGAAAGATGGAACATTGACGCTCGATGCAATAACAAAAACCTTCCGCTATCTGGATGAAGAAGAGGTCGCCAAACAGAAAAAAGCTCAGGGGGGTAAGAAGAAGTGAAAAAATTATCGCTGTCTGTACTTTCCTGTTGCCTCCTTGTGGCATGCGCTGGTGATGATCATGCAGATTTGAAGCAATGGATGGAAGAAAATACAAAAGGGTTGCGCGGGGGGATTCCAAAGCTCCCTGAGGTTAAGCCTTATGAAGCCGTTCCCTATGAAGTTGAAGGGATACTTGATCCTTTCAAAGTAGCCAAAATTGAACCTGAGTCTAAGTACAAGAATGCGGGCAAAGGTGGGGCCTTTCAACCCGATTTTGAAGCACGCGAGTTGAGAAACAGTTTACTGGAGAAATATCCGCTTGAATCGTTGAAGATGATTGGCTATATGAATGTCAATCGGCAACCATTAGCGGTCATTCAAGTTCAGGATAAGGTGAAGCAGATTAAGGTTGGGGAGTATATGGGCCTTGATTTTGGAATGGTTACCAAGATTACAGAAACTGAAGTTCAATTGCGTGAATTGATTGAAGATTCTGCGGGTGATTGGTCTGAACGTAAGAGTTCGCTGTATCTGCAGAGCAAGGAGGGCGGCAACAAATGAAATTTAAAACTTATATCATGGCGCTTTTGTTGGCGGGGTCGGGGCTTTCAAATGTGCTCGCAGTTGAATCCATTGCTACGAACGCCATTGAGTCGGTGAGCGTAGCTCGTCAAGGAAGCGAGATAGCGGTAAAAATTGAAATGAAAGAGCCGTTGGCAACTGCGCCAAGTGGGTTTTCTGTTGCAAATCCAGCTAAAGTGGCTTTCGATTTTTCGGCAACGGCCAACGCGACCGGGAAAAATTCCCAGTTATTGAACGAAGGCGATCTGCGAAGTTTTAACTTGGTCCAAGTTTCAGATCGCACACGTCTTGTGTTTAATCTCTCTCGCAAAATGAACTATGAAACTCGTTTGGACGGTAAGAGTCTTTATGTGAGCTTAAGTCCGATTGACAGAGTGGTTGAAGGTGCTGCGACCAGAGATGTACCGCGGTTTTCAGAAGAACGCTTACTTAGCGCAAAACATGCCTTACGAGATGTCATGTTTAGGCGTGGAAAAGATGGGGAAGGGCGGATCATCGTCGAATTGAGCGATAGCGGTACCGGTATCGATATTCGGCAGCAAGGAGCCAATCTTATCGTCGATTTCCAAAAAGCGGAGGTGCCAGAGCATCTGCGGCGTAAGCTCGACGTTAACGACTTTGCGACACCTGTGTCCAGCATCGAAACCAAGGCGCTGGGTGAGAATGTTCGTATGACCATTTCCCCGAAGGGCTTGTGGGAGCACAACGCATACCAGAGCGATAACCAATTTGTGGTTGAGGTCAAGAAGATCGTTGAGGATCCGAACAAATTGGTTCAGGGTACTAAGATTGGTTATCAGGGCCCCAAGGTGAGTATCAATTACCAGAATGGTGATGTGAGGGCTTTGCTGCGTTTGATGGCCGAAGAGTTGGGGTTGAATGCCGTAATCAGCGAAACGGTGGCCGGACAGACGACCTTGGTATTGAAAGATGTCCCGGCCGATCAGGTGATCGATATCATCTTCCAGCAAAAAGGGCTGGACATGCGTAAGAAGGGTAATATCATCATGATTGCCCCGCGTGACGAAATCGCAACTCGAGAAAAATTGGATTTTGAGTCCAAGCAGCAAATTGGCGAGTTGGAGCCGCTGCAAATGGAGCAATTTATTCTGAATTACCAGAAAGCCGTTGACGTTGCTCGTCTGTTGAACGGATTGGCTCCCCAAGGTCAGCAAGCAATGAGTGGGGCGGGTATCAATGCCGCGGCCCAGCGAATTTTGAGTAAGCGCGGAAGTGCTGTTCCGGAACAGCAGTCGAACCAACTTTTCGTTAATGATACCCCTGCAAAATTGGAAGAGGTTCGCAACTTCATTAAGGCCATTGATATTGCCGCTCGTCAAGTACTTATCGAAGCTAGAGTGGTTGAGGCCAGTGATAGTTTCAACAAGAGTTTGGGCGTGCGTTTGGGCTTTATTAATTCGCAATCAACCCAAATCGGAGGCTCTGGCATCTATACTGCTGGCGGATATATGAATCCGGCAACCACTTCGACTTCCTCTTCTGGTACCACAACCACGCCGGCCACCCTAACCCAGAACAACATGCTAGGAGTTAATCTTCCCTCCTTTACTTCCAGAACTACAGGGGGAACCATTGGCCTTTCTTTGTTTAACGCCTCTATTAGTAGGATCCTTAATCTGGAACTGGCAGCCCTTGAGTCAGACGGGGTTGGAAAAATCATCTCTAGCCCCCGCGTAATTACGGCTAATAACGTCAAAGCCAAGATAGAGGATGGAACTGAAGTCCCATATGTGACAACTCAGACTAGTGCTGGGGCGGTAACCCAAACCGTCAGCTTCAAGCCTGCGAAGTTGTCTTTGGAGGTGACCCCCCAAATTACCCCGGAGGGTACTGTAAAAATGAATCTGGTAGTCAAGAAAGAGGAACCTGACTGGACGAAGGCAATTCTTAACAATCCTCCAATCAAGAGTTCTGTGGTTGAGACTAATGTTGTGGTGGAAAATGGCGGTACGGTTGTGATCGGGGGGGTATTCATAACCGATACCCAGAATACCGTTGAGAAAGTTCCCCTTCTGGGCGATATCCCAGTATTGGGCGCGTTGTTCCGCTACAAGGTGGATCAAGGCAATCGGCGGGAATTGCTGGTCTTCATTACCCCGCGCGTACTTTCGGACAAAATGAATATCGATTGAATGGCGAAGTTACCAGTGAAGAGGCCGGCTATGCCGGCCTTTTTTTTGTCCTTCGGTCTTAAGTTACAATCATCACGTGATCACCAACAAAAATATCTATTTAGTAGGCCTGATGGGGGCGGGTAAGACTACCGTTGGACGTCAGTTGGCCCGGCGCTTGGATTGCCCATTTTTCGACTCCGATCATGAGATCGTCGAGAGGACCGGTGTGCCTATCCCGACTATTTTCGAGATCGAGGGTGAAGACGGCTTTCGAAAGAGAGAGGCTCAGATTATCCATGACCTGACAGCGGGGATGGGGATGGTCATGGCGACGGGAGGGGGGGTCGTCTTGCTTCCGGAGAATAGAGCGAGGTTGCGAGCGACTGGCTGGGTCGTATATTTGAACGTGCCCCCACCGCAGCTATATGAGAGAACGCGAAATGACCGTGGACGCCCGTTGCTCCAGGTCGGCAATCCTCTTGCAACCTTGGAGGCGCTGTTTGCTCAGCGTGACCCACTGTATAGGGAAGTAGCCCATTTGGTGATTGATAGTGGAAAAATGCAGGCCACGAGCGTCATTCACAGCATACTGAAAGAATATAACCAATTATGAAGTCGGGGATGGTTCAAGAACTAACAGTGTCGCTCGCTGAGCGGTCTTATCCGATAAAGATCGGCGCTGGTATTCTGGGCGATGAAAAGCTTTTGTTGCCTTTTATCAGACACAAGAAAGTGGTGATAGTCACCAACACTACCGTTGCGCCGCTATATTTGAACGCACTGAGCATTCCCTTGAAACATGCGGGGGTCAGTGTCCTTGACGTCATTCTTCCTGATGGCGAAGAGTTCAAGACTTGGGAAACGTTAAATAAAATTTTTGATTCTCTGCTCAGCAATCATTGCGAACGAAGTACCGTTTTGATCGCTTTGGGTGGTGGCGTGATTGGGGATATGGGCGGTTTTGCCGCAGCCTGTTATCAGCGTGGAATGCCATTTATTCAGATTCCAACAACCTTATTGGCGCAAGTCGACTCTTCAGTGGGGGGGAAGACGGCAATAAACCATCCCCTTGGCAAAAATATGATCGGTGCTTTCTATCAACCCCGGCTGGTGTTGACGGATATCGCAACCTTGGATTCCCTGCCTGAGCGAGAGCTAAAAGCAGGCTTGGCAGAGGTCATCAAGTACGGATTGATCCGTGATCCAAGTTTTTTCGCTTGGCTTGAGGAAAATATCGATCTGTTACTTGCGCGTGATCGGGACGCTCTCGCCTATGCGGTGCGAAGATCTTGTGAGAACAAGGCGGAGGTGGTTGCTGCAGACGAAAGGGAAAGTGGCGAAAGGGCTTTGTTGAATCTTGGTCATACTTTTGGCCATGCCATTGAAACTGGCCTCGGATATGGGGTGTGGCTCCATGGCGAGGCTGTAGCTGCGGGCACATTAATGGCGGCGGAGTTGTCCCGTATTCTGGGTTGGCTAGACCAGCAGGATATCGAACGGGTTGAGGATATATTTGTGCGCGCCGGGTTGCCGGTGCGGGGGCCGAAATTGGGGGCGCAAAGTTATTTGAAACTCATGCGCCACGACAAAAAAGTTGAGGGAGGCAGGCTCCGTTTGGTGTTGTTGAAGAGCATTGGCGAGGCAGTATTGACGGATATTGCTACTGAGGTGGAAATCAAGAATGCTTTGGAAATTCGTTGTGTCTAACGGCGAAGTTGCTCCAGGTCGTTTGTGGCGCAGCATGTTGATTGCACGAGGCTTTTCCGGTATATTCAACGGTTGCCTCTAATTTTCGTACAGGCCGAAGCGTCAAATATGACGTTCGGCTTTTTTCATCATTGGCCATGTTGCAGGGGCCGAGTACTTTGAAGGAATGCGTGTGATGGAACCGGCAGTACCTGATCGGCAGGGTTTGTACGACCCAGCCAACGAGCACGACGCTTGCGGTGTGGGCTTTGTGGCCCACGTGAAGGGCCAGAAGAGCCACAGTATCGTCGAGCAAGGTTTGTTGATCCTCAAGAATATCGACCACCGTGGTGCGGTTGGTGCGGATCCATTGCAGGGTGACGGTGCTGGTATCCTGATTCAGATCCCCGATCAGTTCTATCGTGAAGAAATGGCCAAGCAAGGGGTCGAATTGCCGCCGGCTGGCGAATATGGCGTTGGGATGGTCTTTCTGCCGCAGGAGGCTGCGTCGCGCCATGCCTGCGTCGAGGAGATCGAGCGCTCGATCGAAGCAGAAGGGCAGGTCCTTCTGGGCTGGCGTGAAGTGCCGGTCAATCACGATATGCCGATGTCCCCGGTAGTAAAGAAGACCGAGCCGGTTATCCGGCAGGTATTCGTTGGTCGTGGGCCGGATGTTTTTGTGACTGATGCATTGGAGCGCAAGCTTTATATCATCCGTCGTCGTGCAGCGAATGCGATCAAGTCTTTGAACTTGAAACATGGTAAGGAGTTCTATGTTCCTTCGTTTTCTGCCCGCACGGTTAACTACAAAGGCTTATTATTGGCAGATCAAGTAGGCATTTATTACAGCGATTTGCAGGATAAGCGTACGGTTTCGGCGTTGGCATTGGTTCACCAGCGTTTCTCGACCAACACCTTCCCGACGTGGGATTTGTCTCACCCGTTCCGCTATATTGCCCATAACGGTGAAATTAACACCGTGCGCGGCAACGTAAACTGGTTCAAGGCTCGCGAACAGGCGATTTCGTCGCCAATCCTCGGCAAGGACCTCGACAAGGTCTGGCCGTTGCACTATCCGGGTCAATCCGACTCTGCTGCCTTCGACAATGCGCTCGAACTGCTGGTCATGGGCGGTGGTTACTCGCTGGCTCAGGCCGTGATGCTGATGATCCCGGAAGCCTGGGAAAAGCACTCCTTGATGGACGAAAATCGTCGCGCCTTCTATGAGTATCACGCTGCGATGATGGAGCCGTGGGACGGCCCTGCCGCTGTGGCCTTCACCGATGGCCGCCAGATTGGTGCAACGCTCGACCGTAACGGTCTGCGTCCGGCGCGTTACCTCGTGACCGATGATGACATGGTTGTCATGGCGTCCGAATCCGGTGTGTTGCCGATTCCCGATAAAAAAATCGTCAAGAAATGGCGTCTCCAGCCGGGCAAGATGTTCCTGATCGACATGGAACAGGGCCGTATCATCGACGACAAGGAACTGAAGGATTCGCTCGCCAACGCCAAGCCCTATCGCGAGTGGATCGAAAAGATCCGCATCAAACTCGACGAAGTACCGTGCAACGGTGTTCAGACGTCTGGCGAAGCCGCGACGTCCGTGCTCGACCGTCAGCAGGCATTTGGCTACACCCAGGAAGACATCAAGGTCATTCTTGAACCGATGGTTCAGAACGGTGAAGAAGCCACTGGTTCGATGGGTACCGATTCTTCCTTGCCGGTGCTGTCGAAGAAGAATAAGACGCTCTATACCTACTTCAAGCAGCTATTCGCCCAGGTGACCAATCCGCCGATCGACCCGATCCGCGAAGAACTGGTCATGTCGCTGGTGTCGTTCATCGGTCCGAAGCCGAACCTGCTGAACACCAACGACATCAATCCGCCGATCCGTCTCGAAGTCTCCCAGCCGGTACTGTCCTTCTCCGACATCGAGAAGCTGCGCAACATCGAACAATACACCTCCGGCAAGTTCCGCTCCTTCGAACTGGATATCTGCTATCCGGTGAAGTGGGGCAAGGAAGGTATCGAAGCCCGTCTCGCTTCACTGGCTGCGGACGCTGAAGATGCGGTTCGCTCCGGCGCCAATATCCTGATCGTTTCCGACCGCAAGGTCGATGCCGAGCACGTCGCTATTCCGGCGCTGCTGGCGACCTCGACCATCCACCAGCATCTGGTCAAGAAGGGCCTGCGCACTTCGACCGGTCTGGTGGTCGAAACCGGTTCGGCACGCGAAGTCCATCACTTCGCCCTGCTCGGCGGTTTTGGCGCGGAAGCCGTACATCCCTACCTCGCCCTCGAAACCATCGAGAGTCTGGCCAAGGGCGATGCCGAAAAGGCCGAGAAGTTCACCAAGAACTTCATCAAGGCGATCGGCAAGGGCTTGTGCAAGGTCATGTCCAAGATGGGCATTTCGACCTACATGTCCTACACCGGCGCACAGATTTTCGAAGCGATTGGCCTGAAGAAGGACTTCGTCGAGAAGTACTTCACCGGCACGCCGTCTAACGTCGAAGGCATCGGCGTGTTCGAAGTGGCCGAAGAGGCGATCCGTCTGCACAAGGAAGCTTTCTCGTCTGATCCGGTACTGACCAACATGCTGGACGCCGGCGGCGAATACGCTTTCCGCATTCGTGGCGAAGACCACATGTGGACGCCGGATTCCATCGCCAAGCTGCAACACTCGACCCGCTCCGGTAAGTACGAGACCTACAAGGAATACGCCAAGCTGATCAACGATCAGACCAAGCGTCACCTGACACTGCGCGGTCTGTTCGAATTCAAGTTCGGCGCTCAACCGATTCCGCTGGAAGAAGTCGAACCGGCCAAGGACATCGTCAAGCGTTTTGCCACCGGTGCGATGTCGCTCGGCTCGATCTCGACCGAAGCGCACACCACGCTGGCCATCGCCATGAACCGTATCGGCGGCAAGTCGAATACCGGTGAAGGTGGTGAAGATGCCAAGCGCTTCCAGCCACTGAAGGCCGGTCAGAAGCTGTCTGAGGTGATCGGTACGTCCCGCATCGAGCGCGATTACGAGTTCAAGGACGGCGACTCGCTGCGTTCCGCCATCAAGCAGGTCGCTTCCGGCCGCTTCGGTGTCACCGCTGAGTATCTGGTCAACTCCGACCAGATCCAGATCAAGATGGCCCAAGGCGCGAAGCCGGGTGAAGGCGGTCAGTTGCCGGGCACCAAGGTATCCGAATACATCGGCAAGCTGCGTCACTCCGTGCCGGGCGTCACCCTGATCTCGCCGCCGCCGCACCACGACATCTACTCCATCGAGGATTTGGCCCAGCTGATCCACGACCTGAAGAACGTCAATCCCACCGCTTCGATCTCGGTCAAGCTGGTGTCGGAAGTCGGCGTCGGTACGGTTGCTGCCGGTGTCGCCAAGGCCAAGGCCGATCACGTCGTGATCGCCGGTTTCGACGGCGGTACGGGTGCTTCGCCGGTATCGTCGATCAAGCATGCCGGTACGCCGTGGGAACTCGGCCTGTCCGAAACCCAGCAGACCTTGGTGCTGAACCGCCTGCGTTCGCGCATCCGCGTCCAGGTCGACGGTCAGATGAAGACCGGTCGCGACGTCGTCATCGGTGCGTTGCTCGGTGCCGATGAGTTCGGCTTCGCCACCGCTCCGCTGGTCGTCGAAGGCTGCATCATGATGCGCAAGTGCCATCTGAACACCTGCCCGGTCGGTGTCGCCACCCAGGATCCGGAACTGCGCAAGCGCTTCTCCGGTCAGCCGGAACATGTCGTCAATTACTTCTTCTTCGTCGCCGAAGAAGCCCGTGAATTGATGGCCCAGCTCGGTATCCGCAAGTTCGACGATCTGATCGGCCGCACCGATCTGCTCGACATGCGCGCCGGTATCGAACACTGGAAGGCCAAGGGTCTGGATTTCTCCAAGATCTTCTATCAGCCGAACGTTCCGGCCGAAGTGCCGCGTCTGCACACCGAAGGCCAGGATCACGGTCTCGACAAGGCACTCGACCACAAGCTGATCGAGCAAGCCAAGCCGGCGCTGGAAAAGTGCCAGAAGGTTCAGATCGACACCAAGATCATCAACGTCAACCGCACCTGCGGCACCATGCTGTCGGGCGAGGTCGCCCGTCGCTACGGCAATGCCGGCCTGCCGGACGACACCATCCACGTCAAGCTGACCGGCACCGCCGGCCAGGCCTTCGGCGCCTTCCTGGCCAAGGGTGTGACGCTGGAATTGACTGGTGAAGGTAACGACTACGTCGGCAAGGGCCTGTCGGGCGGCCGCATCATCATCAAGCCGAACGCCGATTTCCGCGGCGACACCCAACAGAATATCATCTGTGGCAACACCGTCATGTATGGTGCGACCGATGGCGAATCGTTCTTTGCTGGTGTTGGCGGCGAGCGCTTCTGCGTGCGTAACTCGGGCGGCACGGCCGTTGTCGAAGGCGTGGGCGACCACGGTTGCGAATACATGACCGGTGGTACGGTCGTGGTGCTGGGCATGACCGGCCGCAACTTCGCCGCCGGCATGTCGGGCGGTATCGCCTACGTGCTGGATGAAGACGGCAGCTTCAAGAACCGTTGCAACCTCGCCCAAGTGGCGCTGGAAAAGGTTCTGCCGGCCAATCGCCAATCCACCGACGAGCCGATGCACCGTGCTACGGCCGACGAAACCCAGCTCAAGGAGCTGGTGACCCGTCACGCCGAATACACCGGCAGCAAGATCGCCAAGAAGGTTCTCGCCGATTGGGAAACCTATCGCGAGAAGTTCGTCAAAGTTTATCCGCATGAGTACAAGCGGGCGCTCACCGAGCTGGCCGCTGCTGCACAGAAGGAGGCCGCATAATGGGCAAGCCGACTGGATTCATGGAGTTCGAGCGTCTCGAAGAGGGCTACGAACCGGTCGAACAGCGTCTGAAGCATTACAAGGAGTTCGTTCACACCCTGAACGACGACGATGCCAAGACTCAAGGCGCGCGTTGCATGGACTGCGGCATTCCGTTCTGCAACAACGGCTGCCCGGTAAACAACATCATTCCGGACTGGAACGATCTGGTTTACAAGGGCAACTGGAAGCAGGCGCTGGATGTGCTGCACTCCACCAACAACTTCCCGGATTTCACCGGCCGCATCTGCCCGGCTCCCTGTGAAGCCGCCTGCACCCTCGGCATCAATGCCGCGCCGGTGGGTATCAAGTCGATCGAGCACTTCATCATCGACAAGGGCTGGGAAATGGGTTGGGTTGTGCCGCAACCGGCCGCCGTCAAGACCGGCAAGAAGGTCGCCATCGTGGGTTCCGGCCCGGCCGGACTGGCTGCTGCCCAGCAACTGGCGCGCGTCGGCCATGATGTGACCGTGTTCGAGAAGTCCAGTCGCATTGGCGGTCTGCTTGGCTTCGGCATCCCCGATTTCAAGCTGAACAAGTCGGTGATCGACCGTCGCGTTGCGCAGATGGAAGCCGAAGGCGTGGTCTTCAAGACCAAGGTCATCGTCGGTGACAAGAACATCCCGGCCGGCATCAACAACGATGCGACCGAGACCGTTTCCGCCGAACAGCTGAAGAAGGATTTCGACGCGGTGATCCTTGCTGCCGGTTCCGAAGTGCCGCGCGACCTGCCGGTGCCGGGCCGTCAGTTCAAGGGCGTGTACGCTGCGCTGGAATTCCTGATTCCGCAGAACAAGGAAGTCCAGCAGGGCGTCAAGAACCCGATCAACGTCAAGGGCAAGCACGTTATCGTCATTGGCGGCGGCGATACCGGTTCTGACTGCGTCGGTACCAGCTATCGTCAAGGTGCTGCCTCGGTGACCCAGTTCGAACTGATGCCGGCCCCGCCGGAGCAGGAAGACAAGCCGCTGGTTTGGCCGTACTGGCCGCTTAAGATGCGCACTTCTTCCTCGCACAAGGAAGGTTCCACCGTGCGTGAATTCGCCGTGGCGACCAAGGAGTTCATCGAGGACGGCAAGGGCAACGTCAAGGCGCTCAAGGCTGTGCGTGTCGAATGGGCAGGCGGCAAGATGAGCGAAGTCGCCGGTTCCGAATTCGAACTGCCGTGCGATGCCGCTTTCCTGGCCATGGGCTTCGTCAATCCGGTGGGCAGCTTGCTCGAAGCTTTTGGCGTCGAGAAGGATGCGCGCAACAATGCCAAGGCAACGACCGACGGCGAAGGCTGCTACAAGACCAACGTTGAGGGCGTCTATGCCGCCGGTGACGTGCGTCGCGGTCAATCGCTGGTCGTTTGGGCGATCCGCGAAGGTCGCCAGGCCGCTCGCGAAGTCGACGCCTTCCTGATGGGTTCGACCGAATTGCCGCGCTAAACAACTAGCGCTTAATAAAACCCCGTCGGCTGTATAGCCCACGGGGTTTTTTGTTGCCCGCTGGTTTTTGCCCCAAAATGGCAGTGCACCGCAGCAGCGAGTCGGAGACCGAGAAATGCCCCTTTCTGCCAAACAAAGCATCCGTTGCATCGGCGCGCCGATCAGCGCCGGCGCTCCGTTTCGCGGAGCGGAGCAGGGGGCAGCAGCGTTGCGCCTGACCGGTCTGGATCGGCGCCTGTCCGAGGCGGGAATCGACACGCGCTGGGAAACATTCGGTCAGGCAATTTGCCAAGCCGATGAATTGGGGCCATGGCTGGTCGATCACGCCGCGCTCTGCGCTCAGGTCGTTCGTGACGGCGACTTCCCACTGATCCTTGGCGGCGACCATTCGATCGCTGCCGCCACCTGGCGCGGAATTGGTCGAGCATTGGGGCAAGCCCCCGGATTACTGTGGATCGATGCGCATCTCGACGCGCATACGCCCATGACCAGCCCGTCCGGAAACCTACACGGCATGCCGGTGGCAGCCTTGCTGGGCAAGGGAAATAGCATGCTCTCCGGCGTTGCCGGGCCATTGCTGCAGCCCAGCAATTTGGTTCTGCTCGCCGGGCACAGCTATGAGCCCGCCGAACTCGAGTTGTTGGGTCGGCTAGGTGTGATGATTCATCTGTTGGATGAAATCAGGGGACACAGCCTCAGCGCCTTCATCGACGAGGCCTGCCGAAGTTTCGGCGAGCGCCCGTGGGGCGTCAGTCTCGATATCGATGCTGTGGATCCGACCCATGCGCCTGGAGTTTCGACGCCGGTCCCCGGTGGGCTGCAGCCAGAGGAATTGCTGAGTGCGCTGAACGGCATCTGCCGCCGGCCAGGATGTGTCGCCCTCGAAATTGCCGAGTTCAATCCCATCCGTGACCAGGCCGGCAAGACCCGCCGCTTGATTGAAACCATCTGCCAAACGGCATTCGCCGACAGCCCGGCGTAGCATGCGCAAGCCTCCTTCGACAGGGCGCTGCGTTCGTGTGAAAATGCGCCATAAATTTCGGGGGAGAAACAATGTCAGCAGAATTGCAGCCGGCCCTTCAGGTGAGCATGCCCAGCGGGGCGCTCGACAGCCATATGCTTCTGATCCTGGCCATCATGGTGATCGCCGGTATCCTCGGCGGCACGGCCAACTACTTCCTGGCCGATCGCCACGGTGAGCCGGCCCCCAAGGACTGGCTGAAGTATCCGGTGCTCGGCGTTGTCGCCGCGCTGACCGTACCCCTCTTCCTCAACATGATTTCCAGCACCCTGCTCGAAGGGGCGCGCACCAAGCCAATCGATTTCTACGTTTTCGCTGGTTTCTGCTTGATCTACGTGGTCGCTTCGCGCCGCCTGTTCGAGAACATCGTGCAGCGGCTGATGGGCCAGATGGACCAGGTGCGCCGCGAGGTCGTGCAATTGAAGCAGAAACGCGAGGAGCCGATCATCGCCGCGCCGGCCAAGGCTGAACCGGAGCCGGTGCGCCCAGCCGAGCCGGACCCGCACGAGGTGTTGTCGTACAACGATGTCGAAATCCTGCGCGCACTCTCCGAAGAGAGTTTCGTCTATGGCAATCTGGCGGCGATCTGCGATCGTACCGGCCTGGCGCGCGATTTCGTCAGCCAGCGCCTGACCGTGATGAAGTCGCTCGGCGTCATTGAAACCCGCATCAACGACAAGAACGTTCTGCACTGGAGCGTATCCGCACGCGGCAAGAACGTGCTCGAAGAAATCCTGGCTGGCCAGGGCGAAAAGAAAACTGCGTGATCAACATCGGCCTGTGTGCCAGCTCAAAAGCTTAGAACCATGAACATCGTCATTCTCGCTGCCGGTCAAGGCAAGCGCATGCATTCCAATCTGCCCAAAGTGCTGCACCCGGTCGCCGGCAAGGCGCTGGCCCAGCACGTCATCGACACTGCTCGCACACTCGGGCCGGAGAAGCTGATCGTCGTCTACGGCCATGGCGGTGACGTCGTGCAAAACACCTTGGCCGCGCCGGACCTATGCTGGGCCGAGCAGGCGCAGCAACTCGGCACCGGTCATGCCGTCGCCCAGGCCCTGCCGCAGTTGTCGGCTGCCGAGCAGACCCTGGTCCTCTACGGCGATGTGCCGCTGACCACTGCCACCACCCTGAAGCGTTTGCTGCAGGCAGGGAAGGACGGCTTGTCCATCCTGACGGTCGACCTGGCCAACCCGACGGGCTACGGCCGCATCGTGCGCGATGCTGCCGGCAACGTGCAGTGCATCGTCGAAGAAAAGGACGCCACGCCGGAGCAAAAGACCATCCGCGAGGTCAATACCGGCATCATGGCCATCCCGACGGCACGTCTGAATGCCTGGCTCGGACAGTTGAAGAACGACAACGCCCAGGGCGAATACTACCTGACCGACATCGTCGCACTGGCCGTGGCCGAAGGCCTGCCGGTGCGTACCGCGCAGCCGGAAGGCGAGTGGGAAGTGCTCGGCGTCAATAGCAAGGTGCAACTGGCCGAACTGGAGCGCCAACACCAGCGCAATCTGGCCGATCAATTGCTGGTCGCCGGCGTGCGTCTGGCCGATCCGGCGCGTATCGACATTCGCGGCGAATTGGCGCACGGGCGCGATGTCGCCATCGACGTCGGTTGTGTCTTCGAAGGTAAGGTCGAGCTGGGCGATGCGGTCGAGGTCGGCCCCTACTGCGTGCTGAAGAACGTCAAGGTGGGCGCTGGCACGCGTATCGCCGCCTTCTGCCATTTCGAGGACGCGGTGATTGGTCCGGATGGCGTACTCGGTCCTTATGCTCGCCTGCGTCCCGGTGCCGAGCTCGGCCCGGAGGTGCACATCGGCAACTTCGTCGAGGTCAAGAAGAGCAAGATCGGCGCCCAGTCCAAGGCCAATCATCTGGCCTATATCGGCGATGCCGAGATCGGCCAGCGGGTCAATGTCGGTGCCGGTACCATCACCTGCAACTATGACGGCGTGAACAAGCATCTGACGGTGATCGAGGATGATGCATTCATCGGCTCGGACACCCAACTGGTGGCGCCGGTGCGGGTCGGACGCGGTGCGACGCTCGGGGCCGGAACGACTCTGACCAAGGATGCGCCACCCGACGCTTTGACCGTCTCGCGGGCAAAGCAGCTGACGCTGAGTAATTGGAGTAGACCGACAAAGATCAAAAAGTGATGCTTTAGCAGGCGTACAATTCTTGACAGTGATTAAGCACAGTCAGGGAGAAGAAGATGTCGAAGTACGCAACTGAAGCCATCCGATCCATCGCACTTGTCGGCCATGGTGCCGCGGGCAAGAGCAGTCTTGCCGAGGCGCTACTTCATGCCACCGGCGCAATTCCCGCCAAGGGGAGCGTCGACAAGGGCAATACCGTCTGCGATTTCGATCCACAGGAAAAGGATGACGGGCACTCCCTGAATTCGGCGATCGTCAATTTCGCCTACGAAGATACCCACGTTCATCTGATCGATACCCCGGGATACCCCGATTTCGCCGGGCAGGCGATTGCCTCGCTGGCTGGGGTCGATACCGCGCTGGTCGTAATCAATGCGCAGACCGGCGTCGAACTGATGACCGAGCGCATGATGCGCTACGCCGCCGAGCGCAAGCTGTGCCGCATGATCGTGGTCAACAAGATCGACGCCGAAAACCTCGACCTGCCGGGCCTGGTGGCCGATATCCGCGAGCGTTTTGGCAAGCAGTGCATGATCCTCGACCTGCCGGCGCACGGCGGGGCCGATGTGGTCGAAGTGCTGGAACACGCTGCCGGCGACGCCGATTTCGAGTCCGTTTCCGCCGCCCATCGCGCGCTGATCGACCAGATCGTTGAGGAAGACGAAGACCTGCTTGCCCAGTATCTCGACGATGGTGCGGATCCCAGCCTGGCCGCCTTGCATGCGCCGTTCGAAAAGGCGCTACGCGAAGGCCATCTGATCCCGATCCTGTTCACCTCGGCCAAGACCGGTGCCGGCATCAAGGAGTTGTTGCACGTGCTGGCTTCGCTGGCGCCGAATCCGGCCGAAGGCAACCCGCCGCCGTTCTACAAGGGCGAGCCGGGCGGCGCGACAGAAGCCTTCGCCGCCGTGCCGGATGCCGGCAAGCATGTGCTGGCCCACGTCTTCAAGGTGGTAGCCGACCCCTACATGGGCAAGATTGGTATTTTCCGAGTGCATCAGGGTACGGTGAAGAAGGATATGCAGCTCTTCGTCGGCGACGGCAAGCGTCCGTTCAAGGTGGCCCACCTCTACCAGTTGCAGGGCAAGGACACGGTCGAGGTCGATGAGTTGCTGCCGGGCGACATCGGCGCCGTGGCCAAGGTCGACGAAATCGAGTTCGACTGCGTGCTGCACGATTCGCATGACGAAGACGCCATTCACCTCGTGCCGCTCGACTTTCCCAAGCCGATGGCCGGTCTGGCCGTCGAAACCAAGAAGAAGGGCGACGAGCAGCGCCTGTTCGACATTCTCGGCAAGTTGGCCATGGAAGACCCGACCTTCGTGGTCGAGCGGCATCCGACCAGCAACGAGACGGTGATCCGCGGTCTGGGCGAAATCCACCTGAAGGCCAAGCTGACCAAGATGGCCGCGCAGTACAAGCTGGAAGTCGACACCAAGCCGCCGCGCATTCCCTATCGCGAAACCATCACGGGCAATGCCGAGGCGATGTATCGCCACAAGAAGCAGTCGGGCGGCGCCGGCCAATTCGGCGAAGTACATCTGCGTATCGAACCGAAGGGCCGCGGCGAAGGCTTCGAGTTCGTCGACGCGGTCAAAGGCGGGGTCATCCCCGGCGTTTTCATGGCGGCCGTCGAAAAGGGGGTGCGCCAGGGGCTGGAAGGCGGCGTCGTTGCCGGCTATGAGGTCGAGGACGTCAAGGTCACGGTCTATGACGGCAAGACCCACGCGGTGGACGGCAAGGAAGTGGCGTTTACGGTGGCAGCCCGCAAGGCGGTGATCGATGCCGTTCGTGGGGCCAAGCCGATCGTGCTCGAGCCGATCGTGACGATCGAGATCGTTGTGCCGGAAGGCGCCATCGGCGATTTGACCGGCGACCTGTCCAGCCGGCGCGGTCATATCACTGGCACCGACGGGCGTGGCCATGGCATGGCGGCAATTACCGGCGAAGTGCCGTTGGCCGAACTGAACGACTACCAGTCGCGCCTGAAGTCGCTGACTGGCGGCCAAGGCAGCTACACCATCGAGTTCGCCCGCTACTCGGCGGTACCACCCAATGTGCAGCAGCAAATGGCGAGCAAGTTCCAGTTGCACGACGAAGACGATTGACTGCTGCGGTGCACTGATTCGAGGGGCTGATTTTCAGCCCCTTTTTTTATTGTCGAAGAATATACGAAATAGCTATCCGGTAGACATTGACTTAGTTCGTTAGCGGGTGGAGTATTTTATGATGAATTATCATTTATGCCGTTCTTGGTATTGAAACAGTGTTTGATTTCGATCATTATTGCCTTGCTCAAGCTCAATTAACCTAGCTGTCTGGCTCTTTGTGCAAAGAGTAGATGAAATGATTTGGTGAAGTTATTAAATTAAGTTTATTTGGTGCTTTTTCGGTGAGGTATGTGTTTTTCATCGGGATGGCGTTTTGACCTGAAGGTTGTCGGATGGAAAAAGAACAGGAAATCTTGGCGATCAGCAGTTTGGTGTTTGAATTGACGCGCGTAGGCAGTGTCGATTCAGATCTTGATCGTCTGTTGCAACGCCTTTTTCAACTACTCGAAGGGATCGACGCTATTCGCGTCTTGCCGAAGAGCGCGCTTTTCCTGCTCAATCCGCGACAGCGCCTTGTCCAAGTCGCGCAGCATGGTCTGCCGCCTGCCTGGGGGCGCAATGCGCCAGGTGTGCGCGAAATGGATATCATTGCCTCCGAAATTGACCGGGCTTTCCGGTGTAGTCCGGCGACCCATCGTCCAGCGCTAGCCATCGAAGGTGTCGATAGCGATGCCCCCTGCATGGTTTTGCCGCTCAGTGATGAAGGGCGCCCGATTGGCCGCTTGTTGTTGTTCATCGACCCGACCTGGACCCCTGACGAAGTAGAAATCGAGTTCATGTCCGATCTGGCGCGAGCGATTTCCATGCTTGTCGCACGTTGTCTGATCAATGAAACATTGCGGGTGCGCGAGGTTGAGTTGGAGGATGCGCGAACCGACGCCATCCGCCGCCTTGGGGCTGCGTCGGAATACCGCGATAACGAAACCGGCATGCACGTGATGCGCATGACCCATTACGCGACGGCGATTGCCAAAGCAATGGGACTTTCCGACGAAATGCGCGAAATTCTCTCGATTTGCGCTCCGATGCATGATGTCGGCAAGATCGGGATTTCCGATGCCATCCTGCTCAAACCCGGACGTCTGACCACTGAGGAATACGAGGTCATGAAGGGCCACACGGAGATCGGCAAACGCCTGCTCAACGGCGATGACGTGCTGATCTCGGCGGCGCGCGATATCGCGGCCTATCATCATGAACGTTGGGATGGCGGCGGCTATCCCTATGGCTTGGCCGGCGAGGAGATACCGGTATTGGCCCGGATTTGTGCCATTGCCGACGTGTTCGATGCGCTGACTTCGATACGCCCTTACAAGCGCCCTTGGCCTTTCGAAGACGCAATCAATTACGTTCAGCAGGAATCGGGCGGGTATTTTGACCCGCAGGTGGTTTATGCCTTTGAGCAGGCCTTGCCGGAGATCGCCCGCATACGAGAGTTGTACCGTGACGACATTATCGATCCGAATCAGGTGGTAAGCCTGCCTGAAACAGTCTATCGGGAAGGTTCGTGGGTCGTTTGGGATGCAGAACTCAGCGTTGGCATCGACGTTATCGACGAACACCATCGCTATCTATTCGACCTGACCAACGAATTGTTCGATGTGGTCTCCAACAAACGCGGTGCCCGTGAGGTGGCGCGCATTCTCAAGGCCCTGGAGCAATACACGCAAGTTCATTTCCGGGCAGAAGAGCGGATGATGGAGCACCACGGCTATTCGGCGCTTGATCGTCAGTTGCATCAGCATCACCGTTTTGAGGCTCGCCTGAAAGATTTCTATGCCGAGATGCACGACAACCCGGTGACGGTACAGTTCGATGCCTTGCTCTATCTTCGTGACTGGCTAGTCCAGCATATCCGCCATGAAGACGCCAATTTGAGGGAACTCGTCGCCCAGGCAGCTTAGCCCCCTTCTAGCGGGGCCGCTGCTGCGGTGCACCTACGAATTCAGGCAATTTTCACGGTCGATCCGGCGAGATCAATTCTCGTTTGCCCACTCTACCGTGGCTAGAAATAGGTAGCCCGCACCGTATACCGTCTTGATGAAGGCCGGGCTGTGCGGGTCGGGTTCCAGCTTGCGGCGCAAGCGCGAGATACGGACATCGATGGCGCGGTCGGTCGGTGCCAGGTCGCGCGTTCCCATCAGTTTCTCGCGTTGCAGGATACGGTTGGGATTGCTGACAAAGACCTTGAGCAACTCGGCCTCCGAGGTGCTGAGCAGATGCTCGTCGCCATTCGGCGCTAGCAGCGTATTGTTGCCAAGATTGAAGCGCCAGCCGCCAAATGCGGCGATCTGCTTGCCCGGTTGCTCGCCCGCCGCTTCGCGCCGGCGCACGATGCTGCGTACCCGGGCCACCAGTTCGCGCGGCTCGAAGGGCTTTAGCACGTAATCGTCGGCACCGAGTTCGAGCCCCATAACCCGGTCGCTGACATGGGCGCGCCCGGTCAGGATCAGGATGCCGCAACTCGATTGCGCCCGGATCCGCTGCATTGCTTCCAGACCGTCCATGTCGGGCAGGCCCAGGTCGACGATGCACAGGTCCGGCGACAGTGTGCGCAGCCGGCGCAGCAGTTCGCCGCCGCTACGGCACCAAACGGTGCGGAATCCGAAATCCCCAAGCACCTGTTCGGTGATGCGGGCGACATCCGGGTCGTCTTCGACCAGGACGATCAGCTTGCCTTGTTCGGTGTCTTTCATGCTTGGCTCACTAGGCTTTTTGCAGGGCACGGGCCAGATCCTCGCGGGAGAAGGGCTTGGCCAGCACCGGCAAGTCGTTGGCGGCATCGCTGCCGAGAGTTTCGTCGCTATAGCCGCTGATCAAGAGCAGTCTCATGTCCGGGCGTCTATCGTGCACTGCGGTGGCGAGTTGGCGTCCGTTCATGCCACCAGGCATGATGATGTCGCTGACAACGAGGGTGATGTCTGAGATCTGCTCGAGCATTTCGAGCGCCTGCGCGCCATTCTCGGCTTCGATGACCGGGTAGCCAAGATCGATCAGTTGCTGCCGAACGACGCGGCGGACATTGGGCTCGTCCTCGACCAGCAGGACCAGTTCCCCGTCGCTGACCAGCGGCAGTTCGTCGGTCGCATCGTCTGCGCGCATATCGCCCTGCGTTAGTGGCAGTGCAAGGAGCACGGTAGTGCCTTGTCCCGGCTGGCTATGAATGGCAATGCCGCCCCCCGATTGCTTGGCGAAGCCGTAGGCCATGGCCAGGCCAAGGCCGCTGCCCAGGCCGAAACGCTTCGTCGTGAAGAAGGGTTCGCAGGCCCGGACCAGCGTTGCGGCATCCATGCCGCAGCCGTTGTCGGCAACTTCGATCAGGGCATAGCGGCCGGGTGGCACGTCGAAGGTGAGGGCATCGGTGTTGAGCTCGACCGGCCGCGCGGCGATATGAAGGCGCCCGCCTTCCGGCATGGCATCGCGGGCGTTCAGGGCGAAATTGAGCAGGGCGCTTTCCAGCTGACCCGGATCGACCAGGGCGTGGATATCGGCGTGGTCGAGGTCGGTCGAGATGGTGATCGATTCGGGTAGCGAGCGGCGAACCAGCTTGGCCAGCCCGGCGATCAGCGGGCCGACGGCGACGGTTTGCGGCTCCAGCGGCTGTTGGCGCGAGAAGGTGAGCAGCCGCTTGATCAGCTGCACGCCGCGGCGGGCGGATTGCAGGGCCGGCTCGACGAATTCGTTCACGCCGGCATCGTCCGGCCGGTGATCCTGCAAGGCGGCGAGGTTGCCGATGATGACCGTGAGCAGGTTGTTGAAGTCGTGGGCCAGGCCGCCGGTCAGCTGGCCGATGGCTTCCATCTTCTGGGCCTGGACCAGCGCCGCCTGCATGCGCTTCTGTTCGGTGATGTCGTGCGAGAAAACGAAGAAGCCGAGGGTTTCGCCCTCCGGCGAGATTTCCGGGACTAGCGTACTGCGCGCGAAGACGGTCTGCCCATCGCGTTCCATCTGGTACTCGTAGGTCACCTGTTTGCCGGACAGGGCTCTCTCCACCGAATCCTTGACCTGGCTGTACACCTGCGGGCCAATCACGTCGAGCACATCCCGTCCGGTGACACCGCCTTCCGGGTGGCCATACCAGTCGGAATAGCCCTTGTTGGCGTAGCGATAGACCTCGTCCTTGTCGACGTAGCCGAGCAGGATGGGAATGGTGTCGTTGATTAGACGCAGGCGCTCCTCGCTGCGCTTCAGAGCGGCAGCGTTGCGGGCGTTTTCCTCGCTGACCCGGTGCAGGTTGGCGTTGGCGTTTTCAAGCTGCGCGGTGCGCCGGCGTACGCGCTCCTCGAGCTGGGCGTTCTGGTGCTCGGTCAGGTGCTCGATGTAGCGCTGCTCGGTAATGTCGGAATAGAGCGTGACGAACCCCTTGTGCGGTAAGGGCTCGCCGCGCAACAGCAGGACGCGGCCGTTCGGGCGTTGGCGTTCGCGGACATGGGGGGCGAAGTCGCGGGCAGCGGCAAGGCGTTCCTCGACCTGGGCCCCGATGTCGCCGGGACCGTATTCGCCACGTTCGGCGTTGAAGCGGATGAAGCCTTCGAAAGGGGCTCCGACATAGGCCAGGTGGGCCGGAAATTCGAGCAGGCGGAGGAAAGTCCGGTTCCAGGCGACCAGTTTCAGTTCGGCGTCGAACACTGTGATCCCCTGGTCGAGCAGGTCGAGCCCCGCCTGCAGCATGTCGAAACGTTGCGGCAGTTCGGGCTGTTCGGCGAGGGGAATGACGGTCGACATCGGGCGATTCTAGTGCAGTGTTTCGATGGGCTTTGGGTGTGTAACGATTCGTTACATTCCATCAATAGTTGAGCAAGAGTGTTTTGCCATTCTCCTCTTTATAACAAAGAAGCAGATGCAGCCGGTATCACCGCAGAGATACCGGAAGTCTCGCCGAAACTTGCCCCAAAGAGAACAGTGACCTGGCAAGAAACGTGAGGAGATTTTTCGTGGTAAACCCGTACACCGTCGGGCTGGACCAGAATCCAGCCAATTATGTTCCGCTGTCCCCGCTCACCTTCATCGAGCGCTCCGCCTTCATTTATCCGAAGCGCGTCTCGGTAATTCAGGGGGCGCGCCAATACACCTGGAAGGAAAGTTACGACCGCTGTCGGCAATTGGCCTCGGCCTTGGATGCGCGTGGTATCGGCAAGGGCGATACCGTCGCCGTCATGCTGCCGAATACCAATGCGATGTTCGAGTGCCATTTTGGCGTGCCGATGACCGGTGCCGTCCTGAACACCCTGAACACCCGCCTCGATGCCGAAGCCATTGCCTTCATGCTGGCCCACGGCGAGGCCAAAGTGCTGATCACCGACCCAGAATTCTCCAAGGTCGTGAAGGGCGCGCTGGCCCTGCTTGAAGGGCCGAAGCCGCTGGTGATCGACAGCCTCGACCCGGATTACACCGAAGGCGAGCAACTGGGCGAAATCGACTACGAGGCCTTCATTGCCAAGGGCTCGCCCAATTTCGATTGGAAGCTGCCGGAAAACGAGTGGGATGCCATCGCCCTGAACTACACCTCGGGCACCACCGGTAACCCGAAGGGCGTCGTCTATCACCATCGTGGCGCCTACCTGAACGCCGCCTCCAACATCATTTCCTGGGGCATGCCGCAGCATTCGGTCTATCTGTGGACCCTGCCGATGTTCCACTGCAACGGCTGGTGCTTCCCGTGGACCATGGCGGCGAATGCCGGCACCAGCGTCTGCCTGCGTCGCGTTGATCCGGTGCTGATCTTCGGCCTGATCAAGGAACACAAGGTGACCCACATGTGCGGTGCACCGATCGTCTACGGCATGATGATCAATGCACCGCAGGAGTTGAAGGACGGCATCGAGCACACGGTCAATGGCCTGATCGCTGGCGCCGCCCCTCCGGCGGCCATTATCGAGGGCGCCCAGCGTATGGGCTTCAACATCACCCACGTCTATGGCCTGACCGAAACCTACGGTCCGGCTTCGGTGTGCGCCAAGCAGCCGGAATGGGATCGCCTGCCGATCGACCTGCAGGCTGCACGAAATGGTCGCCAGGGCGTGCGCTACCACATGCAGGAAGCGATCACCGTGCTCGACCCGGTCACCATGCAGCCGGTGCCCTGGGATGGCGAGACCATGGGCGAGATCATGTTCCGCGGCAACCTGGTCATGAAGGGCTACCTGAAGAACGCCAAGGCGACCGACGAAGCCTTCGCCGGCGGCTGGTTCCATACCGGCGACCTGGCAGTGGTGCATAGCGACGGCTACGTCAAGATCAAGGACCGCTCCAAGGACATCATCATCTCCGGTGGCGAGAACATCTCCTCGCTGGAAGTCGAGGATGTGCTCTATCGCCATCCGGCCGTGATCGCCGCCGCGGTCGTCGCCAAGCCTGACGAGAAGTGGGGCGAAGTGCCGGCCGCCTTCATCGAGTTGAAGGCCGGCGTTAATTGCACGCAGGATGAGATCATCGAGCACTGCCGCGCGCACCTCGCCCGCTTCAAGGTGCCCAAGCAGGTCGTCTTCGGCGAACTGCCCAAGACCTCAACCGGCAAGATCCAGAAATACGTCCTCCGTCAGCACGCCAATTCGGCGCTGGCCATCGAGTAATTCGCCCTATCTCCCGGCCTGCGACAGCAGGTCGGGTCATCCTACGCAAGGAATATCCCATGAGTAACTATGTCGCCCCGCTGCGTGACATGCAGTTCATCCTCAACGAGATCGCCGGCCTCGAAGAAATCTGTGCCCTGCCCGGCAACGAGGAATGTTCGGTTGAACTCGTCGAATCGATTCTCGACGAAGCCGCCAAGTTCGCCTCCGGCGTGCTCGATCCGATCAACCGTGGGGGCGATACCGTCGGCTCCAAGTGCGAAGCCGGCGTCGTCACCACCGCCCCGGGCTTCAAGGACGCTTACACGCTGTTCCGCGATACCGGCTGGAACGCCATGCCCTTCTCGCCGGAATACGGCGGTCAGGGACTGCCTGCCGCGGTGACCATGGCGGTCAACGAAATGTGGAAGTCGGCCAACATGGCCTTCGCCCTGTGCCCGATGCTGACCGGCGGCGCGATCGAAGCCATCGCCCACCACGCCTCCGATGAACTCAAGCAGAAATATCTGCCGAAGATGGTCGAAGGCGTGTGGACGGGTACCATGAACCTGACCGAGCCGAATGCCGGTTCCGACCTCGCCGCCATCTGCAGCAAGGCGAAGAAGATGGACGACGGCACCTACCGCGTGTCCGGCACCAAGATCTTCATCACCTGGGGCGAAAACGATGTGGCTGAAAACATCATTCACCTCGTGCTGGCCCGCCTGCCGGATGCCCCGGCTGGCCTGAAGGGCATTTCGCTCTTCCTGGTGCCGAAGTTCCTGGTCAATGACGACGGCTCGCTGGGCGCGCGCAACGACCTGATCTGTTCTTCCATCGAACACAAGCTGGGCATCCACGGCAGCCCGACCGCGGTCATGTCCTACGGCGACAACGACAACTGCGTCGGCTACCTGATCGGCGAAGAAAACAAGGGCGTCGGCTACATGTTCACGATGATGAACCACGCCCGCGTCAACGTCGGCCTCGAAGGCGTCGGCATCGCCGAGCGTGCCTACCAGCACGCCCTGTGGTACGCCCGTGAGCGCGTGCAGGGCAAGATCATCGGCGACAAGTCCGACGACAAGAAGACCATCCTGCATCACCCGGACGTGCGTCGTCTGCTGATGGAATGCAAGTCGCGTACCGAAGCCATGCGCACCCTCGCCTACTACGCCGCCGCCCAGATCGACAAGGCGCATGCCGGCGATGCCGCCGCGCAAGCCCGCATCGACCTGCTGACCCCGGTGGTCAAGGGCTGGAGCACCGAGCAGGGCGTCGAGCTGTCGTCTTCCGCGCTGCAAGTCTTCGGTGGTGTCGGCTTCGTCGAGGAAACCGGCGCCGCCCAGTACTACCGCGATTCGCGCATCACCACCATCTACGAAGGCACCACCGCCATCCAGGCGAACGATCTGGTCGGTCGCAAGCTGGCCCGCGAGAAGGTGCCGGGCGCGGCCATGAAGGCGCTGCTTGCTGAGATGAGCGCCGATGCCGAAGCGGTTGCCGCTGATGCGAAGACCGCCAATATCGCCGCCCATCTGAAAAATGGCGTTGCGGCCCTGTCCACCGCAGCAGAGTGGATTCTGGCCAATTACGACAGCGCACCGGCCGCAGTCCATGCCGGCTCCGTGCCCTTCCTCAAGCTCACCGGCATCGTGGTCGGCGGCTGGTTGATGGCCAAGTCGGCTGCGGTGGCTGCCAAGCGCATCGCCGAAGGCAGCAGTGACGGTTTCTACACCGCCAAGCTGGCTACCGCCGAATATTTCGCCTCTCACCAACTGCCTTTCGCTGCCGCTTACGCCGCCGAAGTGACCGGTGGCGCAGCGGCGACGCTGGCTCTGGAAGAACCGCTCTTCTAATCGAACGCATCGGCCGCGTCGCGCAAACGACGCGGCCCTTCACAAGGAGAACGTATGCGTACCGATCGCGATGCGATGGAATACGATGTCGTGATCGTCGGTGGCGGCCCGTCCGGGCTGACCACTGCGATCCGGCTCAAACAGCTGGCCGAGCAGGCCGGCAAGGAACTATCGGTTTGCCTGCTGGAGAAGGGTTCCGAAATTGGCGCCCACATCCTGTCCGGCGCCGTGCTGGAACCCCATGCCCTGCAGGAGTTGTTCCCGGACTGGCAAGAGCGCGGTGCACCGCTGAACACGCCGGCGGGCGAGGACAAGTTGCTCTACCTGACCGAAGGTGGCTCGTTCAAGCTGCCGACGCCGCCGCAGATGGCCAATCACGGCAACTACATCATCAGCCTGGGCAACTTCTGCCGCTGGCTGGGCGAGCAGGCCGAGGCGCTGGGCGTTGAAATCTACCCTGGCTTTGCTGCCGCTGAAGTGCTCTATCACGAGGACGGCTCGGTCAAGGGTGTGGCCACCGGTGATATGGGCATCGGCAAGGATGGCGAGCAGACGCACAACTATCAGCCGGGCATGGAGTTGCATGCCCGTCAGACCATCTTTGCCGAAGGCTGTCGCGGCTCGCTGACCAAGGAGCTGTGGGCGAAATTCAAGCTGCGCGACGGTGTCGATCCGCAAACCTACGGTATCGGCATCAAGGAGCTGTGGGAAATCGACCCGGCCAAGCATCAACCTGGCCTGATCGTGCACAGTGTAGGTTGGCCGCTGACCAGCGATACCTATGGTGGCTCCTTCCTCTATCACCTGGAAAACAACCTGGTGGCGGTGGGCATGGTGGTCGGTCTCGACTACAAGAATCCGTGGCTGTCGCCGTACGAGGAATTCCAGCGTTACAAGACACATCCGTCGATCCGAGGTTATTTCGAAGGCGCCCGCCGCATTTCCTACGGTGCCCGTGCGCTGTCGGAAGGCGGCTACCAATCCGTGCCCAAGCTGACCTTTCCGGGCGGTTTGCTGGTCGGCGATACCGCCGGCTTCCTGAATGTGCCGAAGATCAAGGGCACGCACATGGCCATGGAGTCGGGACTGGTCGCCGCCAAGGCGGTGTTCGAGCATCTCGCTCAGGACAACGCCGGTGCCGAAGTCGTTGGCTACGGTGAGCAGATCAAGCGCAGCTGGTTGTGGGAAGAACTCTACAAGGTGCGCAACATCCGTCCGGCCTTCAAATGGGGCCTGTTCGGTGCCTTGGCCTACGGCGCTATCGATACCTACGTGTTCGGCGGCAAGGCCCCGTGGACCATGCATCACCACGACGATCATTCGCAGTTGGGTGACAAGAACAGCTACCCGAAGATCGATTATCCGAAGCCGGATGGCCAGCTGACCTTCGACCGGCTGTCGTCGGTCTTCCTGTCGGCTACCAACCACGAGGAAAACCAGCGTTGCCACCTGCGCCTGAAGGACGAGTCGGTAGCGATTTCAGTCAATTACGCCAAGTACGGTGCGCCGGAAACGCGTTATTGCCCGGCCGGGGTGTACGAAATTCTTGGCGAGGACGAAGGCAAGCCGCGCCTGCAGATCAACGGCCAGAACTGCCTGCACTGCAAGACCTGCGACATCAAGGATCCGACCCAGAACATCAACTGGACGGTACCGGAGGGTGGCGGCGGACCGAACTATCCGAACATGTAATACCCGGCCGATGTGCCGCTGCTGCGGTGCACCGGCCAAAAACAACAAAAAACGAGAACAGCAAACACAATCACGCACATCTCCTAGAGGGGTAAGTCATGTCTGAAACAAGTATTCAGGCGAAGATTCGGAACAATCCGAAATTCGCCGAAATGGTCGGCAAGCGCACGCGCTTTGCCGTGATCCTGTCGCTGGTGGTACTGATTCCGTATTACGCCTTCATGTACCTGGTGTCGATGCAGCCGCAAGTCTTCGCCGCCAAAATTGGCGAGGGCAGCGTCATCACCATCGGCTGGCCGATTGCTGCGGTGATCGTGATCGTCGGCTGGTTGCTGACCGGCGTTTATGTGAGCCGGGCCAACGGCGAATTCGATCGCCTGACCGAAGAAGTGCTGAAGGAGGCCCGCAAATGAAGCGTTCGATTCTTGCTCTGGTGACCGGCAGCCTGCTCGCCATTTCACTTTCGGCCTTTGCCGCAGGTGGTGCCGTCGAAGGGGCCATCGAGAAGCAGCCGGTCAACGTCAGCGCCATCGCCATGTTCCTGGTCTTCGTCATCGCCACCCTGGGTATCACCAAGTGGGCTGCGGCGCAGACCAAGTCAACCGCCGACTTCTATACCGCCGGCGGTGGCATCACGGGTTTCCAGAACGGCCTGGCGATTGCTGGAGACTACATGTCGGCCGCCACGCTGCTCGGCATCACCTCGATGGTTTATTTCAAGGGCTATGACGGCTTTATCTACGCCGTGTGCTTCTTCATCGGCTGGCCGATCATTCTCTTTCTGATGGCGGAACGCCTGCGTAATCTCGGCAAGTTCACCTTCGCCGATATCGCTTCCTATCGACTCGACCAGAACCGCATCCGCACCTTCGCCGCCGTCGGCTCGCTGACCGTGGTCTGCTTCTACCTGATCGTACAGATGGTCGGTGCCGGCCAGCTGATCCAGCTGCTGTTCGGTCTGGAGTACAACGTCGCGGTGGCCGTGGTCGGTATCCTGATGATGGTCTATGTGACTTTCGGCGGGATGACGGCGACGACCTGGGTGCAGATCATCAAGGCCTGCCTGCTGCTAGGTGGCGGCATCAGCCTGATGCTGCTCACCCTGTCGCAATTCGGCTGGTCGCTCGACAATCTGTTTGCCAAGGCGATCGAATCGCACAAGGCGGGTGGAAAGATGATGGTTCCGGGTTCGCTGATGGCCGATCCGATTTCCGCCTTCTCCTTGTCACTGGGTCTGCTCTTCGGTACCGCCGGCCTGCCGCACATCATGATGCGCTTCTTCACCGTGCCGAACGCCAAGGAAGCCCGCAAGTCGGTGTTCTATGCGACCGGCTTCATCGGCCTGTTCTTCCTGGTGACCATCATCCTCGGCGCCGGGGCGATCACCATCGTCGGCACCAACCCGAGCTTCTTCGAAGGCGGCAACATTGGCGGCAAGCTGGTTGGCGGCAACAACATGCCGGTCATGCACCTGGCCAAGGCCGTGGGTGGCGATGTCTTCCTCGGTTTTCTGTCGGCCGTTGCCTTTGCCACCATCCTGGCCGTCGTTTCTGGCCTGGCGCTGGCCGGTGCGTCTGCCATCTCGCATGACTTGTACGCTCGCGTGATCAAGAAGGGTACGGCCTCCGGCGAGCAGGAAATGAAGGTCACCCGCTTTGCTTCCGTCGGTTTGGGATTGACCGCCATCGGTTTGGGCATCGCCTTCAAGGACCAGAACGTGCTCTTCCTTGTCGCGCTGGCCTTCGGCGTGGCCTCCTCGGTCAACTTCCCGGTGCTCATCCTGTCGATGTACTGGAAGGGCCTGACCACCCGCGGTGCCCTGTGGGGCGGTATTGCCGGCTTGGTCTCCTCGGTTGGCCTGGTCGTCCTGTCGCCGGCTGTCTGGGTCAAGGTGCTGGGCAATGCCAAACCGATTTTCCCGTACGACCATCCGGCCATCATTTCGATGACCTTGGCCTTCGTCGTGACCTGGCTGATGTCGGTAACCGACAAGAGCGTCCGCGCGGCCAAGGAAGCAGATGCCTTTGAAGAACAATACATTCGTGCCCAGACCGGCCTCGGTGCCGAAGGTGCACATGCACACTGACCTCTGCGGGTGAGACTTCGGAGAACAGCAAACCGTCGTCTCATTTCTTTCGGGAGCCTACGGGCTCCCTTTTTTTGCCTGTTGTATGTGTCAAGGCAAAAAAGCCTGCCGAAGGAGGTCGACCTTGGCCGGGCTGGCTCCTAGAATAGTAAGAGACTCGAATCATGGTTGAAAGTGCAGATGGCAAACCCCCCCGCGGAAGGTACCGCAACTCCTCCGGACGATCTGGACGATGGCTTATGGAGCAACTCAGTCATCGTCGATGTGAATAGTTTGCTTGCCTCCGAGACGGAAAAGCTAGGGGCAGATTCGCCGCTGCCCATGGATGAAAACCAGATGCGAATGGCGGCGAATGTGTTCGCTAATTCGCATGATGGCATCATGATTACGGATGCCGAAGGTTTCATTCGCGACGTCAATCAGGCGTTCACCCGGATTTCCGGGTACAGCCGTGAAGAAGCGCTTGGCCGGCGAGCCAATTTGTTGAAGTCCGGTATCCACGAACCGGATTTCTACACGGCGATGTGGGAAAGCCTGAAGGCGCATGGCTATTGGCGCGGAGAAGTATGGAACCGGCGCAAGAATGGCGAGTTGTTCCCGGAAATGATGTCGATCGGCGCTGTACGCAATCCGGCGGGGATGCTGACCAACTACTTCGCCATTTACCACGATATCTCTGCCTTAAAGGAAAGCCAGCAGCGTCTGGAACACTTGGCGTACTACGATGCGCTGACCCGTTTGCCCAACCGCGTGTTGCTCGGCGACCGTATCAGTCAGGCGCTGGCTCAGGTCCGCCGGCGCAATAGCCTGTTGGCGGTTTGCTTTCTCGATCTCGACGATTTCAAGCCGGTAAACGACCGCTACGGCCACCAGACTGGCGACCGCTTGCTCATCGAGGTCGCCCAGCGCTTGAAGGACACGCTGCGTGAAGGCGATACCGTGGCCCGACTGGGCGGCGACGAGTTTGCCATCTTGCTTACCGATCTGGAGAGTCCGAACGAGGCGGCAGATATCCTGAATCGTTTGCGCCTCGCCCTAGCCGTACCCTACCGCCTGGATGGGGTCACGGCGGTGATATCCGGCAGCATCGGCTATACCCTGATTCCGGGCGACAGTGCCGATCCCGAAACCCTGTTGCGCCATGCCGACCAGGCGATGTACGTTGCCAAGCAAGAGGGGCGCAACCGCATTCATCTGTTCGATACCGAGCACGACGAACGGGTACGTAGCCACCGCGAAAGCGTGTCGCGCATTCAGCGCGCGCTTGATGAGGATGAATTCCGCCTGTTCTACCAGCCTAAGGTCAACATGCGGCAGGGCGCGGTGGTCGGCGTCGAGGCGCTGATCCGCTGGCAGCATCCGGAGTTCGGCCTGCTGGCACCGTCCGAGTTCCTGCTGACCCTGGGGGACAATCCACTACTGGTCGATATCGGCGACTGGGCGATCCGCGAGGCGTTAACCCAGATCTCGGTGTGGCGTCAGGCCGGGTTGCGCCTGCCGGTTAGCGTCAATATTTCCGGCCGGCACTTGCTGCACCCGGAATTCACTGAGCGTTTGGCACGTCATCTGGCCGCATTCCCCAAACTCAATCCACGTTATCTGCAGCTAGAAATCCTGGAAACTGCCGCGCTCGAAGACGTTAACCACGTCTCGCGCGTCATCGGCAAGTGTCGTGAGATGGGCGTCGAATTCGCCCTCGACGATTTCGGGACCGGCTATTCCTCGCTGCTCTACCTCAAACGCTTGCCGGCGAAGACGCTGAAGATCGACCAATCCTTCGTGCGCGACATGCTGGAAACGCCGGAAGGCACCGACGCTATCGCCGGCATCCTGGCCCTGGCCTCCGCCTTCAAGCGCAAGGCGGTGGCCGAGGGGGTGGAAAGCGTCGAGCAGGGCATCGTGCTGCTCCGCCTCAATTGCGACGTGGCGCAAGGCTACGGCATCGCCCGACCGATGCCGGCGGACGAGGTGCCGCCCTGGGTGTCCGCCTACAAGCCGGATTCGGCTTGGCTGGCCAGCGTGGTGCTGCCCTGGCGACGCAGCGATTTCCCGCTGGTCGTCGCCGAAGTTGAACAGCGCCGTTGGCAGGATCAGGTGGCCGGCGCCGTCGAACGTGGCGACCAGGTGCTGCCGGCCAATCGCATCGGCAAGTTGGCCGGCAGCCGATTTGGCCGCTGGCTGGCCGGCGTCGGGGCGCGACGTTACGGGCAGTTGCCGCAGTTCCAGAAGATTGAGGAGCTGCACGTCAAGGCGCATCGCGTGGCAGCCGAAATCGGTGTGCGTCTCGCTAAGGGCGATATGGACAAGGCGCGCGAACTACTGCTGACGCATAACGAACGCAGCAAGGAACTGGTGGGCGCCTTACTCGCCTTGCGTATTGCGGTGGCTGATATGACGCACAAGCCGGTGATCACGCCGCCCTTGCACAGTACTTTTGGCCCCTTGCACGGAGGTCGATGACTGCTGCGGTGCACGGGCAAAAATGGCCAATTTTCAGTAATGCGGCAAAGCATCGCAGCGGGGGCGGCCGAACGTGTGGCATGACCGCCTGATGCGGCTGGTACATGGCCTGGCCGAACGCAGCGGTCTGGCCCAGATGGTGACTTTCTATCTGAACGGACTGCATGCCGAGCGCAAACTGGGCCGTGGTGGCCGTCTGCTTTTCCGTATCCGTCACTCGCACTGGTACGCCGTTGCGGTCGGGGTGCTGGCCGTGATTTCAGCCGGGACCAGCCTCTATCCCTTCGGCCCGGTCATCGTCGGCGCTACGGTGTTTGCACCGGGCCGCTGGCGCGGCGTAATCATCGGCGCAACGCTGGGGGCGGCCATGGGGGCGACAACGTTTGTCGTCATCGTACAGAACCTGGGCGTCGGTTTGATCGATTCCTGGTTTCCCGGTATCCGCACGCATGCCATCTGGGCCGAGTCCACCTATTGGATCGAACGCCACGGCGAGCTGGCCTTGGGCTTGATCGCTGCCTTGCCAGTGCCGCAGATGCCGGCGCTGATCGCCTCGGCGCTGGGCGAAATGCATCCGGCGGCGGTCTTCATCGCCCTGCTCTGTGGCAAGGGCGTCAAATACACGGTTTATGTGCTGGCTGTGCTGCTCTTGCTCAAAGCCATGCGCCACGTGGCCGAATGGCAGGAGCCGCCGGTGGCTTAACCGGCGCTCGGTGGCGTCGCCTTGAACAGGCGCGGCGGCTCGAACAGCGAGTCGATCTGCACCTGTTTGATGTCCGGATGATCGGGCACGGCGTACATCACGTCGGTCATCATTTCTTCGAAGATGCCGCGCAGACTGCGCGCCCCGGCTTTGTATTCGATGGCCAACTCGGCCATCTGACGGAAGACGGTGGGCGCGATGCGCAGGTCGACCCCGTCGGCCGCCAGCATGGCCTGGAATTGGCGGAAGATGGCGTTCTTCGGTTCGGTCAGGATGCGGATCAGCATCTCCTCGGTCAGCGCATGCAGCCGGGTGACGATGGGCAGGCGGCCGGCGAATTCCGGGATCAGGCCGAATTCGAGCAGGTCGGTCGGCTTCACACGGGCGTTCAGGCGTTCCAGGATGCGCTGGTCGTCGCCACCGCCGGTCGAGATGAAGCCGAAGGTGTGCGTTTTGGTCAGGATGTTGTCGAGGCCGACGAAGGCGCCGCCGCAGATGAACAGGATGTGCGTGGTGTCGATGTGGCGGCCGTCCTTCAGACGCACCGGCGCGCCTTCCATGATCTTGAGCAGGGCGTGCTGGACGCTCTCGCCGGAGGTGGCGCGTTCCTGGCCGCCGATGGCCTTCAGCTTGTCGACTTCATCGACGAAGACGATGCCGCGCTGGGCCCGGGCCAGATCGTCGTTGGCGCGGTCGAGCAGGCGGTGCAGGATGGCCTCGATCTCGTCGCCGACGAATTGCGTCTGGGCCAGCGAGGTGGCATCGGCCGTCACGAAGGGCACGTCGAGGATGCGCGCCAGCGTCTCGCAGAGCAGGGTCTTGCCGGTGCCGGTCGGACCGATCAGCAGGATGTTGCTTTTGGTCAGTTCGACCGTGTCCACCGCCGTCGTTTCCATGCGGCGGAAGTGGGCGTAGATGGCGACGGCCAGCGTGCGCTTGGCCTCCTCCTGGCCGATCACGTGTTCGTTCAGGCGGTGGACGATTTCGCTGGGTTTGAGCAACGCAGGCATGGCGGTTCCTTTCGGCGGAAGCTACGATGCTAGCGCCATCGGGGGGTTTCGGAAAGCCACTGTCGGCTAGGGCGGCTTAGCAGCGGGGGGCGAGTGTGGCGCGGTTCCGCCCTTGTTGTTTCGAGGTGTACATCGCTGCGTCGGCGGCGTTCACCATGGCCGTCGGGGAAGCGTAGTGGCGTGAATGGGCAATGCCGATGCTGACGCCGATCGTGTGTTCGCCGACACTGCTCTGGATCACGGGGCGCAGCGCGTCGATCATGCGCGCCGCGATCTTGAGGGCTTGCTCGTCTTGAATCTGCCCATCGACGATCAGGATGAACTCGTCGCCGCCGATGCGGGCGAAAAAATCGCGGATGAACAAGGTGGCCTTCATTCGCTCGGCAGCTTGGCACAAGACTTCATCGCCGACCGTATGGCCGAAACGATCGTTGACCTGCTTGAAGCCGTCGAGATCGCAATAAAACAGGCTGCACGGCGCCGGCGGCTTGCCGGCCTCGATCAGTCCGAAACGTTCCACCAGATGTTGGCGGGAGGAATAGCGGTTAGGCAAGCCGGTCAGCTGATCGTGCGTCGCCTGGTGTTCGATCTGACGACGCAATGCCTCTTCTTCGGAGAGATCCTTGATCAAACCGATAAAAGCGCGCCCCTCCGGTGTCGAGATTTCGGATACGCCGAGAAAGAGTGGAAAGGTCTTGCCGTCCTTGCGCAGTCCTTCGACCTTGCGCCCCTTGCCGATAATCTTCGTGTGGCCGGTCGCCAGATAGTTGCCGATGTAGGTGTCGTGCTCTTCACGATGCGGTGCCGGCATCAACATCTTGACGTTCTGCCCGATCACTTCCTTGGGTGCATAGCCAAAAATCTTCTCGGCAGCCTTGTTGAAGGCCGTGATTCGTCCGACTGTGTCGATCCGGATGATGCCCTCGATGATGTTGTCCACGATGGCTTCGGTCGAGCGCTGGATGCCGGCGATACGCATCATCGCCCGCATCCGGATATCGAGCAGGAGGGGATTGATTGGTTTGTGCAGATAGTCGTCGCCACCCGCCATGAAGCCGTTCAGGATATCCCCCTCGTCATGGCTGGCCGTGACGATGATGATGGGCACCCAGTGGTCGCGAGTTTGTTTGCGAATCTGACGAATGGCTTGCAGGCCACCCATGCCCGGCATTTCAAGATCCATCAGAATGAGGTCGGGCAGGGTGTTGCTACAGAACTCAACTGCAGATTCGCCGCTGCCGACCAATGTCACCTGATGCCCATCGGCGCTCAATTGTGCGGCGAGGTATTCGCCGATCGAAACCTGATCTTCGGCGACCAATATGCGGAGTGGGTTCATGGGGTGAATACGGGATTCGGATTGAAGCGAATTTACCCCAATTGGCCGACGTTTGTTTTTACTATTTGCCAGACTAGGCGATAAATAAAAAGAGGGCGTAACGCCACCCTCTTTGGCAGGTGAAAACCCAAGCTCAAATCGTGACCACGATGCGCCCGTCGATCTGCCCGGCCTTCATGCGCGCGAAGATGTCATTGATGTTGTCCAGCTTGTCCATGCTGTAGTGCGACTTGACCTTGCCTTCGCCGGCGAATTCGAGCGCTTCCTGCAGGTCCTTGCGAGTGCCGACGATGGAGCCGCGCACGGTCTTGGCGTTGAGCACGACGTCGAAGATGGGCAGGTCGAAATCGCCCGGTGGCAGGCCGACCAGCGACATCGTGCCGCGCTTGTGCAGCATGCCGACAGCCTGGCCGAAAGCGGCGCGGGAAACGGCGGTGACCAGCACGCCGTGGGCGCCGCGAATGTTCTGCTGGACGAGTTGCACCGGGTCCTGCGTCATGGCGTTGATCACTTCATCGGCGCCGAGCGCGGTGGCCAGCGCCAACTTTTCATCGGCCACGTCGACGGCGATGACGTGAAAGCCCATGGCCTTGGCATATTGCACCGCCATGTGGCCGAGGCCGCCGATGCCGGAGACGACGACCCAATCGCCCGGCTTGCAATCGAGCCCTTTCAGCCCCTTGTAGACGGTGACGCCGGCGCACAGCAGCGGCGAGGCCGGGGCGAATTCCAGGTTGCCCGGCAGCTTGCCGACATAGGCCGGGTCGGCCAGCACGTATTCGGCGTAGCCGCCGTTGACCGTGTAGCCGGTCATCTGCTGCCCATCGCACAGCGTTTCCCAGCCGGTGATGCAGTGTTCGCAATGGCCGCAGGCGGTGTGCAGCCAGGGTACGCCGACGCGGTCACCTTCCTTGACCCAGGTGACGCCAGCGCCCACCTTGGTGACGTAGCCTACGCCTTCGTGGCCGGGAATGAACGGGAGCGGCGGCTTGACTGGCCAGTCGCCGTCGGCGGCGTGCAGGTCGGTGTGGCAGACGCCGGAGGCTTCGATTTTGACCAGGATCTTGCCGGGCGGCACGTCGGGGATATCGACTTCCTCGATGACCAGCGGTTGCCCGTAGCCGTGCACGACGGCGGCTTTCATTTTCGTTGCCATGGCTGTTCTCCTTGCAGCGTTGTTATGTCTTTGTGCTGTGTCCACCATAGACCTGTGCCGCCAGGCCGGCCATTGTGGTTCTCACTTAGCGGCGGTTTTCGGGATATCGGGGGCGAGAGGCGTTAAAATGGCGGTTTTGCCGTTGTCCGGCCGCCGGTCGGGCGACTTTCACCGCTCGTTTCGCAGGATCTGCCCATGCTGCAAAAATTCTCCGCCTTCCCCGGCGTTGCCGGCCCGGTCGTCGTCGTCGTGATGGATGGCTACGGCTTGCCGAAAAACGATGTCGGCAGCGCCATCGCCGCCGCCAAGAAGCCGACGCTGGATCGTTTGTTCGCCAATTACCCGAACATCCGCCTGCGCGCGCACGGTACCGCCGTCGGCATGCCGTCGGACGACGACATGGGCAATTCGGAGGTCGGCCACAACGCCATCGGCGCCGGCCAGGTGTATTCGCAGGGCGCCGCCTTGGTGGCCAACGCTATCGCCGAGGGCACGATCTGGGCCGGCAGCGCCTGGCAGGAAATCGTTGCCGGGGCCAAGGCCGGTCGTGGGGTGATTCACTTCATCGGTCTCTTCTCCGACGGCAATGTGCATAGCCATATCGACCACCTGAAGGCTATGGTCGTGCGCGCCAAGGAAGAAGGCGTCAAGACCGTACGCATTCATGCCCTGCTCGATGGCCGCGATGTGCCGGAAACCAGCGCGCTCGAATACGTCGTGCCCTTCGAAGCCTTCCTCGCCGAGCAATCCATGGGCGGCTTCGATGCCCGCATCGCTTCCGGCGGCGGTCGCCAGTACATCACCATGGACCGCTACGATGCCAACTGGCCGATGGTCGAAAAGGGCTGGAAAACCCATGTGCTGGGGCAAGGCCCGCAGTTCGCCAACGCCACGGCTGCGGTGCACGGCCTGCGCGAGCAAAATCCGGGCACCATCGATCAGGATCTGCCGGAATTCATCATTGCGGAAAATGGCCAGCCCATCGGCACGATCGAGGACGGCGATGCGGTCGTCTTCTTCAACTTCCGTGGCGACCGCGCCATCGAAATCACCCGCGCTTTTGTCGAAGCCGATTTCAAGGAATTCGACCGCGTCCGCGTGCCGAATGTCACCTACGCCGGCATGCTGCAATACGACGGCGACCTGCAACTGCCCAAGCGCTTCCTGGTGCCGCCGCCGGCCATCACCAACACTTCCGGCGAATGGTTCAGCAAGGCCGGCATCACGCAATTTGCCTGCTCGGAAACGCAGAAGTTCGGCCACGTCACCTACTTCTGGAACGGCAACCGCTCCGGCAAGTTCGACGGTGAAACCTATCTCGAAGTGCCGAGTGACGTCGTGCCCTTCGAGCAGCGCCCGTGGATGAAGGCGGCCGAAATCGCCGACGCCATGATCGCCGCCATCCAGTCCGGTCAGCACAAGGTGTTGCGCTGCAACTTCGCCAACGGCGACATGGTCGGCCACACCGGCAACTTCGAAGCGGCGCGCATCGCCATTGAGGCAGTAGACCTGTCGCTGGCTCGCCTGCTCAAGGCGGTCGATGCCGCCGGCGGTGTGGCGCTGATCACCGCCGACCACGGCAACGCCGACGAGATGTTCGAACTGGACAAGAAGACCAAGCAGCCGGCGCAGAACAAGGACGGCAGCTTCAAGGCCAAAACCGCGCACACGCTGAATCCGGTGCCGTTGATCCTCTACGACAACGCCAGCGGCGGCAAGCTCGGCCTGCAGCAGACGGAAACCGCCGGCCTGTCCAACATCGCCGCCACCGTGGCCAACCTGCTCGGCCTGGAAAAGCACGCCAGCTGGGACGACAGCCTGCTCGAGATCAAGTAATCCGGCCACGGCCCGATAAAAAAGCGCGGCACCGCAAGGTCCGCGCTTTTTTGCCTTTTGCGGCAGTGCACCGCAGCAGTCGCCGAATCAGTGCTTTTTGTCCGCCTCCGATGCCCGCCCCAGCGTCAGCCGGAAGCATGGCCCGCTTGCGGTGTTGGCGACGCCGATGCTGCCGCCCATCTTGGCCAGATAGGTCTTTGCGACGAACAAGCCTTGGCCGCGGTTGCCAGGGGCGCCGGCCTGGTCCGAAACGCCGTATTCGAAAATCTTGTCGAGCAGCTCGGGCGGGATGTTCGGGCCTTGGTTGCAGATGTCGATGTGCGCGCTCCGTTCGTCTGCGCTCAGCGTCAGCGTGATCGGGGTACCCGGCGTGCGGTAGCGTTCGGCGTTTTTGAGTAGGTGGGCGAAAACGTCTTCGAGCGGATATTCGTCGGCGCGGACGAGCAGCGCGTCCGCGCAGCCGACAGCGATAATGTTGTCGATGCCGGCATTGTCGGCTACGTTTTTGACGAAATTGGCGATGTCCACCGCAGCCATCTCGAACTGGCTGCGTTCGAAGCCTTCCGAAGGGCTGGCGCTGCCGTAAAGGACGCGCACCGCTTGCTGCATGCGGCTGATGTAGCGGTGGCTGGGGTCGTCCTCGCGGCCATGCAGCGCCATCAGACTTTGCAGCGGCGACATGATTTCGTGGCCGACGGCATGCCACATGTCCTTTTCCTGCTCGGCGCGCAGTTTTTCGCGGTGGGCATCGTCGCGCACGCGGTGCAGCAGTTCGTCGAGTGCGCCGGCGAGCAGGCCGAGTTCGTCGCGCCCACGCAAGTCGGCCAATTGGTAGCGATCCAGCCCGCCGTCGCCCTGAACGGAAGGGGCGAGGCCACGGGTGCGCCGGGTCAGTCGGGCGATCCGCCGGATCAGACCGATTTCGAGCAGCAGCCAGGCGATGGCAATGGCACCGAGCATGGCAGCGACGAACCAGGAGAGGCGGGTGGCGACGATGGAGAGGGTGCGCGTGACGCTACGCGCATCGCCGCGCAGGCTGAGTGTGTAGGGGCCGAGTGCGGTGCGGATTTCCTCTTCGAGCATCACTTCCGGCGTGTCGATTTGTTCGACCGGCAGCTTGCGGATCAGGCGGGCAAGCAGCGGCGAGGCGGGCTCGGGCGCGTCGTCGGCGCCGGCGAGACGGGCGATTTCGCGCGTTTCGCCGCTGTGGCGCAGGCTCAGGCTTTCGCCGGGCAAGAGCAAGCCGGCCAACTGGTCGAGAGCGAAGGGGGCGAGGCCGTCGTCGCGCCGGTTGTCGAAAATGGCAGGGCCGTCGCCGGGCGGCAGGACTTGCAGGGCGACCCGCAACTGGTCGAGATCGGCCGGCGGCCAGACCGGCTTGCTGCCCTGGAAGAGCGATTCGCGCAGCGCTTCGACCGGCAGGCGCAGCGAGAAGAAGGCCATTTTTGGGCAATTTTCGCGGTCCACCGCAGCAGCGTCGGCACATTCCGCGTTTTGCCAGACCCAGCCGCGGAATTCGCGCACCGGGCGGGCGCCGGTGTAGTCGCGACCGGGCAGTTCGACGTAGCCGGTGAAGCGGCCGCGCAGGCCTTCGCTGCGGTTGCCGTTGCTCGAAGGAAGACTCTCGAAAGGCGCCAGCCAATGCTCTTCGCGGCCGCGCAGTGCGATGGCAACGCGCAGGCGGTGGGCACCATCGAGGAATTCGTCGCCGATGCGGTGGGCGACCAGCGGCGGCACGGCAACGGCGCCGGCCAGGTAGACGAAGCCGCCGGCCCAGGGATTGTTGCCGATGGCCACGCACAGGCTGGCGCGGTCGGGGTAGTGCACCAGGCAGCCGGACATTTCGATGGCGGTGCGCACCTTGTTCTGGTCGTCGAAATCGAGTGCGGCGTAGGGCAGCACCACCGGCCGGCCACTGGCGGCAGCCGCCGGTCGCCAGCCGGGGTTGAGCAGGGCGAGTTGGCCGGCCGGGTGGAGCAGGCGGGCGACGATCTGTTCCTTGGTTTTCTCCAGGCTGCGCCGGTAGTTGTCGTAGCTGCGCTGTTTTTCTTCCTGCAGCACGGTGACGGTCATGGCCAGTACGCTCAGTGCCAGCAGCAGAAAGGCCGTGCGCAGCAGGATGCGCAGGCGAAAGGAGGCCAGCCAGTCGCCCAGGGCGTGCAGGGTTTTCATGCGACTTTGCGTTCCACCCAGCGGAAGCCGCGCATCGGGATGTTTTCGATGCTGTCGAAATGCTCGTCGAGCTCGCGGAAAGCCTCGCGGATGGCGCTGATGTGCTTGCGGATGTTGTCGCGGTTACGCCCGCTTTTGACCACGGCGAATAGCTCGTCGTAGGAGACGACTTCGCCGCGCCGCGCATAGAGCGCGGCCAGGATGCGCTGGGCGGTGAGCGGCAGGTTGACGCGCTTGCCGCGCCACAGCGGGCTGTTCTGGCGCAAAGGGTCGAGCGCCAGTTCGCTGCTGTCTGGCGCGGTTTCGCGGCCGTTCAGCTTGTCGCGCGAGGCGCGCAGGATTTCGAGGAAGGTCTCGATGAAGTCGGCCTCGTCGAAAGCGGTCTTTTGCAGGTAGTCCCAGGCATCGAGGGCTTTCATGATGCTGCGGTAGATGGCCGCCGGCATGGCGGAGACGACCAATACCGGCGTGCCGCGCCCACTCTTGTTGATGGCATTGATGACGGCGACGCCGGCGTGCCGCTCGCGACCCAGCTCGATATCGAGGGTGATCAGCGCGTAGTCCTCGCGGGCGATCGCTGCTTCGGCATCGTCGCGGTTGAACCACTGGTCGACGACGATACCTGGCCGGGCGGCCTCGATCCAGCCCTTGAGCTGGTTGCTGGTGGGCAAGTCGTCTTCGATGACGGCGACCTTGATCATGTTCTGCTCCTTGCGCGATGGCGAAAGTATCCCCGTTTTTATGCCGCCGCGCATGTTCGTGCTGTGAAGCTTTGTTCACAGCTGTGAGGCGGCACGGCCGACAGCGAAGCAAAGTCGCCCGCCGACGGCATGGCTTGCTCCTGGCATGGCGGCGCACGATGCAGTCATGGCCAGCCGCCGGCGGAAACGATCTTCCCGAAGGCGGTGCGATTGGCCCAGGAGTGAAGATCGCTGTCGAGGAGAAGCAAAATGTCGGAACGTTTCGAACAACTCAAGCAAAGCCTGCAAGCCCTGCGTGAACGGATGGGGGCAGGCGTCGGCGCCGTTGGCCAGGGCGTCGGTCAGGGGATCAAGAACGGGGCGGGCCAGGTCGGCGGGAGCGTGCTGCGTGCTCGCCGCAGCCTGATTGCGCTGGCCGTCGCCGGTCTGGGCGGCTATGCGCTGTACAGCCATCCGCCGATGCAGTCGGTCGAGCGCGGCGAAGTGGCGGTGCGGATCAATCAATTGACCGGCGGCAGCAGCGAACTGCGTGAAGGCGCGGTGCTGGTCATTCCTGGTCTGCATGAGCTGCGCCGCTTCACGCTGCGCGATCAGGTCTATCGTCCGGAGGGCGATGGCGCCCCGTTCCAAAGCGTCGAAGGTTTGTCACTGGGGGTGGATATCACCGTCCGTTACGCGCTGGACCCGGCACGCATCGCCCTGGTGGCACGCACGCTGCCGGACGATATCGGTGGGCAGGTGGTAGAGCCGGCGGTGCAAGGCGTGCTGTACAAGACCTTCTCGCGTTATACCGTGCGCGAAATTTTTTCGAGCAAGCGCCAGGAGATCCGCGATGCCATCGAGAGCGAAGTGCGGGCTGCCCTCGACAAGGACGGGATCAAACTGCAGGCCGTGCTGATCGGGCGTGTCGATCTGCCGGACGATTACCGCGCCGGCATGGATCGCCTGCTGGCCGAGGAGCTGTCGAGCGAAAAGATGCGCTACACGCTGGAATTGAAGGAAAAGCAGGTCAAGCAGAGCGATCTGGAAGCCGAAGCCGAGAAGGTCCGTCGCGAGAAGGCGGCCGAAGCCGCCGGTCAGGAGCAGATCATCGCGGCCAAGGCGCAGGCCGAAGCCATGAAGCACATCCTGCCCTTCAAGCAGAAGCAGATCGAACAGCGCGGTCTGGAGGCGGAGGCCGAGAAGATTGCCCGCATCAAGAACGCCGAAGCCGCGGCCCAGGCTCGTCAGATCGAGGCGCAGGGCGAGGCCGAGTCGCGGCGCAAACTGGCCGATGCCGAAGCTTATCGCCAGGAGCGCCTGGGCAAGATTGCCAGCGAGCAACTGGCGCGCGACGGTGCCCTGATCCAGAAAAACCCGCTGCTGATCCAGAAAACCATGGCTGACAAGTTGTCCGACAAAGTGTCGGTGATCATTGCCCCGCCGCCGTCCGACGGTAGCTTCATTGGAAACGCGCTGCTCGGACGGCCGCCAGTACAGCCTGCCCCGCAGTCGATGCCGGACCCGGAAACCAACGAACAATAAGGAGGAGAGATCATGCTGGCTACCGCACTGACACTTGTCGCCATCGTCACTCAGGACCAAACTGCGCTACGTGCCTCGGCCCGTGATTCTTCCGCCCAACAGGCCGTACTCTGGCAGGGCGACAGCCTGGAAATACGTGGGGAAAAAGGCGATTTCCTGCAGGTGTACGACCATCGCCGGGAGCGAGCTGGCTATGTGCGTGCCAGCCTGGTGCGAGTGCAGTCGTTGCAGCCTGAGGCTGCGCCGGAACTGCTGAGTATCGTACGTTTCCTGAAGGATGCGCCGGGCTCCGAGGCATTGGGTATCGCTTACGCTGCGGCCTACTTACGTGCTGCACCGGCCAATGCCATCGATGGCGAGGCATTTGAGGTGCTCAGCACTCTGGGCGATCGTCTCGCTCGGCGTGCTACGGTGGGGCGTTCCGGCAAAGCCGGCGAAGCGCTGGCGGCACATCTGGAAGTTGCAGCCAGCTATGGTGTGACGATGACCAGCTTTGAGCGCGAGGGACAGGTTCAACTTTGTCCAAACGGCGATGCCGCACGCCGCGTCCTGTCCCTGCCCGCGACCGATGTCCAGAGGGCGCTGGCAGCACTAACGCTGACCCGGCATGAATGCGTTTCTCCCAGCCTGACGCCGATGGAGCGCTTTGCCTTGGATAACTGGCGGGCCGAGGTGCTGGATCGGATTGAGATGGGCAAGTTGCCCCCAGTCCTGAAGAACCGGATTCGCCTGCGTCAGGCAGGCGTCTGGGCCAGTCTCGCCTACCAGCGGGCACGACGTAACGAGGTCGCTGCCAACACGGTCCGCGAGGCCGGGCAGCGCGCGCTCGATGCGCTGGCGGCGATCGAGCCGCAGGAGTTGATGGAGAGCGATAGCATGGCTTACAACGATGCTGCCGTAAGGGTTGGCGCTTCACGTTGGGCGGCTGCGCTGCAGAACGTAGCGCCGGCTGTCGCTGGCAAGCAACCGGGTATCGTATTGAGCGCTGGTGAACCGGGCGAAACCTGCGTCCATGTTGTCGATGCCACGCATGATGCGAAGAAGCCGCTACTCACCCGCTGCACCTGGGGCGTCGTCTGGCCAGCCTCGCTGACCGTTGCGCCGCAGGGAGATGCGATGACGCTGGCGGTCCAGCCGCTTGAGGCTTGGCGGGAGATGTGGGTGCTGCGTAAAGAGGGCGATGGCTGGAAAGTCGATGTGCTGCCGCCGGCGGCGGAGAATTCGGCTCCGGCTTACCTCGAATTCGCCGGCTGGGTACCGGGTGGAACACAATTGCTGGCGGTGCGTGAGGCGCAGAACGCTGGGCGTTTTCGTACTACCTTCGAAAGCCTTCGCCGCGACACGCTGACCACCGACAAGGCCGCCGACAAGCCGGCGAACCTCAGTGTCTTTTATCGATGGCAGAGTCCGCTGTGGAAAGCGGGAACGATCAGCTTGCGCTGAACCGCGTCAGATTGGACAGCCGTTTTTCGCCTTTTTCGGTCGTGCACCGCAGCAGTCAGCTCGTGCTGTTGTTTTCCCGGGCGAGCATATGGTTGAGCATGGCAAGCAGAGCAGTCTGGTTGATCGGCTTGGTCAGGAAGTCGTCCATGCCAGCGGCCAGACAGTTTGCGCGGTCCTCGGCGAAGGCGCCGGCAGTCAGCGCGACGATGGGCAGCCGGTCGCTGCCGGTTTCTGCTTCGTAGCGGCGGATGGCACGGGTGGCGTCGCAACCGTCCATGACCGGCATCTGGACATCCATCAGTATCAGGTCGGGGCGCTGCTGGCGGACGAAGTCGACTGCCGCCTGACCGTGTTCGACACTGTCCACACGGTAACCCTGCTTGCGCAGCATGGCTTCAACGACCTTGCGATTGGTCAGGTTGTCCTCGACGACGAGGATGTGAGGGGCTTCGCGGTCAGAGATTTTGTCGTCAGTTGGCGTAGTGGCCGGTTCTGGCAAGCAAATGCGCATGGCGTTGGGGGCGCAGGGTAGGCACAAGCGGAACCAGAAGCGCGATCCGGCGTCTGGCGAACTGGTCACGCCGGTTTCTCCGTGCATCAATTCGGCCAGGTTGCGCACAATGGACAAGCCGAGACCACTGCCACCGTGCATACGTGTACTTGAGGTGTCCAGTTGGTTGAAGGGTTTGAACAATTCCGCTTGGCTCTCCAGGGCAATGCCGCTGCCACTATCGATGACAGCGAATTCGAGCGTGGCAGCCTCGCCTTGGCGGCTGGTTTCTCTGACTTCCAGGCGGATGTGGCCGGCTTGTGTAAATTTGATAGCGTTGCTGACCAGATTGGTCAGCATCTGGCGGATACGTTGCGCATCGCCCCAATACTGACGCTCTTCCAGCCCGGCTGTCGCGGTGTGGATGGACAGATTCTTTGCGTGTGCAACTTCGCTGTAGAGATGGGCGACTGCCTGGACGATGTCATGGGGCGAGCAAATTCCGATTTGCAGTTCGATCTTTCCGGCTTCAATTTTTGACAGGTCGAGGATGTCGTTCAGCAGGGTCAGCAGGGTCTGCCCTGAATTCAGGATGGTCTTGGCATATTCCTTGTTTTCCTCCGGCGTGGTGTTTGGCATCATCGCCAACTGCGCCATGCCGAGAATGCCGTTCATCGGCGTGCGGATCTCATGGCTCATCGTGGCCAGGAATTTCGATTTGGCGCGGTTCGCTGCTTTGGCCTCAGAGGTCAGGCGCTGCATTTCCTCTATGTAGGCTTCCCGTTGACGCAAGTAACGCAGCAAGACTATTAGCCCCACTAGGACGATTACGACGCTAATCGCGGTGACCAGTACAATGGTCGCTGTCATCTGGCGCCACGAGTCAAGGATAAGCTCATCGGCAACGACCAAAGTGACAATGAGTGGATAACGATCGAGTGAGCGCACGGCAGAGAGACGTAGCTCGCGCTTGCCGGTCGAGAAGCGAGTTCGGTCGGTGAGCAGAACCTCCTGTTTTCTGTTGTGCAACTCGATGACTTCATAAGTCGAGCCACTCTGGTTGCGCTGCCCCATCAGGCTTTCGACCATCGGTGTACGGGCAAGCATCGTCAAGTCATTTCGATACAGGCTGATGCTGGCGCCGGAGCCAAGGTTCTGAACCACACGTTGGAAGAGGTTGCTGATTTCCGCTACCGAAAATCCGATGGCCACCAGTCCGATGAAGTTACCATGAGCATCGTCGATGCGTCGGCTGATGAAGAAGCTCCATTGCCCGGTGAATTTGTTGCGTGCCGGAGCGCTAATGAAATCGCGTTTGATTGTGTTGTCCCGGAGTGTCACAAAGTAGTCGCGGTCGACGACGTTGACGACTGGAACGGGAAAGGTACGGCTGGTATTGATCACGTCGCCGTTGGTCGCAATGATCGACGCCACATCAATTGGTGTCAGTCCTTGGATTTTTTCACGTAATACCCGATGGGTTTCCTCTCCCGATAGGTGACGACGGAAACTCTGAGGGTCCGGAATGTTTGTGCTGCGTATTTGAGCGCTGATGGAGTCCAATGCCGAATAAGCAGTGTATATCGACTGCGAAATGTCTTCGCTCAGGACCAGAGAAAGGCTGTCCATCTGGTGGCGCCAGTTTTCGATTTCGCGGTCGCGCAGCGTCAACACCGAGAGTATGGCGCCGCCGATCATGCAGACGATGACGACCAAGCCGAATAACGCAGCCATCTGACTGGTGCGGGATTTGAAACGCGGCATGCGCAATCTAATACTTTTGTAATGAGTTCGGCGCGAAGTCTAGCAGCAATATGTCATGTTGTTGATCCTTTGCATCCGGTGCCAGCTGACGCTTGCCGCAGGAATGAATTGCTAAATTCTCGCCGCCGTCAAATCGACATAACGGCCGGTTGAATAATCGGTCCGCAGAGAACGTTCATATAGCTGAATGGTTTTATTGTTTTATCATTAAAATGTAATTTATATCAAAATTATTTCTTATACATTAGAATGAAACGATAGTTCGACAAGTGGTGAAAGGGCGCATTCGTGTCTCTCGCTGCGCTGTCACATCGCTCATGGATATCGTTTTCCTCTTCTACGGACTGGCTTTCTTGCTGTTGGGCGTGGTGCTCGTCATCTGGCCCAAACACGACAGTCGTTTTGCCCTGGCCCATCTGGTCAATTGGCTGACCGCATTCGCCTTCCTTCATGGGGTGCTGGAATGGACGGATCTGTGGCGAATTGTCCATGGTGATCCCGCCTGGTTGACTGGCACTCGGCCCTTCCTGCTGCTCGCTTCGTACATTGTTCTGTACGAATTCGGCCGCCGCTTGCTGCGCGAAGCGCTTGCCCAAAGCGTGGGACTCGGGCGCCTGTTGTTGTCGCCTTGGATGCATGCGCTACTGTTGGGCGCTGTAGCTGTCGGCACTTCGTTCGGTAGTGATGGCGTACGCGATCTCGGTATTTGGTCGCGTTACGTTTACGGAAGTACGGGGGCGTTTCTGACCGGCGGCGGCTTTCTCGCCTATTGCCGTAACCGCATTCAACCCTCGCTGGAATGTGAGGAATTCCGTATCGTCTGGCGGGGTTGTCTCGCTGCCGGCATGGCCTTCATTGCTTATGCAGTGTTCGGTGGGCTGGTTGTGCCGCGTGCCGAATGGGGATTGCCGGCCTGGCTGAACCAAGAGGTTTTCCTGGCCACGTTCGGTATGCCGGTGCAGTGGCTGCGTGCAGCCTGCGCCATCGTCATTGCGGTTGCAGTGACTTTCATCCTGCGCGTTTTCCATCTTGAGCGGGCGCAGCACCTGCGCGACGCGCTCGATCAAGCCGAAGTGGCGTTGGCGCGGGTCGAGAATCTCGGTCGACGCAACAGGCTCCTGCTCGACTCGGTCGCCGAAGGCATCTTTGGGATCGACCGGGAACGGCGGGTAAGCTTCATCAACCCGGCGGCCCTGGCCATGCTTGGCTACGAAGACGGCGATCTGCTTGGCCAGTCGATGCACCAATTGACGCACTATGCGTATCCCGATGGAGCCTATTTCCCGGAGGAGGAGTGCCCAACGCGACTGACGCTTGAGGACGGTCGGCCGCGTCATGTACCTGACGACTGCTTCTGGCGCAAGGACGGGACGTCATTCCCGGTTTCCTATTACACGGCGCGTATCCAGGAGGCGGGCGAAGTCGTCGGGGCCGTGGTCGTTTTCGAAGACATTTCGGAGCGCAGGCAGGCCGAACTCGAACTGGAGAAATACCGGCACCATCTGGAGCAGTTGGTCGAGCAACGCACGGCGGATCTCAAGACAGCCGAGGCCAATAGCCGCCTGTTACTGGATGCGTCGGCCAGCGGCCTGTACGGCATGGACACTGAAGGGCGGATCGTCTTCATCAACGAAGCGGCCTGCCAGATGCTCGGCTATATCAAGGAGCAACTGGTCGGACGGTCGGTACATGCGACGCTGCATCATTCCTTTGTCGACGGTTCGCCCTTCCCGGCTGAGAGTTGTCCAATGCTACGAGCCTTGAAAGAAGGTCAGGCGGTCAGCAACGACGACGATACTTTCTGGTGCGCGGATGGCAGCCCGTTGTCGGTGGCCTCGGCGACGCGGCCGATGGTGCGTGACGACCAGATCGTCGGGGCGGTGGTCAGCTTTGTCGATACCAGCCAGCGCAAAATGGCCGACGAGGCGCGTGGCCGCGCCCTGGCCGAAGCCGAGCGGCTGGTCCGGGTGAAGAGCGAGTTCCTCGCCAATATGTCGCACGAGATTCGTACGCCGCTCAACGCCATCCTCGGTATGGCGTATCTGGTCCGTCGTTCCGGCGTCACTGCGGAACAGGCTGAGCGCTTGGGCAAGATCGACATCGCCGGCCAGCATCTGCTTGAACTGATTAACGCCATTCTCGATCTGGCCAAGATCGAGGCCGGCAAGTTCGAATTGGCGGATACCGATGTCAACGTGGCCGGTATCGTCGCCAACGTTGCCTCAATGCTGTTCGACCGCGCCGAGGCCAAACGCGTCGATCTGGTGGTCGAAACCCGCCCCATGCCGCATTACCTGCAGGGTGATCCCGGGCGCCTGCAGCAGGCGCTACTCAACTTCGCGACCAACGCGGTCAAGTTCACCAGCCATGGCAAGGTGACCCTACGTGCCTACGCCGAGAGCGAGACGGCACAAGACGTCGTAGTTCGCCTGGAGGTCGAGGATACCGGGATCGGTATTCCGCCCGAGGTGCAACCCCGCCTGTTTTCGGCCTTTGTGCAGGCTGACGGTTCGAGTACGCGCCAATACGGTGGCACCGGCCTCGGCTTGGCGATTTCGAAGAGTTTGGCGGAAAGGATGGGCGGCGAAGTTGGCGTCCGTAGCGTGCCGGGGGAGGGCAGTTGCTTCTGGCTGACAGTTCGTCTGAAGAAAGGCCAGGTGCGTCAGGGCAAGGGGGCGTCGCGCTTGCCGGCCTCGTCTCCGGAAACCGTTCTGGCGGCGGACTATGCTGGCCGCCGCATCCTGCTGGTCGAGGACGAGCCGATCAATCGCGAGGTAACGCTCGATCTTCTCGCCGAAACCGGGCTGATCGTCGACGTGGCAGAGCATGGAAGGCAGGCGGTGGAGCAGGCGAGCCACCACCCCTACGACGCCATCTTGATGGACGTTCAGATGCCGGTCCTCGATGGCTACGAGGCGACCCGACAGATTCGCGCCCTGGCCGGCGGGGCGGATGTGCCGATCATCGCCATGACAGCCAACGCCTTCGTCGAGGACCAGATGCGCTGCTTTGAGGCCGGCATGAACGACTTCGTCGCCAAGCCGGTGGAACCCAAGAGGCTCTACAACGTGCTGCTCGACTGGTTGTCGCGCTGTTGAGCGGTCTTAACCGCTCTCGTTACCAGCCTTCCACTGCCGCCGATAGTGCATCGGCGCCATCCCCGTCCAATCGACGAAGGCCCGATAGAAGGCCGAGCTGTCGGCATAGCCGAGGTCGGCAGCGACTTGGGCGATTGAATCCTTGCTCTTGGTCAGGCGCGCCAGCGCCATGTCGCGGCGTAGCGCGTCCTTGATGGCGCGGAAGCTGGAGCCCTCTTCTTCCAGGCGACGATGGATGGTGCGTGGACTAAGGTAGAGGCGGGCCGCGATGTCGTCGAGCGTGAGCGTCGCCGGTAGCGCAGCACGCAACTGGTCGCGCACACGCTGCACCATCTCGCGGTCGCGCCGGTAGAGCATGGTGATCTTGCCCGGTGCGCCGTCGAGGAAGGCGGCCAGGGCCGCCTCGTCGCGCCGGATGGGCAGATCGAGCAGGTTGGCGTTGAAGCTGGCGACCACGGCGCCCATGCCGCCCGGCACGGTCGGTGCGAAACGCGAATCCTCGGTGAAGATCAGTGCGTAGTCGGCGAAATGTGCCGGCTTGCGATAGGGAAAGATCACGCTGTCGAGGGCCAGGCCGCGCCCGGCCAGCCAGCAGGCGAGGCCATGCAACAGGCGAAGCAACCACTCGAAGGCGAAGACGCGGCCGGGATCGTCGGTTTCTGCCGCCAGATGCCGGCGCTCGGCGATGATCAACTCGGCGTGGCCATGCTGACGGCGAATGCTGACCGCCAAATCGGGCAAGACCAGGCGCAGGAAACGGCTGGCGCGCTCCAGGGCCTCGGCCAAGGTCGGGGCGCTAATACAGGCGCGGCACAGGAATTCAAAACTCCCCACTCGCATCGGCTGGCTAAACAAGCCGAAGCCCTCGTCATCGAGTTGGCGGTTGAGCAGGTTGTAGAGCGCGGCGTAACGGTCAATCGGAATCCGGCTGGCGGAGTCTGCAATTTCAATCCCGGCGGCGTGCAGCAAGGCGCCGCTGTCCTGATCCCGGTGGCGCAGTCCGGCCAGCATGCCGGTAACAAATCCCATGGAAACAGTCGCTTTGCTACGGGGTGTCGTATTCGTCTTGGTGCGATGCAGCATTTTTTGCCTTTTCGAGCCGTGCACCGCAGCAGCATATCACCTTGGCGGAATTTGCACGATTGTCGTCATTCGCCACAATGGCACGAGGGTTAAAGCGGCCTAGCATGGCGCATATTCCAAAAATGCTGTGGAGAGCGATGCCATGACCGATCTGTCTGTTGCCAAGAAACTCGCGCCGTACAAGCCGAAGAACAAGGTCCGTTTCGTCACCGCCGCCTCACTGTTCGACGGCCATGACGCCTCGATCAACATCATGCGGCGGATTCTGCAATCGACCGGCGCCGAGGTGATCCACCTCGGCCACAACCGTTCGGTGCAGGAGGTGGTCAATGCGGCCTTGCAGGAAGATGCGCAGGGCATCTGCATTACTTCCTACCAAGGCGGCCACGTCGAGTACTTTAAGTACATGATCGATCTTTTGAAGGCCAATGGTGGCGAGAACATCAAGGTCTTCGGTGGGGGGGGGGGCGTCATCGTGCCGGCCGAGATCAAGGAGTTGCATGCCTACGGCGTGTCTCGTATCTACGCGCCGGAAGACGGGGTGGTCATGGGCCTGCAGGGCATGATCAACGACGTGGTCGAGAAGTCCGATTTCGATCTGGCCGCCGAAGGTGTGCCGAGTGCCGAGCAGGTGCTGGCTGGGTTGCAGGCCGGCGACCTCCGCCTGCTCGCCCGTGTCATCACTTTGCTGGAAAACAGCGAAGCGCATGAACTCAAGCAACCGATCCTGCAGGCAGCGGCCGGTCTGAATGTGCCCGTCCTTGGTATCACCGGCACCGGCGGCGCCGGTAAGTCTTCACTGACCGATGAAATCGTCCGCCGCTTCCGTCTCGACCAGGAAGACACCGTCAAGATCGGCCTGATCTCGATCGATCCGTCGCGCAAGCGCACCGGCGGCGCGCTTCTGGGCGACCGTATCCGCATGAATGCCATCGAGCATCCGAATATCTTCATGCGCTCGCTGGCCACCCGCGACACCGGCTCCGAAATCTCCGCTGCGCTGCCGGAAGTCATCGCTGCCTGCAAGCTGGCCGGCTTCGACCTGGTCATCGTCGAAACCTCCGGTATCGGCCAGGGCGATGCCGCCATCGTGCCCTTCGTCGATGTCTCGATGTATGTCATGACCCCTGAATTCGGTGCGGCGTCGCAGTTGGAGAAGATCGACATGCTCGACTTCGCCGATTTCGTGGCGATCAACAAGTTCGACCGCAAGGGTGCCGAGGATGCGCTGCGCGATGTGCGCAAGCAGTACCAGCGCAACCGCGAACTGTTCACCACGCCGACCGACGACATGCCGGTGTTCGGCACCATGGCTGCCCGTTTCAACGACGACGGCGTGACCGCGCTGTACCAGGCGCTGGTTCCAGCGCTGACCGGCAAGGGCCTGAAGCTCAAGGCGGGCAAGCTGCCACTGGTCACCGTCAAGCAATCCTCGGCCAGCCGGGCCATCGTGCCGACCGCCCGTGTTCGCTACCTGGCCGAGATCGCCGACACCGTGCGCGGCTACCATGCGCATACCGACGAGCAGGTGAAGATCGCCCGCGAGCGCCAGTCCTTGCGCATCGCCAAATCGGTTTTTGCCGGTTGCGACAAGTCCACCGCAGATTTCGACGAAATGCAGGCTTTCAAGGATAGCCAGCAGGACCCGAAGGCCAAGAAGCTGCTCGACATGTGGCCGCAGACCGTCGAGGCCTATTCCGGCGACGAATATGTCGTGAAGATCCGCGACAAGGAAATCCGCACGAAACTCACCTCCGAATCGCTCTCCGGTACCAAGATCCGCAAGGTCATCCTGCCGAAGTACACCGACGATGGCGAAATCCTGCGCTTCCTGATGCGTGAGAACGTGCCGGGTTCCTTCCCCTACACCGCCGGTGTGTTCGCCTTCAAGCGTGAGAACGAGGACCCGACCCGCATGTTCGCCGGCGAAGGCGACGCTTTCCGCACCAACCGCCGCTTCAAGCGCGTTTCCGAAGGCATGCCGGCGCACCGCCTGTCCACCGCGTTCGACTCGGTGACCCTGTACGGCTGCGACCCGGACGAGCGCCCGGATATCTACGGCAAGATCGGCAACTCCGGCGTGTCGATCGCCACGCTCGACGACATGAAGGTCCTTTACGACGGCTTCGACCTAGTCAATCCGACCACCTCGGTATCGATGACCATCAATGGACCGGCCCCGATCATCCTGGCCTGCTTCTTCAATACGGCCATCGACCAGCAGATGGCCAAGTTCAAGGCTGACAATGGCCGTGAGCCGACCGAGGACGAGGCCGAGAAAATTCGCGAGTGGGTGCTGAAGTCGGTGCGCGGCACCGTGCAGGCCGACATCCTGAAGGAAGACCAGGGCCAGAACACCTGCATCTTCTCGACCGAATTCGCGCTCAAGATGATGGGCGACATCCAGGAGTTCTTCGTCCATAACCAGGTGCAGAACTTCTACTCGGTGTCGATCTCCGGCTACCACATCGCCGAGGCCGGTGCGAACCCGATCAGCCAGCTCGCCTTCACGCTGTCCAATGGCTTCACCTACGTCGAAAGCTACCTGGCGCGCGGCATGCACATCGACGATTTCGCGCCCAACCTGTCCTTCTTCTTCAGCAACGGCATGGACCCGGAATACTCGGTGATCGGCCGTGTCGCCCGCCGCATCTGGGCGGTGGCGATGAAGAACAAGTACGGCGCCAACGAGCGCAGCCAGAAGCTGAAGTATCACATCCAGACCTCCGGCCGCTCGCTGCACGCGCAGGAAATGGACTTCAACGACATCCGTACCACGCTGCAGGCGCTGATCGCCATCTACGACAACTGCAACTCGCTGCACACCAACGCCTACGACGAAGCGATCACCACGCCGACCGAGGAATCCGTGCGCCGCGCCATGGCCATCCAGCTGATCATCAACCGCGAATGGGGCGTCGCCAAGAACGAGAACCCGAACCAGGGCGCTTTCGTCATCGACGAACTGACCGATCTGGTCGAAGAAGCCGTGTTGAAGGAATTCGAAGCCATCGCTTCGCGCGGCGGCGTGCTCGGTGCCATGGAAACCGGCTACCAGCGCGGCAAGATCCAGGAAGAGTCGATGTACTACGAGCACAAGAAGCACGACGGCTCCTACCCGATCATCGGCGTCAATACCTTCCTCAATCCGAAGGGCATGGCGCAGCAGGAAATCGAGCTGGCCCGCTCGAGCGAGGAAGAGAAACAGTCGCAGATCAAGCGTCTGCGCGACTTCCAGGCCCGCAACGCTGGCCAGTCAGCGGCCATGCTGGCCAAGCTCAAGCAGACGGTGATCGATAACGGCAACGTTTTCGCCGTGCTGGTCGATGCGGTGAAGGTTTGCTCGCTGGGCCAGATCAGCAGCGCGCTGTACGAAGTGGGCGGTCAGTACCGCCGCAGTATGTAAGGTTTAAAAAGTCCTCTCAGAAGGGGAACAGCAACCCGACCCGATAGGGTGGAGGAGAAAAAAGGAACGGCGGGGCCAAGTACCCCGCCGTTTTTCATTGCTTGCTCTGTTCAGTCTTTATCCCATCGCCGGTTCCGGCGTGAGCGGCAGCAACGAGCGCGCCGAGACGATCAATCGTTTTCGAATTCCTGCGCCAATTTGCCGCTCCACTTCCCACATCGGCAGGCCTTTGACGACGGCGACCTGCTGGATGGCGATGACGACTTCCCCAAGTTTGGTACAGAGGTACTCGGTTCCACGCTGAATCGAAGACTGCATTTTCTTCATTTGGCTAGGGCCTCCATGAGTGGGTAAGGACAAGGCATCGTAACGGATGCCACCTGAGGTGAGGAATCGAAGTGAAGCTGAGGGATCTTCCTATTTAATCGATGTGTCCAGGATGGGCGCTGGGAAGTTTTCGGGCGCAGTTTTCCTATTGAAGTTACGGCTGTATTTCGGGGCTGAAATCGGATGTTATACCTCGCGGAGTGTTTTGCAACTGACCCCGGTCTTCCCTGGCGGGTGGCGTTGCTACGCCAAAGTGATCCACGAACTTGGCTAGTGAAGCCCACGACTTGCACTGCTTGGCTTCCCCCGGCAAAAGGTTTGCAGGCCACGCCTGGAATAGGCGGCCATCGATGGAAGCATTGATTGGCTCTCAAAAAATACTTTGACTAATATGCAACTTTCGATTGGATCCGCGGACTGCTTGGTTAGGACGGTGTTCTATAAGTAGTTGTTTATTCATGTGGATTTTTCAGATTTGTGTTCTGGCTAGGCGACGGCCCGGCTAGAATCCCATTCCATCAATCGGAGACAAACGCTTGCACCTAACCCCTGACGAAAAAAACGTTCCGCGCGCCCATCTGGTCGGCACGTTAATTATCGTGCTCTGCATTACCTTGGGCTTGGGGGCCTTCTTTAGCTGGCGACACTGGAGCGAAACTCAGGGTTCCTATGCGCGCCTCGAGCGTGCGGCGAACGACCATATCCGCGCCAGGTTGCAGAGCGAAATGATGGGTGCGATCAGCTTCCTCGAGTTTTCCCGGTCGCGCACCGAGGCAAATTTGCAGCGGAGCCTGATCGAGAAGGTCGATAGTGCCTATCAGATTATTGAGGGAATTTATCAGCGCGAATCAGCGCGCCATCCCGAATCCGAAGTGAAGCGGATGATCGTCGAAGCCCTCCGGCCCGCGCGTTTTTACGAAGGGCGTGGCTATTACTTCATCGACGACATGAACGGTCAGTTCATCCTGTTGCCGACGGCGCCGAAACTTGAAGGCCAGACTCGTTTGGAGAATCAGGACGACACTGGGCACTACATCATGCGCGGCTTGATCGAGGCGGCGCGCAAACCTCGAGGTGAGGGTTTTTCTCGTTATCGCTGGTACTCGCCGGACGATCAGAAGCGAATGTCGGATAAGTTGTCCTATGTCAGGCATTTCCCACCGTACGATTGGTTCATCGGCACGGGTGACTATCTCTATAAATGGGAGGAGATGCAGCAGCGGGAGGCCATCGAGCGCCTGCGGGCCTTGCGTTTCAGTCGCGGCGGCTACTTCGTCGTAATGAAAACCGATGGAACCATGCTCCTTTCGCCCTCCGATCCCTCGCAGGAGGGCAAGAGTCTGAAAGACTTGGCTTCGCCGGCACAAGAGAGCCTGGAGAAACTGCTCCAATCAGCCTTGAACGGTGAGCGTTACGTCCGCTATGAGTGGCCCAACCCGGAAGTCGGCCGGCTCGTTCGGAAGACGGCGCTGGTTGAAGTGATCAAACCGTGGAACTGGATACTGGTCGTTTCGATGTACGACGAGGATATGAATAGCCTGGCTGCCGAGACCTTGGATCGCTACGGCGATGCGCCGGTGTTCGGCTGGAACAGCTGGGCCCTGGCTATCGGAGGAGCCCTGGCGGTCGGGCTGCTTGGTTCGCTCGCCTTTTCGCGCTGGTCGCGTCGCCTGTTTCAGGAATACCACCGGCGCAACCAGGAGCAACAGCAGGTGTTGAAATCCAGCGAAGACAAGTTGGCGGCCATTCTGGATGGTGTCGAAGCCTACATCTATATCAAGGACACCGGCTATCGCTATCAATACGCCAACCGCAGGGTGTGTGAGCTTTTTGGCAAACCGTTGTCGGACATTGTCGGGCACGGGGATCGTGAATTCTTCGATGCCGCCACCAGCGACCATCTCATGGTGAACGACAAGAGGGTACTCGAAGGCGGCGAGCGCGTCGTCGAGGAGGAGGTCAATACCAGTCTCGATGGCAAACTGACTTCGGCCAACTTGTCGATCAAGATTCCCTTGCGTGACCAGGAAGGCAACATCTACGCCTTGTGCGGAATATCGACCGACATCACCGAACGAAAACGCCAGGAAGCCGAACTGGAAACCTATCGGCATGGCCTGGAGGCGTTGGTTGCCTCGCGTACTGCAGAACTGGCGGAAGCGAAGGAGGCCGCGGAAGAAGCCAGTCGGGCGAAGAGCACATTTCTGGCCAACATGAGTCATGAAATACGCACGCCCATGAATGCCATCATGGGCATGGCGCACCTACTACGGCGTGAGCTGCACGATGAGCATGCCTTGGAGCGGGTGGACAAGATCGATGTCGCAGCCAATCATTTGCTCAGCGTTATCAACGACATCCTCGACCTTTCCAAGATCGAGGCGGGGCGGCTGGTCCTGGAGTCACGCGATTTTTCGCCGCGGGAGATGGTGACTGAAATTCTCGCCATCGTCGACGAACGGGTACAACAGAAAGGACTCCGCCTTCTCTGCAATATCGCTACTGACGTGCCTGAAGTACTACGAGGCGATTCGGTCAGGCTGGGTCAAGCGCTACTCAATTTTGTCGCCAATGCGGTGAAGTTTTCCGAGCAGGGAACCATCAGCGTGCAGCTCGATGTGCAAGCCGATGACGGGCGTCAGGTAACGCTTTGCATGAGTGTCGCAGACCAAGGGATCGGCATTGCCCCCAAGCAGCAGTCGCAACTATTTCGAGCCTTCTCCCAGGCCGATGAGACGATGACCCGGCGTTTCGGTGGGACAGGCCTTGGCTTGGCCATCAACGCTCATCTGGCGCGAATGATGGGCGGCGAAGTTGGCGTCGAAAGCGAATTAGGCAAGGGCAGCCGATTCTGGATGACCGCACGCCTCGCACGTGCCGCAGCGCAACTGCCGCTCCTTGCAAGCGGAAAAGAGAGCCGTTCGCCAGAGCAGGCGATTGCAGAGCGCCATCCCGGTAAGACTATCCTGCTGGTCGAAGACGAACCGATCAACCAGGAAGTCGCGAGCGAGATGCTGAAAATTGCCGGCCTGCGCGTCGAAATTGCCGAGAATGGAGAACAGGCTGTCGCCAAGGCCGCGCAAAGGCAATTCGATCTGGTCTTGATGGATATCCAGATGCCCATCATGGGCGGATTGGAGGCGACCCGGAGAATTCGCGCCTTGCCCGGTTGGCAGGAGGTGCCGATCCTGGCAATGACCGCCAATGCCTTCGAGGAAGATCGACAAAACTGTCTGGCCGCGGGCATGAACGCACATATCGGCAAGCCGGTCGATCCCGAATTGCTCTATGCCGCCTTGCTGGTCTGGCTCGACCGAGGCGCGGCCTGATTTTTTGCCTTTTTGGCGCGTGCACCGCAGCAGTCTTGGTCGGTGCCGCGCACTGTAGCAAAATGAGGCATCTGGTTCGAACCCATGCTGCCATGAACGCCTACGACCGCCTCTCCATCAGCCTGCAACGCAATCGCCTCGACCGCCGCCAATTCCTCTGGCTGCTCGGGGCGTCCGCCTTGTCTGGATGCGCGGCTTCGCCGATTGGCGGTGGTGCAATCCTCGTCGGCATGAGCGAGGAGGAAGAGCGGCAGGTCGACCGCCAGGTGGCAGCCCAGCAGTTCTCGCAGGATCTCGGTGCCGTGCAGGACGAAGCGCTCAATCGCTACGTCGGCGAGGTCGGTCGCCGGCTCGACGCCAACACGCATCGGCCGCAGATGCCCTATTCGTACCGCGTGCTCAACGCCAACTACGTGAATGCCTACACCTTCCCCGGCGGTTCCATCGGCGTCACCCGCGGCATCCTGCTCTATCTCGACAACGAGGCCGAACTCGCCGCCCTGCTTGGCCACGAGCTCGGTCACGTCAACGCCCGCCACGCGGCGCGTCGGCAGGGGCAGGCGATGGTCACACAGGTGGCAATGAGCGGCGTCAATATCGTCGGTGCGCTAGCCGGCGTTGGCAGCCTGACCGATCTTGGCACCCAACTCGGCGCCAGCGTACTGCTCTCCAGCTACTCCCGCTCCAACGAACGAGAGGCCGACGAACTGGGGCAGGAATATATGGTGCGTGCCGGCTATCCGGCCACCGGCATGGTCGGCCTGCAGCAAATGCTGGTCGAGCAGCAGAAGGAATCGCCCGGCCTGCTGCAGACCATGTTCTCGACCCACCCGATGAGCAGTGAACGGCGCGACACGGCCCGCCAGCTGGCCGAAAGCAAATACGCCAGCAGCAGCAAACGCGACCCCGGCCGTGAACGCTATATGGACAACACGGCCGCCTTGCGCCGCATCAAGCCGACCGTCGAAGCCTGCCAGAAAGGCGATGTCGCCATGGCCGGCAAGGCCTACGCCAAGGCCGAGGAACAGTACCAGGGCGCCGTCAAGCTGACACCGAACGACTACGCGGCCAACCTGTTACTGGCCAAATGCCTGTCAACGCAGGACAAGGATGCCCTAGCCCTCGACTACGCCCGCGCCGCCGCCCGCATCTACCCGCAGGAAGCGCAGGCGCAAAAGCTGATCGGCATCATTGCCCTGGCCCAGAAAGACCCGGCCCAGGCCTACGACCACCTCAACCGCTACGACCGCCTGCTCCCCGGCGATGCCGGCATCACCTTCCTGAAAGGCGTTTCGCTCGAAGGCCTGGGCAAACGCCCCGAAGCCGCCAACCTCTACGCTGCCTACCTGAAGCGGCAGCAGAAGGGCAAGGCCGCGGAATATGCCTATGGGCGGTTACAGGCTTGGGGGTACGTGAAGTAGGGCGGGTGAAGGCAGCTCACGACCCCTTGCAGTCATTGGGGTATCGAAGCTCAGCGGAGGCAATCGCATCCGACCGGTCATAGGGAAGATTGCAAAGAATTGGGGGCTGTCCTAGTTATCGCTGGGGTTGCAGTAGGGAATCATTTCCTTTTGGTCCGGCAACCGTTTTACGAATTTGCTAAGCGTTAGATTGCGGCCATGGAGCGTGCTAGCTCCTGCAATCAACTCAACATCGTCACCAAACCTCACGTTTGAGTTTTTAGGCAATAGCACCTGAAACCATGGCACCTGTCGCCACATAGAGTCTGACGACAGGCAGTGACAGAATATAAAACGCCCTTCCCTGACGTCTTGGATAGTAACCCCTGATTTGATGCCGTCCAAAATCGCTTGTGACCGGTATGGATTCCGTTTTAGTTCGAATTCGTCACCTGTACGAACCTTTTCAAACAATTCCTCATCTATGACGACTGCAACCCTTGCATATACGGTCTGTCCTGTCCAAACAAAGCTAAAACAAGCAGAGATTGACAACAACAATAGACAAACAATTAACCATCTTATTTTAATGTTCATGAGCAACTTATCCTCCCGCAGTCCTTTGCATCAGTCTAGTAAGGATGCTCATAATTGTCTGCTTAAGGTTCGTTGCTGACGGTGGTGGTAGATAGGCCGCTGCCCCCTTCTGGCCGAAAACTGCCTTTTGCAGCACCGTCGTGAATTTTCTAGAGAATCGAAAACAGGCAATGGTTTTTGCCCATATTGGCCGGTGCACCGCAGCAGTGCCCTCGAAACTCAATCCCCGAAGCTGCGCAGTCCGTCCAGGTCGATGACGTTGATGCCGCCGTATTCGCTGCGCACCAAGCCGGCATCTTCCAGCACCTTCAAGCCCTGGTTGGCGCGTTGGCGGGAGACGCCGGCGAGGTAGCCGAGTTCTTCCTGCGAGATTTGCAGCAAGCGGTTGGTGCCGGGGTAGAGCACCGGGTTGAACAGGGCGGCGAGGACACGGGCGATGCGGGTGTCGATGTCGAGCAGGCGCTCGTTTTCCATCATGCCAATGAACTGGCCGAGGCGTTCGTTCAGCTGCGTGATCATGTAGCGGTTGAACGGAATGCTGTGGTCGAGCAGCCACAGAAAGGTGCTGCGGTTCATGAAGGCGACGCGCGTTTCGCGGATGGCCATGACGTCGTAGCGGCGCGGTTCTTCCTTGAGCAGAGAACCTTCGCCAAACCAGGCGCCGGTGCTGATGCCGGTCAGCGAGGTGGTCTTGCCGGTGGTCCAGTGGCTGGCCATCTTCCCCAGGCCGTCGATCATGCCCATCCAGTGCGAGACCGGCTCGCCTTTCATGCAGACGAAGGCGCCCGCGGCAAAGGTGCGCTCGACCGTACCGGCCAGCGCCTTTTCCATTTCCTCCTCGGTCAGCGATTGCCCCCACAGGGAGCTGCGCAGCAATTCCTCAGCGTTCTTCAAGGTCTTGTCCGGATTGACTGCAGATGCGGAATTATATGTCGTGTCGGCCTTCCTGCCCCGGCCCTTTCGGCCAATTTGGATCGGTTCTTCGGCCTCGATTTTGCTTCCTTGCTTCAGGAGTCGCGTAATTCTTGGGTTTAGGCAATGTGGCATATGGCCAACTGACTGATTATGCGTAATTTTATGTTCTCTGCGGTGGCTGTTGGCTGTCGCGGATACGACATGGGCTAGGGGGCGAAACAAGACATGGCATTCGACTTTTCGCAAGCGCCGCTGGGGGTATTGATCGCTTGCCCGGCGGCCAACGTGCTGCGCATCGCCGCGCTGGCCTCGGCGACCGATGGGGCGCTCGACTACGGCACGGTGCGCGAATTGCGCCAGGAGGTCGAGCGTGGCGTGCTGGATGATTTTCATCCGCTCGATGCCTGGCCGGAGCTGGCGCGCGGCCTGCTCGGCGAACATCCGTCGCGCATGCTGTGGGCGCTGCGCGACAGCGGTGCACTGGCTGTGTTGTTGCCCGAGATCGATGCCCTGTTCGGCATGCCGCAGGCCGACAATCAGGGCGAAATGGTCGATATCGGCGAGCATGTCTTCCGCGTCGCCGATCAACTGGCGCGCATGCGGGCGCCGCTGTCGGTGCGTTTCGCTGGGCTGTTTTACAACCTCGGCAAGTCCGATTCGCCGCCGCAGCATCTGCCCTCGCACTATCGCCATGTCGACCGCGGCCTGCCACGGGTCGAAGCGATATGTGCCCGCTTCGACGTGCCGCCGGAGTTTCGCGACCTGGCGCTGTTGGCCACGGCCGAACTGGAGCGCGTCCATCGTGCTGCCGAAATGCGCGCCGGTTCCATCGCCGCCTTGCTCGACCGCGTCGATGCCTTCAATCGACCGGAGCGCTTCGCCGAGTTGATGCAGTTGTGTGCTGCGGACTATCGGGCGTTTCCGGGTGCCGGTGAAATCTATCCGAAGGCGCGCCTGATGGAAACGGCCTTGCGTGCCTGCCATGAGTTGGATGAAGACCCGGCGCAGGAAGCGGCGAGCCAGGAAGAGCGGTTGGCGGCGTGCACCCTGGCCATCGCCACCGCCCTGCGCTCCATGCGCTGGAGCGGGGACGAGGCGGATTGAGCCTGCCCTCCCCGCCATCAAGATTCCGCGAAAACATTTTTCGCAATTGTCCGCCGGATGACATTCATCGGTAGAAGCTGCCTTTAGACTGGCCTCCACGCTGAGATTGCGGCGTGAGTTCCTGCAAGGTCCGTGTAAGGCAGCAGGGCTCACAATGAATCAGACAAACTTTAGACCGCGGACGATGAGCTGCGGCGGAGGAGACAAAGATATGCCCACGCAGGCGAAATACGCCGCGGTGGATGGTTTGCACACCTTCCCCCGGTTGCTTTTGCATCATGCCGCGACCCGGCCCAACGCGCCGGCCATGCGCGAGAAATACCTCGGTATCTGGCAAACTTGGACTTGGGCCGATGTCGCCGACCGCGTGCGCGCCCTGGCCTGTGGCCTGGCCTCGCTCGGCTTCAAGCGCGGCGACAACCTGGCCATCATCGGCGACAACCGGCCGCACCTGTACATGATGATGACCGCAGCCCAGTGTCTGGGCGGTGTGCCCGTGCCGCTCTACCAGGATGCGGTAGCAGCCGAAATGCTCTTCGTGTTGCAGGATTCCAGCATCCGCTTTGCTGTGGTCGAGGATCAGGAGCAGGTCGACAAGATGCTCGAGATCATGGATCAGGTGCCGACGCTGGAACACGTGGTCTATGACGATCCGCGCGGCATGCGCCATTACAACCAGTCCTTCCTGCACGACATCCACGAATTGATGGAGATGGGGCGCATCCACGATCGCAACCATCCCGATTTCCTGAATGCCGAGATCGAGCAGGGGCATTACAACGATACCTCGGTCATGCTCTATACCTCGGGCACGACCGGCAAGCCGAAGGGCGTCTGCCAGACCCACGCCGCCTTCATCGCCGCTGCCCAGGGCGGCGTGCAGGTGGATAACATGGTGGCCGACGGGGATATCCTGTCCTACCTGCCGATGGCCTGGGTGGGCGATCACCTGTTCTCCTTCGCCCAGGCCATGGTCGCCGGCTTTACCATCAACTGCCCGGAGTCGGGCGACACGGTGATGACCGACCTGCGCGAGATCGGCCCGACTTACTACTTCGCCCCGCCGCGCGTCTTCGAGAGCCTGCTGACCTCGGTGATGATCCGCATGGAAGACGCAGGCAAGCTGAAACAAAAGATGTTCCACCACTTCATGGATGTGGCGAAGCGCTGTGGTGCCGATATCCTCGATGGCAAGCCGGTGTCCGCCGGTGATCGCTTCCAGTACTGGCTGGGTAACCTGCTGGTCTACGGCCCGCTGCGTAACGTTCTCGGCATGAGCCGGGTCAAGGTGGCTTACACCGCCGGCGCGGCCATCGGACCGGATCTCTTCAAGTTCTACCGTTCCATCGGTATCAACCTGAAACAGTTCTACGGCCAGACCGAAACCTGTGCCTATGTCTGTATGCAGCCGGACGGCGCGATCAAGTTCGATTCGGTCGGCCAGCCGGCGCCCGGTGTCGAGATCAGGATCGCCGATAACGGCGAGGTGCTGGTCAAGGGGCCGATGCTGCTCAAGGAATACTACAAGCGCCCGGATGCCACGGCCGAGACGATCAACGGCGAGGGCTGGTTCATGACCGGTGACGCCGGCTTCCTCGACGAAGACGGACACCTGAAGATCATTGATCGCGCCAAGGATGTCGGCAAGCTGTCGAACGGCGCGATGTTCGCCCCGAACTACATCGAGAACAAGTTGAAGTTCTTCCAGCACATCAAGGAAGCCGTCTGCTTTGGTGCCGACCGCGATATGGTCACCGCCTTCATCAACATCGACATGGGCGCCGTCGGCAACTGGGCCGAGCGTCGTGGCATCGCCTACTCGGGCTACACCGATCTGGCCGGCAAGCCGCAGGTCTATGAGCTGATCCAGCAGTGCGTCGAGGAAGTGAATGCAGGTCTGGCCCATGATGCCATGGTGGCCGATTCGCAAATCCACCGCTTCCTGGTCCTGCACAAGGAGCTGGATCCGGACGACGACGAACTGACCCGGACCCGCAAGGTGCGCCGCAATTTCGTCGCCGAAAAATACAAGGTGCTGATCGATGCTCTCTATACGGGCAAGAGCAGCCAGTTCATCGAAACCGAGGTCAAGTTCGAAGACGGTCGGCGCGGCAAGGTATCGGCCGACCTCAAGATCGTCGATTGCAAGACCTTCCCGATTGCACGAAAGGCCGCCTGACATGAACCCGCGCCACACCCTTCGGGCCATTCCGCGGTCCGCCGAGGCCAGCCGCCGCGAGGTGTTACTCTCGTTCGCTTCCGTGATCCTTGTTTCTGCGCTGATCGGCGTACTGACCTTGTCCGTCGTGAGGATGCCGCTATGAGCAAGAAGATCGGCGACGTCATCCTCGACCTGCAGAACATTTCGCTACGCTTCGGCGGCGTCAAGGCGCTGACTGATATTTCCTTCAACGTCCGCCAGCACGAGATTCGCGCCATCATCGGCCCGAACGGTGCCGGCAAGAGTTCGATGCTCAACGTCATCAATGGCGTCTATCACCCGCAGGAAGGCAAGATCTTCTGGCATGGCAACGAGCGCAAGAAGATGGAGCCGCACATGGCGGCGCAGCAGAACATCGCCCGTACTTTCCAGAACATCGCCCTGTTCAAGGGCATGAGCGTGCTCGACAACATCATGACCGGGCGCATCACCAAGATGAAGTCCACCTTCGTCGAGCATGCACTGTGGTTCGGCCGCGCTCGCCAGGAAGAGCTGGAACATCGCAAGAAGGTCGAGGAAGTGATCGATTTTCTGGAAATCCAGCACATCCGCAAGACGCCGGTCGGCCGTTTACCCTACGGTCTGCAAAAGCGTGTCGAACTGGGCCGGGCGCTCGCTGCCGAGCCGTCGATGCTGCTGCTTGACGAGCCGATGGCCGGCATGAACGTCGAGGAAAAACAGGACATGTGCCGCTTCATCCTTGACGTCAACGATCAGTTCGGCACCACCATCGTGCTGATCGAGCACGACATGGGCGTCGTCATGGACATCTCCGATCGCGTGGTTGTGCTCGACTACGGCAAGAAGATCGGCGACGGCGTACCGGACGAAGTGAAAAACAACGAAGAAGTGATCAAGGCCTATCTGGGCGCAGGTCACTAAGGAGACGGGGACATGAATTTCTTTTTCGAAGTCCTGATCGGCGGATTGTTGTCCGGGGTGATGTATGCCTTGGTCGCGCTCGGTTTCGTGATGATCTACAAGGCTTCCGGGGTGTTCAACTTCGCCCAGGGCGCCATGGTTTACCTGGCTGCACTGTCGGTGGTCGGCTGCATGGAGAAGGGGGCGCCGCTCTGGCTGGCGGTCATTCTCGCCTTCGTCATCATGACGCTGTTCGGTATCGCCACCGAGAAATTCGTGTTGCGCAAACTGGTCAATCAGCCGCCGATTGCGTTGTTCATGGCCACCATTGGCTTGGCCTTCTTCATTGAAGGCTTGGCGCCGATGGTCTTCGGTTCGGAGCCGCGCGCATTGGATCTTGGCATTGTCGATGAGCCGATCGCTTGGTTCCTGGATAACTGGAACATGGTGATCTCCAAGTTCGATCTGGTGGCGGCCGGTGTGGCGGCGCTGCTGGTGACGACGCTCGCGCTGTTCTTCCAATACACCCGGGTCGGTCGTGCCTTGCGCGCCGTGGCGGACGATCATCAGGCCGCGCTGTCGATCGGCATTCCGCTGCAGAACATTTGGGCCATCGTCTGGGGGGTCGCCGGCTTTGTTGCGCTGGTTGCCGGCATGATGTGGGGAGCGCGCAACGGTGTGCAGTTTGCGCTCACTTTCACCGCGCTCAAGGCACTGCCAGTATTGATCCTCGGCGGATTTACCTCGGTGCCGGGCGCCATTGTCGGCGGCCTGATCATCGGTGCTTCCGAGAAGCTGGCTGAAATCTACATCCCGCCGGTGATGGGGATGGTGTTCGAAGGCAACTTCGGCGGTATCGAAGGCTGGTTCCCCTACATCCTTGCCCTGCTCTTCCTGCTGTTCAGACCCGAAGGTCTGTTTGGTGAAAAGCATATCGATCGCGTGTAAAGGGAGATAGAACAACATGCTTTACCGTGAAGCCGGTCAATTCAAGACCACCTACGCTGCCGATCAACAGCTCTTCCCGATCCGCCAGGACCGCATCGGCGTCATCGCCCTGCTCGTTGTGGCTTTTATCGGAGTGCCGATGTTCGCCAGCGAATACTGGTTCTCGGCCATCCTGATTCCCTTCCTGATTTTCGCCCTGGCGGCACTCGGCCTGAACATCCTGACCGGCTATGCCGGCCAGCTGTCGCTCGGCTCGGCGGCCTTCATGGCGGTCGGCGCCTATGCCGCCTACAACTTCCAGTTGCGCGTCGAGGGCATTCCCATCCTGGTCTCCTTCATCTGCGCCGGGCTGACCGCGGCGGGCGTCGGTGTGCTGTTCGGCTTGCCCTCGCTACGCATCAAGGGCTTCTATCTGGCGGTGGCGACGCTGGCAGCCCAGTTCTTCATCGTCTGGTGCCTGACCAAGTTTCCGTGGCTGTCGAATAATTCGTCGTCCGGTGTGATTTCGACCCAGCCGATCGAGATTCTGGGCTATGCCTTCGACACGCCGCGTGCCAAATATCTGTTGGTGCTCGGCATCGTGGTCTTCCTGGCACTGGCTGCGAAGAATCTGGTGCGCTCGTCGACCGGCCGGGCCTGGATGGCGGTCCGCGACATGGACGTGGCGGCTTCGGTCATCGGTATTCGTCTGATGCCGACCAAGCTGCTCGCCTTCGCCATCAGTTCCTTCTATTGCGGTGTAGCCGGTGCGCTCTATGCATTCTGCTACCTGGGCTCGGTCGAGCCGGATGGTTTCTCGCTCGACATGTCCTTCCGCATCCTGTTCATGATCATCATTGGCGGGGTGGGTTCCATCCTTGGCAGTTTCCTGGGAGCAGCCTTCATCCTGTTGTTGCCGATCTTCCTGGACGTCGCCCTGCCAATGCTCGCCGAGACCTTCGGCCTGCCGTTCTCCAGCGCCACCGTGTCGCATATCCAGATTCTGACTTTCGGTGCGCTGATCATGTTCTTCCTTATCGTCGAACCGCACGGGCTCGCCCGTCTGTGGCAGATCGCTAAGGAGAAGCTGCGCCTGTGGCCGTTCCCGCACTAAGCGGGCAACCACAATTCACAACAAAGAGGAGACAAACCATGATGAAAAGCTTCAAACCCGCCCTGAGTGCTGTCGCACTTTCCCTGGCCGTGCTGTCTCAAGGCGCAGTGGCCGCCGAAGAACAATTCTTCCCGATTCCGGGCTATCGCGTCGGGCCCTATGGTGCCAATGGCCAGTCCTTCTACGGTGGCTTCATCGATTACCTGAACTACGTCAACATGAAGGACAAGGGCGTCAACGGGGTCGAATTGACCTATGAAGAATGCGAAACCGAGTACAACAACGCCAAAGGCGTCGAGTGCTACGAGCGTCTGAAGGGCAAGGCCGCCAAGTCGGCCGGCCCGATCCACACGATGTCCACCGGTATTTCCTATGCCCTGATCGACAAATCGGCGCAGGACAAACTGCCGCTGGCCATGATGGGCTACGGCCGTACCGATGCGGTCGATGGCTCGGTCTTTCCGTATGCCTTCCCGCTGGTCACCACCTATCAGATGCAGGCCTCCGCTATCGTCAAGTTCCTGAAGGACAAGATGGGTGGCAATCTGGCCGGTAAGAAGATCGTTTATCTGTATCACGACTCCGCCTATGGCAAGGAAGCCATCATCGCCATGGAAGCCGAGTCCAAGCTGAACAAGTTCGATCTGGTGCAGATTCCGGTGGCTCACCCGGGCAACGAGCAGGGTGCTCAGTGGCTGAAGATTCGTCAGGAGAAGCCCGATTTCGTCGTTTTCTGGGGCTGGGGCGTGATGAACCAGACTGCGCTGAAGGCTGCGCAGAAGGTCGGTTTCCCGCGTGACAAGATGATCGGTTCCTGGTGGACCGGTTCGGAAGAAGACGTTATCCCGGCCGGCGATGCTGCCAAGGGCTACATGGCCGCCACCTGGAACGTCTCTGGTAAGCAGGTTCCGGTCATCGCCGACATCGAGAAGGTGGTTTATGGTGCCGGCAAGGGCAACCTGCAGGACAAGTCCAAGATCGGCACCATCCTCTACAACCGTGGCGTGTCCGCCGCGGTCTTGTCGGTTGAGGCCATCCGCAAGGCGCAGGAAAAATTCGGCAAGGGCAAGTCCATGAACGGCGAGCAAGTGCGCTGGGGCCTGGAAAACCTGAATATCAACGATGCTCGCCTGAAGCAGATCGGCGCGACCGATCTGTTGCCGGAAATCAAGACTTCCTGCGACAACCACGAAGGCTCCGGCAAGGTGAAGATCCAGCAGTGGGACGGTGCCAAGTGGGTGCCGATCTCTGGCTGGATCGAGGGCAACAAGGCGCTGATCCACCCGCTGTTCCAGGCGTCCGCCAAGCAGTACGCCAAGGAAAAGGGCATCACCCCGCGTGATTGCAGCAAGGAAAAATAAGCGGAGAGAGCGGGCGGCGAGGGGGCGACCCCTCGCCAAAGCCTGGGTTCCAACAGGGAACGAGACATGAATACTGAAACTGCTGCAGCCGACAACTACCTGAACATCAACAACATCGAGGTCATCTACGACCACGTGATCCTGGTGCTCAAGGGCGTGTCGCTCAATGTGCCGAAGGGCAAGATCGTGGCCCTGCTGGGCGCCAACGGCGCCGGCAAGTCGACGACGCTGAAGGCGATTTCCAACCTGTTGCACGCCGAGCGTGGCGACGTGACCAAGGGTTCGGTCGAATACAAGGGGCAGCGTGTCGACCAGTTGTCGCCCAACGAACTGGTCAAGCGCGGTGTCATCCAGGTCATGGAAGGTCGTCACTGCTTCGGCCACCTGACCATCGAGGAAAACCTGCTGACCGGCGCCTACACACGCAGTATTTCGCGTGCCCAGCTCAAGGACAGCCTGGAAAAGGTCTATCACTACTTTCCCCGTCTGAAGACCCGTCGTACCTCGCAGGCCGGTTACACCTCGGGCGGCGAACAGCAGATGTGCGCCATCGGCCGGGCGCTGATGGCCAACCCGGAAATGGTGCTGCTCGACGAGCCGTCGATGGGCCTGGCGCCGCAGATCGTCGAAGAGGTCTTCGAGATCGTTCAGGATCTGAACAGCCGCGAGAACATCAGCTTCCTGCTGGCCGAGCAGAACACCATGGTCGCTCTGAAGTACGCGGACTTTGGTTACATCCTGGAAAACGGCCGGGTGGTGATGGAGGGCGATGCGGAGGAACTGCGGACCAATGAGGATGTGAAGGAGTTCTATCTCGGCTTGTCATCGGCGGGACGGAAATCCTTCAAGGACGTCAAGCACTACCGCCGCCGCAAACGCTGGCTCTCATGAGATCGCAGGGCGGCCCGCATGGCTTCGTTGTCGGCGAGCTTGTTTGCATGGAGCAAACGGCGCTCGCTTCCGCCTCACCCTGTGGGCCTACTGTGCGATCTCGGGCGGTGGGGGCTTAACGGCTTCCGCCTTGTCCTGACGGGCTACTTTGTATCCCCGGAGCAGTCTCCGGGCACTGAAATGCCCGACTTAATTTGATCGTCCTGGCAATGAAAAACCGGCCGCTGCTGCGGTGCACTGCCGATTTTCGGAGAAAACCATGAGTTTCTACGACCCGCTTGAAACCCGCGATCCCGAGGAGCGCGAGGCTGACCTGATGGACAAGCTGGCGCGTCAGGTGGCGCATGCCAAGGAGACGACACATTACTATTTTCAGGCACTGGCCGGGGTGAATCCCTTCGAGTGCACAACGCGCGAGACATTGGCCAAGCTGCCGCTGACGCGCAAGCGCGATCTGATCGAGTTGCAGAAGAAGAACCCGCCCTTCGGTGGCCTGAATGCGCTGGCCCGGGGCAAGGCCAAGCGGGTGTTCGCTTCGCCGGGGCCGATCTACGAGTTGCAGGGCATGGAGATGGACCACTGGCGCATGGCCCGCGTGCTGTACGCGGCCGGTTTCCGCCATGGCGATCTGGTGCATAACTGCTTTTCCTACCACTTCACGCCGGGTGCTTTTCTGATGGAAGGCGGGGCGCGCAAGCTCGGTTGCGCCGTATTTCCCGGCGGCGTTGGGCAGACCGAGCAGCAGGTGCAGGCCATGGTCGATTTGCGGCCGGACGGTTATGTCGGCACGCCGTCCTTCCTGCGCATCATCGTCGAAAAGGCCGAGGAGATGGGCGCGGATATTTCATCGCTGAAAAAGGCGCTGGTCTCCGGCGAAGCCTTGCCTGGCATAACGCGCAACTGGCTGAAGGAGCGCGGTATCACCGTGCGCCAGTGCTACGCCACGGCCGATATCGGCGCCATCGCCTACGAGAGCGAGGCCGAGGCAGGGCTGGTCGTCGAGGAGGAATTGCTGGTCGAGATCGTGCGTCCGGGTACTGGCGATCCGGTCGAGCCGGGTGAGGTTGGCGAGGTGGTGGTGACCACCTTCAATCCGGATTACCCGCTGATCCGTTTTGCCACCGGCGACCTGTCGGCCATCATGCCTGGCCGTTCGCCCTGTGGACGCAGCAATATCCGGCTGAAAGGCTGGATGGGGCGGGCCGATCAGACGACCAAGATCAAGGGCATGTTCGTGCACCCGGAGCAGGTGGCCGAGATCGGTCGTCGTCATCCAGAAATCCACCGCCTGCGATTGGTGGTGGATAACCCCGGCGGGCAGGATCGTATGGTGCTGCATTGCGAAATCGAAGCCGGATACGAGGCGCTGGACAAGGCGGTCGTCGGCAGTCTCCGCGAAGTCACCAAATTGCGCGGCGAAGTGGCCTTTGCCGCGCCCGGGGGCTTGCCCAACGATGGAAAGGTGATTGAAGATGTCCGGGTTTACTGACCCGGAGTCATCTCATGAAACGCCTGTTCGCCCTGCTGGCCTGCGTTGCTTTGCCGGCACTGGCCGCCGAACCCGAATTGCGCCCTTCCGCCCGCTTGCTGTTCAAGGATCCCGACCTAATGCACGCTGGCCGTTGTGTACTCTATGAGGAAGGCGGTTCCGGCTGGGTCATTACCGATCCGAAGTTTTATCTGAAGGGCGAGGTGCTCGGCAGCCAGATCGTCACCCGCCACCTCGGGCGCTGCCCGGTCGTGTCGGGCAAGAGCCTGCAGCAATACACGCGCGACGAGTTCGTCCGCCATGCCAAGGCCTACCCCTGCGTCTCCGACCGGGTGCCCGAGCGCGACGAGCAGATCGGTATCGTGCGCCTGAAAGTGACCGACTGGGAAACGCCGCATGCCCGTGCTGCGGCCAATGCCGGCCGTCTTTATCGCGGCCAGTTCCTGGACAGCAAACTGGAGAAAGGTATGGAAATCGAACTTGAGGCCGACCTGCTCGGCACCTGTCGCTGATGCGCCCCGGCCCGCTCAGCGGCATCCGCATCCTCGACCTGACTCGCCTGTTGCCGGGGCCGGTGGCCACGCTGCACCTGGCCGATCTCGGTGCCGAGGTGATCAAGATCGAAGACCCACAGATCGGCGACTACGCCCGCACGCTGGGTACGGGGGCAGGCGAGGACAGTGCCTACTTCCGCATGATCAACCGCAACAAGCAGGGCTTGGTGCTCGACCTGAAGAAACCGGAGGGCGTAGATGTCTTCCTGCGTCTGGCGCAGGATGCCGACGTGATTGTCGAGAGCTTTCGTCCCGGTGTGGTCGATAAGCTGGGCATTGGCTACGAGAAGGTGCGGGCACTCAATCCGCGCGTTGCCTACTGCTCGATCAGCGGCTACGGGCAGGACGGGCCGTACAAGGACTTGGCCGGGCACGACATCAACTACCTCGGCTATGCCGGCGTGCTGGAACAGATCGGTATCGAGGGCAGCGCTCCGGCGATTCCGAACTTCCAGATTGCCGACCTGCTGGGCGGTGCACTGACGGCTGCCATGGGCATTCTCGCGGTTGCGCTCGAAGCGCAGCGTACCGGTCTAGGGCGCTACATCGATGTGTCGATGACCGATAGCGTGCTGGCCCATACCTATTTTGCCATGCTACGCCTGAACGATGCCGGACGTTCTGCGCCGCGCGGCGGCGATCTGCTCTCCGGTGGGCTGCCCTGCTATGCCACCTACCGCTGCGCCGATGGCAAGTACATGGCGGTCGGGGCACTCGAAGGCAAGTTCTGGCAGATTTGCTGCACGGTGCTGGGCCGCCCGGATTGGGTGGTGCGCCAGTGGGACCCGGCTTTGCGCGGCGAGATGGGCGAGTTGTTCGCCAGCCGGAGGCGCGACGACTGGGCAGCTACTTTCGCGGCGGTGGATTGCTGCGTGACGCCGATTCTGTCGCCGGAAGAGGCGCTGCTGAATGAGCAGATGACGGCTCGCGGCATGGTCCAGGAGGTCGATGGCCTGACCCAGTTCGCCCCGCCGCTCAAACTTACCGGCTTCGCGTTCGCCATCCGCCAGCCGGCACCGAAAGCCGGCGAACACAACGCGGCGATCCTGGCTGCCGCCGGCTATGATGAGGGCGAGATCGCCCGCCTAAAGGCCAGCGGCGCCTTGGGTTGAGGCCGGGGCCTGCGCACTTCCCCGAAAAAACGAGCGCTGCGGTGCACTGCCCAAAAAGGCAAAAAAGCAGAGGGACGGCGCACGATATTCGCGCTTGATCCCTTTTTGGGGTGACTCGCTCCGAGCCATCGGGCATCATCTGCCCTTTGTCGCCGATGGTCGGCGCCAGGAGAAACAGCGCATGAAGCAGCACATCGACGAACTGCTGGCCCGTATTGCAACACTGCAGAACGAGCTTGACGATGAATATCGCAAGGCGCGCGAGGAGTGGGCGCGCAAGAAGGCCGAGCTGGCCGACGAATTCGCCCGCCAGCAACGGCGCTACAAGACCGGCCTGTTCCGCTTCCTGATCCGCTCGAATCTGATGGTTGTGCTGACCGCCCCGGTCATTTACGTTGGCTGGGTGCCTTTCCTGCTGATGGACCTCTTTGTCACGCTCTATCAGACTGTCTGCTTCCCGATTTACCGCATTCCCAAGGTCAAGCGCAGCGACTACATCGTCTTTGATCGCGAGGATCTGCCCTACCTGAACATCATCGAGAAGTTCAACTGCTTCTACTGTTCCTATGGCAACGGCGTCGCAGCCTATTTGCGTGAGGTGGCGGCGCGCACCGAGCAATACTGGTGCCCGATCAAGCACGCCCGGCGCATCCGGGCGGCACATGATCGCTACCCGAAATTTTTCGATCATGGCGATGCGGCGGCCTTTCAGCAGGGGCTGAATCGTCTGCGCCGCCAGTACGACGACGTCGAGAAGTAAGGCTCAGGGCCGGCTCTTCATCAGGCTGGCGGCAATGCAGGCCGCGATGAAGAGTGCCGCCACCAGCAGGAATCCCTCGGCATAGGCGGCGGCAATGCCCGGGCCACCGTGGCCATAGATCGATTCCCGCCATTCGACGAACACCGCCGCAACTGCGACGCCGACCACGCCGCCGACCTGGCGCATATAGCTGGTCAGCATCGACGATTGCCCCACCTGATGGGGGCTCAGATGGCGCATGGTGGCCAGGCTGAGGGCGGGCAGTACCAGTCCGAGGCCGAGGCGACCGATGATCGTCGCAGCGATCAGTTCGGCATGGCTAATACCGCCGCCCAGGGCGGAAAACATCAGGAAGGACAGCGCGAACAGGGCGAGGCCGCCGGCGGTGATCCATTTCGGCGGATATCGATCGGCTAGATGACCCGCCAGCGGGATGACCACGGCGAGAACGACGCCGGCCGGCAGGAGCGCGAGGCCGGAGGCGCTGGCGGTATAGCCCAGGGCATTCTGCAGGAAGACCGGGATCAGGTAGGTCGAGGCATAGAGTCCGAAGCCGTAAGAAAACGACACGATGACCCCAAGCAGGAAAGTCCGCTCGCCCAGCAGGCTGAGTTCGACCAAGGGCGTGGCATGGCGCCTGGCATGGCGGACGAAGGCGAGCGTGGCGAGTACCGTGACCGCCCCGTTCAGCAAGGTCCACCACACGGCGCCGCCGCCCTGTTGCAGGGTGGCGATGCATTCGATCAGGGTCAGGGTGGCAATGCTCAGGAAGGCCAGGCTGTTCCAATCGAACGGCTTACGCGGGCTGCGTTCCGGCATAGGCAGCAGGAAGTGGCCGAGCCCGGCGGCCAAAAGGCAAAAGGGCAGGCTGAGCAGAAAGATGCTCGACCAACCGAAATGATCCAGCAGCAAGCCCCCCAGGCTGGGTGCGGCGGCCGGGGCAAGGACGATGCCAAAGCCGAGAACGCCGGAGGCACGTCCCTGGATCGCGGTCGGAAACAGACGCAGCACGACGATGGTGCCGAGGGGCTGCAGGACGCCGGCCGCCAAGCCTTGACCAAGGCGACAGGCGACGACGACGGCAAAACTGGGAGCGATGCTGCCGAGCAGGCTGGTGATACCCAGGATACTGACCCCGACCAGCAGCACCCGACGCAAGCCGAAACGCTCAAGCAGCCAGGGTGTCGGCAGCATGGCCACGGTCATTGCCGTCATGAAGCCGGTGATGGTCCATTGCACGCGGTCCTGCCCCAGGTTGAAATGGCGTGCCAGCGCCGGAATGGCGACACTGAAACTGGTCGTGGCCAGGACTCCGGCGATGGTGGCCAAACCGACCACGAGCAAGGCGAGCCACTTGTAGCGTTCGCCGAAACGCTCAGCGAGCTGGTGGGGGCTGGGGGCGGTTGAAAGCAATGGCATCGGCGGTCGGTCGGGTACAATGTGGAATATGTTATCAATAAAATGATTAGCAATCGAACTATTTTGATGAGCGATGACCGACAGCAATTTGCCACGCTGATCCATCGGGTGGGCGCCGTCTGGCGAGCCCGCCTCGACGAGCGCCTCCGCCCGTGGAAAATGACGCAGGCGACCTGGCGTACCTTATGGATCCTGCGCCTAGCCGAGGAGCGCTACAACCAGCGCAGCCTGGCCACCCGTCTCGGCATCGAAACGCCGACCATGGTCCACATCGTCGACCGCATGGAGGCGCTGGGCTTGCTGGTACGCGAGCCGGATAGTCGTGACCGCCGCCAGAAATTCATTGCCATCACCGAGGCCGGCCTGAAGCTGGCGGAGGAAATCGAGGGGGAAGTGCAGGCAGTGCGCGAGGAAATGCTGCGCGGTATCGAGGGGCCAGAACTGACCCAGGCGCTCGGGGTCTTCGAGCGCATCCTCGCCAACGCCGGCCAGGCCGGCGAGGCGAAGGGGTAACGCCGTTCAGCCCTTGCGGCCGAACAGGCCTTTGACGGCTTCCTGCAGGTCGGCCGGCAGGACGACCACCTTGGCGTTGTTTGTTTCGCCCATGCGCTCCAGCGCCGCGATGTATTTTTCGCCGAGCAGGTAGGACATCGGGCCGCTCTGATCGCCGATGGCGGCAGTGACGCGACGGATGGCCTCGGCCGAGGCTTCGGCCAGCATGACCTGCGCATTGGCGTCGCGCTTGGCCGATTCGAGACGGGCTTCGGCCTCAAGAATGGCCGACTGCTTGGCGCCTTCCGCCTTGGTGACGACCGCCTTGCGCTCGCGCTCGGCGGCGGCCTGCATTTCCATGGCGCGTTGCATCGATTCGGAGGGCTTGATGTCCTGAATCTCCACCGATTTGACGGTCAGGCCCCAATCCACCGCCTCGTCGGCAATGCTCTCGCGCAGCCGCGCCTTGATCTTGTCGCGCGACGATAGCGCCTCATCGAGCTCCATTTCGCCAATGATCGAGCGCAGCGTGGTCATGATCATGTTGCGGATGGCCTCGGCGAAATCGGTCACGCCATAGACGGCCTTGACCGGATCGGTCACCTTCACGAAGGCGATGGCATTGGTCAGGATCACCGCATTGTCGCGGGTGATCACTTCCTGCTCCTGCACGTCGAGGATGATGTCCTTGGTCACCAGTTGGTAAGCCACCTTGTCGAGGTAGGGAATGACCAGGTTGAGGCCGGGTTTGAGCGTGCTGTGGTATTTGCCCAGCCGCTCGACGATCCATTCTTCGCCCTGCGGCACGATGCGCACGCCCTTGGCAATGGTGACGATAACGAAGCCAAGAATGGCCAGAACGACGATGAAACCGGGACTCAAATCCATGATTGCTCCTTGCTGTCGGCCCGAATCAGGCCGGGGTGACCTTGAGGAAACTGCCTTCGACGGCGACGACCTTGACCCGCTCACCAGCGGCGATGGCACTATCGGCGAGACAGACCCACTCCTCGGCGCCGAGGATCGGGCGCTGGAAGCGCACCCGGCCGCGTTCGAAGGGGGCGACCGCGGTCACCAGCAGGCCGATCTCGCCCAGAACTTCGCCCTCGGCCAGGCCGATGCGGGTCTTGTGCAGATTCGGTTTGAACACACGGAACCAGAGCGCGACCATGGCCAGCGAGGTGAGGGTCCACAACGCCACCTGAACCGTTGGCGACAGTCCGGGCAGGGCAAGTAGGGTCAGACCGACGATGAGCGCGCCGAGGCCGAACCAGACGATGAAGAAAGACGGAATGGCCAACTCGGCCACGATCAGCACGAGGCCTCCGACAATCCAGTGCCACCATTCGGGATTCATACACTTCTCCTTGTGCTGAAGAGTATTTCCACTTTATGTGACAGGGTCAAGGCGAGTTGTGGTTTTTACGGATTTTGGCCGGTGCACCGCAGCAATTAGAATGCGCCGATGAATACAGCGTTACTTTTACTTCCAGACTTCGCCCTCATCCTGCTCGGTGCCGCCATCCGGCGCTGGATGCATCTGGGCGACCATTTCTGGAATGGCGTCGAGAAGCTGGTCTATTTCATCCTATTCCCGGCGCTGCTGATCAACGCCATCGTCAAGACGCGGCTCGACTTGGCGGCGGCTTTGCCGCTCCTGATCACGGCTTTCGCCGCGATGGGCGGGGCGATGCTGCTTGGCTTGCTGCCCAAGCTGTTCACCAAGCTGCCGGCACTGACTTACGCCTCGATGTTTCAGTGCGCCTACCGTTTCAATTCCTACATCGCGTTGGCCGTCGCCGGTATGCTGTTCGGCTCGCCCGGCATCGCCACCATGGGCCTGATCGTCGGCACGGCGGTGCCGATCGTCAATCTGGTGTCGGTCTGGATGCTGGCCCGGCATGGCGAGTCCGGCCTATGGCGCGAGGTGGCGCGTAATCCGCTGATCTGGGGGACGGCGGCCGGCTTCCTGCTCAATCTCGCCGGTTTTGTACCACCCGCACCCTTGCAGGCCTTTCTCGGTCGCCTGGCCGATGCCTCAATTGCCCTCGGTCTGATTACCGTAGGGGCAGCTTTGCGCTTGGAAAGCACGCCCGGCGTGCGCGGTTTTTCGTCTTGGGTGGTGCTGGTCAAACTGCTGGCCCTGCCGACCATTGCGGCCGTGGTCGGCCAACTGGTCGGGCTGAGCGGCCTGAATTACCAGATCGTGGTCATGTTCGCTGCACTGCCGACGGCATCGTCGGCCTACATCCTGGCCATGCGCATGGGGGGCGATGGACGTAGCGTCGCTTGGCTGATCTCGGCGACAACCCTCGGGTCGATGCTGACGCTACCGTTGTGGGCGGCCTGGGTGACCGCCCGCTGATTATTTCTTGGCGGCTGCCGCGCTCTTGGCGCGGGGCTTGGCGGCGGCTTTCGGCTTGGCCTGGGCCTTGGTTGCTTCCTCTGCCACGGCCTGTGCGGCCGCTTCGGCGGATTGCTGCATCTGCTCACGCATCTGCTGCATCATCTGCCACGGCCACATGGCCGCGTCCGAGAAAGCATTGCCAGCAGGCATTTCGGGCGCGACTTCCTCGGGGGCGCTGGCCGGCTCGCTGACACGCTTGGCGGCATCGGCCGCCATCTGGCCCATGGCCTGTACGGCCCCGACGGTCGAACGCTGCATTTCAAGGCCCTGGATGGTCATCTGCAGCATGGAAAGATTCATGCGCAACCAGCCTTCGACGGCCTTCAAATCCTTGATGCGCTTGTCCAGTTCGTCGAGGTCGAAGGTTGGCGCCACCATGCCGGGAAGCGAGAAACCCATGTTGCCCCACATGTTGCGCATGAAGTTGAGCGGGTCATGTACCTGATCGTCAGCCATCTCTCTCTCCCCGTCGGTGTGATCGTCACATCTTAAACCAATTCGTAATGCAAAATGCTAAATTACTAGGCCGACGAAAAAGGGGGTACGCATGTTGAAGCTGCTGGTAGTCGAGGATCACGCTTTGGTACGCGAGGGCCTGGTGCGCCTGCTCGCTCAGTTGGAACCGGGGACCACGGTGCAGGAATGCGCCGATTTCGAGTCAGGATTGACCTTACTCGATGGCGAGGAGGATTTCGATCTGGTCCTGCTCGATCTGGCGCTGCCCGGGATCGATGGATTTGCCGGCCTCGACATCCTGCGTCGGCGTTATCCGGCGATGCCGGTGGCGGTGGTTTCAGCCTTCGACGATACGCCGACCGTCACCCGCGTGCTCAATCTAGGCGCTTCCGGTTTCATTCCCAAGGCCTATTCGGGCGACAAGCTGCTCTCCGCCGTACGCGAAGTGCTCGACGGCAACATCTTCAGGCCGAACAGCCAGCAAGGCGCTCGCCTCGACGATGCCGTTCCGCTGCCGCCGAGCAAGGTCAGCGTCAAGCCGGAGGATGTGGGTTTGACCGATCGTCAGGCGCAAGTGCTTTGCCTGATGGTACGCGGCATGTCCAACCGCGATATCGCCCAGCAACTCGACCTGTCGGAAGGTACAGTGAAAATCCACGCGACAGCCGTCTTCAAGGCGCTCGGCGTCGGCAGTCGGACGCAGGCGCTGGTTGCCGTCGCCCGCTACGGGATCGATTTCGAATGCGTTTTTTGAAGCTGGTTGAGCAGCGCGCGCAGCTTGGCGGGACGGATCGGTAGCGTCAGCCCCTGGGCACCGTCCGGCAGTTCGGCGCCGCTCTCCTGAAGCAGCACGATCAAGGGGCCGCGGACAATGACGCCCTCCGCTGCCTTGGCTGCGTCGGCAATGTTGATCATCTCGTCGTTCGTAGTTTCTGCATCTGCCTCGTCGACGATCAGATAACCCCAATGGGTGACCAGCTCGCGGCAGGCGCGCAGGTCGTCGCTGTCACCGAGCAGGCGTAAGCGGTTTCCCTGAGCGGGAGCGGTGCTGGCCTGCGGGCTGGTCGTTTCGGGCAGCGCACGTGGCAGGCGGATCGCGAAGGTCGTGCCTTCACCCAGACGCGAGCGCAGGTTGAGCGGATGCCCCAGCGCCCTGGCCAGACGATCGACGATGGACAGGCCGAGCCCCAGGCCCTTGTTCTGTTCGCGTGCGGCGTTGCCGACCTGATAGAACTCGGCGAAGATCGCCGACTGGTTCTCCGGGGCGATACCGATACCGCTGTCTCGTACCTCGAGTTGTACCTGCTCGCCACGATGGCGGGCGACGACCAGAATACGTCCACCCGGCGGCGTGTAGCGCAGGGCATTGGAAATCAGATTGGTCAGCATCTGCTCCAACATCTTGGGGTCGGATTTCACCCAGGCATCGGTGTGGCGGAAGAGCAGGCCGATCTGCTTCTCGGTGGCATCGTGCCGGAATGTGTCGTGCAGGCGATCAAACAGCGGCATCAGCGCGAAAGACTGAATCTCCGGTTTGACCCCATTGACGTCGAGGCGGGAGACGTCGAGCAGCGAGTTGAGCAATTCGCCGAGCAGCCTGGTCGAGGTGGAGATTTGTTCGGCCAGTCTTGGCAAGGCCGAGGTGTTGCCGGCGCGCAACTGGTGGATCAGGTCGGCGCTGAACAGCGACAAGGCGTGTAGCGGTTGCCGCAAGTCGTGGCTGGCCGCGGCCAGGAAGCGGCTTTTCGCCTTGTTAGCCTTGTCGGCTGCATCGCGTTCGCCGGCCAGCTCGCAGGTGGCTTCGCGGATGCGCTCTTCCAGATGTTCGTGGCTGGCCGCCAGTTCATTGGTCATCGCCGCCATTTCGCGAAACTGACGGCGGATCAGCACCGAGCCAACGAGCATGACCAGCGTGATGAAAAAGCCCAGGGTACCCAATTCCTGCAATCGGATGGTCCAGGGTTCCAGGACAGTGTCTTCAGGAATGGCGGCAAGGATGCGCAGGTCGGAAAAACCGGTAACAGGCGCGACTGAAATCAGCAGGCCGTTGGCGTGCCCGGTGCCATGCTCCGGGATTTGGTCAAGCAGGCGCCCGCCGAATAACAGGTCTCCGGCAGCTGCTCCGAGAACCGTCGATTGCCGGCTCAGATCGGTCGGGCGACACGACGCGATGATTTGTCCTTTGGCGTTGATCAGCACTGCCTCGAAGTTGTCCGACAGCCGGCTCGACCAGCAGAAATCCTGCAGGTAGGCGGGCTCGATCGCGGCGAATGCCGCCCCGTTGAAACGCCCGCCATCGCCAGCCATGCGTCGGGCAATGGCGTAGGTATAACGCCCGGAATTGCGCCCGATATAGGGGCCGTAGGTCGACGATTCGGCGCCAGCTTCGAGCGCGATGAAGTAGGGGCGGTCCTTAACGTTGATATGGGGGGGGGGGAACGCGGTCGAGATGAAGCGTTGGTTGCCGAAGCGGTCGAATACGATCAGGTCGCGTAACTGCGGCATGGCGCGGGAATGACGCTGGGCGACGTATTCCCAGCCTTCGGCCGGCTCCCATTTTTCCCAGTCGCGGCGGTTGTTTGACAAATCCGTGGCCATTTCGCGCAGCAGGATATCGATGGCCTCGAAGGCGCGCGCCGTGTGCTCGGCCATCATCACGCTGAAATGCTGCAGGCGCTCCTCGCCGGCGTTCAGGTCGCGTTGGCGGGCCAGGGCAAGATCGATCAAAAAGACGAGCAGCACGCTGACCGTGCCGATTAGCGAAACGATAAGGACGAAGGTTTCCGGCTTGCGCTTGGCCATGCCCGGCTCAGAGCTGGTAACAGTAAAGTGGCCGCGGCGGGGTGCACTCCACCTCGATCACGCGGTCTGGAGTAACGCCGGGTACCGGGAAGCTGTTGCTGACGAACAGGCTCCCAGGCTTCATCTCGGCTTTGACCTTCTCCCACAGCTTGGGCATCGGTGCCGGTGACAGGAAGGCATAGACCACGTCATGCTCGCCGAGCGGCGCGGCCCACAGGTCGTCCCAGCGCCAGCGCAGGTTGGGGCGGCCGACGCCGAGTATCCAGCCGACCAGCCAGGTCAGCGGGGCGTTTTCGTAACCGGCGAAATGGTGCTCGGGCAGGTTGTCGGCCAGCGGGATGGTCGTGCTGCCGATGCCGCTGCCGAGATCGAGAAAACGGCAGGGGCCGCGTTGTTCGAGTAGGTCGTAGAGCGCCTGCACCGTCTGCTTGTTGGACAGGTAGAGCGGCACCTGGCCAGACAGCGCGCCGCGATAGACGAGCAGCAGCAGGATGAAGGCGAGCAGGAACCAGCCGGGGTCGATGGCCAGCGTCTGGGTGAACCAGACGAGGGGCATGAAGCAACCATGGATGGCGCGCCACCACCAGGGCTGGCGGGCGATGGTGGCGAGTACCGCGGCAACGGCGCCGATGGCCAGGCTGGTTTCCAGCCAGGGCATCGGCTGGTTTTGCCAGAGATAGAGCGGCCAGGCCAGCGACAGGACCAGGATGACGGCGGCGGCTTGCAGCGCGAATTGACGGAGCGGGGTCAGGGGCATGCCGGAATTGTACCGGTAGGCGATGCCCTCGGGGCAGGCCGCCAACTTGGGGAGAAAGCGGCTTTCCTTTCTCCCCAAAGCTGACGTTTAAGCCATCTGTCGCCGCAGTTCCTCGCGTTTTGCCGCCATTTTGTCGGCGGCAAGCTGACGCACGCCGCCAAAGCCGCGCACCTCGCCCGGCCAGGCGGCCAGGTCGCGCCGCCTTGGTGTATCGCCAATGCTTTCGATCAGTTCGAGATCGGCCTCGTAGTCGGCGAGCAGGCGGTGGTCGAGCTGCTTTTCCGGTGTGTGGCGGAAAGGGTCGAGCCAGCTGCCGCGCAGGTCGCGCGCCTTGGCCAGAAGTTTGAGCGCCGGCAATAGCCAGGGACCGAAGGTGATTTTCTTCGGCCGCCCGTCCGGGCCGGGCTTGGCGAACAGCGGCGGAGCGAGATGAAAACTCAGCTTGGCTTGGCCGTCGAAACGCTCGCCCAGGCTGGCCAGGAAGTCGGTCTCGGCGTACAGGCGAGCGACTTCGTACTCGTCCTTGGGCGCCAGCAGGCGGGCGTACTGGGTCGCCACACTGCGCGTCAGCGCGTCGTCGCCGAGGGAGCGGATGCGGGCGACGCGGGCGCGGTAACGCTCGGCCAGGTTGGCGTCCTGATAGGCGGTGAGGTGGGCGGCGCGGTGGGCGATCAATTCGTCCAGCGTCATTTCGGGGACGACCTCGCCGGTCAGCGGGCCGGCGATTTTTGCCACTTTTTCCGGGTGCACCGCAGCCCGGCGTCCCCACAGGAAAGCCAGCCGGTTGGCGTCGACCGCCGCGCCGTTCAGTTCGATGGCGCGGTCGAGCGCATTGGCCGACACCGGCACCAGGCCCTTCTGCCAGGCGTAACCGAGCAGCAGCATGTTGGCGAACAAGGCATCGCCCATCAGGCGGGTGGCCAGGTGCTGGGCGTCGAGGAAATCGACGGCATCGCCGCCGAGGGTATCGGTCAGGCGCGTCTTCAGGCCGGCCAGCGGGAAATGCCAGTCGCGGTTGCGCGTGAAATCGGCGGTCGGCGTGTCGGTGCAACTGACCACGGCGCGGGTGCGGCCTTCCAGCATCTTGGAGAGCGCTTCGGTGCCGGCGCTGACCACCAGGTCGCCGCCGAGAATGGCGTGCGCCTCGCCGGTGGCGATGCGGGCGGCGTGGATGTCTTCCGGCCGGTCGGCGATGCGCAGGTGCGAGAACACCGCGCCGTATTTCTGCGCCAGCCCGGTCATGTCGAGGGCCGAAACCCCCTTGCCGTCGATGTGCGCCGCCATGCCGATCAGTGCGCCGAGCGTGATAACGCCCATGCCGCCAACGCCGGTGATCAGCAGGTTGTACGGCCGGGTTGTGGCCGGCAGGGCGGGGGCGGGCAAAATCGGCCAGTTTTCACTGTCCACCGCAGTCGTGCGTTTTTTCGGGCGCACCCCATCGACCGTGACGAAGCTGGGGCAGAAGCCTTTCAGGCAGGAAAAGTCCTGGTTGCACGACGACTGGTCGATCTGGCGCTTGGTGCCGAAGGCGGTTTCGACCGGCACGACGGACAGGCAATTGGATTGCACCGAGCAGTCGCCGCAGCCTTCGCATACCGCCTCGTTGATGACGACGCGGCGGCTGACCGCCGGCATTTTGCCGCGCTTGCGCCGGCGCCGCGCCTCGGTGGCGCAGACCTGGTCGTAGATCAACACCGAAACGCCGGGATATTCGGGCAACTCGCGCTGCACGGCGTCGAGTTCGTCGCGGTGGCGAATCGGCACGTTCGGCGCCAGATCGGTCACCTCGGCGTATTTCTCCGGCTCGGCGGCGACGATGATCATCTTGTCGATGCCCTCGGCTTCGAGCTGGCGGGTGATCTGGGCGACGCTCAGGCTGCCGTCCACCGGCTGGCCGCCGGTCATCGCCACGGCGTCGTTGTAGAGGATCTTGTAGGTGATTCCAGGGCGCTTGCCGGAGGGGCTTTCTCCCCCTTCCCCGGGAAGGGGGGTGGGGGGATGGCGGTTGAAAGCACTGATTGCTTGCCGTATGGCAAGTAAGCCGGAGTGGAAGTAAGTACCGTCGCCGAGATTGGCGAAGATGTGCGTTTCCTCGGTGAAGGGCGCCTGGCCGACCCAGGGTACGCCTTCGCCGCCCATGTGGGTGAAGGTGGAGGTTGAGCGATCCATCCACGTCACCATGTAGTGGCAGCCGATGCCGGCGACGGCGCGTGAGCCTTCCGGCACGCGGGTCGAGGTGTTGTGCGGGCAGCCGGAACAGAAATGCGGCTTGCGCTCGGCCAGCACGGTGGGCGTGTTGCCGGCTTGCTGCTTGGCGGCGATGATCTTCAGCCGGGCTTCGATGGCCGGCGAGGTGAAGAAGCGGCCGATGCGTTCGGCGATGACGCGGGCGATGGTTGCCACCGGCAGTTCGCCGGCGGCCGGTAGCAGCCAGTTGCCTTCGGACCATTCGCCGATTTCGTCGAACTTGCCGATGACGCGCGGGCGCACGTTTTCGCGCCAGTTGTAGAGCTCTTCCTTCAACTGGTATTCGAGCAGCTGGCGTTTCTCCTCGACGACGAGAATCTCCTCCAGCCCCTCGGCGAACTGGCGCACGCCCTCCGGCTCCAGCGGCCAGACCATGCCGACCTTGTACAGCCGGATGCCGATTTCAGCCGCCAGTTTGTCGTCGATGCCCAGTTCGTCGAGTGCCTGGCGCACATCGAGGTAGCTCTTGCCGGCGGTCAGGATGCCAAGGCGGGGGGCGGGAGAGTCGATCACAACGCGGTCGAGCTTGTTGGCCCGGCAATAGGCCAGCGCGGCGTAGAGCTTGTAGTTGAGCAGGCGGGATTCCTGCACCAGTGGCGGGTCAGGCCAGCGGATATTCAGGCCGTCCGGCGGCAGTTCGAAATTTGGCGGAATTTCGATGTGCACCGCAGCAGCGTCGATATCGACCGAGGCCGAGGTTTCGACGGTGTCGGCCAGCGCCTTGAAGGCCACCCAGCAGCCGGAATAGCGGCTCATCGCCCAGCCGTGCAGGCCGTAGTCGAGATATTCCTGCACGTTGGCCGGGTAGAGCACCGGCATCATCACCGCCTTGAAGACATGCTCGGTCTGGTGCGGCAGGGTCGAGGATTTGGCGGCATGGTCGTCGCCGGCGATGACCAGCACGCCGCCGTGCTTCGCGCTGCCGGCCGCATTGGCGTGGCGGAAAACGTCGCCGCTGCGATCCACGCCCGGCCCCTTGCCGTACCACAGGCCGAACACGCCGTCGTACTTGGCGCCGGGAAACAGTCCGACCTGCTGGCTGCCCCAGACGGCGGTGGCGGCGAGGTCTTCGTTCACGCCGGGCTGGAAGGTGATGTGATGGTCGGCGAGATGCGACTTGGCTTTCCACAGCCCGAGATCGAGATTGCCGAGCGGACTGCCGCGGTAGCCGGAGATGAAGCCGGCGGTATTGAGCCCGGCGGCGAGATCGCGCTCCCGTTGCAGCATGGGCAGGCGGATCAGGGCCTGGGTGCCGGTCAGGAAGACGCGGCCGGAAGTGCGGGTGTATTTGTCGTCCAGCGTCGCAGCGACCGACGCCGGCAAATCGGGTTTGCCCATTTTTGTCTCCGTTTTTTTCGGCCTTGTGGGCCGGGTGGTGTATTCCTTTCCCATCGTGGGTGGTGACGGGAAGGTTTGGAGATTTGAGTATTGGGGGTGGGGATGGTTCTTGGGAACGGGGGATTTCCCGTAATGGATGCGAACTTCACCTTTTAACCTGCGGGCAGGTTTGCTCAAGCGCTGCTTTCCGCCTTGCCGGCGGGCGTACTTTCTTCTTGCTTCGCCAAGAAGAAAGTAGCCAAAGAAGAAGGCGACCCGGGGTCGGTGCCCGCTACGCGGGTTCCCTGCGCTACTCGACGGTCGGGGCGGCTGGCTAAACTCGCCGCGATGCGGCTCAAACAACGCCAGCCGACTACTCCCCGACCGCCTGCGTTGCTCGGCGCCTCTCACGGGAGGTTGGAAACCGATCGCTGCTGAAAGGATGGTGTTTGGTTTTTTGCCTTTTTAGGCAGTGCACCGCAGCAGTCACGATTTCAGAGGTAATTCCCGCGCAGGCGGGAATCCAGAAACGAAGCCAACGCCTTTTACTCTGCCCTGGATTCCCGCTTTCGCGGGAATGACGAGGAGGACTATCAGCGACAGGCGGTTTTCTGGGCCCCTTGAGAGGCGCTGAGCAACGCAGGTTGGCCGGGGGCCTTCGGCTGGCGTTGTCTGAGCCGCGTAGCGGCGAGTTTAGCCAGCCACCCGGCCAGCCGAGTAGCGGAAGGGAGCGGGCAAAGCCCGCCGCCGACCCAGGGGTGGCCCTTTCTTTGGCTACTTTCTTTCGGCCAAGCGAAAGAAAGTACGCCCGCCGTCAGGGCGGAAAGCAGCGGCACAGCGCAACGCTGCGCCCAGCCAGCCCCTTAGGGCAAAACCTTCCCCGGATTCAACAAATTCTTCGGGTCCAGCGCCACCTTCAAGGCCCGCATGACCTCCACCGCCACCTCGCCATGCTCGGCCACCAGATACTTCTTTTTCCCCAGCCCGATCCCATGCTCACCGGTGCACGTCCCTTCCATCGAGATGGCACGCTCGACGACGCGGCGGCTGATCCAGGCGGCTTCTTCCATTTCCTTGGCGTTGTCGGTATCGACCAGCACGACCAGGTGGAAATTGCCGTCGCCGACGTGACCGAAGAGGGCAATGGGGATGCTGACCTGCGCGATATCGGCCTGGGTTTCGGCAATGCATTCGGCCAGGCGCGAGATCGGCACGCAGACGTCGGTCGGGAAGCAGCGGCAACCGGGCTTGAGTTGCAGGCAGGCGAAGTAGGCGTCGTGGCGCGCTTGCCACAGGCGGCTGCGGTCTTCCGGCCGGGTCGCCCACTCGAAATTGGCGCCGCCCAGGTCGTCGGCGATGGCCTGCACGGTCTGCGCCTGTTCCTCGACGCCGGCCGGGCTGCCGTGGAATTCGAAGAACAGCGTGGGCGCTTCGGCCAGCGTGGTCTTGCTGAACTTGTTGATGGCCGACAGCGACAGCGTGTCGAGCAGTTCGATGCGTGCCACCGGCACGCCGAGCTGGATGGTCTGGATCACCGTCTGCACCGCCGCCTCGATGGTCGGGAAGGTGCACACGGCGGCCGAGATGGCTTCGGGGATGGGATAGAGCTTGACGGTCAGCTCGGTCATGATGCCCAGCGTGCCTTCCGAGCCGACCAGCAGACGGGTCAGGTCGTAGCCGGCGGAGGACTTGCGGGCGCGGCCGCCGGTCTTGACGATGCGGCCGTCGGCCAGCACCGTGGTGGTGGCCATCACGTTTTCGCGCATGGTGCCGTAGCGCACGGCGTTGGTACCGGAGGCGCGGGTCGCCGCCATGCCGCCGATCGTTGCATCGGCGCCGGGGTCGATCGGGAAGAACAGGCCGCTGCCCTTCAGCGCGTCGTTCAACTGCTTGCGGGTGACGCCGGCCTGCACGGTGGCGTCGCCGTCTTCGGCGTGAATGACCAGCACCTCGTTCATCAGCGACAGGTCGAGCGAGACGCCGCCATTCGGCGCCAGCACGTGGCCCTCGACCGAACTGCCGACGCCGTAGGGGATGACCGGTACGCCATGCTCGGCACACAGGCGGACGACAGTGGCGACCTCTTCAGTTGTCTCCGCCATCACCACCGCATCGGGCGGCGCCGGGCGGTGCACCGACTCGTCGCGGCCATGTTGCAGGCAGGCGGATTCGCCAGTGGTGTAGCGTTGGGCGAAGTAATTTTTGAGCTCTTCGTGCAGGGCGATCGGCAGGGCCATGGCGTTCTCCGGGAAAACAGGGCGAAACTATAGCGTATGCCCTTATTGACGGCGCGTATGTCGATAGGGAGAATCATTCCGTTGTGCCAAATTTCCAATCCCCACGAGTTCAGGAGAAAACACCGATGCAAGCCAAGCTTTCCGTAGTTGCCCTCTCCGTAGCCGCAGCCTTCGCCCTCTCGGCCTGCGGTCAGAAAGAAGAACCCAAGCAGGCCGCACCGCTGGTGCCGGCCCCGTCGCCCGAGGTTGTCGTCAAGCTCGGTCACGTGGCGCCGATGACCGGTCCGCAGGCCCATCTGGGCAAGGACAACGAGAACGGCGCCAAGCTGGCCGTCGACGAACTGAACGCTCAGGGCATGACCATTGGCGGCGCCAAGGTCAAGTTCGAACTGATGGCCGAAGACGATGCGGCCGATCCCAAGCAAGGGACCGTCGTTGCCCAGAAGCTGGTCGATGCCAAGGTCAACGGCGTCATCGGTCACCTGAATTCCGGTACCACCATCCCGGCTTCCAAGCTGTATTCCGATGCCGGCATCCCGCAGATTTCCGGCTCGGCGACCAATCCGAAATACACCCAGCAAGGCTTCAAGACCGCCTTCCGCGTGATGGCCAACGACGTCCAGCAGGGCAAGATCCTCGGCGAGTTTGCCGCCAAGCAAGGCGTCAAGACGGTCGCCGTCGTCGATGACCGCACGGCTTATGGCCAGGGTCTGGCCGACGAATTCCGCAAGGCCGCCGAAGCTTCCGGCCTCAAGGTCGTCGCCAACGAATACACCACCGACAAGGCTACCGACTTCAAGGCCATCCTGACCAAGATCAAGTCGACCAAGGCCGACCTCGTCTTCTTCGGCGGCATGGACGCCCAGGGCGGCCCGATGGCCAAGCAGATGAAGGAACTGGGCATCAAGGCCAAGTTCCTCGGCGGCGATGGCGTGTGTACCCCGATGTTCATGGAGCTGGGTGGTGCCGCGGCCGAAGGCAATTACTGCTCGCTGCCGGGCATGCCGCTCGAGAAGCTGGCCAAGGGCCCCGAGTTCAAGGATAAGTTCACCAAGAAGTTCAACGCCGAAATCCAGCTCTACGCACCGTATGTTTACGATGCGGTGATGGTCATGGCCGATTCGATGAAGCGGGCCAACTCGGTCGAGCCGGCCAAGTACCTGCCGGAAGTCGGCAAGACCAAGTATGACGGCGTGACCGCACTGATCGAGTTCGACGAATTCGGCGACCTGAAGGGCGGTGCCATTTCCATCTACCAGTACAAGGGTGGCAAGCTCGAGTACGTCGAAACCCTGGGTGGCAGCCCGGTCGAAGTGGCCAAGGCTGAGGTCAAGGAAGCCGTGGCCGAAGTGAAGGATGCGGCCAAGGATGCCGCCAAGGCTGTGGCCGGTGCCGCCAGCGATGCCGGCAAGGAAGCCGTGAAGGCGGGCGCCGAGGCCGTCAAGGCCGGTGCCGAAGCAGTCAAGGGCGCCGCCGAGGCGACCAAGGCCGCTGTCGAGAAGAAGTAACGACAGGCTTTCCTGAAACGAAACGGCACCGCAAGGTGCCGTTTCTACGTGCAGACGGCGAAATACAACATATGGATATTTTCCTCCAGCAGATCATCAACGGCCTCGTCCAGGGCAGCATCTATGCCTTGGTCGCCTTGGGCTACACGATGGTCTACGGCATCATGGGGCTGATCAACTTCGCGCATGGCGAGGTGGTGATGATCGGCACGCTGGTAACGATCACCGTGACCGGTTCGCTGATCCAGGCCGGCATGCCGGTTGCCCTGGCCGGTATGGCCGGGCTTCTGGCCTCGGTACTGGTGTGCATGGCCCTGGGTTGGGGCCTGGAACGGATCGCCTACCGGCCCTTGCGCAACGCCCCGCGCCTGACTCCGCTGATCACCGCCATCGGCATGTCCATCGTGTTGCAGAATCTGGCGATGATCGTCTGGGGAAGAAATTACCTGACCTTTCCCTCCTTCCTGCCCAAGGTCAATTTCGAACTTGCCGGCGCCAATTTCACCGCCATCCAGTTGATCATCGTGCTGCTCTCGGCGCTGACCATGGGCGCTTTGCTCCTGCTCGTGTATCGCACCAAGCTCGGCATGGCTATGCGCGCCACGGCGCAGAACCCGGCCGTGGCCAGCCTGATGGGGGTCAATATCAACCGCGTCATCGCCGCCGCCTTCGTCATCGGCTCGGCGCTCGGCGCCCTGGCCGGCGTCATGGTCGGCACCTACTACGAAATCGCGCATTACCAGATGGGCTTCATGCTCGGCCTCAAGGCCTTCACCGCTGCCGTGCTCGGCGGCATCGGCAACCTCGCCGGCGCCATGCTGGGCGGCGTCTTGCTCGGCATCATCGAAGCGCTCGGTGCTGGCTACATCGGCGACCTGACCGGCGGCTTCTTGGGTAGCCACTACCAGGACATCTTCGCCTTTATCGTGCTGATCGTCGTACTGATGTTCAAACCGTCCGGCCTGTTCGGCGAAAAGACGGGAGACCGCGCATGAAAAACTGGCTTTCTCCCAAGTCCACCGCAGGTGTCGCCTTCATCGCCGTTGCCCTGCTCGCGCTGCCCTTCGTGGCGGCGGCCGGCGGCCAGGCCTGGGTGCGCATTCTCGATTTCGCCATCCTCTACGTCTTTCTGGCGCTCGGCCTGAACATCGTGGTCGGCTACGCCGGCCTGCTCGACCTCGGCTACATCGCCTTCTACGCCGTCGGCGCCTACACCTGGGCGCTGCTGGCCAGCCCGCATTTCGGGCTGCACTGGCCGATCTGGGCCATCCTGCCGCTCGGCGCCGGCTTCGCCTGCATTGCCGGCGTGCTGCTCGGTTCGCCGACGCTGAAGCTGCGCGGCGACTATCTGGCCATCGTGACCCTCGGTTTCGGCGAGATCGTGCGCATCTTCATGAACAATCTGAACGCACCGATCAACATCACCAACGGCCCGCAAGGCATCACGCTGATCGACCCGGTGGCTTTCGGCGACTTCAAGTTCTCCGGCACCACGCAAATCTTCGGCTATGCGCTGACCGGGCCGATGAAGTATTACTACCTGTTGGTGGCGCTCTCCATCGTGGTCATCATCATCAACCTGCGCCTGCAGAATTCGCGCATCGGCCGCGCCTGGCAGGCCATCCGCGAAGACGAGATCGCCGCCAAGGCAGTCGGCATCAATACCCGCAACGTCAAGCTGCTCGCCTTCGCCATGGGCGCCAGCTTCGGCGGTATCGCCGGCGGCATCTTCTCGGCCATGCAGGGCTTCGTTTCGCCCGAGTCCTTCTCGCTGATCGAGTCGATCATGATCCTGGCCATGGTCGTGCTCGGCGGCATGGGCCATATCCCCGGCGTCATCCTCGGCGCAGTGCTCCTCTCGGTGTTGCCGGAAGCCCTGCGCTACGGTGTCGGGCCGATCCAGACAGCGCTCTTCGGCAAGATGCTGGTCGATCCGGAAAGCCTGCGCATGCTGGTCTTCGGCCTGGCCCTGGTGCTCGTCATGCGCTTCAAGCCGGCCGGGCTGTGGCCGGCGCCCGAACGCAAGCGCGAGCTGAGCGAGAAGGGGGGCGTGGCATGAGCGAACTTTTGCTCGAAGCCAAGGCCGTCGCCAAGCACTTCGGCGGCGTCAAGGCGCTGCGCGATGTGTCGCTGACCATCAAGCGTGGCGAAATCTACGGCCTGATCGGCCCCAACGGCGCCGGCAAGACCACCTTCTTCAACTGCATGACCGGGCTCTACGTGCCCGATGGCGGCGGCTTCACCTTCGACGGGGCCCCGCTCGTCGCCGATGCCCCGCAGCAGGCCGCAGCGCGCGGCATCGCCCGCACCTTCCAGAATATCCGCCTGTTCGGCAATATGACGGCGCTGGAAAACGTCATGGTCGGCCGCCATGTGCGCACTAGGGCCGGCGTCATCGGCGCAATGCTCAACACCGCGGCCACCCGTGCCGAAGAAGCGGCCATCCGCCAGCGCGCCATGGACCTGCTGCACTACGTGCGTATCGAGGACCGTGCCGACGACCTGGCCAAGAACCTTTCCTACGGCGACCAGCGCCGGCTGGAGATCGCCCGCGCCCTGGCCACCGAGCCCAAGCTGCTCTGCCTGGACGAACCGGCCGCCGGCATGAACGCCACCGAAACCGAAGAACTGCGCGACCTGATCGAAGGCATCCGCCGCGATGGCACGACGATTCTGCTCATCGAACACGACGTCAAACTGGTCATGGGCCTGTGCGACCGCGTCGCGGTGCTCGACTACGGCGCCCTCGTCATCGAGGACGTGCCCGCCGTCGTGCAGAAAGATCAACGAGTGATTGAGGCTTACCTAGGTGCTTGAAGTAACCGGACTCCACGTCGCCTACGGCGGCATCCAGGCGGTGCGCAGCATCACCTTCCACGTCAATGAAGGCGAAACCGTTGCCCTGATCGGCGCCAACGGCGCCGGCAAGACCAGCACGCTGAAAGCTATCGCCCGAGTGCTCGACGCCGTCGGCGGCGATGTGCACTTCTGCGGCGAGAAGATCAGCAAGATCGCCCCGCACGACGTCATCCGCAAGGGCATCGCCCTCGTCCCTGAAGGGCGCGGCGTCTTCCCGCGCCTGACGGTCACCGAAAACCTCGCCATGGGCGCCTTCGTACGCGACGACAAGGCCGGGATCGCTGCCGACCTCGAACGCGTCTTCGGCTACTTCCCGCGCCTGAAGGAGCGCGCCGGCCAGCTCGCCGGCACCCTTTCCGGCGGCGAACAGCAAATGCTCGCCATCGGCCGCGCCCTGATGAGCCGCCCCAAGATGCTGCTGCTCGACGAACCCTCGATGGGCCTGGCGCCGATCATGGTGCAGAAAATATTCGAAGTCGTCCGCGCCGTCGCCGCCGACGGCATGACCACGCTACTGATCGAACAAAACGCCAAGCTCGCCCTCGAAACCAGCCAACGCGCCTACGTGCTGGAAAGCGGCGAGATCACGCTGAACGGCGAGTCAAAAGCCCTGCTCGACGACCCGAAGGTGCGGGCGGCGTATTTGGGGGAGTGAGACGGTTTTTCGCTGTTTTGAGTAGTGCACCGCAGCAGGCGGGTAAACACGCAGCATTTCGACTATTTGTTGCAATAATGGGTCAGGTATTTGTGTGCGCTTTCGCACGCTCCTTGCGCCAATGCTCGAGCAGTTCGGTGTTTCCCGATGCAACCTCGATAAGCATTTGCAATGACAGAACTGCGCCGGGAACAATTCCCGCTTCATCGATCTCCTGCCCGTTGAAGTCTGGGCTAGTCGGAATCTCGACGTTAACGACCCACCACACTCCAATTTTTCTTAGCAGAGCTACTAGAGCATCGAACTGAACTTCGTGCTCCGACTCGACCTGTCCAGTAACTACGGCGAAGAGCTGATGAGCGAGTAGATTTCGAGTGTTCTTCAGTTTCTCGAAGGTGACCAAGTCTCCATCATCTATGGCGCCGTTCTCGTGCAGCCACTGAAGAGATGCATAGAGCGGGCTCTTGTGCTTGGCTAAGACGCTGGATTGGTACTCGGGCCCAACAGTTGGTCCATGCTCGTTAAAGCCGTTAATGTAGAAACTACGAATGTCGTCCACGATGCGGTCCCTAAGGATCTCAAACGTGGTGATAAACATCGTTGCCAAGAAGAGAGACGGCCTTAATACATCTGGATCTAGAAACCGCTCCCATTTGTCGGCAGTGTTGCTCATCAAATGTCTAACGGTTGAACTCGCCGGTTTGCATGGTTTTCGCGTAGCTCCAGTGGAATGATTGGTTCGGCAACACGTTATTTATACCAATACATAGAGGAAATCTCTGGAAGCAAGGTGGAGCGGCGGCCCGTGTTGAAAATGACGATGTCACTGCTTGTGGGTTGTGTGCCACCCTTGGACCGAGAGTTATAGACGGGTTGATGCGCAAAAATAATCAATGATTCCACTTTCTCAATTATTGAGTTATCAGGTGCGGGGTACTCTTCGTCGTGTTCTATTTCGCTCCATGCTTGAAACGGCTTGCTAATTGCCGCAGCGTAAACCTGCACGGGGTCTGGTTCATCCTCTATCCATTTGTGTTCACCCAATCTTTTGGAAGGTGTGCGGAAGGTCTTCCCGATATAGAGCGGAACACTTTTTCCATAGATGCCATGCGTGCCACAAATCATGTAGAGAACCAAATTCGGGTCATCAAGTACCTCGGCGTCTTCAATTGAGTGCGGCCCATACCAGTGAACATTGAAATATTGCGGCTGAAACATGAAATCTCCTCAAGTCGTGAATCAGTGCTTGATGTTTCTGAGCAGTGTTTATATGGACCTAGAGTCTGTATGACAATTGTTCTGCTGACGCAGAAAATGCTGCTCTAAGTTCATACTGCTCAGTTATTTGGAATGTCGGCAGTCAGTATAACAACCCCAATATGTCAGATACGTTTTCAATTTCACCAAGTTGGACAATAGCAATGTGGATGGCCACTCACGGTCGATTTGAGTATGTGATCGCTCAGTGTTTCAACTGGATCAAACTCTGATCCCCAAAATTGCCCGACAATCCCCCCATTCTCTTTCGCGGTCATTGCCATGCAACTTCGCACCATCGCTCTCGCTTTCTGTTCCTTGCTGGCCATCGGCCAGGCCATTGCCGAAGAACCGGCCAAGGCTCCTGACAACACGCCGAAGATCGCTGCCGGATTGATGATGCAGCAGGGCGGGAAGTTGGTGATGGCGCCGTGTCGGGATCGCAGTTATGCGATCGTCGAGGATGTGTCGGATGGACAGAAGGTGGTCGAGACCTTGAACCTGATCGGTCTGGCCGAGGGCAAGCATTTGTATGCCGAGCTGATCGGCGTGCTGGATGGTGGCAATTTGCGGGCTTCCGACGTCAATATGGCGCGGGTGGCTGGGCGTTGCCAGCAGTCGGGCGGTGGCGAAGAGAGTTGGCGGGCCGCCGGTACGGGCTGGTCGCTGGTGGCCAGCGCGACGCATTTGCGCCTCAACCGATTGGGCCAGCCCGATCTGTTGCTGGCGGCGAAGACGCAGGGTGACGACAAGGGGGCTCAGATCGATGCCGAGGCGACCGGCCAGAAAATTGGTGTGCGCCTGAAGCGCGAACTTTGCCGCGATCAGGCGGCGAATGCGGTGTTCGGGTGGACGGTGCAGGTGACGGTGGATGGTAAGCTGCTGCAGGGGTGTGCCTGGCAACGGTGAGGTTGGTTGAGAGGGGCTTAACCTCCTCCCCGGCCCCCCACGGCGGACATTGCACAGTCCGCCGGCTCCGCTGGCGAGAAGCGGTGCTTCAAACCCCTCCCCGGCCCTCCCCTTCTCAGGGGAGGGGGCGGTCAGTCGCTTTCGCGCACCACTGCTGCGGTGCACTGGCCAAAACGGGCAAAAATCAGGTGGTCGAGAAGGTGAAGGCGTCGGCGAAGAATTCTTCTTCCGGGAGCTTGTTGAGCTCGACGAATTCCTTCTTGGCGATATCGACCATGACCGGCGAGCCGCAGGCATAGACCTGATAGCCGGAAAGATCGGGGAAGTCAGCCAGCACGGCCTGGTGCACGAAGCCGGTGCGACCGTTCCATTGATTGTCGGCCGCCGGCTCGGAGAGCACGGGCACGTACTTGATGTTCGGATGCGCTGCCGCCCATTGCTCGGGCAGGTCGTTCATGTACAGGTCGGCCTTGGCCTTGGCGCCCCAGTAGAGGTGAATCGGGCGGGTGCAGCCGTCGGCGATGGCCTGCTCGACGATGCCCTTCATCGGCGCAAAGCCGGTGCCGCCGGCGAGCAGGATGATCGGCTTGGTGGACTCGGTGCGCAGGAAGAAGCTGCCATGCGGGCCGGAGAAGCGCAGGATGTCGCGTGCCTTCATGGTGGTGAAGACTTGCGTGGTAAACAGGCCGTTCGGCACGTGACGGATGTGCAGTTCGAGCAGCTTGTCGGCGCGCGGCGCGTTGGCCAGCGAGAAGCTACGCTTGCGGCCGTCCTTGAGCAGGATGTCGATGTATTGCCCGGCGAAGAACTGCAATTCTTCGCTGGCCGGCAAACGCAGATGAATTTCGACGACGTCGGGGGCGAGCTTCTCGAATTTCTCGATACGGCCGGGCAGGGTCTTGACCGGGAATTGCCCGATGTTGCTGACCTGCTTGCACTCGATGCTCAGGTCTGAGGTCGGCTTGGCGCAGCAGAAGAGGATCAGGCCGGCGGCGCGGTCTTCGTCCTTGAGCGCGGGCAGCGGGGCGTCGCCCAGGTCGACGCTGCCGGCGAGCAGCTTGCCCTTGCAGGCGCCGCAGGCGCCATCCTTGCAGCCGTAGGGCAGCAGCACGTTCTGGCGCAGGGCGGCGTCGAGCAGGGTTTCATCGGCCTCGGCGCTGAACTGGCGGCCGCTCGGCTGGACAGTGATCTGGTAAGTCATCGGGTTCCCCTTGTCTTTCCTTCGTCGCCGGATCGCCAGGGTGCCCCTGCTACAATGCCGGCGTGCAAAAAATCCTGATTGTCGGCAGCGGGGACGTCGCCCGCCGCATTCTCTCCCGCCTTGCCCGCCGCGCTCGCGTCTATGCGCTGCTGCGCGATGCCGACCGGGTGCCGGCGTGGCGCGCCGCCGGGGCGATTCCCGTGCTGGCCGATCTGGACGATCGTTCCAGCCTGCGTCGCCTGACCGGTCTGGCCGACATCGTACTGCACCTGGCACCGCCACCCGGCGAAGGCCGGTTGGACACGCGCACCCGCCATCTCCTGGCTGCGTTAGGCAAGGCCGAAAGTCTACCACGCCGCCTGATTTACGTAAGCACGACAGGGGTTTACGGCGATTGCGCCGGGGCGCAGATCGACGAAACGCGCCGGCTGAATGCGGAAAGCGCGCGCGCCGGCCGCCGGGTCGATGCCGAGTGCGTGCTGCGCGATTGGGGGCGGCGTAATGGCGTGGCCGTCAGCATTCTGCGTGCGCCCGGCATCTACGCGGCCGACCGCCTGCCGCTGGAGCGCCTGCACAAAGGCCTGCCGGCGTTGGTGGCCGAGGACGACGTGTATACCAACCACATCCATGCCGACGATCTGGCGGCGGCCTGTGTTGCGGCGATCCGCCACGGCGGGGCCGGTCGGGCCTACAATGTGGTGGATGATTCGGACATGAAGATGGCCGAATATTTCGATCAGGTGGCCGATGCCTTCGCCTTGCCGCGTCCGCCGCGTTTGACGCGGGCGGCTGCGGCGGCGCAGTTGTCGCCGGTGCAGATGTCGTTCATGCGCGAATCGCGCCGCATCGGCAATCATCGCCTGAAAAACGAACTGAGGCTGCGCCTCGCCTACCCGACCGTGGATGCCGGCATTGCGGCGGCTCGGGACGGGGCGGCGAAAAATTCAGCCCGCTGATTTGGAGAACACCATGCTCGTGGTCAAGGCATTGCATATCTGGATGGTCATTTCGTGGTTCGCCGGCTTGTTCTACCTGCCGCGCATCTTCGTCAATCTGGCGATGGTGCCGGCCGACAGTGTCGCCGAGCGCGAGCGCCTGCTGATGATGGCGGGCAAATTGTTCAAGTTCATGACGCCGCTCGGCTTTTTTGCCGTCGTACTTGGCCTGTGGCTGTGGTTCGGCTATGGCTTCGCCGGTGGCTGGCTGCATGCCAAGACCTTCCTGGTCGCCATCCTGATTGCTTACCATGTCCATTGCGGCTTGGTACTCAAGCGCTTCCAGAGCGGCGACAATGCCCGCTCGCACGTCTGGTTCCGTTTCTACAACGAACTTCCGGTGGTGGTCCTACTGGTCGTTCTGTTCCTCGTCGTTTTGAAGCCCTTCTGATATGAACAAGTATTTCGCCATCTGCCCGCGTGGGCTGGAAACCCTGCTTGCCGAGGAACTGACCGCCATCGGCGGCGAAGAGGTGCAAGCCGTTGCCGGCGGCGTCTTTTTCTCCGGTGAGTGGAGCGTGTGCTACCGCGCCAACTTGGAGTCGCGCCTGGCGACCCGCCTCCTGTGGCATATCGTCAAGGGGCCGTACGTCAAGGAAGACGACATCTACCGCCTGGCCTTGCGCCAGCTATGGCCGAACCATTTCGCGGTGAGCAGCACCATGCGCGTGGTGACCACGGCCATCAAGTGCCCGCTGAAATCGCTCGATTACGTCACGCTGCGCGTCAAGGACGCTGTGTGCGACCGCTTCCGCGAGGATGTGGGCGAGCGACCGAATATCGAGACGCGCAACCCGGATGTCAGCATCCACGTTTTCCTGACCGAGAACGAATGCACGCTGTACCTCGATACCTCGGGCCAACCGCTGTGGCAGCGCGGTTTCCGCAAGGCCAGCGTCGATGCGCCGCTGAAGGAAAACTTGGCCGCGGGCATTTTGAAAATGACCGGCTGGCAGCCGGGCACCCCGCTGGTCGATCCGATGTGCGGCAGCGGCACTTTTCTGCTCGAAGCCATCCAGGTGGCGCTCGACCGTGCGCCGGGGCTGGATCGCACCTTTTCCTTCGAGCGCCTGAGGCACTTCCAGGCAATTGAATGGGCAAATATTCGCAGCGCCGCCGAGGCACGGGTCAAGCCAGCCGAGCGCATGGAGATTCGCGGCTACGACATCGACGAGCGCGCCGTGCGGGCAACGCGGCGCAACCTGCAGGAAGCCGGTTTCGGCGGCATGGTCACGGTCGATTGCGCCGATGTGCTGGAAGTCCAGCCGCTGACCGAGCACGGCATCATGGTGGCCAACCCGCCTTACGGCGAGCGTATCGGCGAGCAGGAAGAACTGGCCGCTTTCTATCCGCAGCTCGGCACGGCACTGAAACGCTACTGGGCTGGCTGGAACTGCTTCTTCTTCACGGCCGACCTGCGCCTGCCCAAGTTGGTCGGCCTTAAGCCGAGCCGCAAGACGCCGCTGTTCAACGGGCCGCTGGAATGCCGCCTGTTCGAGATTCGCATGGTCGCCGGGAGTAACCGCAAAGGCTGATTGTTGCGATGCAATAAGGATATATTTTTGATTTCGGTCAGGCGCTTGGTCTGACCACTGTGTAAGCATCTTTGTTTTCTAAAATTTATAAAGAGGAGCAGCAAGATGTCGGTCCAGGCCCTTTACCAACAAAAACGCATGTCTGCCGGCGATGCCATCCGCGTCGTCAAGAACGGCGATACCATCGTCGTGCCGACCGCCGTCGGCGAACCCCCCTGTCTGCTGACGGCCTTGTCCGATGCGCGCAAGGATTTTCGCGGGGTAACCGTGTCGCAGATTTTGCCGGTGCGCAAATACGGCTATTTCGATCCGGAGACTGCCGAGCATGTCCGCCATACGGCTTATTTCTTCAGCGGCGCCTCGCGTGCAGGCGGCCAGGAGGGGTGGATTGACTACACACCGGCTTATTTCTCTGAACTCCCGGCACTGATTAAGCAAGATCTGACGCCGGCCGATGTCGTTTTCAGCATTGCCTCACCAATGGATCAGCACGGCTATTTCTCGCTGTCGCTGGCGGCTGACTACACGATGGCGGCTTTGGCGAAGGCGCGGGCCATCGTGCTCGAAGTCAATCCGAACGTGCCCTTCGCCAACGGTTCCTGCCATGTTCATATTTCGCAGGTGGCGGCCTTGTGTGAAAGCGAAGACCCGATCCTCGAGGTTGGCTTGCCCAAAATCGGTCCGGTGCAGGAAGCCATCGGCAGCTTTGTCGCCGAAATGATTCCGGATGGCGCGACGCTACAGATCGGCTACGGCGGCATTCCCGACGCCGTGGTCATGCAGCTGACGCACAAGCGCGACCTCGGCATTCATACGGAAATGATCGGCGATGGCATCATGACGCTGGTCGAAGCCGGTGTCGTCACCAATCGCCGCAAGAACTACAATCCCGGCAAGATGCTGGCGACCTTTGCGCTCGGCTCGAAAAAGCTCTACCAGTTCATGGATCGCAACCCGGCGCTGGAAATGCACCCGGTGGATTACGTCAACGATCCCTACCTGGCCAGCCAGAACGACAATCTGCACACCATCAATGCGACGATGCAGATCGATTTCGTCGGTCAGTGCGGCTCGGAGAGTCTCGGCTTCACGCCGTATTCCGGGACCGGCGGCCAGGCCGACTTCGTGCGGGCGGCCAATCGCTCGAAGGGCGGCAAGAGCTTTATCGTGCTGCCTTCGACCGCCAAGGACGACACCATCTCGCGCATCGTGCCGACCCTGGTGCCCGGCACTCATGTGACGACGAGCAAGAATGACATCAACTACGTCGTGACCGAATACGGCGTCGCCCAGTTGCGCGGCAAGACCGCCAAGCAACGTTGCGAAGCCCTGATCGGCATCGCCCATCCGAAGTTCCGTGACGAATTGCGCGAAGCTGCGAAGAAGATGCACTTGCTGTGAGTCGCGAACTGATGGAAAAGCGTTTTTCTGAGCAGCAACTCGAGCAGATCATCGAGGAAGCGATGGTCTACATGTGTGCCTGCCCGGCCCAGGTAGCTGTACAACTGCGCAAGCTGCGCGAGTTGTACAGCTACCAGCAGAGCTGCGAAACGGATCCGGGCAACGACCCTGCGCCACATCTCGAAATTGCTCGGGCAGCCATTGCGGCGCATGCACTGATGGAGGATTGCCTGCTCCGTGTGCTGGAGATCGAAGGCTGGGACATGGAGACCCTGTGCATGCCCGAGGGCTTGCGGCGAAAGCGGGTGGAAGCGCTTGGCCTGGACGAGTAGGGCGTTACAACTTGTAGCAACTTGCCAGCCCCGTTTCACCAATAATTCGACTATCTTGAAACTACGAAACTTGGGAAAACGGGTGCAAGCATGAAAGCACTTAAAGCGCTTATGGTCGTTATCGCACTTGTTGCGATGAGCATGGGGAGTGCCGTGGCGCATCCGCCACGCGTCGGGGTTGGCGTTTATGTCGGTCCGCCGGTGATCTGGGGGCCGGCCTGGAGTCCTTATTGGTATCCCTCCCCCTATTACTATCCGCCGCAGCAGGTGATTGTCGTGCCGCCTTCGCAGCCACCGGTCTACATCGAGCAAAATCCGCCGGCCGAGCAACAGACGCAGCAATACTGGTATTACTGCAAGAGCGCCAAGGGTTACTATCCTTACGTCAAGGAATGTCCTGATGGTTGGCAACGCGTTTTGCCGCAACCGGAGAAATGAGCCATGACTGATTACATGAAGGTGCTGCGGCGCACGGCTAGCGCCGCTTCCATATTGCTCCTCGGTGCCTGTACCGTGATGCCGACCGGGCCGAGCGTGATGGTGCTGCCGGGAACCGGCCAGAGCTTCGACCGCTTCCGCGCCGACGATGTGGAGTGTCGCCAGTATGCTCACTATCAGATCGGTGGCAAGACGGCTGGCGATGCGCAGAAGGAGTCGGCGATCACCAGCGCCGCCGTCGGCACGGCCGTCGGCGCACTGGCAGGTGCGGCGATCGGCGGCGATGCGCGGGGCGCGGGTGTCGGTGCCGGTGTCGGCTTGTTGGCCGGCAGCGCGGTGGGTAGCGATGCGGCACGCAGCTCGGGTGTCGGTACGCAGCGCCAGTACGACAATGCCTATATCCAATGCATGTACGCCAAGGGCCACCGTGTGCCGGTGCCGGCCAACATGAGCTACTCGGCGCCGGTCAAGGCGCAGGATGCGGGCATCCCGCCACCGCCGCCGGGCGCTCCCCCGCCGCCGCCAAGCAAATAACGGTTTTTTGCAAAAAAGGGCAGTGCACCGCAGCTGCCCTTTTTCTTGCCCGCTGTTTCCTGTGAGAACGTGGCTGGTGCTCGAGTGTTCGGCCTTTGTAAAGGTTTTATTGAGCCTTTTGAAGCTCCTTGTAACGGTAAGCAACGGGAGCGGTTTTCCCGACTTCCTTGGGCGCAGAATAGGACGTGCTACCTCATCGCCAACCCGGAATCAGAGAGAGATCGGTCGATGTCAGGTCAGCATCACTTCCCACAGACAAGGAGTCATGATGAAAAAACAACTGCTGGCGATTGCCGCATGCTCGCTCGTTTTCAGCCCACTGGTTCAGGCCGATAACCATCCGCATTGGGGTTACAAAGGGCACGGCGGCGCCAGCCATTGGGCCGAACTCGATGAGAGTTTTGCTGCCTGCAAGCTGGGCAAGCAACAGTCGCCGATCAATATCGAAACGGGCAAGACCAAAAAAGCCGAGCTGGCCCCGCTGGCATTTGCGTACACGGCCAGTGCGGCCGAGGTCGTCAACAATGGGCACACCATCCAGATCAATCTGCCGGCCGCCGGCAGCGTCGGCATAGCGGGCGCCGATTACAAGTTGCTGCAGTTCCACTTCCATGCGCCGAGCGAGGAGTTCATCAACGGCAAGCCCTACCCGATGGTGGCCCATCTGGTGCACAAGCACGCCGATGGCAAGCTGGCCGTGGTGGCGGTGCTGTTCAAGCGAGGTAAGGAAAACGCCGCATTGAAGGCGGTGTTCGCCAATCTGCCGGCCAAGGAGGGCGAGACCAAGGCCCTGGAAGCGCCGTTGAACGTGGCCGACTTCCTGCCCAAGGATCAGGCGTATTACGCCTTCGCCGGTTCGTTGACCACGCCGCCGTGCAGCGAGGAAGTTCGCTGGCAGGTGCTGAAGACGCCGGTCGAGTTGTCGGCGGCGCAGATTGCCAGCTTCCGCAAGCTCTATCCGATGAATGCCCGTCCGGTGCAGCCCTTGAACGGACGCACGGTCGAGGTCAGCCAGTAATCGCCCTGGCAGCAATAAAAAAGCCGGCAGCAGCCGGCTTTTTTGTGGCTCGTCGTCGCTCAGGCGACGCCGGCGGTGTGGGCCTGCTGGTCGGCCCAATAGCTGGAGCGCACCATCGGCGCACAGGCGGCACCGGAGAAGCCCATCTTCTTGGCTTCTTCCTCGTACATCTTGAAGACGTCGGGATGCACGTAGCGCGTCACCGGCAGATGGTGACCGGACGGCGCCAGGTACTGGCCAATGGTCAGCATGTCGACGTCGTGGGCGCGCAGGTCGCGCATCACTTCGAGGATTTCCTCGTCGGTTTCGCCGAGGCCGACCATTAGGCCGGACTTGGTGTTGACCTGGGGGTAGCGTGCCTTGAACTGTTTGAGGAATTCCAGCGAGTGCTGGTAGTCGGCGCCGGGGCGGGCCTGCTTGTACAGGCGGGGCACCGTTTCCATGTTGTGGTTGAGCACGTCCGGCAGGCTCTGGCCGAGCACGTCGAGGGCGACTTCCATGCGGCCGCGGAAGTCGGGGACCAGCGTTTCGATGGTGGTGGTTGGCGACAACTCGCGGGTGGAGCGAATGACGTCGACAAAGTGCTGGGCGCCGCCATCGCGCAGATCGTCGCGGTCGACGCTGGTAATCACGACATAGCGCAGCTTGAGGGCAGCGACGGACTCAGCCAGTTCGCGCGGCTCGTCCGGATTGGGTGGCAGCGGCTGGCCGTGGCCAACGTCGCAGAACGGGCAGCGGCGGGTGCAGATATCGCCAAGGATCATGAAGGTGGCGGTGCCGCGGCCGAAGCATTCGCCGATGTTCGGGCAGGTCGCTTCCTCGCACACGGTGTGCAGCTTGCGCTCGCGCAGCATGGACTTGATCTCGCCGAAACGACCGGCGCTGTTGCCGGCTTTGACGCGAATCCAGTCGGGTTTCTTGAGCGGGGCATCGACCGGCACGATCTTGATGGGAATGCGCGCGGTTTTCAGTTCGCCCTTCTGTTTGACGCCTTTTTGCTTGGTGCCTTCAGCCTTGGTTTCAGCCATGTTGTTTGTCCAGTTGCCGTAGCAGGTGGTCGGAAAGACGCTCACCGGCCTCGTGAGCGGTGAGCGGAATGTTCAGGTCTTTGGTTTGAATGACTTTCAGCCCCGGGTAGCCACAGGGGTTGATTGCGTCAAACGGGGCGAGGTCCATATCCACGTTGAGCGACACGCCATGATACGAGCAGCCATTGCGAATGCGCAGGCCGAGGGCGGCGATCTTGGCGTCGCCAACGTAGACACCGGGCGCGCCGTCGCGCCGCTCGGCATTGACGCCGTAGTCGGCCAGCAGATCGATCACGGCCTGCTCGATGGACGTGACCAGTTCGCGCACCTTGATTTTCAGGCGCGACAGGTCGAGCAGCAGGTAGATCACCACCTGGCCGGGGCCGTGGTAGGTGACCTGGCCGCCGCGGTCGATCTTGACCAGCGGAATACCAACATCGCGCAGGATGTGTTCCGGCTTGCCAGCCTGGCCGAGGGTATAGACCGGCGGGTGTTCGACGATCCACAGCTCATCCGGCGAGTCTGCCGTGCGTGCTGCGGTGTACGCCTGCATTTGGGCAAAAACCGGCTGGTAATCGACCCGGCCTAGGCGTTTGACGACGATGGTCACTTAGAGGACGACCTTGACCAGCGGGTGCGAGGTCAGCTCCATGTAGAGCGCGTCGAGTTGCGGCTTGGAGGTGGCGACTACGGTGCAGGTCAGGCTGACGTATTTGCCGCCCGAACTGGCGCGCATTTCCATCGACGCACCGTCGAAGCCGGGGGCGTGTTTGGTTACGATGGCGAGCACAGCTTGCGCCAGTTCGCCCTCGGCCTTGCCCATGATTTTCAGGGGGAAGTCGCAGGGAAATTCGAGGAGAGTTTCTTGTTGCTGATCAGCCATTGCGCATTACCGTATTCTTGAAATCTTGATACCACTGCCACATTTTCTCGCTGAAGGGGCCTGGCTTTCCGGTGCCGACGGGCTGGCCGTCGAGCCTGGTGATGGCGAGGATTTCCTTGGTCGAGGAGGTCATCCAGACCTCGTCGGCGGCGCGAAGTTCCGTTTCGGTGATTTCGCGCACTGCGAGCGGCTGGCCGTGGTGTTCTGCCAGTTCGAGGATGACGTCGTAGGTGATGCCGGGCAGCATCAGGTGGGTCTTGGGCGGCGCCAGCAGCAGGCCGTCCTTGACGATGAAGATGTTGGACGCTGCGCCTTCCTTCAACAGTCCGTCGCGGATGAGCAGCGCCTCGGCACAGCCTTGCTCCACCGCTTCCTGGCGGGCCAGTACGTTGGCCAACAGTGACACGACCTTGAGGTCGCAGCGCGACCAGCGCAGGTCGGGCACGGTGATCGCTGCCACGCCCTGGGCGCGGACTGCGGCTGCCGTCGTGACCAGCGGTGAAGAGAAGGCGAAAGCCGTCGGTGCCACGCTGGCCGGCGGGAAGGCGTGGTCGCGCTTGTCGTCGGCGCCGCGCGTGACCTGCAGGTAGATCGATTGGTCCTCCCAGGGGGCGGCTTCGATCAATTTGAGAACAACCGCTTTCCACTCGTCCGCGGCCAGCGGATTGCGCAGCTTGATACCGTCCAGCGTTGCCTGCAGACGCTTCAGGTGTTCGTCGATGCGGAAAGGTTTGCGTGAATAGACCGGGATGACCTCATAGACGCCGTCCCCGTAGAGGAAACCGCGGTCGAGCGGCGAGATGCCGGCCTCGGCCAGCGGCAGAAATTGACCGTTCAGATAAACGGGATCGGCGACGTAGGGGGTCATGGGCTTAGAGGAACCACAAGCGAATGGTGTGGAAGATACGAATGAAGATATTGCCGAGTTCGATATTTTCAAGGGCGGTGGCGGTGTATTCGGCATAGGGCTTGCCGTCGACCGATACCTTGAGAACGCCGACGGCCTGGCCGGCCTGGATCGGCGCGATCAGGCGGGGTTGCGGCACGAACTGGGTCTGTACCTTGTCGCCCAGACCTTTGGGGACGGCAATCGAGATGTCGTTGGCGAAACCGACCTTGACTTCACTTTGTGCTCCCTTCCACACGCGCAATGGTGCCAGCGGCTGGGCGGCAGAATAAATCGGCACCGGTTCGTAGGCCAGGAAGCCCCAGTTCAGCAATTTCTGCGATTCGGTGGCGCGCGCGTTGTCGGAGGCCGTGCCCAGTACGACCGAGAGCAGGCGGCGCTTGTCGCGCAGGGCGGAGGAAATCAGGCAGTAGCCGGCGGCTTCGGTATGGCCTGTCTTGACGCCGTCGACCGTGGGGTCGATGTAGAGCAGACGGTTGCGGTTCGGCTGCGTGATGTTGTTGTAACGGAATTCCTTCATCGAGTAGTACTTCTTGTATTCCTCGGGGAAGTCGCGGATCAGCGCAGCGGCGAGCAGCGAGAGATCGCGCGCCGTGGTGTAATGGTTGGGGTCGGGCAGGCCGGTGGAGTTCATGAAGTGGGAGTTCTTCATGCCCAGGCGCTGCGCTTCGCGATTCATCATCTGGGCGAAGTTCTCTTCGCTGCCGGCGATGCCCTCGGCCAACGTAACGCAGGCATCGTTGCCGGATTGCACGATCATGCCCTTGATCAGGTCTTCGACCTCAACTTGTGTATCGACCTTGATGAACATTTTGGAACCGCCGGTGCGCCAGGATTTTTCCGAGACCGGCAGGGGCTGGTTGAGCGCCAGTGTCTTCTTATGCAGGGCAGAGAAGGTCAGGTAGGCCGTCATCAGCTTGGTCAGCGAGGCCGGCTCCAGGCGGTCGTCCGGTTTTTCGGCGCTGAGTAGTTGACCTGAACCCATGTCAAGCAGCAGCCAGGACTTGGCGGCGAGGTTGGGCGGAACGGGAGCCTGTTGAGCCTGCGCTGTATTCAGGGCAAACAGGCTGGCGGCGAGGATGATGGCTTGGCGGAACAGCATGGAATGGTTTCTCGGTTTGCGTCGGGGGCAAAAATTATACCCCCGTCGGGGGTGGCTACTGGGATGCCCCGGCACACAAGACTTCAATGGCCGGGTGGCGGATGCGCCGTTCGTTGGAGATGGCATAGATATGTTCGCTGACACCATTCATCGCCCCGATGGCACGTGAGGCCAACTGGTTTTCGATCTGGTCGGCGAGGGCGAGCGGTGCCGGAAAAATACCCAGTCCGCCGCGTCCGAAGGTATTGAGCAGTGCGCTATCTTCGAATTCGCCGACAACCTTAGGGCGTAGGTCATTGCTTTCCAGCCAGCGATCGATGTGGCCCCGTATCGCGTTGTGTCGACTTGGCAGAAGAAGCGGCGCGCCATTCAGGCAAGCGGGGAATTCGCCGCTCAGTTTTTCTGACACTTCCGCTGTCGCGAACAAGCCGGTAGCGAAATCGCCCAAGCGGGTGCTGAATACCTTCAGATTGCCGCCCGCGGCGGCTGGCCGGTCGGTCAGCACCACGTCCAGTCGATGTAGCGCCAGGTCGGCGAGCAGGTCATCGAATTCGCCCTCATCGCAGATCAGGCGCACGTCGGCCGGCATGGCGGTAACGTTGGAGAGCAGGCGATAGGCCAGCAGTTTGGGGATGCCGTCGGTGATGCCGGCGCGCAGACGCAAGGTCGATTCGCTATCCGAATTCTCTACGGCATCGATCAATGCTTCGCCGAGTTGGAATATCTGGTCGGCGTAGCCGAGCGCGACCCGGCCGGCTTCATTGAGTACCAGTCCGCGGCCCTGGCTGTTGAAGAGTGCTTTGCCGAGTTGCTTTTCCAGAATGGAAAGCTGCCCGCTGATGGTTTGCACGGCGACGCCGAGTTTTTCCGCAGCACGGGTAATACTGCCCTCGTGCGCGACCACCCAAAAATAGTGGAGATGCTTGAAGTTCAGGTTGTTCATGAGTTCGGCAGAAAAAATCGAATGATCTTTCAATTTTGCTCCGCTTTTTAAGGTTTGTGCAATGCACTAAAGTGCGTTCGTCTATGTCCAAAGGAGTCCAGACATGAAACGTATTGTTCTCTTCCTGCTGACCAACCTCGCGGTGATGTTGGTACTCAGCGTTGTAACAAGCTTGCTCGGCGTCAACAAGTTCCTGACAGCCAATGGCCTGAATCTCGGCATGTTGCTGGCCTTCGCCGGTGTGATCGGTTTCGGCGGCGCTTTCATTTCACTGCTGATGTCCAAGAGCATGGCGAAGTGGAGTACCGGTGCGCAGGTCATCGAGCATCCGAGCAATTCCACTGAAGTCTGGCTGGTCGATACCGTGGCCAAGTTGGCCGACAAGGCCGGTCTGCCGATGCCCGAGGTGGCGATTTACGACGGCGAGCCGAATGCCTTTGCCACGGGCGCCACCAAGAACAACTCCCTGGTTGCCGTTTCCACCGGTTTGCTGCAGAGCATGAGCCGCGCAGAGGCCGAGGCGGTACTGGCGCACGAAGTGGCGCACATTGCCAACGGTGACATGGTGACCCTGACGCTGATCCAGGGGGTGGTGAACACCTTCGTGATCTTCCTGTCGCGCATCGTCGGCTACGTGGTCGATAGCTTCCTGCGTCGCAATGATGAGGAAAGTAGCGGTCCGGGGATCGGGTACATGGTGACCAGCATGATCTGCGAAGTCGTTTTCGGTGTGCTGGCTAGCATGATCGTTGCTTGGTTCTCTCGCCAGCGCGAGTTCCGGGCCGATGCCGGGGCGGCGCGCCTGATGGGGTCGGCGGTGCCGATGCAGAACGCCTTGCGTCGTCTGGGTGGGCTGCACACCGAACCCTTGCCGCAGAACATGGCGGCTTCGGGGATCGCCGGCGGGCAAGGCCTGATGGCCCTGTTTGCCACTCATCCGCCGCTGGAAGAAAGAATTGCTGCGCTGTCAGTTCGCTGACAGAAAGCTGACCAAAAGCTGACAAACTACGTTCGGGTTTGATAAAGTTGCGCCATGATGCGATGCACAAAAACTGTTCTATGGCTTGGTCTGGCCCTGCTTACCCCGGTGGCTTGGGCGCAGACCGATTACGATTTGGCGAAACTGGAGGGCCTGGCGCTGCAGAGTAGCCGGGCCGTGCTGGCCGGGCGTAGCGCTGTCGACGCGGCACGGGCGGCGGTCGATACGGCCGGCGCTTATCCCAACCCCGAACTGGAGTATCTAAGCGGCTCGCAAAGGTCGCGAGGTTCCGGTGGCAATCAGGGCGATGCGCGCAGCGTCGCCCTGACCCAACCGCTTGACATGCCATGGGTACGCTCGTCGCGCATCGGTGCTGCCGAGGCGGGATTGGAAGCCACCTCGGCGGCCAATCGAGGCTTTGAGGCCGAAGTTCTGGCGCGCCTGCGCTTGCGCTATTACGAAGTTCTACGACGTGAAGCTGAGCAGCGTAATGCCAGAGAAGATCTTGCTTCAATGGAGAGTGTGCGCTCACGTATTGCTTTGCGTGTCGAGACCGGCGAGGCGGCTCGCTTTGAGTTGATCAAGGCCGACACCGAGTTATTGAATGCGCAGAAGTCAGCGCAGGTCGCCGCATTTCGCGTAGAGCAGGCGCGCTCGTTGTTGCGCCAGGCGGTTGGAAACGAACTGCCGGCGAATTTCTCTTTGGCCGGCCGTCTGAGTAGTGTTCCTGAATTGCCGGCGCTGGACGTTTTACGCAAGGAGGTGGAGACGGAGAGTCCCGATCTGGCGCGTGCACGCGCCGAATTGGTGCGTGCTGAGCGTCAACTGGACCTGGAGCGGCGCCGGCGCTGGCCCAACCTTGCGGTGAAGGCTTCGATGGAAGAAGACCCCGATGTTCGCTCCAACAAGCTTGGTGTCGTGATGTCGATTCCCTTGTGGGATCGTCGTAGCGGTCCGGTCGGTGAGGCCGCCGCTCAGCTGAACCGAGCCCGCTATGAACTGGAGGCGCAGCAGTTCTCCCAACAGAAACAACTCGAAGTGGCTTATCAGCAGTACGAAATCGCCCTTGCCCAAGTCAATGCACTGGAATCCGGCATCGTCCGCCAAGCTGATGAAGCGTTGAAGATCGCTGCTGCTGCCTATCGCTTTGGTGAGCGCGGCTTCATCGAAGTGCTCGATGCGCAGCGTGTCTATCGAGCCGCCCGTGTCGAACTGATCGCTGCCCGCTACGAATTGGCCGCGGCTTGGGTTGAAATCGAGCGCCTGCGTGCGACTCCCGGAGGAAAACAGTAATGAAAAATGCCCTGATTGCGGTGTGCACCGCAGCAGTGCTCCTGGGCTGTAACCAGGACGACAACAAAAAATCCGCACAGCAGGCGAACGATCCGAGTGTGGTGATGCCGGCGGAAGAGTTGCGCAACCAGCTGCAACTGGCCGAAGTGAAATCTGCGCTGGTTAACGAAACCTTGCGGGTGGCCGGGCGTATCGATTTTGACGAGCAGCGGGTAGCCCGCATCGGAGCAACCATCACCGGCCGGGTGACGGAGATCGATGCCAAACTCGGTCAGGTCGTACGTAAGGGCGATGTCCTCGCTCACCTGAACAGCAGCGAGTTGTCGCAGCAACAATTGGCTTACCTGAAGGCCAGGGCGCAACTGGAGCTGAACAAGCGCAATGCGGAACGGGCCAAGGCCTTGTTCGAGGCCGATGTGATCGGCGCTGCCGAATTGCAGCGGCGGGAGAGCGAGTATCAGATCGCGCTGGCGGAAACGCGGGCGGCGGCGGATCAACTGCAATTGCTTGGCGTTTCGCCGGCGGCTATCGCCAAACTGGGCAGCCATGGTGAAGTCAATTCGGTGACTCCGGTGGTCGCCACCCTGGCCGGTGTGGTCGTGGAGCGCAAGCTGGCGCAGGGGCAGGTCGTCCAACCGGCCGATGCCCTGTTCGTGGTGGCGGATCTATCCCGCTTGTGGGCGGTGGCGCAGGTGCCGGAGCAACAGGTGGGTTTGGTCAAAGCGGGGCAGTCTGTGACTATCGAGGTGCCGGCTCTGGGCAACGAAAAGTTGGTGGGCAAGTTGATTTTCGTTGGCCAGACGGTCGATCCGGAAACCCGTACCGTATTGGTGCGGACTGAGCTGGACAATGCCGACGGCCGCCTGAAGCCGGCAATGCTGGCGTCGATGCTGATTGAGGCCAAACCCGTCGAACGTCTGGTCGTTCCGGCCAAAGCCGTAGTGCGTGAAGACGATGAGGACCACGTATTCGTGGCTGGGGAGGAAGGAACCTTCCGCTTGGTGAAGGTCAAGCTTGCGCCGGACCACGAAGGGAAACGGGTGGTACTGTCCGGCCTGAAGGGAGGCGAACGTATCGTCGTCGACGGCGCCTTCCATCTGAATAATGAACGCAACCGCCAGGAAATGGAGGGCGCGTGATCGAGTCACTGGTTCGCAGTGCGCTGAAGCAGCGCCTGATCGTTGCGGTGATTGCCGCCGTCCTTTTCTTTTTTGGACTGAATGCTGCCCAGAAGTTGTCGGTGGATGCCTTCCCGGATGTCACCAACGTCCAGGTGCAGATTGCTACCGAGGCGCCGGGCCGTTCCCCGGAGGAAGTCGAGCGCTTCGCCACGGTTCCGCTTGAGGTGGCAATGACCGGTCTACCTGGGTTGGAGGAGATGCGTTCGCTCAACAAGCCCGGTTTGTCGTTGATCACCCTGGTGTTCACCGATTCGACCAATGTCTATTTCGCCCGCCAGTTGGTCATGGAACGTCTGCTCGAGGTCGGATCGCGTTTGCCGGAGGGTATTACACCGGTACTCGGGCCGGTGTCGACTGGGTTGGGAGAGGTTTATCAATACACCTTGGAGCGTAGCGACGATGCTAATCGGGCGTTGACCCAGGAAGAGTTGATGCAGCGCCGTATCGCCCAGGACTGGGTGGTTCGCCCCTTGCTACGCTCGATCCCCGGGGTGGCCGAGATCAATTCGCAGGGCGGTTTTGCGAAGCAGTATCAGGTGCTGGTCAATCCGGATCGCCTACGTCACTTCGGCTTGTCAGTGAGCGATGTCTATCTGGCGGTGGCCCGCAACAATGCCAACGCCGGCGGCGGGGTACTGCCCCAATACGCCGAGCAATACCTCATCCGCGGCATCGGCCTGGTGCGCGACGTCGAGGATATCCGCGCCATCGTGCTCAAGGAAAAAGACGGCGTACCGGTCTATGTACGCGATGTGGCCGAAGTCCAGATTGGCCATGAGGTGCGCCAAGGAGCAGTGATCAAGAACGGTACCACCGAAGCGGTGGGCGGCATCGTCATGATGATTGCCGGTGGCAATGCCAAGCAGGTGGTCAGTCGGATCAAGGCGCGGGTCGAGGAAATCAACGCCAAAGGCATGCTGCCGGACAACCTGAAGATCGTGCCTTACTATGATCGATCGGAACTGGTCGACTCTGCCCTGTGGACGGTGACCAAAGTGCTGCTCGAGGGCGTCGTGCTGGTCGTCGTGGTGCTCTTCCTCTTCCTCGGCGATGTGCGCTCCTCTGTTATCGTGGTCGCGACACTGATTCTGACGCCGTTGCTGACGTTTATGGCGATGAACAAACTGGGCATCTCGGCAAACCTGATGTCGCTTGGCGGTCTCGCCATCGCCATCGGCCTGATGGTGGATGGCTCGGTGGTCGTCGTGGAGAACGCCTTCTCCCAGTTGGGGCGAGCCGCGCAGAGTGGCGAGAGCACGACGCGCATCATCCTGCGCGCGGTAGTCGAAGTGGCGACGCCGGTTATCTTCGGCGTTGGCATCATCATCCTGGTTTTCCTGCCATTGATGACCCTGCAAGGCATGGAAGGCAAGATGTTCGCGCCGCTGGCCTATACCATCGCCATCGCGCTGGCGATCTCTCTGGTTCTATCCTTGTCGCTGACTCCGGTGATGTCCACCTACTTGCTGAAGCCGCCGGCCCATGATGGCGATCACGACACCAAGCTGATCGCCGCAATGAAGTCGCGTTATCTGAAGTTGCTGCATTCTGCACTGGGCAGCGAGAAGAAGACGGTTATCGTCGCCGTTGCCGCATTCGCGCTGTCCATTGGTATGTTGCCTTTCCTCGGCACGGCCTTCATTCCGGAAATGAAGGAAGGCTCGGTGGTGCCAGGCATTAACCGGGTGCCGAACATTTCGCTGGATGAGTCGATCAAGATGGAGATGGAGGCCATGCGCCTTGTCATGCAGGTGCCAGGCGTCAAGTCCGCTGTGTCCGGCGTTGGCCGGGGGGAGTCGCCGGCTGACCCGCAAGGCCCGAACGAATCGACACCTATCGTCAGCCTGAAGCCGCGCAGTGAATGGCCTTCCGGCTGGACGCAGGACGATATTCAGGAAGCGATGCGTGAAAAGCTGAAGGCCTTGCCTGGGGTGCAGATCGTCATGGCCCAACCAATTTCCGACCGGGTCGACGAAATGGTCACTGGCGTACGTTCTGACATCGCGGTCAAGGTGTTTGGCGACGATCTCGATCAGCTGCGCAAGGTCGCTGGGCAGATCGGCAAGGTGGCGCAATCGCTGCGCGGTGCGCAGGATCTGCGCATCGAACGAATCAGTGGCCAGCAATATCTGACCATCGAAATCGACCGCCAGGCGATTGCTCGCCTCGGCCTCAATGTATCGGAGATTAACGACCTGATTGAGACGGCGGTTGGCGGCAAGCAGGCCAGTGAAATCTATGAGGGCGAAAGGCGCTTTCCGGCCGTGGTGCGCCTACCTGAGCGCTTCAGGGACAATGTCGAGGCGATTTCCAATGTCCTGCTGACGTCGCACAGTGGAGCCCAGGCACGTTTGGCCGATGTGGCCAAGATTCGTGTTGCCGATGGCCCGGCGCAGATTTCCCGAGAATTGGGCAAGCGCCGCATCGTTGTTGGCGTGAACGTCAAGGACCGCGACCTCGGCAGCTTTGTCGCCGAATTGCAGCAGAAGGTGGAAAATCAGGTGAAACTGCCTGAAGGCTACTACCTGGAGTGGGGCGGTCAGTTCCAGAACATGGAGCGGGCGCTGGGGCACCTGAAGGTGATCATCCCGATCACTATCGCGGCAATCTTCTTCCTGCTCTTTCTGCTGTTCAATTCCTTGCGCTACGCCACCTTGATCATTACCGTGCTGCCCTTCGCCTCGATCGGCGGTATCTTCGGGCTGTTTCTGACCGGCGAGTATCTGTCGGTGCCTGCCTCCGTGGGCTTCATCGCCTTATGGGGTATTGCCGTGCTGAACGGGGTCGTGCTGGTTTCCTACATCCGTGGTTTACGTGAGCAGGGGCGTCGTGTGCGTGAAGCGGTCATTGAGGGAGCAACCTTACGTTTCCGTCCGGTCATGATGACGGCCACTGTCGCCATGCTCGGCTTGATTCCCTTCCTGTTTGCCAGCGGGCCGGGTTCCGAGGTGCAGCGTCCGCTGGCCATCGTCGTGATTGGCGGCCTGATTACATCGACACTGCTGACATTGGTGGTGTTGCCGACCATTTATCGCTGGTTCGACGAAGAGGAGGTCGAGGCATGATGGAAATCAAGGCGGTGATTCGCCCTAACAAGTTGGCAGCTTTGCGCGAGGCGTTGGTGTCTCTCCCGGGTTTTCCCGGAATGACGGTAACCAAGGTCGAGGGGTGTAGCGCCCCATCTCGACATGTTCCGGCCAAGGTGAAGATCAAGGATGAACTGACCGACTACACGCCAAAGATACGGATTGAGATCGTGGCACCCGACGAGGTGGCGGAGCAGCTTTTCGAGCGCATTACCGAGGTCGCGCAGACCGGTCATTACGGTGACGGTTTGGTTTGGGTGACCAAAATAGAAAGGGCCGCTTTTATCTTTAAAACGATGCCCGGACCGTCCTGACATTACTCTGAAGGAGTCGTGGCGAATTTCACGGCCATGAGTGAGGGGATTCTCTAGAATTCCCTTATCGTGTCTCGCCCGATTCTGGGTGTTTAGGTTTTGGATGCCATGGAGAATCTGCTTCCTTCGGAGGAGGGTACTTTCCTTGTTTCATCGCTGGAGTTGCTGCAAGGAGTAGCCAGCCTGTCGCGCGGCGCTTACCTCAGCGAGTCGTCGCTCGAGCTTGCGTTAAGCGTTCTGACCGAGTCTGCCGGTCGAATGAGCGGCGTCGAGCGTGCCAGTATCTGGGCGTTGACCGACAACCACCGGGAGTTGCGCTGCATCGAGTTGTTCGAACTAGCCTCGGGCCGGCACAGCAGCGGCGGTTCCGCGTTGGCCGAGCGCTATCCAGCGTATTTCGAAGCGCTTGAAGAAGGCGGCAGCATCGTCGCCGACGATCCCTATAGTCATCCAGCCACTGCGGAATTCGGGAGCGATTACCTGCCGCGGTATGGGATCAGTGCCATGCTCGGAACGCCAATCTACATTCGTGGCCAGTTACAAGGGGTGTTCTGTCTCGAGCAGGTTGGTCGGCGTCAGCCATGGACGCCGATTCATGGCTTGTTCGCGCGTATCGTGGCCAATCTGGTGACCTTGGCCTTGGTCGAATTCGAGGCCGGCGAAGCACGGCGCGATGTGCAGGTGGCGAATGAGCGTCTCGACGCAGTGTTCGCCGCCTCGCACGATGCCTTGGTGCTGGCCGATGCCGGAAGCGGCTTGATCCTCGATCTCAATGCCAGGGCCGAAAATCTTTTCGGCAATAATCGGCGCAATCTGCTCGGCCGCCATCAGGGGCGATTGCATCCGCCGGCACAGCAGGAAGCGATGGGCTACGAGTTCCGGCAGATGCTGGCCGGGCAATTGGGGCGCCCGTGGATCACCGAAATTCAGCGTCCGGATGGCAGCGTGGTTTCCGTGGAGATGTCGGCCGAGCCGATACATGCCGGGGGCGGCCGCCAGTACGTTCTAGCTTGCTATAGGCCGCTTCAGTAATCCAGTACCGCACCGAGTAGTTCGACTAGCGCTTCGATCTGGTCGGAAAGTTTGTCCTGGACCTCAAGCTGGTCCAAATGGTCGAGTTGGGCGTTGAGCGTGGCGGAAAACTCCTTGGCGGCCCGCACGATGCCCCAGAGTTCGAGTTGTTCGGCATGCAGACACAGGCTATCCGCTTCGTTTTTCAGGGCGTAGGCATCGGGTGGCAGAACAGCCAGGGCGTAGCGCATTTGTTCGATGCGCTCAGTTGATTCATCGACAAAGAGGCGGTCGATGGTGGGGGAACGGACCGCCGTGGCAGGACTCAGGCGGGCAACGTTGGCCAGGCGCTTGGCAAAATGCTGCGCTCGTTCGGGGAAGGTCGGGTGTTCAAGACCCTCCGCTTCGACCAAGCTCTCGATGGCGGCGCTGAGCGCGGCGACCAGCTGCGGCGTTTCTCTGTTTTCCAACTGGTCTGCGGCTTCCGCCAGGGCTTCGCCGAAGGCCAGGCAGTCGGCATCGCCGGTTTCCAGTGCGATGCTATAGAGCGCGAACAGCGGCGGTCGGATTTCCGCATCTGGATTGATGTGCCGTTCCGACCAGGCGGCCGCCAGGCGTTGGCTGGCCTCGATCCAGCGCGTATTCAGCTTCTTGTCGAAGCGCGGGGCGCGGGCTTTGGCCAGCCAGGGCAGGACGGCGGCGGTGGCATCCAGCGTCGGGGCGAGCGCATTACGCGTCGCCTCGAGTTCGTCGTCCGGAATGTCCGCCATGGCGTTCGCGGTTGTCAGCCAGCCAGTTTGGCAAAGGCGTCGACGACTTCCTTCGGTGCCTGGACCAGTTCGATCAGCACGCCTTCGCCGCCGATCGGGAATTCCTCATTGCCCTTCGGATGCAGGAAGCATATGTCGAAACCGGCTGCGCCCTTGCGGATGCCGCCCGGGGCGAAGCGCACGCCGTTGGCGGTCAGCCATTCCACGGCCTTGGGCAGGTCGTCGATCCACAGGCCGACGTGGTTGAGCGGGGTGGTGTGCACGGCCGGCTTCTTTTCCGGGTCGAGCGGTTGCATCAGGTCGACCTCGACCTTGAACGGCCCGGTACCCATGGCACAGATGTCTTCGTCGACGTTCTCGCGCTCGGAAACGAAGTTGCCGGTGATTTCGAGGCCGAGCTTGTCGACCCACAGGGTCTTTAGCTTTTCCTTGGACGGGCCGCCGATGGCGATTTGCTGAATGCCGAGAACCTTGAACGGACGAGTCATGACGCTTTTCCTGTCTGAGAGTTGATGACGTAATCCATAATTATAGGGACTTCCGGCGGTAGGCGAGAACCAGTAGCAGGATGCCGGCCAGCACCATGGGCAATGATAGCCATTGTCCCATGCTGATGGTGTAGGACTGGCCGAAGATGCCGGCATCCGGCTCGCGGAAGAACTCGGTGATGAAACGGAAACAGCCGTAGCCGATCAGGAAAACCCCGGAAGCCGCCCCGCGTGGGCGGGGTGCTGCGGTGTACAGCCATAAAATGGCAAAAAGCAGCAGGCCTTCGAGACCGATGTGGTAGAGCTGCGATGGGTGCCGTGCTTCCATGTCGCCGGCCTGCGGGAAGACCATGGCCCAGGGCAACGAAGGATCGGCGATACGGCCCCACAGTTCGCCGTTGATGAAATTGCCAAGGCGACCGGCGGCGAGGCCGAGTGGAACGAGGGGGGCGATGAAATCGGTGACGTCGAACCAGGCCAGTTTGGCCTTGCGCGCCCACAGCGTCATGGCGACAAGTACGCCGAGAAAGCCACCATGGAAACTCATGCCGCCCTTCCAGACAGCGATAATTTCGAGAGGATAGGAAAAGTAGTAGCCCGGTTCGTAGAACAGCACCTGCCCAAGCCGCCCGCCGACGATGACACCAAGCATGCCGTAGAAGAGCAGGTCGTCGAGTTGTTCGGCGGTTACCGGGCGCCCGCCTTGGCGGATGCGCCAACGGCCGAGCAGCAGGAACTGGACGAAGGCGAGCATGTACATCAGGCCGTACCAACGTACGGCCAAGGGGCCGACAGAAAAGGCGACCGGATCGAATTGTGGGTGAATAAGCATCAAGGGCCTGAGTGGGCTAGAATTGTCCGATTATAGTTCGCGCCGTTTTGCAGCAAAGTGTCGGCGCCAGGTTTCAGACGGAGAGTAGCCATGCCCCAGTATCGTTCCCGTACATCCACCCACGGTCGCAACATGGCCGGCGCGCGTGCCCTGTGGCGCGCCACCGGCATGAAGGACGGCGATTTCGGCAAACCGATCATCGCCGTGGTCAATTCCTTCACCCAGTTCGTGCCGGGCCACGTTCACCTGAAGGACCTGGGCCAGATGGTGGCGCGCGAGATCGAAGCGGCCGGCGGCATCGCCAAGGAATTCAACACCATTGCCATCGATGACGGCATCGCCATGGGCCATTCCGGCATGCTCTACTCGCTGCCGTCGCGCGACCTGATCGCCGACTCGGTCGAATACATGGTCAATGCCCATTGCGCCGATGCGATGGTGTGCATCTCGAACTGCGACAAGATCACTCCGGGCATGTTGATGGCCGCCATGCGCCTCAATATCCCGGTCGTCTTCGTTTCCGGCGGCCCGATGGAAGCTGGCAAGGTCAAGCTGCAAGATCAGGTTGTGCACCTTGACTTGGTCGATGCAATGGTCAAGGCCGCCGATGCCAGCGTCTCGCAAGCCGATCTCGACGAAATCGAACGTTCTGCCTGCCCGACCTGTGGTTCCTGCTCCGGCATGTTCACTGCCAACTCGATGAACTGCCTGACGGAGGCGCTGGGCTTGTCGCTGCCGGGTAACGGGACTGTCGTTGCTACCCATGCCGATCGCCAGCAACTCTTCCTGCGTGCCGGGCGCCTTGCAGTCGAACTCTGCCGCCGCTACTACGAGCAGGAAGACGCCTCGGTGCTGCCGCGCAACATTGCGACGAAGGCTGCTTTCGAAAATGCGATGGCGCTGGACGTCGCGATGGGCGGTTCGACCAATACGGTGCTGCACATCCTGGCTACCGCTCAGGAAGCGGGCGTCGATTTCACAATGGCCGACATCGACCGTATTTCCCGCTCGGTTCCTTGCTTGTGTAAGGTGGCACCGATGACGGACAAGTACCATATCGAGGACGTGCACCGCGCCGGTGGCATCATGGGCATCCTTGGGGAGCTTGACCGAGCTGGCCTGTTGCAGCGTAATGTGCCGACCATTCATGCCAAGAGCTTGGGTGAAGCAATCGACACTTGGGATATCGTTCGCGAACACGATGTAAAGGTGCATGAGTTCTACAAGGCTGCACCGGGCGGGGTGCCGACCCAGGTCGCCTTCTCGCAGGATCGTCGCTTCAATGCGCTCGACCTTGATCGTACTCATGGCTGTATTCGCAACCAGGCGAACGCCTATTCCAAGGACGGCGGCCTGGCTGTGCTCTACGGCAACATCGCTCTCGACGGTTGTATCGTGAAGACGGCTGGCGTCGATGAGTCGATCTGGAAGTTCACCGGACGCGCCCGTGTGTTTGAAAGCCAAGATGCTGCGGTGGACGGCATTCTGGGCGGGAAAATCGTGGCCGGCGACGTCGTGGTGATTCGCTACGAAGGGCCGAAGGGCGGGCCGGGCATGCAGGAAATGCTCTACCCGACCTCTTACCTGAAGTCGATGGGCTTGGGCAAGGAGTGCGCCCTGCTGACCGACGGTCGTTTCTCCGGCGGCACCTCGGGGCTGTCGATCGGTCACGCTTCGCCGGAAGCCGCCGATGGCGGGGCCATCGGCTTGGTCGAGGAGGGTGATACTATCGAGATCGATATCCCGAATCGCCGCATCCAATTGGCTGTTTCCGATGATGAATTGGCCCGCCGTCGTGCCGCCATGGAAGCCAAGGGCGATGCTGCTTGGAAGCCGGTTGGTCGTGAGCGCGTGGTGTCCGCCGCCCTGCAGGCCTACGCCCTGATGGCGACTTCCGCCGACAAGGGCGCCGTGCGCGACGTTACGCAGATTCAGCGTCGTAAATGACCCTGCACGTCTGGCTCGGGTTTCTCGTTGCAGCGATCCTGATCGCCGTAACGCCCGGGCCGGGCGCGGTGCTCAGCATGAGCACGGGACTTCGCTACGGCTATTGGTCGGCACTGACGGCTATTCTCGGTCTGCAGGCGGCGATCCTGATGCATCTTGCGGTTGTCGCCCTTGGGCTGGGCGCGTTGTTGGCGACATCGGAGTGGGCATTTTCCGTCGTCAAGTTCGTTGGTGCAGCCTATCTGCTGTGGCTGGGGGTCCAGAAATGGCGGGCGCCAGTGATTCCTGCCGAGGTGGATACGCCGCCAATTCAAGGTCGTGGCCTGTTCATGCAGGGAATGCTGGTCAATTTAACCAACCCTAAAGCCGTTGTTTTCATCGGGGCGCTCGTTCCGCAGTTCATTGATCCTACCGCAGGCTATCTGCTGCAATACGCAGAAATCGCTACCACCTTGTGTGCGACAGATATCGTGGTGATGTCTGTCTATGCGCTAGCTGCTGTTCGCGTGGGCGATTGGCTACACAATCCCAAGATGATCCGTTGGCAAAATCGGATTTTCGGTGGGCTTTTCGTGACGGCAGGGGGCTTGCTGGCTGCTTCCTCCAAACCAGTCTGACGGTCACGGTCAACTTATGCTGGCTTGGGGCGTTAGTTTCGAGTGTGCGGTTTATGCACAAACTCTTTGTTTTGGCCATGTTGCGGGCGCCTGAACCGTTTGCAACGGGCGGCAAAGGGTTTTATCATCCAAAGCTGATTTACCTACTACCTACCAACCCGTTGAACGGAGCGAGAGAATGAAAGCTGTTTACATTGCCATGATGGCGGCGGCCGGTATCGTGATGGCCGGTCAAGCCCAGGCTGACGAAGCCCTGGCCAAGGCCAAGAACTGCATGTCCTGCCACGCTGTCGACAAGAAGCTGGTCGGCCCGGCCTACAAGGAAGTTGCCGCCAAGTACAAGGGCGACAAGGGCGCCGTAGAAAAGCTGGCTGCCAAGGTCAAGGCCGGTGGCAAGGGTGTCTGGGGTGAAATCCCGATGCCGCCGAACAACGTCACCGATGACGAAGCCAAGAAGCTGGTTAGCTGGGTTCTCTCCCAGAAGTAAATTCGCTTTTTCAGCGAAAAGCCGACCAATGGTCGGCTTTTTTCGTTTACGGGTGTTGACAGGGTGGGTGTCGGTCCGGATAATCTCGGGTTCTCCGGAGGGATACCCAAGCGGTCAACGGGAACAGACTGTAAATCTGTCGGCTCAGCCTTCGAA
>JAYREE010000004.1:0-152624 GCA_041909105.1 Azonexus sp.
TCACCGCCAGGCTCCCCATTCCAAAGCCCCCTCAGCTCAACCGCTGCAGGGGGCTTTGCCATTCACACATCAAAAAACAAGATTCAAAATAATCGCCTACACCCCATCAGGCACTCTCCTGCATATGATTAGCAATCAGTATGAAAGAGTTTGCTCGGGTGCGTCAGCTATTCGTGATTTGATTAATTGCGACGGCGGCGGCGGTCATTCCAAATACCGAAGTTACGCAGACTGAGGAACCAAAGCCAGCACAGGCTAATCCTGTCAGCGGATTAGCCGGCAACTCGCACTGTGAGCCCCTGTCCGGGTAGCGCAACGGCTCGGTAGAAAACACTGCAGGGATACCGAATTTTCGTTTTGGTCCCTTTGGGAACTGATGTTCCTTGCGCAGACGAGAACGCAATTTTGCCAACAGGGGATCCTGAATTGTTTCACTGAGGTCGGCTACTCTGATTTGCGTCGGATCGATTTGGCCGCCCGCTGCGCCGGCTACAACCAAAGGCAAGTTGTGTTTTCGGCAGAACACGGCCATCGCGGCTTTGGGGCGTACTTGATCGATAGCGTCGATGACGACACTTAAGTTTCCCTGTCCAAGGATGCGCTCAGTGTTTCCTTCATCGACAAATTCCTCGATACGAGACACCTTGCAAGCAGGGTTGATGGCTTGGATGCGTTCCGCCATCGCGTCTACCTTGGCCTTCCCATAGATATCGTCCAGGGCGTGAATCTGGCGATTCGTGTTTGACTCGGCGATCATATCAAGGTCAACGAGAGTTATTGCCCCAATTCCGGTTCTGGCGAGGGCCTCGGCACTCCAAGAACCGACCCCGCCGATTCCAACGACGCAAACGTGGGCATGGCGCAAACGTTCTGCAGCTTCGGCACCATAAAGTCGAGATACGCCGCTAAAGCGCCTGTCTTCAGCGTAGGCCATTAACCTTCTACCGTTCTACGAATGACTTGGTTGAACGGGACGATCCATTCAGGAGCGAACTGTTTGTCACAGGCATTGACCTCGGCGATGGCTCGTAGCACCGAGCGGTTTTTGCCTCGATGAATATGCTTAAGCATTACGGCTTCGAAAGCATCGACGATGGCGAGTATTTTTGCGCCGGCGCAGATTTGTTCTTGCGCTAACCCGAGGGGGTAACCTGCGCCATCGGGCATTTCGTGGTGCTGGGCCACCATTTCGGCTGCCGCCTCCCAGCCCGGGATACGTTGGAGTAGCCCGGCTGCAAAGCCCGGGTGGTTGCGCAGTACAGCTTTGTCCTGATCGTTGATCTTGCCCACCTTGAGCCAGTTTGACTCGGGAAGGAACATCATGCCGACATCGTGCAAATAGACTGCTGCCTCCAATTGTGTGGGATCGACCAAGGTGTTACCTGCCTTGTTCGTTTCAAGTGCAAGCCGAAGAATCCGCATCGTCCTCCCCTTGAACAATGGGGACCGGCTTTCGTATTGCAGGGCAAGGGAACGAAAGAAATGGAGGTCTGTCGATATGCTGGGTTCGCTGCCTTTGGGCGGCGATATCTTGGCAGAACGACTAGGCATGTCGGTGATGACCGGTGGAAAGCCGGTTACTGCCTCAATGAGTGCGCTGCACCCGGGATCGACTTTATCGGCACTTTCGCTGGCGACTTGTTCGAGCCTCTGTATTAAGGCCAATAACGAGAGATTGTCTATCGGTCGGCCATTCAGTAGCGCATCGGTGGCCAGTTCCAGCCTATCGACAGCTAGCAGAATGGATTCTGCTAGCAAATCCGAAAATGGAATTTCACCCTCTCGAAAGCGGGACATGAGCGATTCTATTGGGTGAGCGATGGCTACACCTAGTTCAAATTTGCAGAGCGCGGCATCGCCTTTGATGTTGTGAATCGCCCGGAATAAGTCGGCTATGATCTCACGATCCGAGGGGCTCTTCTTTAGCCGGGCTACATCACGTTCAACTTCCGGAGCGCGGTCGCTCAGTGCCTCAGCGAATTCATCCAACGCTTCCCGATCATGCACTACCGGCATCATGATTGCCTGGATATCCATGCTTGAACCCTCTTCTGTCGTTATGTTTTGCGCAGTTTATCAAACCGCTAGACAATGCGAGCTTAGTTGCAGCGATAGCCTTGACGGACTGAGGCCTGGCACCTAAGATTCCGCGCTTCAATAGCGAGTTGCCAATCGTGACACTGGAAGAGCTCTATGGCCTGATCGGGCCGGATATGAAGGCCGTCGATGCGGTCATACGGGACCGTCTTTATTCTGAGGTCGTACTGGTTCGTCAGGTTGCCGAGTACATCATTAACAGTGGCGGCAAACGTATGCGTCCAGCCTTGGTTCTGCTCGCTGCCGGCGCACTCAATTATCAAGGAACTCGGCATCACGAGTTGGCTGCGGTCGTTGAGTTCATTCATACGGCCACGCTACTGCACGACGACGTCGTAGACGAATCTGCCTTGCGTCGGGGCAGAGATACGGCGAATGCCACATTCGGCAATGCTGCGAGTGTTCTGGTCGGCGATTTTTTGTATTCCCGTGCATTCCAAATGATGGTGGCAGTCAACAATATGCGGGTCATGCAGGTGTTGTCTGATGCAACAAACATCATTGCCGAAGGCGAGGTGCTGCAACTGATGAACTGCCACGATGCGGATGTCGACGAAACACGCTACATGCAGGTGATCCACTACAAAACAGCGAAGCTTTTTGAGGCTGCGGCACAGTTGGGGGCAATTATCGGCGAGGCTCCACCACAGTTGGAAAAAGCGATGGCGTCCTACGGCATGCACCTGGGTACGGCTTTTCAGTTGGTGGACGATGTGCTGGATTATTCCGGCCAAGAGGCGGATACAGGAAAACACTTGGGAGATGACCTCGCCGAAGGCAAGCCGACACTGCCGCTGATCTACGTCATGCAGCATGGCACTCCAGAGCAGGCCGCTTGCGTACGCAAAGCGATCGAGGAAGGCGGTCGTGACGACTTTCCGGCGGTGCTTGAGGCGATTCGTGCGAGTGGGGCATTGACTCATGCGCGGGCGCGTGCGGAAAAAGAGGCCGCCTTGGCGAGAGAGGCAATTTCTGCGCTGGGGGATTCAAATTACAAAAAAGCTCTGCTACAATTGACGCTCTTTGCAGTTGAGAGGAATCACTAGGCCTCTCGGCAAGCATCGGAGTGTAGCTCAGCCTGGTAGAGCACTGCGTTCGGGACGCAGGGGTCGCATGTTCGAATCATGTCACTCCGACCAAAAACGATTAAGCTTACGGTCATCCGTAAGCTTTTTTTGTTTGAGGTTCAGCAATCATGGCGACTTCCTGAGGCGACGATGAAATACCTATTGCTGTTCGCTCTGCTCGGAACGGTTTGGTTCCTCATCGCAAAACGTAAGCCCGTTTCTTCCAAGCGCAATCCTTCAGGCACAAAGGCAGAGGAGAAAATGCTCACGTGTGCGTTTTGCGCGGTGCACTTTCCGGAGAGTGATGGGGTCGTAGGGGCTGATGCCAAGGCTTATTGTTGTGACGCACACCGGCAACTGGCGGAAGATAGCGGGGCGAGATGACCGATTGGTTGTCTTCAACTTGGGAGGCCAATTGGCGCTCCTTTCAGTATTTCAATCTCTATCGCCTAGCCTTGGCGCTGCTTTTCTGGTTGGCAGTCTTATTTCCCCATGAGTGGACGGCCCGACTGAATCTTTTGCCGAATGCCTTCACCTTTGGGCTGAATACGGCCTATATGCTGGCAGTCGTTTCCGGTTTGCTGTTTTCACTGCATTGGCAGCATCGATTCAATGCCCAATTGACCTTGCAGGTGTGCGTCGATGTAACCATGGTGTCAGCATTGCTCTATCTCACCGGTGGGGTAAGAAGCGGCGTCAGCATCTTGCTGCTGGTTTCGCTTGCCGCGGCCAGTTTGGTGGGGCGCGGTCGCTTGGTGCTCTTTTATGCAGCACTGGCGACGGTGGCGATGCTCTTGGTTCAGGCGGTCGGGATTCTGAACGGCATCTTCGAGGAGTCCTCGATCGTCCAGGCTGGTTTGATTTCTGCCGGTTTTTTTGCCACGGCAATCCTTGCCCGCTTGCTCGGCCAGCGCGTGATGATCAACGAGGATCTGGCTCGCCGGCGGGGTGAAGCCCTGGATAACCAGATACGCATTAGTCAGCAGGTGGTCGAGCGCATGCAGGATGGGGTCTTGATCGTAGCTACCGACGGTACGGTATTACGCAGCAATCCGGTGGCTCAGGAGATGCTCGGGGAGTTGGGGCGAACGGCAGCGAGATTTGAAGCGTTGGGAGAGGCCTTGGCCAGTTGGCAAACGGTTCGGCGCGAGGATCAATGCCTGATTCGTGCGCAAGATGGGCGAGAGTTGGAAGCGCGTTTTGTACCGACGACAAGCAGCGATGGCGAAATCCTCGTGTTTCTGGAGGATATCGGTCGGGTCAAGGAACAGGCGCAGCAATTGAAACTTGCTTCGCTGGGGCGTTTGACGGCGAGTATCGCGCACGAAATCCGCAATCCACTATCGGCGATCAGTCACGCCGGGGAACTGCTGCGCGAAGAGCGCCGGGGTGACATGCAGGATCGCCTGCTGCGCATCCTTAACGACAATATTCTTCGCCTGGACCGTATCGTTCAGGATGTCCTGCAGCTTGGCCGCCAAAATCGTGCCTTGCCCGAGCGCGTGGTGCTCGATGAGTTTTGCGCCGGTTTTGTCGAGCATTTCAATGCCGGTGAGGGTCTGGCAGACGACGTCGTGACGCTCATCGTGCCGGCCGGTTTGATCCTTTGTTTCGATCGCGCCCATTTGAATCAGGTGTTGTGGAATCTTCTGGGAAATGCTGTCCGACATTCTTCCCGCGCTCCTTCGGCGGTGCGCTTGGAATGCCGTGCGGCGCAATCCGAGGGGCGGGTAGAATTGCATGTCATGGACGATGGCCCGGGGATTGCCGAAAGCGTTCGTGAGCAGATATTCGAGCCATTTTTCACGACGCATCACCAAGGGACGGGCTTGGGTTTGTATATCGCGCGGGAGCTGTGTCATGCCAACGGTGCTGGCCTGGAATTGGCCGCTTCGGAGAGCGGAGCACATTTCGTCGTAGCGGGGAGAAACGATACGTGTCACTAGTCAGAAGCGAACGCCGGCCACGCGGCGAAATGAATCGCGTACTGGTCGTCGATGACGAAGCCGATATCCGGGAGTTGATCGACTTGACCTTGGCCCGCATGGGCTTGGCGGCGGAGTGCGTCGGTTCGGTCGGGGAGGCGTTGGCAGCGCTGGGCGAAGGAGCCTTCCAGCTATGCTTGACCGACATGCGTCTGCCAGACGGCGAAGGGCTGGAGATCGTTCGTCATATCACTGAGCATCATCCGCAGACGCCGGTGGCCGTCATTACCGCCTACGGCAGCGCCGAAAATGCCGTAGCCGCGCTCAAGGCAGGGGCTTTCGACTATCTAGCCAAGCCGGTCGGTCTCGATCAGTTACGGGCTCTGGTCAAATCGGCGCTGCGCTTGCCGGAAGGCGGGCAGGAAAATGATCCGCTGCAGTCGCTGATTGGCGATTCGCCGAGCATGCAGCAAGTGCGGGCGATGATCGAGAAACTGGCGCGTAGTCAGGCGCCGATCTATATCTCCGGCGAGTCGGGGAGCGGCAAGGAGCTGGCGGCGCGTTTGGTCCATAGCCGCAGTTCGCGCAGTGCCGGCCCCTTTGTGCCGGTCAACTGTGGCGCTATCCCAGAAAACCTGATGGAGAGCGAGTTCTTCGGCTATCGCAAGGGGGCCTTTACCGGTGCCGACAGCGATCGCGATGGTTTTTTCCAGGCCGCCAACGGCGGTACCTTGTTCCTCGACGAAGTCGCCGATCTGCCGCTGGCCATGCAGGTGAAATTGCTGCGTGCCATCCAGGAGAAGCGCGTACGGAAGGTGGGCAGCGTCACCGAGGAGCCGGTCGACGTCCGCATCATCTGCGCTACGCATCGCAATCTGCGCGAATGCGTAGACAAAGGCAGCTTCCGGCAGGATCTCTACTATCGGCTGAACGTGATCGAGTTGCGCATGCCGCCGCTGCGCGAGCGTCTGGAGGACATCGCGCCACTGGTCGAGGCGATTCTCCGTCGTCTGGGTGGGGAGTGTCATCCTGTGCTGAGCTCGGAAGCCTCGCAGGCCTTGGGGCAGTACCCGTTTCCTGGGAATGTGCGCGAACTCGAGAACATCCTCGAGCGTGCCTTGGCCCTCTGTTCGGGCGAAACCATCGAAACAGACGACCTGCACCTCGAACCCGAGGAGTGCTCGATCGGCGATGGTGAAGGGCGCGGTAGCGAGACTCTGGACGACTATCTCAATCGTTTGGAGCGTCAGGCGATTCTCGAAGCCTTGCAGAAGACGGATGGCAATCGTACGGCGGCGGCGCGCCTGCTTGGCGTGACTTTCCGCTCCATGCGCTATCGCCTGGAACGGCTCGGCATCGAATGATGGCCTGGAACGAAGGGGGCTGGCTGGAAGGGGCGAGCTGGCTCGCCTCGCCCAATCATGGTGAGCGGCCGGCGGGCGCCGATGTCTCTCTGGTAGTCATCCATAACATCAGCCTGCCGCCGGATGAGTTTGGCGGCGATTGGGTCGAGGATTTTTTCCTCAATCGACTCGATGCTGCGGTGCACCCCTATTTTTCGACAATTTCCGGGCTGCAGGTATCGGCACATTTTTACGTGCGTCGAAACGGTCGCATCGTCCAGTTCGTTTCCTGCGACCGCCGCGCCTGGCACGCCGGACAGTCGATCTGGCGTGGCCGGGAAAACTGCAACGACTATTCGGTGGGTATCGAACTGGAGGGCTCGGATTTTCAGCCCTACGCGCCGGCCCAATACGAGGCCTTGTGGACTTTGCTCGATGCCCTGCGCCAGCGCTATCCAATAGCCGCGATCGCGGGCCATTGCCATGTTGCGCCGGGGCGGAAGAGCGACCCCGGTCCCTGCTTTGACTGGGCTGCGCTCCGGGCACGCTATGGCGAACTGGATTTACCGACCGAGGTAACGGGCTAGGCGGGCGACAGCTTCGGTGAGTCGTTCGACCGAGGTCGTGTAGGCAAAGCGGATGTGTTTCTCCGGCTGGTTGGCGCCGAAATCCAGTCCGGGCGTCGCCGCAACGCCAGCCTTTTCCAGCAGGTCGCGAGCAAAGACAAAGCTGTCGTTGCTAAGTGCGGAACAGTCACAATACAGGTAGAAAGCACCTTCCGGGCGGGCGGTAATCTTGAAGCCAAGCGCTTCCAGCGCAGGCGCAAGCGTGTCGCGACGACGGCGGAATTCGGCACGACGCTCTTCGAGCAAGGCGATGGTGTCGGGTTCGAAGGCGGCGAGCGCCGCATACTGGGCGGGTGTTGACGGGCAGAGCACGAGGTTCTGCGCCAGCTTTTCGACGTCCCGCACGAAGGCTTCCGGCACGACCATCCAGCCAAGACGCCAGCCGGTCATCTGGAAATACTTCGAGAAACTGTTGATGACCCAGATGTCGTCGCCGGCGGCGCAAGCGGTGGGCGCCTCCGTTTCATAAGTCAGGCCGTGGTAAATCTCGTCGACCAGGAAGTGGCCGCCCAAGCTAAGGCAGGTGTCGGCCAGCGCAGAAATCTCGTCCAGCGAAAGCAGGGTGCCGGTCGGGTTGGCCGGCGAGGCGACAAGCAGGCCGGCGGTGCGAGCGTTCCAGGCCTGGCGGACCTGCGCCGGCGGCGGCTGGAAATTGCTCTCCGGGCCGACCGGAATGGCGCGCGGTACGCCCTCGTAGGTGCGCAGGATATGGCGATTGCACGGATACCCTGGGTCGGCCAACAGCCATTCGCTGCCCGGATTGGCTAGGCAGGCGAAAGCCAGATTGAGCGCGCCGGAAGCGCCGTTGGTGACGACGATGCGCGATGCGGGCACGGTCACGCCGTAACGTTCGCCGTAGAAACCGGCAATCGCTTCGCGCAGCTCGGGGAGACCGAGCGCCTGGGTATAGAGCGTTTTTCCGCTTTTGATCGCGTGCACCGCAGCATCGGCAATTTGCGGTGGTGTCGGGAAATCCGGCTCGCCCACTTCCATGTGAATGATGTCGCGGCCCTCGGCTTCGAGTTGGCGGGCGTGGGTCAGGAGTTCGACGACGTGGAAGGGTGCGATATCGTCGAGTCGGGCGGCGGAGTGCAGCGTCATGGTGGGCCTCAAAGAAAAACGGCTACCCGCAGGTAGCCGTTCATTATCGCTTAGGCGCGAATGCCTGGGATCAGGCAGCGTCCTTGAAGAGGGACATTTCGAACAGTTCGCGCTTCAGGTTGAATTCCTTCGGCAGCTTGTCGCCCATCTTGTCGAACCACTCCTTGTGGCCGGCCAGCTCGGACTTCCAGGCGTCGGCGTCGATGGTGGTCAGGGCTTCGAACTCTTCCTTCTTGATGTCGAGGCCGTTCCAGTCGATGTCTTCGAACTTCGGCATCCAGCCCAGCGCGGTTTCCTTGGCGGCGACGGTGCCCTTGCAGCGCTGCACGATCCACTTCAGGACGCGCATGTTGTCGCCGAAGCCCGGCCACATGAAGTTGCCGTCGGCGTCCATGCGGAACCAGTTCACGCAGAAGATCTTCGGGGTGGCATCGACGGTCTTGCCCATCTTCAACCAGTGGTTGAAGTAGTCGCCCATGTGGTAGCCGCAGAAAGGCAGCATGGCGAACGGGTCGCGACGGACGACACCTTGCTGGCCGAAAGCGGCAGCCGTGGTTTCGGAGCCGAGGGTGGCAGCCATGTAGACGCCGTAGTTCCAGTTGAAGGCCTGGTAGACCAGCGGCACGGTGGTGGCGCGACGGCCGCCGAAGATGAAGGCGGAAATCGGCACGCCGGCGGGATCTTCCCAAGCGGCATCAACGGACGGGCACTGATTGGCCGGAGCGGTGAAGCGGGAGTTGGCGTGCGCGGCCTTCTTGCCAGCCTTGCCGTCTTCCGGCGTCCAGTCCTTGCCTTGCCAGTCGATCAGGTGCGCCGGGGCTTCCTTGGTCAGGCCTTCCCACCACACGTCGCCATCGTCGGTCAGTGCGACGTTGGTGAAGATGATGTTTTCCTTGAGCGTGGCCAGGGCGTTGTAGTTGGTCTTCTCGGAGGTGCCCGGGGCAACGCCGAAGAAGCCGGCTTCCGGGTTGATCGCGTAGAAACGGGTGACGCCGTCCTTGTCGACACGCGGCTTGATCCAGGCGATGTCGTCGCCGATGGTGGTGATCTTCCAGCCGTCGAGGGTCTTCGGCGGGATCAGCATGGCGAAGTTGGTCTTGCCGCAAGCCGACGGGAAGGCGGCAGCGACGTAGGACTTTTCACCTTCCGGCGATTCGACGCCGAGGATGAGCATGTGTTCGGCCAGCCACCCCTGATCGCGCGCCATGGTCGAGGCGATACGCAGGGCGAAGCACTTCTTGCCGAGCAGGGCGTTGCCGCCGTAGCCAGAACCGTAAGACCAGATTTCGCGGGTTTCCGGGTAGTGAACGATGTACTTGACGGTCGGGTTGCACGGCCAGGCCACATCCTTCTGGCCGGCTTCCAGCGGGGCGCCGACGGTATGAACGCAAGGCACGAATTCGCCATCGGTGCCGAGCACGTCGAACACCTTGGCTCCCATGCGGGTCATGGTGCGCATGTTGACCACGACGTAGGCGGAGTCGGAAATTTCCACGCCGATGTGGGCGATCGGCGAACCGAGCGGACCCATCGAGAACGGGATGACGTACATGGTGCGGCCCTTCATGCAGCCCTTGAACAGGCCGCTGAGGGTTTCGCGCATCTTGGCGGGTTCTTCCCAGTTGTTGGTCGGACCGGCGTCTTCCTTGTTTTCCGAACAGATGTAGGTGCGGTCTTCAACGCGCGCCACGTCGGACGGGTCGGAGAAGGCCAGATAGGAGTTCGGGCGCTTCTGTTCGTTGAGCTTGATCAGGGTGCCGGCCTGGACCATTTCGGCGCACAGGCGGTCGTATTCTTGTTGTGAGCCATCAGCCCAGTAGATGCGGTCAGGCTGAGTCAGTTCGGCGATCTCGGCGACCCATTTTTTGAGGCCTTCGTGCTTGACGTAATCGGGCGCATTCAGCGGTGCGGTCATGGCGGTGTGTCTCTCTCTCTAAGTTACTGAAATAGCTACGTTTCACGCCAGTCGCCGGGAGCTGCCACCAAGACTGCGAGCGGCTGAGAGGCCGTCGGCTGGGAAGCCCGTAATTATGCATCAAATTAGGGTAAACATCTACTTGACTTTGCGGGGCTACGTGTTTTCCGATAGCACGAAATTTGGGCGTTCGCGTGCTATCATCTTCCGCGATCCGAAACTGAATTTCACGATACAAAACGGAGGCAGACATGGATTCCAGGCAATTGCGCGAATCCGCGCTTTTCTATCACCGCAATCCGAAGCCCGGTAAAATCGCGGTAACCCCCATCAAGCAACTGACCAACCAGTACGATCTGTCGCTGGCCTACTCGCCGGGCGTCGCCTACGCCTGTGAGGAAATCGTTGCCGATCCGCGTGAAGCGAGTACCTTGACTTCGCGCGCCAATCTGGTCGGCGTCATCACCAACGGCACGGCCGTCCTCGGCCTGGGGCCGATCGGGCCGCTCGCTGCCAAGCCGGTGATGGAAGGTAAGGGTGTTCTGTTCAAGAAATTCGCCAACATCGATGTCTTCGACCTCGAAATCGACGAGCGCGATCCGGACAAGCTGATCGACACCATCGCCTCGCTGGAGCCGACCTTCGGTGGCATCAACCTGGAAGACATCAAGGCGCCCGAGTGCTTCTACATCGAGAAGAAGCTGCGCGAACGCATGAAGATTCCGGTCTTCCACGACGACCAGCACGGCACTGCCATCGTTGTCGGAGCTGCCATCCTGAACGGCCTGCACCTGATCGGCAAGGACCTGACCAAGGTCAAGATCGTCACCTCCGGTGCCGGTGCTGCCGCACTCGCCTGTCTCGACCTGCTCGTCATGCTGGGGGCGCCAGTCGAGAACATCTGGGTGACCGACATCAAGGGTGTGGTCTACGAAGGTCGTGTCGAGGAGATGGACGAGATCAAGGCGCGCTATGCCAAGAAAACCGATGCCCGTACCTTGGGCGAAGTCATCGAGGGGGCCGACGTTTTCCTCGGGTTGTCGGCTGGCGGTGTGTTGAAGCAGGAGATGGTCGCCAAGATGGCGCCGCGACCGGTGATCATGGCACTGGCCAACCCGACCCCGGAAATCCTGCCCGAACTGGTCAAGGAAGTCCGTGACGACGCGATCATCTGCACTGGCCGTTCGGATTACCCGAACCAGGTCAATAACGTGCTGTGCTTCCCCTTCATCTTCCGTGGCGCGCTGGACGTAGGCGCGACGACCATCACCGAAGAAATGAAGATGGCTGCGGTCAAGGCCATTGCCGAGCTGGCCCGGGCGGAGCAATCAGAGATTGTCGCTTCGGCGTATGGCGAAAAAATTTCCGGTTTTGGCCCGGAATACCTGATCCCCAAACCCTTCGATCATCGCCTGATCGTCAAGATTGCCCCGGCAGTCGCCAAGGCGGGTATGGATTCCGGCGTGGCGACGCGCCCGATCCAGGACTGGGACGCCTATCTGCAGAGCCTGAATGAATTCGTCTACCACTCCGGCATGATCATGAAGCCGGTGTTCTCGCAAGCGAAGTTGGCGCCCAAGCGCATCGTCTTCGCCGAAGGCGAGGACGAGCGCGTGCTGCGTGCCGTACAGGTGGTGCGCGACGAAGGTATTGCCTGGCCGATCTTGATCGGCCGCCACGCCGAGATCAAGCGTCGCATCGAGGCCTCCGGCCTGCGCTTGCGCGAAGGCGAGGACTACGAAGTTGTGCACTCTGACAACTCTGCGTTCTTCGACGAGCATTACGAAGAGTTTTGGACGACCTACCACCGCATCATGGAGCGCAAGGGCGTGTCGCCCGACTATGCCCGCCGCGAGGTGCGCCGCCGTAACACCCTCTATGGCGCCCTGATGGTCAAGCTCGGCTATGCTGACGGTTTGATCTGCGGCACCTTCGGTCGCCACGAAACTCACCGTGAATATGTGCAGAACGTGATTGGAACGCGCCAGGGGCTCGATCGTTATTACGCGATGAACCTGCTCATGCTACCGGGGCGGACGGTGTTCATTGGCGACACCTACGTCAATTACGACCCGAGTGCCGAGCACCTGGCCGACATGACCTTGCTCGCCTGCGAAGAAATTCGCAATTTCGGCATCACGCCCAAGGTGGCGCTGCTGTCGCACTCGACTTTCGGTACCGAAAATACGCCGACTGCCGAGAAGATGCGCGAGGTGTTGGCAATGCTGAATCAGCGGGCGCCTGAACTGGAGGTCGAAGGTGAAATGCACGGCGATGCGGCCCTGGACGAGCATATCCGTCTCAAGGCCTTCCCCAATTCACGCCTGAAGGGCCAGGCTAATATGTTGGTCATGCCGACGCTGGATGCAGCGAACATTTCGTTCAACCTGCTGAAGGTGGCGGCCGGCGATAACTTGACGGTTGGCCCGATACTGTTGGGGGCGGCGAAGCCGGTCAATATTCTGACGCCAACGGCGACGGTTCGCCGGATCGTCAACATGGTGGCACTGACAGTTGTCGATGCGGATTAATTTTTGGCTTTAACTTTTTGTTGTATCTATCTATTTTGATTGAAATCCCCCTCTCTCCTGCTAAACTTGGCTACAATGAGACGGTGCAGGCAGGAGAGAGTGAATGAAGCAGAAAATCAAGACAGCTTTACTGGTTGGGGCGCTGGTCGGCGCCAGTCTGCAGGTGCACGTGCAAGCCGCTCAGAGCAAGAAGGAGTCGGTGCATTCCGCCAAGAAAGCTCCGGCATCCGGCAAATCGACGGTGCGCGCGGCCGCGGGCAAGCAGAATGTCGCGAAATCGTCGAAGTCGACCAAATCCGAATCCCGCGTCGCCACCAAGCCGGCGGTTTCCAAGATGGCTGCTGCCGAGAGTGCGCGCAAGCCGATACGTCGTGTTTCGACCAATTTCGATGATGATGCAGGCCGTCTGGCTCTGTACTCGGCTTCGGCTTTGGTGCTTGATCAGGCGACGGGGCATGCCATCGTTGAGAAACAACCGAATGCGGTCACGCCAATCGCCTCCATTTCCAAGCTGATGACGGCTATGGTCGTGCTTGATGCCAAGCTGGATTTGCAGGAAGTAATTGCCATCGGTGATGAGGATGTCGATACGTTGAAGGGCACCCGCTCCCGTCTGCCGGTCGGTACGACGATGACGCGCGAAACGGCCATGTTGCTGGCGCTGATGTCCTCCGAAAACCGCGCGGCACATGCTCTGGGGCGCCACTATCCTGGTGGTCTGCGTGCTTTCGTGGAAGCTATGAACAAAAAGGCGCAGGCTCTAGGTATGTACAATTCGCGCTTCGAAGAGCCGACCGGTCTATCGAGTAACAACGTGTCGACGGCGCACGACCTGGCGCGCATGGTGACTGCCGCTGCGCGCTATCCGGAGATCCGTCAGGCATCGACCACGGCTGAAGCCAAGGTGGAACTGAACGGCCGTATCCGTGATTTCCACAACACCAATGCGCTGGTGCGTAGCGATAACTGGGAAATCGGTGTTTCCAAGACCGGCTACATTTCCGAAGCGGGCCGCTGCCTCGTGATGCAGGCCCGGGTGGCCGACCGCCCGGTGGTGATTGTGCTGCTCGATTCAAACGGCAAGATGACCCGCGTCGGCGACGCCAACCGCATCAAGCGCTGGATGGAAAGCGCCGCGGTGGCGCAGGAGCGTCGTCCAGCCTGATTGGAATTTGCCCAAACAAAAAAGGCCGCTGCGAGCGGCCTTTTTTTATTGCAGGGCTTCCGAAAGTTATTTGCGTGGTCCGGTATAGCCTAGGGCATGCGATACCTCGTCGGCCGTCTGGCGTACCTGGCGGGCCCAGTCGGGATCGTGGCGATCGGCCGGGGCGGACACAGAAAGTGCGGCAACGATATGCCCTTCGTCATCGTAGATCGGCGCGGCGACGCACTTGAGGCCGAGTTCGGCTTCTTCGTCGTCGTAGGCGATGCCGTGGCGGCGGACCTTGTCGAGTTCTTTTTCCAGGGTTTCCAGCGTGGTCAGCGAATGCGGGGTCTTGCCCGGCAAGCCGGTACGCTTGGCATATTCGCGCACTTTCTGCTGACCTTCGGCGGCGAGAAAGAGCTTGCCCAGCGAAGTCAGGTGCAGCGGGGCGCGGCCGCCGACGAGATAGACCACACGAACCAGCGAGCGGCCCGACGAGGTCCGTTCGAGATAGACGATTTCATCGTCGTGGCGGGCACCCAGGTTGATCGCCTCGCCGATTTTCTCGTGCAGTTCCTGCATGAAGGGCAGGGCGACCTCGCGCAGGTTGATGCGCGATTTGACGATGTTGCCGAGTTCGAGCAGGCGGATGCCCAGGCGATAAGTGCCGGCGTCTTGACGTTCGACAAAGCGCGCGGCGCTCATGGCTGCCAGAATGCGGTGCGCGGTCGAAGGATGCAGTTCGGTGGCGCTGGCCAGTTGTTTCAGGCTGGCCGGATCCGGTGACGCGGCAAGCGCATCGAGCAGCGACATCATGCGTTCGATGACCTGGATGGATCCGGGATTCTTGGTGGACCCGGTGGCGGTCGCACTGGCGGCTTCTGACAACTGGATTCCTTTATTGGTGCTGTTTGAGTAGCATTGGCTACTTTTTTATGTTCTTGTGCGGCGCAATATTAGCATGCGCGTAGCTTTCTACGTTACCTGTCTGGTCGACCTGATGCGACCTTCCGTCGGCTTTGCCTCCCTTCGCCTGCTTGAGGCGGCAGGGTGCGAGGTCGTTGTTCCATCCGGCCAGACCTGCTGCGGACAGCCGGCCTGGAGTGCCGGCGAGCGCACTGCTGCGGTGCACCTGGCTAAAAAGGCAATTTCCGAACTGGAGGGCTACGACTACGTGGTCGTGCCATCGGGTTCCTGCACCGACCAGATTCGCAATGTCTATCCGCAACTCTTCGCCGACGATACGGCCTGGGGGCCGCGTGCCAAGGCACTGTCCGCCCGGACTTACGAGCTGACGACTTTCCTCACCGAGGTGACCAAGTTGGAACAGGTTCCGGGCCACTTCGACGGTTCGGTCACCTACCACGACTCCTGCAAGGGCTTGCGCGCCCTCGGTATCAAGCGTCAGCCGCGCGAACTGATGATGAAAGTCAGCGGGCTGGAACTGAAGGAAATGGCCGAGTGCGAGGCCTGTTGCGGTTTTGGCGGCGCTTTTTCGGTCAAGTTCGGCGAGGTATCGACGCAGATCGTCGACCGCAAGTGCGACTCCATCGCCGAGCAGAAGGCCGATGCGGTGGTCGGCGGCGATCTCGGCTGCCTGATGAATATCGAAGGCCGCTTGCGCCGGCGCGGCGATGAAACGACGCGCGTGCTGCATATTGCCGAAGTGCTGGCCGGAGGCTCCTGATGCGTTCGCAGGCCATGTTCTTCCAGGCGCGTGCCGCCGAGAAAGTGCGCAATCCGGTGCTGCAACGCGCCTTGCAAAAAGCCAAGCCGCTCTTCGTCGGCAAGCGGGCCAAGGGCATCGCCGCGCTGGCCGAGGATGGGCTGGCTTTCGAGCAGATGCGCGATGCTACCGAGGCGATCCGCAACCGCACGCTGCAGGATCTCGACGTCTGGCTCGCCCTGTTTGAGGAAAAAGCCAAGGCGACCGGAGCAGAGGTGCTGTGGGCGCGCGACGGCGCGGAGGTCGCCCGTCTGGTCGTCGATATCGCCCAGCGCAACGGCGTCAGCAAGGCGACCAAGTCGAAATCGATGCTGTCCGAGGAGGCCGGGCTGAACGAGGCGCTGGCCGAAGCCGGCATTCGCCCGGTCGAGACCGACCTTGGCGAATACATCGTGCAGCTCGCCGGCGAAGCGCCGTCGCACATCATCGCGCCAGCGGTGCACAAGACCATCCAGGAAGTCGAGGAGCTGTTCGCCGAGGAGCACGGGCGGCCGATCCAGACACGCACCTCGGCCGATATTCCGGACATGACACGTGAGGCGCGCCAAGTGCTGCGCCTGCATTTTCTCAGCGCCGAAATGGGCATCACCGGCGCCAACTTCCTCATTGCCGAGACCGGCACGGCCGCGCTGGTGACCAACGAAGGCAACGGCCGCATGGTGACCAGCCTGCCGCGCGTGCATGTGGTCGTCACCGGCATCGAGAAGATCGTGCCGACGCTGGAGGACTTCGCCACGCTGATGCGCCTATTGCCGCGCTCGGCCACCGGCCAGACCATTTCGAACTATGTCTCGCTGCTCACCGGCACACGGCGCGAGGGGGACGGCGAAGGGCCGGAGAAGACGATCTTCATCCTGGTCGATAACGGCCGGGCCAATCTGCTCGGCTCGGACTATCAGGACATGCTGCGCTGCATCCGCTGCGGCGCCTGCATGAACCATTGCCCGGTCTATTTCTCGCTCGGTGGTCACGCCTACGGCTGGGTCTATCCAGGGCCGATGGGTTCGGTGCTGACGCCGCTCTACACCGGCATCGAAAATGCGCTCGATCTGCCGCATGCCAGCACCGGGTGCAATCAGTGCGGCAGCGTTTGCCCGGTGCGCATCCCCTTACCTACCCTGATGCACCATTTGCGCGAGGAGCAGGTCGAGCGCGGCCTGCGCCCGTGGTCCGAGCGGCTGGCTTTCAAGGCCTGGGCCTGGCTGGCCGGCAAGCCCATGCTGTACCGCGCCTTCAGCCGCTTTGCCCGGCGCTACCTGAACTGGCTGGCCGGCGACGAAGGACGCATCCGCATCCTCGGCATGGCCCCGGGGTGGACCAGCGGGCGCGATCTGGCGGCGCCGGCGACCAAGACATTTCACGAACTATATGCAGCAGCAAGGAGAGATTGAACATGGAATTTTCCGCTGAAGGCCCGATGGCCATCCCAATGTGGGTTAACGGCCACGCCTTTTTGTCGGTCGGCGATGCCTTCTACGACGTGGTCAATCCGGTAACCGGCGAGGCCCTGCGCCGCGTGCCGCTGTGCGGCGCGAGCGAGGCCGGGGAAGCGGTCGCTGCCGCCCGTGCCGCGCAGCCCGAATGGGCGGCCATGGGGTTGGCGGCGCGTCAGGTTTGCCTGGGCAATCTGGCCGACGGAGTGGATCGCTACACCGGCCATTTCGCCAAGTTGCTGACGCAGGATCTCGGGCTGACCGAGGAAGCGGCGACGGCCGATGTGCAGGCCGCCGTCGACGCCTTGCGCGGCATGGCCGTGGGTGAAACCGGAGTGGCCGGGCTGGTGGTCGATGCCGACCGGCCGTTGGTGCGCTTGGCCAAGGCACTGGTGCCGACCTTACTCGCCGGCGGTACGGTGGTCGTCAAGCCGAGCCCGAAGGCGCCGTCGGCAGTGTTCGCGCTGTGCGAGCTGACCTCGCGCGCCGAATGGCCGGCGGGGGTGGTGAACCTGTTGCAGGGCGATACGGCCGCTGTCACCGGGCTGTGTGGTGCGCCGGTTGATCGCATCGTCTATGCCGGCCAGCAGGAACTGGGCAAGCAGGTGAAGATGCTGGCCGAAGCCAGCGGCAAGACCTTTGCCGAGGCGGCATTCTGATGCGCATCGTCCAGCTCGAAGGCGAGTCCATCATCGCCGACATGCGGCGACCGGGCTTCGCTCACGACTGGGTCGACTACCCGAAGACGGCAGCGGCCGATGTGGTCGAACGACTGCGCGGAGCGAGCGTGGCGATCACTAACAAAGTGGCGATCGACGCTGCTGCGGTGCACAGCCTCCCGGAGCTAAAAATGATCGCGGTGTCGGCCACCGGCACCAATAACGTCGACCTCGCTGCCTGTCGCGAGCGCGGTATCGTCGTCTCCAACATCCGCGGCTACGCCGAGCGCACCGTGCCCGAGCACGTCATGGCGCTGCTATTGGCCCTGTCGCACAACCTAGTCGCGTGGCGCGAGAGCCTGCTGGCCGGGCGCTGGCAGCAGTCGGAGCAGTTCTGCCTGTTCGATCATCCGATTCGCGACCTGCACGATTCGACCCTGGCCATCGTCGGCAGCGGCAGTCTGGGCAATGGCGTGGCGCGTCTGGCCGAAGCATTCGGCATGCGTGTCTGGCGGGCCGAGCGCAAGGGGGCGGCGACGCTGCGTCCCGGCTACGTTGCTTTCGAGCGTGTGCTGGCCGAAGCCGACGCGATCAGCCTGCATTGCCCGCTCAATGACGAAACGCATGGCCTGTTCGGTGAAGCCGAGCTGCGCGCGATGAAGCCGACGGCGCTGCTGATCAACACGGCGCGCGGCGGCATCGTCGATGAAGCGGCGCTGATCCGGGCACTCAAGGAAGGCTGGATCGGCGGTGCAGGGTTCGACGTGATTACCGCGGAACCGCCGCCGGCCGGGCACGCCATGGTCGATCCGGCCTTGCTGGCGCTGCCCAATTTCCTGCTCACCCCGCACGTCGCCTGGTCCAGCCGTCCGGCCATGCAGGCCCTGGCCGATCAGTTGATCGACAACATCGAGGCCTGGGCGGCTGGCGAACCGAGGAATCGCGTCGCATGAGCGCGCGGGACGAAATCCTCGAGCGCGTCCGGCGTGGCGTCGGCAAGGACGACTTTGCTGGACGACGCGCTGTCGCTGAGCGTTACATGGCGGAGCGCAAGCTCGGGCCGCAGCCGACGATGAGTGGCGATCTGGTCAGCCGTTTCCGGGAGAAAGCCGAAAGCCTGGCGAGCACGGTGGCGGCGGTTGGCGACCTGCCTTCAGCAGCGGCTGAAGTAGCGCGTTACCTGAAGGAAAACGGCCTGCCGAACGTGGCCGTAATCGCGCCGGAATTGGTAGACATCGCCTGGGCCGAAGCCGGCTTGACGGTGGCGGCGCGTAGCGCGGTCGATGCCGATGCGGTCGGTATCACCGGCTCTTTCTGTGCCGTCGCCGAAACAGGGACGCTGATGCTGCTGTCGGGGGCGGCTACGCCAGCCACGGTCAGTCTGCTGCCGGAAACGCATATCGCCCTGGTGCCGACGCATCGCATCGTTGCCACAATGGAAGACGCGTTTGCGCTTTTGCGGGCTGAACGCGGAGAGTTGCCGCGCGCTGTCAATTTCATTTCCGGGCCGTCGCGCACCGGCGACATCGAGCAAACCATCGTGCTCGGCGCGCACGGGCCGTGCCGAGTGCATCTGATTCTGGTGGATGGCTAGCTGGGGCCAAACCGTCGCCCATTTAAAAACCCCGCTGCGGCGGGGTTTGTCTTTTAGGCGGTTGCCGAGGCCTTGCGCAGCAGGCCATACAACTCGTCTTTCAGCGCCAGTTTCTCTTTCTTCAGGGCTTCGATCTCGTGATGGGTGGCATGTTCGATATGCGCTTCCAGATTCTTGATCTTCTGGTCCAGATCGTTGTGCTTGTCGAAAATGTTGAGGAAATGGCGGTCGGAGGTTTTCAGTTGAGTGATCAGGTCGCGGTATTCAGAAAACATAGGCAAAGTCCCGTTGGAGATGATGAATAATGACGCCTCCAACCTAGCAGAACTTGCCATCGCGCATATTGCGCTGGGTCAACAGTTGATGCCTTCCGGCCTGGGTCAGGCCGTACAATGCCTTACTTTGCCGCCCGTTCCCGAGTGCCTCGCCCTGTCCGGCGAACTCGCCAGCGTGGCCGTTTTTCATCATGATCGGAGAAATTCCATGACCATCCGCTTTGCCGTGCGCGGCGACCATATCCAGCTCGACCAGTTGCTCAAGGCGACTGGATTGTGTGAATCGGGCGGGGCGGCGCATGCGGCCATCGCCGAAGGGCGGGTCAAGGTCGATGCTGCGGTGGACACGCGTAAACGGGCAAAATTGCGGCCCGGCCAAGTGGTGAGTTTCGAGGGCGAAACGGTGGAGTTGGTCGCAGAGGATTAATCTCGGCTGCGACTGAAAACTTCGGCGGCGATAATTTCGACCTTGATCGTTTCCTCGTCCTTGTCGACGGTGGCGCGCTCGCCGAAATAAACCAGGAACTGCGATTCGGTCAGTTCCTCTTCAGCCAGGGTCGGCAGGCGCCTTTCCGTGCGCCGGCGCCGCTCGCGCCAACCGCTCGGTGGCCCGTAATCGGTAAGCCGGCGATCGGTGGCGCACCGCCGTTTTTCCTTGTTCTGCATGACGCCCTCCCATTTTTGTCTGGCTCAGGAGTGTCTTGACCATGCTGCTTTCGACCGGCCCGGCAAGGGCCGGTTCCGCGAATCTCAGCAAATCTTCACCACGATGTCGTGCAGGGTGTTGGCGCAGTTGGCCATGCGGTCGGCGGCATTCGACAGATGGCGGTAGATTTCGCGGCGCTTGAACATGTGTATGTAGTCGTCGCCCTGGAAAAGCTCGGCGATGGCGCGGCGGTAGCATTTTTCGACTCGGCGCTCGGCCTTGCGAGCAGTGTCCGCTTCGACAGCCGCTTCGACCGGGGTCTTGGCCAGGCGGATGAAGCCGGCGACCAGCGCGTCGGTCCCCAGCTTGATGTGCATGGCCATTTCGAGGCAGTGCTTGTCGGGGGCGAGGGCGAGCACCTGCATTTCGCTGACCGTGGTCTTGCAGTAATTAACCACCTCGTCGAGGTTGATGATGGCGCGGTAGAGATCTTCGCGGTCGATTGGCGTGGAGAAGGCTTCATTCAGCGTGTGCAGGTTCCGTATTTTGATGCGGTCGGCTTCGTGCTCGTCCTGGCGGATCAGGTCGCCGGTGTGCGATTCACCGGTTTCCATGTATTCGACCAACAGCCCGGTGGTATGGGCAACGTGCTGGCATTGTTCGGTCAGCATCGTGAAGAAGTCCGGCATCTTGGGGAAGATACGCTCGAACAGGCGGCGAAAGATCGACGGGGAACTGTTGTCTTCGCTCATGGCTTGGCTCCGAGGAAGAGGTTGACCAAGGCGTAGGCCTGGATAGCAACTAGGGCGGCACCGGGGATGGTGATCAGCCAGGTGACGGCAATGTCCTTGGCTTTCGCCCAGCGGACTGCACGTGGACGTTCCGAAGCACCGATGCCCATGATCGAGGTGGCGACGACGTGGGTGGTCGACACCGGGGCGCCGCCGAGCGAGGCGCCGAGAATCACAGCAGCAGAAGTGAGTTGCGAACCCAGGGCATGAATCGGACGCACGCGGTAGATGGCGAAACCCAGGGTGCGCACGATACGCCAGCCGCCGGACATGATGCCCAGCGTGATCGCTGAGGCGCAGGCCAGCATGACCCAGAATGGCACTTCGAATTTGGGAATGAAACCGCCGAGTAGCAGTACCAGGGTCAGGATGCCCATGCTTTTCTGGGCATCGTTGGCCCCGTGCGAGAAGGCGAGTCCGGAGGCGGTGATGAATTGCGCCATGCGCAGCCGCGCATTGGCTGCCGGATTGGCGGCGAGCAAGATGGAATTGAGCAGGCGATGGATGATGAAGCCGGCCCAGAAGCCGATCAGCGGCGAAAGCAGCAGCGCCGCCAATACCTTCACGATACCGGTCAGGTGGCCGTGCACCAGCAATTGATCGAAGCCCCACACCACGTGCTCGCTGCCGACCGAGACGACGACGGCGCCAGCTAGCCCACCGACCAGCGCATGCGAGGACGATGAGGGAATGCCGAAATACCAGGTACCCAGATTCCAGACGATGGCGCCGAGCAGGCCGCAGAGCAGGATGGAGAGGGAGAGCGCCGGGTCGATGCCGTCGAGCGCAACGAAGCTGCCGATGGTGTTGGCGACGGCGGTCCCGCCAAGCAGGGGGCCGAGGAATTCGAAGAAGCCGACGATGAACACGGCCTGGGCCGGCGTCATGGCGCGCGAGGCGATTACCGTGGCGACGATGTTGGCGGCATCGTGAAAGCCGTTGGTGTAATCGAACACCAACACGATGATCACGGTGACCAGCGCTAGCAGAAACAGCGCATCCATGCCCCTAGGCTCCTCCTTTTAGTTTTGGACCAGTATAGCGCCGTTGTTCGGGCGACTGCCGCGGTGTACATGGCAAAAGTGACAAAAACCGGCAGGTGTTGTCGCTTGGGCAACAGTCTCCTCCTGTGCGGGAAAAATCGTGAGTTCAGCAAATTACTGGCATTGGAGTAAGCTACAAAAATGCCGATATGCCTAATCTTCGCCGTAGGCATCGCGCCCAGGCAATAGAGATCACGCGATAAATGTTTGAATTGATAAACACGTCTCCGCCGGAAAGCCTGCTCTACGTAGGGCACTACAGCATCTTTCTGGTCGCTGTTTCTCTGGCGGTTGCCATCTTCTCCTGTTTCGCCGCCTTGCAGGTGTCCGATTTGGTGTCCGATCGGATGACTGGCAATGCTCGTCGCAAGTGGCTCGTCGCCGGTGGGATCACGATGGGCGTCGGTATCTGGACCATGCATTTCGTTGGCATGCTGGCCTTCAAGCTGCCCTGTGCCGTCAACTATGCTCCGTGGCTCACAGCGGTTTCGGTCGTGCCCGGAATCCTCGCTTGTATTCTCGCGCTACGTCTCGTTGCACGCAGTAACACCGGGCTGCGCGACATGCTGGTTGGCGGTTTGCTGATCGGTCTCGGCATCGGCACCATGCACTACAGCGGTATGGCTGCGATGCGGCTCGACGGCGTCGTGCGTTACGACCGCAACCTCTTTCTTCTGTCGCTTGTCGTTGCCGTTTTGTTGGCGGTGCTGGCCCTCTGGGTCAAGCTGCGTCTCCTGCCACGCCTGGAGATCGGTCGTTGGCAGAACGCTGTGGCTGCCATGATTCTCGGTGGGGCGATTTCCGGTATGCACTACACGGCAATGGCGGCGGCCTATTTCGTTCGCGACAGCGATGCCAGCAGCCTGCCGTCGGCGCTGACGCCGACCCTGCTTGCTGCGACGTTGGCGTTGACCACCTTATCCATCGTCATCGTCACCATTGCTGCCGTATTGTCGCGGCGTGTAGATATCCAGATCGATGCGCAGCGCCTCAGGCCACTGGGTGTGCTGATTGTCATCTGGTTGGCCATCGCTGGCGTTGCCGCCAAGTACTACAACGACGCTACGGCTCGCAAGCTGGTCGAAGCAGACGATGCGATGGCGAGCCGGGAAATGGACTACGTGGCGTTCAATGTGCAGGAAAGCCTTGATACCGTCTATGCAGTTCCCTTGGCGCTTTCGCAGGAGGCCTCAGTACGCGGTGCTTTACGCAAGGCTTCTGCTAGCCAGAGCCTGGACGCGGATGTTGCGGTTTTGCGTCGCCGTTTCGAGAGTCAACTTGACCTTCTGCCGGTCAATGAATTCCTTAAGATACAGGCCGAGGCTTTCACTATTGACGTAATCTGGTTGATTGATACGCGGGGCGTAGCGATCGCTGCAAGCAATGCTGGAATGGAAGGCAGTTTTGTCGGAGTCAATTACGGCGAGCGCGCTTATTTTCGCAGTGCTCTGTCTGGGCAGGCGGGCAGACAGTACGCGGTCGGCAAGGTATCGGGCGTTCCCGGTCTATATTTCTCGCAACCTGTGCGTGACGGCGGGCGGGTGGTGGGCGTTGTTGTCGCCAAGATCAATATTGGCGAGTTGAACAAGCGTCTTGCCGGGGCAGGGGTGCTGATGAGCGACGCCAATGGCGTCGTCATCCTGGCGCCGCGCCCGGAGCAACTCTGGCGCACCCTGCCTGGAGCGCTGGCTGAGCAGTTGAGCGATATCGAGCGTGAGCAACTTTACCGCCTTGAGCGGCTCGATCCGCTGCCATTGCTTCCCTGGGGGGATCGCATGTTCCCGCAGTTGCGCCATCTCGGCGGGACAGCGGTCCCGGTGCTGGTCAAGCAGCGCGATTTTCCCGAAGTTGGCATCAGCCTGCTGTTGCCCCATCCGATTTCCGGTTGGGGGCAATTGGAGGAGAGCCGAACCTGGCTGTTTATCCTGTTGGCAGTGGCAGGGGGCTTCCTGATTTTGAGCGTTTATGGCGGCTGGTATTACATCAACGCCATGCGTGACGCGAACCAGGCGCTGGCCGGGTCGCTGCGTCTGTTGGAGGTAAGCGAGAAGCGCTTTCGCCTGCTGCTCGACTCGATGGCCGAGGGCATCTACGGTACCGACGAGAATGGATGCTGCATTTTCGTCAACCGGGCTTGCCTCGAAATGCTCGGCTACCGGCAGGCCGACGAAATGCTCGGGCAAGTGGCGCATGACCTGATACACCACAGCTATTCCGACGGCTCGCATTATGCCTTTGACGATTGCCCGGCTTACTTGCCGCGCTTGGTCGATCAGGGCGTGTACATCGATAACGAGGTGTTCTGGCGGAGGGATGGAACGGCGATTCCCGTCGAGTACTGGGCACGACCGGTGTTTGATCAGGGCAAACGAGTCGGTACTGTAGTCGCCTGGTTCGATATCAGTGAGCAGCGAGCAGCCGAAGAGCGTTTGCGCAAGTTGTCGCAAGCCGTCGAGCAGAGTCCGAATGCCATCCTGATCACCGATACCGATGGCACAATCGAGTACGTTAACGAAGCCTTCTGCAGGGTCAGCGGCTATGAGGTCGACGAACTGCTTGGCCAGAATCCGCGTTTGCTCCAGTCCGGCTTCACGCCGCCGGAGGTTTACGACTCCATGTGGAGAGCGTTGACTCAGGGGCGCTCTTGGAGCGGTGAACTGATCAACCGACGCAAGAATGGCGAGGTGTTCATTGAGCACCAGAGCTTCTCGCCGATCCGTCAGGCCGATGGCCGGGTCACGCATTTCCTGGCGATCAAGGAGGACATTACCGAAAGAAAGCGCAACGCGGAGGAGTTGGCCCGCTACCGCTTACATCTTGAGGAACTGGTGGCCGAACGTACTCGTGAAATCGAGTTGCTGAACGCGCAACTGGCCGAGCGGGCCGTCGACGCCGAGAGCGCTAATCAGGCAAAGAGCAGTTTCCTGGCCAACATGAGCCACGAGATTCGTACGCCGCTCAACGCCATTACCGGCATGGTGCACCTACTCAAGCGCGATACGCTGAGCGATAAGCAACGCGAGCGCCTGGGAAAGATCGAGACAGCGGGGAAGCACCTGTTGGCCTTGATCAACGATATCCTCGATCTGTCCAAGATCGAGGCCGGCAAGCTGATGCTCGAGAGCGTGCCGGTGCATGTCGGGGCGCTGGTCGCCGATGTCGCGTCCATCGCCTCCGAACGGGCGCAGGCCAAGAACTTGCAGATCAATGTCAGCACCGAAGGACTTCCGCGCAACCTGCTCGGCGATCCGACCCGTCTGCGCCAGAGTCTGCTCAATTACGTGACCAATGCCATCAAGTTTACCGAGGTTGGCGGCGTCACCCTGCGCGCCCGCCTGTTCGAGGATCTCGGCGACCGGGTCATGCTGCGCTTCGAGGTACAGGATAGCGGGCCGGGTATTCCCGAGGCGGTCCAGGCTCGCTTGTTCGGCGCCTTCGAGCAGGCCGACAACTCGACGACGCGCGAGCACGGCGGCACCGGCCTGGGGCTCAACATCACCCGCCGGCTGGCCCAGCTGATGGGGGGCGATGCTGGCGTCAGCAGCCGTCCGGGCGAAGGTAGCCTGTTCTGGTTTACGGCCTGCCTGAGCAAAGCCGATGCCGTGCAGGCCGAGGGTGGTGCGGCGCATGCCGAAGGCAGGCCTGATGGGCGACATCGGGGGGGGCGCATCTTGCTGGTCGAAGATGAGCCGATCAATTGCGAAATCGGCATGGAAATTCTCAAAGAGGCTGGTTTTGTCGTCGATGTCGCCGAAGATGGCGTCGAAGCCGTGCTCAAGGCTGGCGAAAACCGCTACGACTTGATACTGATGGATATGCAGATGCCGCGCATGGATGGTGTCGAAGCCACCCAGCGTATCCGGCGCAGCCAGCGTGGAGGGCGGGTGCCAATCATCGCAATGACTGCCAACGCCTTCGCCGAAGACCGTAGTCGTTGTTTCGATGCGGGGATGGACGATTTTCTGACCAAGCCGATCGATCCGGCCACGATGCTGGCGACAGTGCACAAATGGTTATCGCTGAAGCGCTGAAGCAATAGTTGGCCAAGTGCCGAATGCCCGCCGCCGTTTCGGAGGCGAAAAAAAGGCGGGAGCATGGCCCCCGCCCAAACGGAGTCTACCCTGTTGGCGTTCAGGGCAGGAGGAAAGACGCTTTCTCGTGGACCTTGATGTCGGGGTTGTCCATGGCCGTGATCGTGAAGTAAATACGGTTGGAGCCGGTCTTGCCGGATTCCGGCGACACGCGGACTACGGTGTTGTAGGACTGTAGCGCCGCAGCCGGTACGTCGACCTCGCCGCTGCCGTCGATTTCTGCCCCATCCAGGCCGTCTACCGCAACCTTGTAGCGGTGCGCCTGTTCTTCGGTGTTCATGATCTGCAACATGAAGACGTTTTCGATCCGGCCGTCTTCGGCTTCGCGGGCGAGCACGGAGCGGTCGCGGATGATGTCTACCTTGAGCGGGATGCGGTGGGTCAGCGCCCAGCCGGCAATAATCGTGATGACAGCCAGGATGGCGGTGTACAGCAGGATGCGAGGGCGAACGATGTGACCGAGGATATCCTTGCGCGACAGGTGCTTCTCCATCGCGTTCTCGGTTGAGTAGCGCACGAGTCCGCGCGGTAGGCCCACCTTATCCATGACCTGGTCGCAGATGTCGATGCAGGCGGCGCAGCCAATGCACTCATATTGCAGGCCGTTGCGGATGTCGATACCGGTCGGGCAGACAGTAACGCACTGGCCGCAGTCGACGCAGTCGCCCAATTGACTGGTGTCGGCGCCTTTTTTGCGAATGCCGCGCGGTTCGCCGCGTTCCGGGTCGTAGGTGATAATCAGCGTATCCGGGTCGAACATCACGCTCTGGAAGCGGGCGTAGGGGCACATGTACTTGCACACCTGCTCGCGCATGAAGCCGGCCATCAGCACGGTGAACGCGCCATAGAAGAAGATCCAGAACGTTTCCCACGGGCCAAGGTTGTTGGTGCGTACATTCTCAATCAACTCGGAGACCGGGGTGAAGTAGCCGACCAGGGTGAAGCCGGTCCACAGGCCGAGAATGCCCCAGAGGAGAAACTTGGTCGCCTTGATACGGAACTTACGCGCATCCATCGGCGCCTTGTCTAGCTTCATGCGGGCATTGCGGTCGCCTTCGACCCAGTTCTCGATCCACATGAACAGCTGCGTGTACACAGTCTGCGGACAGGCGTAGCCGCAGAACAGCCGCCCGGCCACCGCGGTGACAAGGAAGAGGGCGTAGGCCGAGATGATGAGCAGGGCCGACAGGTAAATAACGTCCTGCGGCCAGAACACCAGGCCGAAGATATAGAACTTGCGTTCCACCAGATGGAAGAGCAGTGCTTGGCGCCCGTTCCATTGCATCCACAGGCCGCCGTAGAAGATGGCTTGGGTCAGGATGACCAGAGCGATCCGCCAGTTGTCGAAATATCCGCGCACGCCCTTGGCGTAGATTTTCTTGCGCTTTTCGTAGAAAGAAACTTTGGCAGGGGCTTCCTGCGACGTAGTTGCGTCGGGCTGGCTCATCGGTCCTCTGGCAGTGGATGAAGAAGGTTGGAAACCGGGGTGCTGGTCCGGCGGGGTCGACGTCGCCAAAGCATGCCTGCGGGGCGAACTTAAGGGGGAGGCGCCGCCGACGACTCCTTCGTGGCCAGCACCAGTTCGGTACGACATTGAGGAAAGCGCCTGGGCTGGAGAGTTGGCTCCCCGGTTTCCGATTTAGCTATTAACAAGATGCATGCCTGCTTTCGGTTTGATAGGTGAGTTTATTTGAATCAATGACTTAGTCTTGTCTGGCGAAATATTGGCAGCGTGGCTTGTGACTTTGTGTCAATATTGGCAATCGCTAATGTCGCAATTGACAGTTGTTGCCATGACCGCACATTTCTTGAACGAGTTGCTTTCTTTCCTCGATGGCTTGCCCGAGCCGCGCATCGTGATGGATGCCGACTACCGGATCATCGGGGCTAATGCTGCCTATATCCGCGATTTCGGAGGCAAGGAAGATCTTGTCGGACGGACGTGTTACGAGGTCTCGCACCGTTTCGAGGTTCCGTGCGACCAGGCGGGCGAATCCTGTCCCTTGAAGCAAAGCCAGGAGTCCGGGGTGCCGCAGCGAGTGCTGCACCTGCACCATACGCCGCGCGGCGAGGAACATGTCTCGGTCGAAACGACGCCGATCCGCGACGAGAGCGGTGACATCGTCTGCTTCGTGGAAACCATGCGCGTCGTGCGCCAAGCCAGCGGCCGGGCGGCTGCTCAGGGTTTGGTCGGGCGCTCGCCGGCCTTCATGGGCATGCTGGAAAAGATCCTGCGTGTCGCCAACTCGAATGCGGCGGTCGTTTTGCTCGGCGAAACCGGTACCGGCAAGGAACTGGTCGCTCGCGCCATTCACGAAGCGAGTGCGCGTGAAGAAGGTCCGTTCGTTGCGGTGGATTGCGCAGGCATGACGGAAACCTTGTTCGAGAGTGAGTTATTCGGCTACGAGAAAGGCGCCTTTACCGGGGCCACGCATCGCAAACAGGGGCTGGTCGAAGCGGCGGCGGGTGGTACCCTTTTCCTCGACGAAATCGGCGAATTGCCGATGGCCTTGCAGGTCAAGCTCCTGCGCCTGCTGGAAACCGGTACCTATCGCCGGGTCGGCGGGCTCGACTGGCTGCCGGCAGATTTCCGCCTAGTGACCGCGACCCATCGCGATCTGCGAGCCATGGTGCAAGCCGAGACCTTCCGTCGCGATCTCTTTTTCCGCATCAATACCTTTCCGATCCACACGCCGGCGCTGCATGAGCGCGCCGGAGACATCCCGCTACTTGCCCAGTCGCTGCTCGAACGGGTCGACCGCAAGCCGGGGCGTCGCTTTACGCCGACGGCCCTCGACTGGCTGTCGGGGCGACGTTACAGCGGCAATATCCGCGAATTGCGCAATTTGATCGAGCGGGCTTCGCTGCTCGCCGATGGCGACCAGATCGATGTTGCCCATCTGCAGGAGATGGCCGACGAAATTCCACTGGCGATGCCGAATCGGGAGGGAGAATTCGCTGTTTCGGAGGTGGTGTCGCTCGAAAACTTGGAAAAGCGTTACATCGCCTGGGTCAAAGAAAAGCATGGACGCGATTTGCCTGACTTGGCAAAGCGTTTGGGGGTCAGTCAGCGTACGCTGTATCGTAAGCTGCAGGGCCTCTCTGGCAACTGAGTCTTAATCTCCTGGCGGGATTGCGCCCTCCGGATGTGTTGGCCAGTATCCGGAGCGCGCATTGACTGGGGGAGTTGGACTGCTGGGCAGATGCATTCTTCCAAGCTGATGCCCGGCTATCGTCGGCCGTCGGGATCAATGGCGTTGCCCGAAGTGCTGCCGAACAGCTGTTCTGCCACTTGGCATTTTTCACCCAACTGAAGAAGGATGCCCCCGGGGCGGCCAAGAGTGACCATTTACCTGATAGGCAAAATTTGTCGGAGCGGGTAGTTGTTTGACCTGCTATTGTGAAAATGGATTCTTGGTCACGATGCTCAAGTACGAGCAAAAAGGAGGTTGCCATGTTGCGGTATTTGCTTCGCTGTATTGCTCCACTATTGGCTTGCGTCCTCATGACTGGCTCTTATGCCCTTGCCGCGAATGGCGAAGGGGTCAAACAGAGCGGCGATATTTCCTACGTCTCTGGCGGTGTCGGTGAGGGTTCGCTGGAGAGGCTTGGGGCGCTTGAAATGGATTTCAACGTCAAAATGGTCTTTGCCTTACAGAATGGCGAGTACCTTAGTGACGTCAAGGTTGTGATCGCCGATGCCGTTGGCAAGACTTTGCTGGAAGCAATGTCCGAGGGGCCGGTCTTCCTGGCAAAAGTGCCTCCCGGGCGCTATGAATTGCGTGCTACTTATGGCGATTTGACACGTATGCAGCGCGTGCGCATTGGTGCCAAGGACGGGCTAAGGACCATCCAGGTCCGCTGGCCGGATGCGCCGTAAGATCGGGCGACGTTGGCTGGCGGATTCGGCTTTTTGCCTGTTTTGGGCAGTGCACCGCAGCAGTGGCCACGCCGCACTGCCGCGCATCCTCAGGCGGTAAAGCTCTCGGGCATTTGGACGGCGACGATTTCGCCGCGGGCAGTGGCGATTCCCTCGGCGTAGACAGTGGCTTCGACGATGACTTTGCGCCCCTTGATTTCCTTGATGCGGCCGCGTATTTCCAGCGTTGGGCCGAGCGGGGTCGGCTTCAGGTAATCGACATGCAGTGAGCCGGTGACGAAGCGGAACGGCGGCAGGCTATCCAGCGGGCGATTCTCGGCGCGATACATGGCGGCAGCAGCGGTGCCGGTGCCGTGGCAGTCGATCAACGAGGCAAGGAGTCCGCCATAAACGAAACCGGGGATGGCGGTGTGTTCGGGGCGCGGGGTAAAGCGGGTGACCGTTTCGTCGCCCTCCCAATAGGTCTTGATTTGATGCCCTTGCTCGTTAAGGCGGCCGCAGCCATAGCAGTGGGCGACGTTTTCCGGGTAATAGTCCTGAAAGGCCTGCATGTCTTCTCCAAGAGATTGAGTTTTGTGTCGGCTATGCTAAGACTTCATATGGGCGGAGGCCATGATTCCAGCGGACAGATGCAATGCAATTCCTGCCAAGAAAAAGGCCGGCAGGGCCGGCCTGGTAGCGAACGAAGGCGGAATTCAGGCGGACACAGAGAGCAGGCTGCTCAACGAGGAGTTGCTGTCGTTGTCATTGAAACTGCCGTAGGCATGCATTAATTGCATGACCTGTTTCATCAGGTTGGTATCGGAATTGGTTGTGGCGCTGGCCGAAGTGGTGGCTGTACCGTCCGCGCTGCCGCTCGATTGCTCCTTGTAGGCCTGGGCCTCGGCGAAGGTGACCTTGCCGTCGCCATCTGTATCGGCGGCTTCGAAATTGCTGACAATGTTGGAGATGAAGGCGGCGCGCTGGCTATCGCTGCTGCCGACTTCCTCAAGCTGGCTTTGCAGTTCGGACAGGGTAAAGCCATTGTCCTCGTCTGGCGGGGGCGGCGGCATGAGGGCCTGCTTGCCAGCGGTGGCGGAGGTTGCCTCAGTTGAACTGGAACCGCTGTTGTAGGCCTGGGCTTCGGCGAAGCTCACCTTGCCGTCGCCGTTGGCATCGGCATCGTCGAAATTGTTCACGACGTTGGAGATGAAGCTGGAGCGCTCGGAGTCGCTGGTGCCGATCTCATCGAGCTGGCTTTGCAATTCGTCCTTGGTGAAACCTTCGTCATCCGGCGGCGGGGGCGGCGGGGGCATGCCGCCCATGCCGGCTCCTTGGGCTCCCTGGAACCCGTCCATACGCATGGCGTTGAATTGGCTGTCCAATTCCGCTTGAAGTTGAGAAAGCGTACTGGAAAACTCGCTTTCACTGACCTTGCCGTCGCCGTCGCTGTCGAGTGCGGTGAACAACTGATCGACCGACGTGTTGTCGCTGCTCGAATCGATCTGGCTGAAAGCCGACACTAGGTCGCTTTTTTCCAGGTAACCCTGGTTCTTGGTGTCGAGTTTTGAGAATAGCTGGCTGAACGATGACGCCGAGTTGATACTACTGACCATGATGGATCCCCTCGTGAAAAAGATAGGAAATAGGACGCCGGAGTCATCTCCGGAGTTGTCCTGCTTGAGCAACTTATCGGCCTGAATGGCTAAAAATTGCCGGCGTTTTGGGTAAAGCCGAGTAAAAAATCGTTAAGGACGGCCGACTTTTTTCAAAATTGGGGATGTTCGGTCGACTTTTTTCCCGTTTTTTGGGGGGGTGGCATCCGGCGGCAGATTTTGCCGATCTTGCTGGAGCGGCGCAGTTACGGGATCTTCTGGGGGCGGCTGGAATAAATTGCCGTAAAACTCTGTAAAGAAGCCGTTTTTTGTCTGGTTTGCAGTAAGGGGCTTCGGTAACATCGCTGTCGAACAGCCAATTTTCTTCCAGCGATGAGCCAGATCTTGATCGTCGACGACGATGTCGAACTTTCCTGCATGTTGCGGGATTATCTGAACCAGGACGGTTTTTCGGTGACCGCCGTGCACAATGGCGAAAGCGGTGTGGCCGAGGCCTTGGGCGGAAGCTATGCGCTGGTTGTGCTCGATGTGATGATGCCTGGCTTAAGTGGCATCGAGGTCTTGCGCCGGATTCGGGCGGCGAGCGATGTGCCGGTTTTGATGCTGACCGCCAAGGGGGACGATATGGACCGTATTCTTGGCCTTGAACTCGGCGCCGACGACTATGTCCCCAAGCCTTGCCTGCCCCGTGAACTTGCCGCCCGCCTAAGAGCCATTCTGCGCCGCACGAAAAACGGCAATGAAACCTTCGGGCCGATGGTGATCGGGGTATTGGCAGTTTATCCCGAGCAACGTCGGGTGGAGTGGGCCGGGCGAGCCGTGGAGCTGACCAGCACCGAGTTCAATCTGGTCGAAGTGCTGGCGCGTAACGCCGGACGGCCGGTCAGCAAGAGCGAGCTTTCCGAACAGGCTTTGGGGCGTCCGTTAACGCGATTCGATCGCAGCGTCGATGTGCATCTATCGAGCATCCGTCACAAGTTGGGCTCGTTGGCTGACGGTCGCTCTTGCATCCAGACGGTCTATCGCCAAGGCTATCAGTTGATACGGGAATAGGCCGTGGGGCGCCTGTTCTGGAAATTCCTGCTGTTCATCTGGCTGGGGCAATTGGCCGGTGTGTTGGCGACTGGAACGTTGTTCTGGATGGAGCGCGAGGGAAAGCTACCCCACCTTGTCATCGATGCCGGTCCAGAGCCGGCGTTGGGACATCGTGGAGAGCGGCCTCCTCCCCCCTTTCCTGGCAACGCAGGCTTTACGCCGCCCGGGCAGGCGGGGCAGGAGGCGTTTGGGCCGCCTCGTCCACCCGGACCGGAACCCGGTCGGGGAATTCCGATTATTCCGTTGCTCACCGGGTTTGTCGTCAGTCTGATATGCGCAGCCGGTTTGGCCTGGTATTTCGCCAAGCCGATACGGCAGCTACGCAGCGGTTTGCGCGCCGTTGCCGAAGGCGATTTGGCCGTCAGGGTGGCCGAAGCGATGGGCGGTCGCCGCGACGAGTTGGCCGATCTCGGGCGCGATTTCGACGGTATGACCGAACGCCTGCAGGCGTCGGTCGCCGGGCAAAAACGCTTGTTGCACGATGTCTCGCACGAGATGCGCTCACCTTTGGCCCGTCTGCAAGCGGCGATCGGTTTGGCGCGCCAGCAGCCGGAGCGGCTGGAGGATTGCCTGCAACGGATTGAACGTGAAGGCGAGCGGATGAACGGGCTGGTCGGCGAACTGCTGACGCTGGCTCGCTTGGAGGCCGGTGTGGCCGGCCGGATCGAAGCGGTCGATATGGCCGAGTTGCTCGAAGCAATTGCCGAGGACGCGATTTTCGAAGGTGAAAGTCGGCAAGTGGCGGTCGACTATCAGCCCGCCGAGATGGTTGTTTTGCCGGCCAATCCCGAATTGCTGCATCGCGCCATCGAGAATGTCGTGCGCAATGCTTTGCGCCACGCACCGAGCGGCACGCGGGTGACCTTGGCTGCCGGGCTGGAGGCGGATGCCGCCTTTCATGTGACCATCGGCGACGAAGGCTGTGGTGTGCCACCGGCGGCCATGGATAGTATCTTCCAGCCCTTCTATCGTGGCCAGGGAAAAGCGACGAGCGACGGTTACGGCTTGGGATTAGCGATAGCGCGCCGGGTTGTCGAGTCGTTGGGCGGGACGATTGAGGCAAAAAATCGCCAAGGCGGTGGTTTGCTGGTACATCTGCGCATACCCGTGGCGAATGGTGCCTGACAACAAGGCGTCGATTTTTGCCTAAAACGGCAAGTGCACCGCAGCACTCAGGCTGTGGCTTCGACCGGTGCTACGAAGACATAGCCCTGCGAGCGAAGGGTCTTGATGTAATGGTTACCGTCGGCCTGGCGGCCGAGGATGCGCCGCAATTGGCTGACGTGGACATCGATGATGCGGTCGTAGGGGACGTATTCGCGTTTCAGCACGCGCGACAGGTGTTCGCGCGACAGCGGCTCGAAGGGTTTGTCGAGAAAGGCGCCAAGTAGCGCAAATCCGGAGACCCCAAGGGTCGTCGTTTCGTTGCTGCCGAAGCGAAGCAGTTCGCGCGAGGCTGTGTCGAGAATCCAGTCGCCGAAGTGCAGGCGACGATCGCTGCGCAATTGTGCGCTTTTGCGAATCTGGCTGCGCCGCAGCAGGCTGCGTGTGCGGGCCAGCAACTCGCGCATGTTGCAGGGTTTGGGCAGATAGTCGTCGGCGCCGATTTCGATGCCGATAATCCGCTCGATCTCGTCGGAGCGGGTGGAGTGGATGATGACCGGCACCTCGGATTGCTGGCGCAATTGGCGCAACAATTCCAGACCGTCTGCATCCGGTAGCCCGAGGTCGAGGATGATCACGTCGGGATCGTTGTCGAGTTGGCGCCACATGCTGGCACCGTCCGAGGCAAACAGGCAGTCGATACCCGCTGTCGCCAATGTGGAACTCAAGGTGAGACGGGTTCCCGGATCATCTTCGACGATTAGCGCAGTTTGGCGCATGAAATAAGCCGACGCTGATTAAATGCGACGATTGTAATACACGAATATTGTAGAGGGGTGATTTACCTTTTTCGTAAACTTCTGCATTGCTGTATGCGAGACAATGGTTATGTCGATTTTGGTGAATTTATGTTATGGCGATACCACGTGTTCTGGAAGGCTTTAACGTTGCCGCAGCCGTTGCACGTATGCTCGACGACGAAAATTTGTGGTGGCAGTCCTTCTGCCTGTTCGTTGAGCACTATGCCGACTGGCTTCAGGAGTGGGAGGTCAGCCGGGCGAATCTGATCGACGAGCGTAAGAAAGTCCATTCCCTGCGCAGCGCAGCGGCCAACATCGGGGCTGTGCGCCTCGCCGCGGCGGCCGAAGCCTTGGAGGAAGCGCTGGCTGGCAGCACGGCCTGTTCGCCTGCAGTGGCCGAGGGGTTGCGGGTGGCGCTACGTCATGCCTATCAGCGGACCTGGAGCGTCGCCGCCCTAGCTTGGAGCGAGGGGCAAGCCGGCGACTAAGCGGCGTCGCGGCGCGATGCCCGGCTGCGCGGCGGTCGCGGCTGTGGCAGAATCCCGTCATGAGTCGTCGCCGGCCATCGATGGCCGGCAGGGAGAGGGATCATGGGGATTTTGCATCGCCTGCGGCTGGCCGTGGCCGCCGTGTCGCTGTCGTTCGTTACGTCGATTGTCGCAGCGCAGGAAGTGCGGCCTCCGGTCAAGGGGCAGACGCTCTATCTGCCGATCTATTCCCACATGTTATATGGCAACTTGGGCAAGGCGGGCAAGGCTTCGTACGTGTTGCTGTCGGCCCTGGTCAGTATCCGCAACACTGATGCCAAGCGCCCGTTGCGCGTCTTGTCGGCACGTTATTTCGATACTCATGGCAAGTTGCTTGGCGAGCGGGTGCCCACGCCGGTGCTGATTCCGCCGCTCGGCACGCTTGAGTTATTCGTCGAACTGAACGATGCCTCTGGCGGTTCGGGCGCCAACTTCATTATCAAGTGGGATGCTGAGCAGGCGATCAATCCCCCCTTGATCGACTCCTTGCACGCCAACATGGATGGGGGCAAAGCAGTGATCTTCATGACACAGTCGGTGCCGGTCAGCGAATAAGCGGGGGCGAACTTGGCGACAGGTATCAACTCCAGCCAGATCGGCTACATCTTCCGGCTGCTTTATGTTGCTCTGGGCATGCTGCTCGCTGTACATGTCTTCGGCACCATTGGCTATATGGTGCTGACCGAGCACAAGTACTCTTGGTTCGATTGCTTCTACATGACCTTCATCACCGTGACTACCATCGGTTACGGTGAGATCATCGACATGTCGAGCAATCAGGCCGCTCGTATGTTGACGGTCATCATCGGTATCCTTGGCGCGGCGAATCTGTCGATGCTGTTTTCGGTAGTCACCGTCGCCCTGCTCGAAACGGACCTCAATGGAACCCTGCGGAGAAAACGCATGGAAAAGGCAATCAAAAAGCTAAAGGGGCATTACATCCTGTGCGGCTTCGGTCGCGTCGGACGCAATATCGCCCATGAATTGGAGGCGACCAATCGCCATTACGTCGGGGTCGATGAAGACCTGCACCGGCTTGAGGAGTACAAGGAAAAGAGCCCGGGTTTCCTTTATCTGCACGGCGATGCCAGCGACGACGATGTATTGCTGCTGGCGGATATCGAGGATGCCAAGGGCCTGTTTGCCGTGACCGGCGACGACTCTCGCAACCTGATGATCGTCTTGACCGCCAAGCAAATGAAGCCGGATCTGCGTGTGGTGGCCCGCTGTACCGAGCAGCGCAATATCGAAAAGATGAAGAAGGCGGGGGCTGATGCCATCGTGTCGCCGGATTTTACCGGCGGCATGCGTATCGCGTCGGCGATGATTCGGCCGCACGTCGTTTCCTTCCTCGACGAGATGCTGAAGTCGGAAAAGAATCTTCGCGTCGAGGAAGTGCCGGTGCCGGCAGCTTTTATCCCCAAGCCCATCGGGAATCTGGAGCTGCGCAGTGCCAACTATGTGCTGCTAGCCGTGCGCGAGCGAAATGGAAGCTGGCAGTTCAACCCGGATAAGGAATACCTGCTGAAACCGGGTTATACGCTCATCGCCATGGCCAGCCCGGTCGGCCGTCTGGAATTGGAAACGCTGCTGATCGAAACGGCGGCGTGAAGTTGAGTGCTGACGACGGGGGCTATTGTGTCGATGGCGCTGGAGGGGCAGTTGTTTAGGGCTGAGCCATGCCAGGGGGCAATATTGGAATTCGGGTCAGTGGGCGAGCAAACTAAAACGCAATAAAATCAATGTCTCATTGCCAATTGGCTTGCGTGGTCCTAATAAATTAGCGTATGCTTATATTCATGAAAGCACATACTCTTCGCTCCCTGATTTTTGCCCTGTTTGGGGTGTGCACCGCAGCAGTGGCCGCCGAGCCGTTGCCGGTGGTCGTGGTCAAGCCGCATGCGGTCGATCTCACTTTCCCGGCCGAGGCCCTGGTCGAGGCTGTGCAGCAGGCGACGGTCGGCGCGCAGGTGGCTGGCCGCGTGCTGGAAGCGCGGGTCGATGCCGGGCAATCGGTGAAGAAGGGCGAGGTGCTGATGCGCATCGACGCTCGCGAGGCGGAAGAGGCGGCACGGGCGGCCGATGCGGTCTACTCGAATGCCAAGCTCAACTATGAGCGCAACAAGAGCCTGAAGGAACAGAAATTCGTCAGCCAGGCGGCCGTCGATAAGGCCAAGGCTGATTTCGATGCGGCTGCCGCCAACCGCGCCGCTGCCGGCGCGAGCCAGAGCCACGCCACCATCGTTGCCCCGATCGACGGCATCGTCGCTCGGCGTCTGGCCGAAGTCGGCGACATGGCGACGCCGGGCAAGCCGCTGTTCACCATCTACCAGCCGGGCGGTCTGCGCGTCACCGCCAGCGTGCCGCAATATCGCCTGCCGCAGATGCGCGGCGTCAAGGCAGCCAGCGTCGAGTTCCCGGAGTTGCGCAAGTGGGTGAAGGCCACCTCGGTCAACCTGCTGCCGACGGCCGACGTGTCGACCCATGTGTCGCAAGTACGCGTCGGCCTGCCCGACTTGCCCGAGGCGACGCCGGGTATGTACGCCCGGGTGCATTTCGTCGTCGGTCAAGCCGAAAAGTTGACCGTGCCGACCGCCGCTGTGCTGCGCCGTGGCGAGGTGGCCTCCGTCTATGTGCAAACCGTCGACAGCCGCTTGAGTCTGCGCCAGTTGCGCCTGGGCGACGAAGTGGGCGAGGGCGAGATCGAAGTGCTGGCCGGTTTGGCCAGCGGCGACAAGGTGGTGACCGATCCGGTCAAGGCCGGCATTCAACTCAAGGCGGGCAAGTAAGCCATGAGCCGCCAGGACGGAAAGCTGGGCATCTCCGGCCGCATCGCCGCGGCCTTCCAGAATTCGCGGATGACGCCGCTGTTGGCGCTGGTCGCTTTTTTGCTGGGCGTCTTCGCTACGCTGGTGACGCCGCGCGAGGAGGAGCCGCAGATCGACGTGACCATGGCCGACGTGCTGGTTGCCTTCCCGGGTGCTTCGGCCAAGGACGTGGAAAACCTCGTGGCACGGCCGGGCGAGCAGGTATTGTCGCGCATGCATGGCGTCGAGCACGTCTATTCCATGTCGCGCCCCGGCATGGCAGTGATCACCGTGCAGTTCGACGTTGGCGTCAAATACAACGACGCCGTGCTGCGCCTGCACGATACGGTGATGTCGCACCGCGACTGGCTGCCGCCCAACCTCGGCGTGATGGAGCCGGTGATCAAGCCGCGCGGCATCGACGATGTGCCCATCGTTTCGCTGACCTTCTGGACCAAGGACCCGGAACGTTCGGCCTACGACATGCAGCAGGTGGCGCGCGCCGTCGAGATTGAACTGAAGCGGATCAAGGGCACGCGCGACGTATTCACGCTGGGCGGTCCGGATCACGCCATCCGCGTGTTGATCGATCCCGAGCGCATGAATGCCTACGGCGTGACGCCACAGGAAATCGCCAACGCGCTGAAGGTGTCGAATTCGCTGCAATCGTCCGGCAGCCTGACCGCCGGCAATCGTGAAATCCTGGTGCAGACCGGGACTTACCTCGAATCGGCCGGCGATGTGAAGCGCCTGGTCGTCGCCGTGCGTGACAGGAAGCCGGTTTTCCTGGCCGATGTCGCCAAGGTCGAGGATGGCCCGGACCAGCCCAAGCGTTACGCCTGGATGGGCGGCAAGGAGGGTGAATTTCCGGCGGTGACGCTGCAGCTCTCCAAGCAGCCCGGCGTCAATGCGGCCGATATTGCCGAAGCTGCGGTGCACCGCATCGAAAGCCTGAAAAACACCGTGATCCCGGAAGGCATCGAAGTTACCGTGACGCGCAACTACGGCGAAACGGCGACCGAAAAAGCACAGAAGTTGATCGGCAAGCTGATCTTCGCCACCGCCTTTGTCGTCGCGCTGGTCTTCTTTGCGCTCGGTCGTCGCGAGGCGCTGATCGTCGGCGTCGCCGTCACGCTGACCCTGGCCGCCACGCTGTTCGCTTCCTGGGCCTGGGGCTTCACGCTGAACCGCGTGTCGCTGTTCGCGTTGATCTTCTCCATCGGTATCCTGGTCGATGACGCCATCGTGGTGGTCGAGAATATCCACCGCTGGCAGGGGCTGCATCCGGACAAGGGCCTGCTCGAAATCATCCCGGGGGCAGTCGATGAAGTCGGCGGCCCGACCATCCTGGCCACCCTGACCGTGATCGCTGCCTTGTTGCCGATGGCCTTCGTGACCGGTTTGATGGGGCCGTACATGAGCCCGATCCCGATCAATTCGTCGATGGGTATGGCCATTTCGCTGGCCGTGGCCTTCGTCGTCACGCCCTGGCTGGCGGCGCGCCTGATGAAATCGCACGGCGGGGCGCACGGCGAGCATCAGCCCTCCAAGCTGGACGCCAAACTCGACGCCACCTTCCGCAAGCTGCTGACGCCCTTCCTCGACCCGCTGACCGGCGGCGCCGCCCGCGTCAAGCTGGGCATCGCCGTGGTGCTGTTGATCCTCGGCTCGGTGTCGCTCGCCTATTTCCAGCTCGTCGTGCTCAAGATGCTGCCCTTCGACAACAAGAGCGAATTCCAGGTGGTACTCGATATGCCGGTCGGTACGCCGGTCGAGGATACGGCGCGCGTGCTGCACGAAATCGGCGCCGAGCTGGCGCAAGTACCGGAGGTGGTCAATTACCAGGCCTATGCCGGTACAGCCAGCCCGATCAACTTCAACGGCCTGGTGCGCCAGTATTACCTGCGCGCCGCGCCGGAAAAGGGCGACATCCAGGTCAATCTGGCCGACAAGCATCACCGTTCCAAGCAGAGCCACGAGATCGCCGTTTCGGTGCGCGACCGCATCGAAGCCATCGGCAAGGCCAACGGCGGCGTCGCCAAGGTGGTCGAAGTGCCGCCGGGACCGCCGGTCATGTCGCCCATCGTCGCCGAAATCTACGGTCCGGATATGGCCGGTCAGATGGCGGTAGGCAAGCAGGTGCGCGCCGCCTTCGAGCAGACCAAGGACATCGTTGCGGTGGACGATTACATCGAGGCCGATGCGCGCAAATTCGTGTTGCACGTCCTGCAGAGCAAGGCGGCACAACTGGGCGTGGCGCAGAGCGACATCGTCGAGGCGGTGGGCATCGGCCTGTCCGGCCTGGACGTGACTCCGGCGCGCAACACCGAAGCCAAGTTCGAGATACCGGTGCGCATCAGTCTTCCGGCCGAGAAGCAATCCTCGCTCGACGCCTTGCTCAAGCTGCGCGTGCGTTCGCGCGACGGGCAACTGGTGCCGGTGTCGGAGCTGGTCGAAGTGCGCGAAGCGCCGCGCGAAAAGGCCATCTACCACAAGGATCTGCTGCCGGTGGTGTATGTAGTCGGCGACATGGGCGGCAAGCTCGACTCGCCTTTGTACGGCATGTTCGACATCCGTAGCAAGATCAACGGTATCGCGCTGCAGCAAGGCGGTACGTTGGGCGAATGGTTCATCCGCCAGCCATCCGACCCTTACGCCGGCTATAGCGTGAAGTGGGACGGCGAGTGGCAGGTGACCTACGAAACCTTCCGCGATATGGGCCTGGCCTATGCCGTCGGCCTGATCCTGATCTATCTGCTGGTCGTCGCTCACTTCGGCAGCTATCTGGTGCCGCTAATCATCATGGCTCCGATTCCGCTGACCATCATCGGCGTCATGCCGGGCCATGCCTTGTTCGGCTCCCAATTCACCGCCACCTCGATGATCGGCATGATCGCGCTGGCCGGCATCATCGTGCGCAATTCCATCCTGCTGGTCGATTTCGTCAAGGAACAGGTGGCCGCCGGCATGAACTTCCACGACGCGGTGATCCAGTCTGCCGCCGTGCGCGCCAAGCCGATCGCGCTGACCGCGCTGGCCGCCATGCTCGGTGCCTTGTTCATCCTCGATGACCCCATCTTCAACGGTCTGGCGCTCAGCCTGATCTTCGGCATCCTGGTGTCGACCCTGCTCACGCTGGTCGTCATCCCAGTGCTCTACTTCTCCGCTTTCAGAAAGGAACATCAATGACCATCGAACGCATCATCCGCATCATGGCCGGCTTCTTCGTCCTGCTGTCGCTCGCTCTCGGCTGGCAAGGCAGCCCCATCTTCGTCTCGGAGTGGTTCCTGGCCTTTACCGCCTTCGTCGGCTTCAACCTGCTGCAAAGCGGGTTTACCGGCTTCTGCCCGCCGGAAAAGCTGTTGGCCAAGCTCGGCGTCAAGCGCGGCAACGGTGGTTCCTGTTGCGGCTAATCCAAAAGCAATAGCTGATTTGAATGCTTTGTTAAAAGTATCAATCAAGCCCATGTAATATAAGGGAATTTTTTCGCTGTATATGGCGATTGTTTGCTGAAACATTGTCTAGTGTCGGTTACACTGCCGACCATCATTCAACAATGCTCAGCAGGATACTCAATGCATAACTCGGCGCGGGAAGGCCGAAAACCGATCATGTTCACCCTAGTCGTCGCCGGCATGCTCTGGGTGCCGGCGGCATTTGGGATTTGGTCACGCAGTTCGGCTGCTGGGGCAAGCGCGATCGAATTGTTTGACATGCCCGGTGGCTCAGGCATGCCGCTGTGGCTGTTCCTGCTGCTGATCGTCGGGCTATTCGTTCCCTTGCTGGTCTTTGCCGGTTATACCCACTTGTACCGAATCATCCGTCAGCATGCGGTGCAATTGGAACTTCAGCGTCGCATCATAGAGCAGACCTCTGAAGCGATGATGGTTGTCGACAACGAGCGTCGTATCCTTGCTATCAATCCGGCTTTCGAACGGATTACCGGCTATGCCGCTACCGATGTCATCGGTCAGTTTCCGGCCATGTTGGCTTCGCCAGCCCATGGCTTCGACGCTTACGACGCCGGCTGGCAAGCAGCCGCCGTCAATGGGACCTGGGTTGGCGAGCTTTGGGGGCGGCGCAAGACCGGGGAGATTTTTCCCAAGGCTTGCCGCATTCGGGCAGTCGATGACTGCTCCGAGGCCAACTCGCACTTTGTTGCCGTTTTCGCCGATATTGCCGGTCAGAAGGCACAAGAGGCGCGTATCGAGTTTCTCGTTCAGCACGATCCGCTGACCGGTCTTGCCAACCGGATTGCCCTGGAGGATCACCTCGATGCGGCCATCGCCCTGGCGGGTGGCACTGCCGAGCGCTTGGCGCTGATGATCATCGATCTCGACGATTTCAAGACCATCAACGACTCCCTCGGGCATCAAGCCGGCGACCGCCTGCTGATGGTGATGGCAGAGCGTATCCAGTCCCTTCTGCCGGAGCAGGCACTTTTGTTTCGCCTGGGAGGCGACGAGTTTGCCGTCGTCTTGGAGCCTGCGCGTAGTCGTGAGGACGTACTTAAACTGGCGCGCAGAATATCTGCGGCAATCGCCGAACCGTGCGAGATTGCCGAGCGGTGCCTGCATGTCACTCCATCGCTGGGTATCAGCTGCTTCCCGGCTGACGGCAGTGATGCCCAACTGCTGATTCGCAATGCCGATACGGCAATGTACGCGGCGAAGGCAGCGGGGCGCAATGGCTATCAATTTTTTGCCGATCGCATGGGGGCCGAAGTCAACCAGCGGCTATGCCTGGAAAGCGAATTGTGGCAAGCCTTGGCGGGTAACCAACTGGTGCTGCATTATCAGCCGCAATTCAACTTGCTGACCGGCAGGATGGTCGGAGTCGAAGCCTTGATCCGCTGGCAACACCCACTGCGAGGCCTGATTGGGCCGAATGAATTCGTTCCGGTGGCCGAGGAGTGTGGGTTGATCCTGTCGCTGGGTCACTGGGTGTTACTCAATGCCTGCCGCCAAGCCAAGATCTGGCTGGACGAGGGGCAGGAGGTCGGAGAAATCGCCGTCAATATCTCGCCGCAGCAGTTCCGTCAGCCGGATTTTGCCCAGACTGTACGGGCGGTGCTCGAAGAAACCAATCTACCGGCGCATCGTCTCGAGCTTGAAATCACCGAGAGCACGCTCATGCACAGCGTCGAAGAGGCGGTTGCGGTGTTTGGCGAGCTGAAGGCGATGGGGGTGCGCTTGGCGATCGACGATTTCGGTACCGGTTATTCCTCTCTCTCCTACTTGCGCCAGTTTCCGGTCAACCGCCTGAAGATTGATCGCACCTTTGTCGCCGACGTCGAAAGGGATGCCGATGCGGCGGCGTTGGTCTCATCCATCGTGGCGCTTGGCCGTTCGCTTGGCCTGGAGCTGGTGGCCGAGGGAATAGAAAATGAGGCACAGGCCGATTTTCTACGCATACTCGAATGCGACCGAGGGCAAGGTTTCCTGTTTCAGCGCCCGGTTGTCGCCGACGAGGTATTTCCCAAATAGTTTCAAGGCCTATTCCACTGCCTGACTGCATCGCCGCGGCTAGACTATCCACTGATAAAATCATTTGATTCCCGATCAGGAGTTGTTCATGAAAATTGGTTTCCTCGGTCTCGGCATCATGGGGCGTCCGATGGCCCTTAACCTGCTCAAGGGCGGGCATGCGGTGACGGTCTGGGCACGCCGCGCCGAATCGATGCAGCCGCTGCTGGCAGCCGGCGCACAAGGTGCCGATAGTCCGGCCGAGGTGGCGCGCCAAGTCGAAGTGGTCATCTCCATGGTGGCCGATGCGCCCGATGTGCGTGAAGTGATGCTCGGCGCCAAAGGTGTCGTGCACGGCGCAAGCCGGGGCCTGATCGCGGTGGACATGAGTACCATTGCCCCGGCGGCGGCCAAGCAGATTGGCGAGGAACTGCTTGCAGCCGGTGTCGATTTCATCGATGCGCCGGTCTCGGGTGGCGAGGTCGGTGCCATCGCGGCTACTTTGTCGATTATGGCGGGCGGAACCGCCGAGGCCTTTGCCAAGGCCTTGCCGGCATTCGCGTGCATGGGCAAGAACGTCGTGCATGTGGGGGGGGGCGGTGCCGGCCAGGTGACCAAGGCAGCCAACCAGATCGTCACCGGCATGGGGGTGTTGGCCGTTGCGGAGGCCTTGGCCTTTGCCAGCAAGAACGGGGTAGACGGCGCCAAGGTGCGCGAAGCGCTGCTCGGCGGCTTTGCTTATTCGAAGATTTTGGAAAATCACGGCCAGCGCATGCTGGACCGTAACTTCAAGCCCGGATTCAAGAGTTGGATGCACGAGAAAGATTTGAACATCGTGATGCAGACGGCGCACGAACTCGGCCTCTGCCTGCCGGGTTCGGCCGCCACGGCGCAAATGTTCAACGCCATGGTCGGTTCGGGCTTGGGCGAGGAGGATTCCATCGCCGTGCTCAAGTTGCTGGAAAAATTGTCGGGGCAGGCATGAAGGTTGGCTTCATCGGCCTGGGCGTCATGGGGCGCCCGATGGCGCAACATCTGCGCAAAGCCGGACACGAACTTTTCGTCTGGGCGCGTCGCCCGGTCAGTGCAGCGGGCTTGGGCGCCAATGTTTGTGCCACGCCGGCCGAGTTGGGCAGCCAGTGCGAGGTGGTGTTTACCATCGTCACCTCGAGCGCGGATGTCGAGGGCGTAGCGCTTGGTAAGGGCGGCCTGGTCGAGGGGATGGCGCCAGGCTCTGTGCTGGTCGATTGTTCGACCATCGCGCCGGATGCGGCGCGCCACATTGCTGCGTGCCTGGGCAAAAAGGGTATCCACATGCTCGATGCCCCGGTGTCTGGCGGCGGGCAGGGAGCGATCGATGCGACGCTGGCCATCATGGTCGGCGGCGATGCCGAGGTGCTGGAAAAAGTGCGCCCCTTGCTCGATTGCCTGGGCAAGCGCATCGTTCATATCGGTCCGAACGGGGCCGGGCAGGTGGCTAAGGCGTGTAACCAGATGATTATGGTGGCGGCGATCCAGGCGGCGGCAGAAGCGATGCGTTTGGCAAAAGCTGCCGGAGTTGACTGCGCCAAGGTAAAATCCGCACTTTCCGGAGGTTCGGCTGGCTCGCGCGTACTCGATGTGATGGGGGAGCGCATGGTGCAGCGGGATTTTGCCGCCGGGATCGAGGCTCGCCTGCATCACAAGGATTTTGGCCTGGTGTTGGCGGCAGCACGGCAAAGCGGTGTTCCATTACCGCTGACGGCTGTGGTGGATCAACAATTGAATGCCCTGATGGCTCAGGGGTGGGGACGTGACGATACGTCCTCGCTGTTACGTGTGCTTGAATTGCTATGACTCAGATCGACCAGATGACCAACGCGGAAATCGACGAGCGCTTCCGCGTTAGCGGTGCCAAGCCCGTGGCTTTCCTGCTGGGAGGTTATGCCAAGACACGCGAAGCGTTTTCGGTGCACTTCAATCACGGCGAAGACATGTTCCTGACCACATTGCTCGAAGTGCAAGCGGAGAAGGGCCGTCTGGTTTTCGATTGCAGCGGCAGTGCGGAGAGCAATCGTCGTATCGTCCTGAGCGACAAGGTGACCTTTGGCGGTAATCCTGGTGGGGTGCCGGTTCATTTCTCTACCGGCATGGTGAATGAAACGACGTTCGAAGGCGGCAAGGCTTTTTCAGTTGCTTTGCCGGAGTATGTCATCCGTTTGCAGCGGCGAGAGAATTTTCGCATCGAAACGCCCCGGGTCAATCCGCTGGTTCTTTTTGCGCGGCTGCCGAATGGGCAGCTGATCAAGCTACCGGTGCATGATATTTCGGTTGGCGGTATTGGTGTTGACGCGCCGGAACTGCCGGAGGGGCTCGACCTGGGGGTTACGATGCCCAACTGTCATTTCTCCTTGCCGGGCGACAACAAGGATCTCTTCTTCAGCGCAACCGTTCGTAACTACCATCAGTATGAAAGCCGGACCGGGCATCGCATGTATCGCATCGGGTTCCAGTTCAACGACCTGTCAACCAGCGACGAGAATCGTATCCAGCGTTATATCGCCAAGGTCGAACGCGAGCGGCACGAGCTCAGCTAAGGGCTCAGCAGCATTCGTCGCACAGGTGGATTTCGCTCGTCACATGCACGATTTCATCGTGGATGGCGAGCGCCTGGCGAATCTGCAGGGGAGTCAACGTCGGATCGTGGGTCAGCAGCGACAGGGCGCAGGCATAGGCACCGTTGCCGACGCGCCAGACATGTAGATCGGTCAGCTGCGTCTGGCCTGCCGCCGGCAGCGCGGCGATGACTGCGCGGATTTCCTCGACGACCGGGTGATCCATCTCGCGGTCGAGCAGCACGCGACCGGTCTGCACAATCAGGTTCTTCGCCCAGACACCGACCAGCACGGCACCGACCAGGCCCATCGCCGGATCCAGCCAATCCCAGCCCCACAGCCAGCCACCGGCCAGCGCCAGAATGGCCAGCACCGAGGTCAGCGCGTCGGTGAGCACATGGATGTAGGCAGCCTTCAGGTTGAGGTCGTGATTGTGCTCATGGTTGTGATCATGGTCGTGCCCGTGATCGTGGGCGTTGCCGAGGATCAGCGCGCAGCCCAGGTTAACCAGCAGGCCGAGCACGGCGACCAGCATCGCTTCGCCGTAGTGAATGGTCTGCGGCGACCATAGGCGTTCGATGGAGCCGAAGGCCATGGCGCCAGCCACGCCGAGCAGGAAGATGGCGCTGGTGTAGCCGGCCAGCACCTCGATTTTCCAGGTGCCGAAGGCGAAGCTCGGGTCATGCGCGTATTTGCGTGCCGCACCGTAGGCGAAGGCAGAGAGGCCGATGGCCAGCGCGTGCGAACTCATGTGCCAGCCGTCGGCCAGCACCGCCATCGAGTTGAACCACCAGCCGGCAACGATCTCGACCACCATGGTGACGACGGTGATCCACATGACCAGCCGCGTGCCGCGCTCGGCCGAGGCATTGCCCGTGCCGTATTCGTGATTGTGCGCCCAGCGCGTCAGGTCGTGTGTCGTACTCATTGCTGCCCGTAGCCTTTGAATTTTTCGAGGACTTCGGCCATTTCGACCGCGTTCAACAAAACCGGTTCGCCGAGCTGGCAGGCACGCCAATATTGCTCGCACAACTCCTCCAGTTCGACGGCCAGTGCCAAGGCTTCGGCCAGGTCGCGGCCGGCGACGAGCAGACCGTGGTTGGCCAGCAGGCAGCCCTTGCGCTTGGCCATGGCGGCCATTGCTGCGGTGGACAGGGCTTCCGAGCCAAAAATGGCGTAGTCGGCGCAACGAATGGTGTCGCCACCGAAGCGGGCGATCATGTAATGGAAGGGCGGAATGTCGCGGCGCAGGCAGGCCAGGCTGACGGCGAAAGGCGAATGCGCATGCAGCACGGCGCCGACTTCCGGCCGGCTGGCGTAGAGGTCACGGTGAAAGCGCCACTCCGATGACGGCTTGCGGGCGCCGATATGCGAACCGTCGAGCGCCATGTGCGGGATGTCCTCCGCCATCAGCGCCTCGTAGGCCATGCCGGTCGGCGTGATCAGGAAGCCGTTGCCATCGCGCACGCTGACGTTGCCCGAGGTGCCCTTGTTCAACCCGGCCGGCTGCATGGCGCGGGCCGTTTTGATCAACTCGGCGCGCAAATCAGCCACGGGCTTCCTCCGGGTAGAGGCTGAGTAGCCCCTCGCGGCTGGCCGCGCAGACGCCGCGCTCGGTGATGATGGCCTTGACCAGCCAGTTCGGCGTCACGTCGAAAGCGGGGTTGGCGACATCCTCGCCGGCTGGCAACTGGCGCAGCGCCGACGGCTGGGCGTGTTGGTCGAGGCCGTGCACCAGGCGGAATTCGTCGCCGTCGCGTTCCTCGATCGGAATGTCGGCGCCCTCGGCGCAGGCGAAGTCGATGGTCGAGCGCGGCGCGGCGACGAAGAAGGGAATGCCGTTGTCAGCGCAGGCCAGCGCCTTCAGATAGGTGCCGATCTTGTTGGCGACATCGCCGTTGGCGGCAATGCGGTCGGCGCCGACGATCACCGCATCGACCTTGCCGTTGCGCATCAACAGCCCGGCGGCGTTGTCGGCAATCAGGGTGTGTGGCACGCCGTGGTGTTCCAGTTCCCAAGCGGTGAGCAGGCCCTGGTTGCGCGGCCGGGTTTCGGAGACCCAGACATGCACCGGAATGCCGGCATCGTGTGCGGCATAGATCGGCGACAGCGCGGTGCCGTGGTCGACGGTGGCCAGCCAGCCGGCGTTGCAGTGAGTCATCACGTTCAGCGTCTGGCCGTCGGCGACGATCAGGTGTTTCCACGCGTCCAGCCCATGCTGGCCGATGGCGGCATTCTGCGCCACGTCTTCCTCGGCAATGGCCTCCGCTTCACGCCATGCAGCGGCACAGCGTGCCTCGGCCGGCAGCGGCCGCAGCACCTTTTCCATGCGGGCCAGTGCCCAGTGCAGATTGACCGCCGTCGGGCGGGTGGCGCCGAGCACGGCGATGGCTTCGGCCAGGCGCGTGTCGGAAGCCTCGAAATCCAGTGCGATGGCCAGACCGTAGGCCGCCGTGGCGCCGATTAGCGGCGCGCCGCGTACCAGCATGGCGCGGATGGCGTGCGCCGCCTCTTCCAGCGTGGCGACACGAACCCAGTGCAGCGCGTGCGGCAGGCGGGTCTGGTCGATGATGTCGATGGCGCGCTGATCGGGCTGGGCGCGCAGGGTGCGAGTGGGGATGCCGTCGATATTCATGGCCCGGAGTTTACCGGGAGATCGGCTGGCCGGGGCGTTTGCCGGCAGCAAGGGGTATTCCCGGCTTGTTTGTCGCGCCGCTTTGCCCCATGATTTTTGCTCTTTTTTGCCAGTGCACCGCAGCAGCCTATGGAAACCAGCGTTCGCATCGATTCCCGCTTCCCGAACATGGGGACGACCATCTTCACGGTCATGTCCCGCCTCGCCGCCGAGTGTGGCGCGGTCAACCTGTCGCAGGGTTTTCCCGATTTCCAGGCCGAGCCGGCCTTGTTCGACGCCATGCATCGCTACATGCTGGCCGGGCGCAACCAGTATGCGCCGATGGCCGGCCTGCCCGAGTTGCGTCAGGCCGTCGTCGACAAGGTGGCTGCGCTCTACGGGCCGCGCTTCAATGTCGAGTCCGAAGTCACCGTCACGGCCGGCGCCACCCAGGCCATCTTCACCGCCATCGCCGCCTTCGTCCGGCCAGGCGACGAAGTGCTGGTCTTCGAGCCGGTATACGACTCCTATGTGCCGGCCATCGAAACGGTTGGCGGCAAGGCGGTCTATGCTCAACTACAATTTCCCGACTACAAGCCGGACTGGGCGCAGGTGGCACGGCTGATTAGCCCGAACACGCGGATGATCATCGTCAATTCGCCGCACAACCCGACCGGCAGCCTGCTCACTCGCGCCGATCTCGACCAGCTGGCCGAGCTGGTGCGCGGTACCGATATCGTGATCCTGTCCGACGAGGTCTACGAACACATCCTGTTCGACGGCGAGCAGCACGCCAGCCTGTGCGGCCACCCGGAACTTGCGGCGCGCAGCCTGGTACTGTCCAGCTTCGGCAAGACCTACCACATCACCGGCTGGAAGATCGGCTATATCGTCGGGCCGGCCGCGCTGATGGCTGAATTCCGCAAGGTGCACCAGTTCAACGTCTTTACCGTGCACGCCCCGTCGCAACTGGCGCTGGCCGACTACATGCAGGACGCCTCGCGCCACCTCGGCCTGGCCGCCTTCTATCAGGAGAAGCGCGATGCCTTCCGCCGCCTGCTGGCCGATACGCCCTTCGAACTGTTGCCCTGTCGCGGCACCTATTTCCAACTCGCCCGCTACGATGCCATCTCCGACAAGCCGGATACCGAATTCGCCCAATGGATGACGCGCGAAGTCGGCGTCGCGGTGATCCCGGTGTCGGTGTTCTACGCCGATGGGCGTGACGACAAGGTGGTGCGCTTCTGCTTCGCCAAGCAGGAGGAAACCCTGCAGGCAGCGGCCGAGCGGCTGAAAAGGAGTTTTGTGAAGCTTGGTTAAAGTATGAATAATGACTTGACGCTGGATTCCTGCGACGCGAATAATCCGGCCATCTAATTACTACCCAACGAGGAAAACACATGAGCATGCTGCAGGAATTCAAGGAATTTGCCGTCAAGGGCAACGCAATGGATCTGGCGGTCGGCGTCATCATCGGCGGCGCCTTCGGCAAGATCGTCGACTCCATCGTCGGCGACCTGATCATGCCGCTGGTCAGCCGCGTCGTCGGCAAGCTCGATTTCTCCAACCTGTTCTTTGTCCTCGGCGACAACCCGAACAACCTGAGCACGCTGGCCGACCTCAAGAAAGCCGGCGTCGCTGTCTTCGCCTACGGCTCCTTCCTGACCATCCTGGTCAACTTCATCATCCTGGCTTTCATCATCTTCATGATGGTCAAGCAGATGAACCGCCTGCGCAAAACCGAAGAAGCCCCGGCCCCGGCCGAACCGCCGCCGGCCCCGGAAGATATCGTGCTGCTGCGCGAGATTCGCGATTCACTGAAGAAATAAGGCGTTCAAACGCCCATGAAAAAGCCGCCCGAGGGCGGCTTTTTTGTTGCCTTGGTTTTGGCCGATTTCGGTTGGTGAACCGCAGGAAGCGCATAGCTGAGAAAAATACAGCAGGCTAAGGTCTTGGATTGTTCCCTAGTAGCAATTTTTCTGCTGCTTCAAGCATAAACGTGCGCCCTTCTTTGGAGGAGAGAATTCTGCTGACTAGAGTCACCATTCTATTTTTTGTGAGCTTTGCCCACATGCCTTTAGGTAGGTTTGCTGCGTTATCTTTTATTGATTTGATGTCGGCCAAGGCAGTTTCTAGCTCTTGCTTCGTAATTTGATGTTGTTCTTCGAGGGACTTTAATTTGCTTTCTAACTGCTCAAATTTCTCTGCGAGTGAAGCAAGTTCATCCGTCGTGAACGGGTTGTCAGGGTCTGGAATTTCAGCAGAAAATTTTTCTTCAAACTGAGCGCGCAATGCTTCCAATTCCTTGAACGCAGGAGTTTTTGCACGGATTTCGCCGCTAAGGTTTTTGCACCAAACGCTTATACGAGCTAATGCTTCGTCGAAGTCAGCATGTACATGCCACTCTAGTGCTTTGAAATCACCTGGCGCTTCTTTCGTATGGGGTTTCTTTTTCTTGTCGAGGTGGCCTACCAGTGCTGCCATTCCGTTTTGCGGTTCATATTCCTCAAGGACTATGAAGAAATATTTTGGGTCGTGCCTGAATGTTATTTCGACGAAGATATTTGAATCGTCGGGAAACTGAACGTCAAAGTCTGGAATTGAAAATAATTTGCCATCTAGGCGATGGAAAATTTCTTCGATAACTACCTGTTTAAGCTTTGCCATTTGTTAAGTTTCCGTCAAGACAACGTAACTGCAGGAGATAAGACTGGGGCGTTTTTCAATTCATTAGCATATGTCGTGCGCCGAATGGTGTCGAGTAATGAAATGAGTGGCGTAGCGCGAAATACAAACGCCCCAACAAAGTGAGGCATTTGTATCTGATTTGGCGTGGCTTAACCCTTGAAAACCGCCTCCCAAAGCCCGTGCACCGCAGCAATGTGCTGTTCCACCTCTTCACGCGGCACCGGGGCCTTCGGGTTGGCCGACAGGCGTTTGGCGTGTTGCAGGCGGCGGTATTCGCGGTAGGCGTTGCCGGCGGCTTTGGCCTGGGCCGGGTCGATCAGACCGAGTTCGCCGGCGACGCGCAGCAGGGCGATGTTGCCGAGGTTGCCGGTCAGCTCCGCGTGCTGGTGGGCGTAGCCGAGGATCAGGTATTGGACGATGAATTCGACGTCGATGATGCCGCCCGGGTCGTGCTTGAGGCCGAAGTGCTCGGCGCTCTTCTGGGCGTGGGCGTCGTACATCTTCTGGCGCATGGCGACGACCTCTTCCTTGAGCTTGGCGAGGTCGCGCGGCAGGCGCAGGATTTCGGTGCGGATTTCCTCGAAGCGCTGGCCGACGGCCGGGTCGCCGGCGCAGAAGCGGGCGCGGGTCAGGGCCTGGTGTTCCCAGGTCCAGGCGTTGTTCAGCTGGTACTCGCGGAAGCCGTCGACGGTCACCGCGAGCAGGCCGGAGTCGCCGTTCGGGCGCAGGCGCAGGTCGGTTTCGAACAGGATGCCGGCCGGGGTCTGGCTGGATAGCCAGGTGCCGAGGCGCTGGCCGAGGCGGGTGTAGTTTTCCTGGGCATCCTGGTCGTCGTCCTCGTAGATATAGACGAGATCGAGGTCGGAGGCATAGCCGAGTTCCTTGCCGCCCATCTTGCCGTAGCCAATGACGGCAAACTTGGGATCGTCGCGGTGGCGGTTCTTGATCTTGGACCAGACCAGCGGCAGGGTTTCCTGGACGATGGTGTCGGCCAGTTCGGTCAGGTGGTCGGAAAGGCTCTCTATGGTCTGCAGCCCAGCCAGATCCTGGGCGAGCAGGCGGAACACCTGGGCGTGGTGCATTTCGCGCAGGATGTCCATTTCGCGCTCGGTGTCGCCGGCGTGCTGTTCTAGATTGAGGCGCAGGTTTTGCCGGAAGCCGGCCCAGTCGGTGGCGATCTCGTAGAGACGCGGGTCGAGCAGTTCGTCGAGGAGCAGCGGGTGGCGGTTCAGATAGGCCGAGGCCCAGCTCGAGGCGCAGATCATGTCGGCAACCCGCTTCAGGGCCATCGGATATTGCTGCAACAGGGCGAGGTAGGCGCCACGGCGGGCGATGCCTTCGAGGAATTCAAGGCCACGGGCGAGCGTGATGTCGGGGTCGTGCGTGGCGCCGGCAGCTTCGATCAGGCGCGGGGCAACGGCGTCGAGCCGGCAGCGGTTGCTCGACGGCAACTGCAGGTAGCGGGCGGAGGCGCGCAGGTCGGCCAGGCGGGCGATGGCGTCCTTGGGGTGGCGGAAGCCAAGGTTGCCGAAGGCTTCGATGGCGCTGTCTTCATCGAGTTGTCCGAGCCACAGGCCGGTCAGCGGGTGCTCGCCGGCTTCGGGGTCGGAGAAGACGGCCTCGAAGTGGTGGCTGACCTTGCTGCGGTGCACGTCGAGAACGGCCAACATTTCAGCCCAGGTGGCGAAGCCCATGCTGGTGGCAATCACCGCGCGTTCGGCTTCGCCTTCGGGCAGCATGTGGGTTTGCGCGTCGGCGACGTATTGCAGGCGGTGTTCGAGGCGGCGCAGGAAGACGTAGGCTTCGCGCAATTCCTGTTCGGTTTCGGCCGGGATCAGTTGGCGCTCGACCAGCAGCTTCAACACCGACAGTGTCGGGCGGATTTGCAGTGCGTGGTCGCGGCCGCCGCGGATGAGCTGGAAGACCTGGGCGATGAATTCGATTTCGCGGATGCCGCCGGGGCCGAGTTTGACGTGGTCGGCCATGTCCTTGCGCGCCACTTCGCGGCGAATCTGCGCATGCAGGTCGCGCATGGCGTTGATGGCGCCGAAATCGAGGTATTTGCGGAAGACGAAGGGGCGGGCCACCTTCTGCATGGCGGTGACCCACTCAGGTTGCAGGTTGTCGCCGGCATTCATGGTGCGGGCCTTGATCCAGGCGTAGCGCTCCCACTCGCGGCCCTGCGTGATGAAGTAGTTTTCCAGTGAATCGAGCGAGCAGACCAGTGGGCCGGAGTCGCCGTGCGGACGCAGGCGCATGTCGACGCGGAAGACCTGGCCGTCGGCCGTAATGTCGCCCAAGGCCTGGATGAGTTTTTTGCCCAGGCGGTTGAAGAAGTCGAAGTTCTCGATCGATTTCGGCCCGGCGGTGTCGCCTTCTTCGGGATAGACGAAGATGTAATCGACGTCGGAGGAGACGTTCAGTTCGCGCCCGCCCAGTTTGCCCATGCCGATGACCAGCAGCCGGCTTGGTCGGCCACTTTTGTCGAGCGGCTCGCCGTAAGTGGCAGCGAGCTGACGGTGGTAGTGCTCAAGGGCGAAGTTGGTGGTGACATCGGCGAGCATTGTCATCGATTCGACTACCTCGGCCAGTGGCGCCAGGCCGCACAGGTCGCGTAGCGTGATGTGCGCCATGGCGCGTTGGCGCAGGCGGCGCAGCGCGGCCTTGACCGCATCGTCATCGGTGAATTCACGCTTGAGCGGGCTACGCAGTAGGTCCTCCGACAGCGGTTGCTGCCAGGTGGCAGCCAGTTCGGCAATCAGTTCGGGATGGGCCTGCAGCAGATTGGCGACATAACGGCTGTGGGCCAAAGCGCCCTGCCAGCGGGGATCGAGGGTGGTGTCCATGATGTACGGGCGGCGAAACCGCCGAAAAGGATAAAATGATGTTCTTTATTCAATATTCGATTGTAGTGATCTACGACGCTCCCTGGCAAAGACGGCTGGTAATGTGACCTCCCCTGACCGTTATTCACCCGACAATACGCAACAGCAGGTGCGTTCAGCCCTCTATCACCGGTTGCACTGGCTGTGGCCGGTACTGGCGCGTCCCGGCATCGGGCGTTTCCTGCGCCTGCTTGGCTGGGCGGCTTTCGTCGGCTGGCTGCTTTTCGTCGTGCTCATTCTGGCGCTGCGTTTTGCCGTGCTGCCCAAGGTGGCGGACTACAAAGGCGAGATCGAGGCGGCAGCGAGCAAGGCGATCGGCCAGCAACTTCGAATTGAGCGTATCGAGGCGCGCTGGCGTGGGCTGAACCCGGATTTGGTGCTCGATGGCGTCAGTGTGGCCGACAAACAAGGGCTGCCGGCTTTTGCGCTGACTCGGGTCGAAGCTGTGCTGTCATGGGATACGCTGTGGCGCTTGCGTCCGACCCTCGGCCTGCTGGCCATCGACGGGCCGGTGTTGCAGGTAAGGCGCGACGCCAACGGCAAGATTTCCATCGCTGGCATGGAAACCGAAGGCGAGAGCGACCCGGCCCTTGCCGAATGGGTACTGGAGCAGAAGAAGATCCGTATCCGCGACGCCACCATCGTCTGGGACGACCGGCAGCGCAACGCAGCTCCGCTGGTGCTCGAAGATTTGCAGTTCGGCCTCGACAACTGGGGGAGTCGCCATCGCTTCGGGCTGTCGGCGGCGCCGCCGGCCGAGTTGGCGGCTCGTGTCGACCTGCGTGGCGAGGTGCGCGGCGATATCGGCCAGGCGCTGGAGAGCCTTTCGGGTAAGGTCTTCGTACAACTCGACTATGCCGATCTGGCCGGTTGGCGGGCCTGGGTCGACTATCCGGTCCATCTTCCGCAAGGGCGCGGTGCCGTGCGTGTCTGGGGCGATCTGGACGGTGGTGAGGGGAAGGTGACAGCCGATGTGGCGCTTGAGGAATTGAGCATCAGCTTCGGGCGCAAGCTGCCCTTGCTCGATCTGGCCAGCCTGCGTGGCCGGGTCGAAGGCCGTTACAAGGCCAACGAATGGGCGGTACTCGGTAAGCAGGTCGAGTTGCAGACGCGCGACGGTTTGCGCGTGGCACCGAGCGATTTTCAGTTGGAGTGGCGTGAAAATCCGAAGACTGCTGCGGTGCACGGCAATGCCAGGGCAAATTTCGTAGACCTTGGCGCCTTGGCCAAGTTGGCTGCTTATCTGCCCCTCGACGACAACAGCCGCAGCCTGCTCGACAAGTATCGGCCACGCGGCCGCATCTCCGGCTTGCGCGCAAGTTGGGCGCAGGAGGGCGAAGTTTTGAGTCGCTATAGCCTAGTGGCCGGATTCAGCGAACTCGGCATCGAGGCGGACGGCTATTTTCCCGGTGCTGGGGGCTTGTCGGGCTACATCGACGTCAGTGAGAAGGCGGGCGATCTGATGCTCGATTCGGATGAATCGCATTTATCGTTGCCGGCGGTTTTCCCGGAACCGGACATCGATTTCGAGCGCCTGAAGGCGAAGGTGAGCTGGAAGAACGACAAGGGGGCGACCGACGTCAAATTGGAGAGGCTCGACTTCAGCGGCAAAGACGCAGCCGGTTCGGCTCGCGGCAACTATCGTTACACCGGCGACGGACCGGGTGAGATCGACTTGCTTGCCAATATTGATCGGGCAGACGGCGTGGCGGTGTGGCGCTACATGCCGCGGGTGGTCAATGCCGATGCGCGCAATTGGCTGAAGCGCGGCATCGTTGCCGGCAAGGCGTCGGAAGGACGGCTCGTGCTGAAGGGCAATCTGAAGGATTTCCCGTTCCGCAATCCGGCAACGGGCAAATTCCTCGTTACGGCCAAGGCGAGCGGAACAAAAATCGATTATGCAGCGGGTTGGCCGGTCATCGATGGCATAGAGGCCGACATGAGCTTCGGTGTCGGCATGAAGATCGTGGCGCGCAAGGGCGCGGTTTTCGGTGCGAACCTGTCCGGGGTGACGGTGGAAATCCCCGATTTCGAGTCGCATGAGGAATTGCTGCAGGTGCGTGGCCTGGCTCAGGGGCCCACGGCCGAATTCCTTCGTTTCGTCAGCCAGAGTCCGGTGGCGGAAGCGATTGACCGCTTTACCGATGACATGAAGGCCAGCGGCAACGGGCGCCTCGATCTCGAACTCGATATTCCGCTGCGCCACGCGCCGGATACCAAGGTGCGCGGTACCTACCACTTCCAGAACAATATGCTGCAGCCACTCGCCGGATTGCCGCCCATTACGCAGGTCAATGGCCGCCTGGCCATTACCGAAAAGAGTGTCGAGACGCCGGATCTGACCGGGCGTACTTTTGGTGGGCCAGTCAAGGTGGTGATCCGCAGCGCTGGTGACAAGGTGGCGGTTCAGGCTTCCGGTACGGCGCAGATGTCTGAGGTGAGCAAACACTTCGCATGGCCGCTGATCAATCATCTGGCTGGCAGTTCTCCGTGGAAGGCCGATGTCGCCGTACACAAGCACAACGCCGAGGTGGTGGTGGAGTCGAATCTGCTGGGCGTCAGTTCGCCGCTGCCCGAACCCTTGAACAAGAACGCCATGACGCCGTTGCCGCTGCGCATCGAGCGTTCGCAGCCGGATGCCCAGCGCGAGCAATACCGCATTACCCTGGGCAAGGTGGCGCAGGGGTTGGTGGTGCGTCGCGGCGATGTTTGGGAGCGCGGCGTCTTCGCGGTCGGCGATGCCGAACCGCGCCTGCCGGACAAGGGGCTGGCGGTAAGGGTCAGCGTGCCGCACATCGATGCCGATGCCTGGCGCAATTTCCTGCCCGAGGGCAGCAATGGTGGCGAGTCCGCTGGCAGCGGATTGGACTTGAACTTGGTGTCCTTACGTACGCCGCAATTGCATTTGCTGGATCGCGATTACAGCCAGGTCGAGGTGGGCTTGCGTCCGCGCGACGGAGGCTGGCAGATCGCGTTGAATACCAAGGAAGCGGCGGGCGACATCTTCTGGCGCGGAGCGGGTGATGGTTGGGTCGAGGGTAATCTCAAACGGCTCCATGTACGTTCGGCCAGTGAATCTGCCGGCTCCGGCGGCTCATCATCGCTGCTCAACTCGCTGCCGGGCATGAACCTGACTGTGGATGACCTGCATGTTGGCGACAAGGTGCTCGGCAAGCTTGAACTGAAAGCGCGCAACGACAAGGGCGCCTGGCAACTGGATCGGCTGAATTTGAGCAACCCGGACGGGGCGCTGACTGGCAAGGGCACCTGGGTCAATACCGGGCGGCACCGGACACGTCTCGATTTCGAATTGAAAGCCCACGACATTGGCAAACTGCTCGATCGCCTGGGTTATGTCAATGCCGTGCGTCGAGGTTCGGCGACGTTGAAGGGGGACATGCAGTGGTTCGGTCCGCTGACCGGGATCGACTATCCGTCACTGAGCGGTCAGATGAGTGTCGAGGCTGCCAAGGGGCAGTTCAACAAGCTGGAGCCGGGGGTTGGAAAACTGCTCGGGTTGATTTCGTTGCAATCGTTGCCGCGCCGCCTGACGCTCGATTTTCGCGATATTTTTAGTGACGGCCTGGCTTTTGACTCGATCGAAGGCAAGCTGGTGGTCCGCAGCGGCATCATGCGTACGGTCGAGCCGCTGCGTATTTATGGACCGGCGGCGCAGATCGAAATTCAGGGCGAGACCAACCTCGAGCGCGAAACGCAGGATCTGAACGTGGTCGTCCGTCCGGAACTCGGAGGCCTGGCCGCGGTCGGCGTAGGGGCGGTGATGCTCAACCCGGTGGCGGGGGCGGCGGCGCTGGTCGCCAATACGGTATTACAGAAGCCGCTCAACCGCCTGTTCAGCTACCGCTATCATGTGACGGGAGGCTGGAGCGATCCGCAGATCGACAAGGCGGGCAAGGAGGAAAAATTGGTGCCAGCGGACAATGCGGCCCCGGCTTCGCCAACCGAAGGGGATAAGGAATAGTGAATAAGGAGAATTGCCGTATCGCCGCGCTCCAGATGGTGTCCGGTCCGCGCGTGGATGAAAATCTCGAGACGGCCGGCCGTCTGATTGCCGAGGCAGTTGATCAAGGGGCGCAACTGGTCGTTTTGCCCGAGTATTTTCCCATCATCGGTGCCGCCGACGCCGACCGTGTGCGCGCCCGCGAGCCCTACGGCAATGGGCCGGTGCAAGACTGGCTGGCGGCCACGGCGGCGCGCCACGAAGTCTGGATCGTCGCCGGCTCGATTCCGCTGTCGGCATCGCAGCCACATTTGATGCGCAACAGCTGCCTCGTTTTCAACCACGGCGGCGACTGCGTCGCGCGTTACGACAAGATTCATCTGTTCGGTTTCAAGAAGGGGGCGGAGTCGTACAACGAGTCGGCTTTCATCGAGCCGGGCGACACGCCGGTCGCGGTCGATACGCCTTATGGCCGCATCGCGCTGTCGATCTGCTACGACCTGCGCTTTCCCGAACTCTATCGTTCGCTCGGGCCGGTCGATCTGATTCTGATGCCGGCCGCCTTCACCGACACCACCGGCCGTGCGCACTGGGAAATCCTGCTACGCGCCCGCGCCATCGAAAACCAATGCTACCTGCTGGCGGTCGGACAGGGCGGGACGCATGAAAATGGCCGCCAGACGCACGGTAACAGTATGATCGTCGACCCTTGGGGCGAAGTATTGGATCGAAAGATGAAGGGGCCAGGCGTCGTCATCGCCGATCTCGACCACCAGCGCATTGCCGAAATTCGCGAGAGCCTGCCGGCGCTCGCCCATCGCAAACTATAAGGAAGTCCGCATGACCTCACCGAATCTCCTGGCGCAAGCCGAATCCCTGCTGCTGACGCCGTTCTCGCTCGGCGAGTCGGACCTGTCGCGCACCTTCGGCCAGATCCTGACGCACCAGGTCGATTACGCCGATCTCTACTTCCAGTATTCACGCTCCGAAGCGTGGAGCCTGGACGAAGGCATCGTCAAATCGGGCAGCTTCAACATCGACCAGGGCGTCGGCGTGCGGGCGATTTCCGGCGAAAAGACGGCCTTTGCCTATTCCGACGATATCAGCGCCGCGGCGCTGACCGATGCCGCCCAGGCCGTGCGCGCCATCGCCGCCGCCGGGCAGACCGGCATTTTGCCCACTTTACGCCCGTCCACCGCAGCAACGCCGCTCTACCTGCCCAACGATCCGCTGGCCTCGCTGCCGGCCGAGGCCAAGGTCAAGCTGCTGGAGCGCCTGGAAGGTTTCGCCCGCGCCATCGACCCGCGCGTCGTGCAGGTCATGGCCTCGCTGGCTGGCGAGTACGAGGTGGTTCTCGTTGCCGGTTCCGACGGTCGCCTGGCGGCCGATGTGCGTCCGCTGGTACGTTGCTCCATCTCGGTCATCATCGAGGAGAACGGCAAGCGCGAGCAGGGGGCGTCGGGTGGCGGCGGCCGTTTCGATTTTGGCTATTTCGATGATGAGGTGTTGCAACGCTACGCCAAGGAAGCCGTGCATCAGGCAGCGGTCAACCTGCATGCCGAACCGGCGCCGGCCGGCGAAATGACCGTGGTGCTCGGTGCGGGCTGGCCCGGCATCCTGCTGCACGAGGCCGTCGGCCACGGGCTGGAAGGCGACTTTAACCGCAAGGGTAGCTCGACCTTCTCCGGCCGTGTTGGCCAGCGCGTCGCCGCCAAGGGCGTCACCGTGATCGACGACGGCACCATTGCCGATCGCCGCGGCTCGCTGACCATTGACGACGAAGGCAATCCGACACAGCGTACCGTGCTGATCGAAGATGGCATCCTCAAGGGCTACATGCAGGACAGTCTGAACGCCCGCCTGATGGGCGTCGCGCCGACCGGCAATGGCCGGCGCGAATCTTTCGCCCACCTGCCGCTGCCGCGCATGACCAACACCATGATGCTGGCCGGCGAGCACGATCCGCAGGAGATCATCGGCTCGGTCAAGAAGGGTATCTACGCGGCCAATTTCGGTGGTGGCCAGGTCGATATTACCAGCGGCAAATTCGTGTTCTCGATGAGCGAGGCCTATCTGATCGAGGACGGCAAGGTGACGCGTCCGATCAAGGGGGCGACGCTGATCGGCAATGGGCCTGAGGCCATGACGCGAGTTTCCATGATCGGCAACGACCTCAAGCTCGACCCCGGCGTTGGCACTTGCGGCAAGGATGGGCAAAGCGTGCCGGTCGGTGTTGGTCAACCGACGCTGCGTATTGATGGACTGATCGTTGGGGGTACGGCATAATGTCTAGACATTATGACGGAGGTGGGCATGCGTCTACTAAGCCTTTTGGCGGGTCTGTTGGTTTGTTCCTCGGCGATTGCACAACCTGAACTTCAGGAGCGATTGAAGGCTGTACAGGGGGACCCGGCGGCGCTGAAGGCGGCGGTGGAGGCAGGCAAGAAAGCTGCCTTCTTCTGCGTCAATTGTCACGGCGAGGAGGGTGTCAGCAAGATGGCTGATGTGCCGAATCTGGCGGGGCAGAATGCCGCGTACCTGCTTGAGCAGATACGCAAGTTCGGCGCAGGGGAGCGCAAGGATCAGTTCATGCAAGGTCTGATCAAGGTCCTCAAAGACGAGGAAAGACTTCAGATCGCGGTGTATTACGCCAGCGTCCCGGTGCCGCCGGGCAAGGCTGATCCGGGCCAGGTGGCCCGCGGCAAGGAACTTTTCACCAAGCTCTGCGTCCGTTGTCATGGTGACCAGGCGCGTGGCAACGAAGCCATTGCGCGTCTTGCGGGGCAACGTTCGTCCTATCTGCAAACTTCGATCATCCGTTATCGCGACAACACTGGCGTGCGCAACAACCAGCTGATGAGCATCGCGACTGCCGGCTTGAAAAACGAAGACGTTGTGGCTATCGCCAACTATCTGACGCAACTGCCCTAAACGGGGCGGGGCGTACAGTCCCGACACATTGTTGATACATATCATGGTTTCCCGGCCAGGGAAGCCCGTATGTTGTCACCTTGACAAATGAATTTCCGGAGGCTTCATGAAGTCACTGCTGGGCTTTTTGTTCCCGCTCGTTTTGCTTTTGTGCAATGCCGATGCATTGGCGCAAATCAAGGATATAAATTCTGCCATCAACAAGGCTGGGCGTGAGCGCATGCTGTCGCAGCGGATGGCCAAGGCCTATTTCCAGATCGGGCAGAAGGTTGATGCCGACCGGAGCCAGAAGGTTCTCGACAATTCCGTTGCGCTGTTCGATCGCCAGCTCGTTGAGTTGAAGAACTACGCGCCGACGCCAGAAATTAAGGATACCTACCTGAAGCTGGAAAAGGCCTGGCTGGCCTACAAGGACGTGTTGATCGGCGCATCAGCCACACCTGACAACGGTCGCAAGGTGCTGGCCATCTCGGAAGAGGTGTTGGCCTTGGCCCAGCAGGGGACAGTTCAGCTGGAAAAGCTGTCGGGCACGACCGCCGGTCATCTGGTAAATATTTCGGGCCGCCAACGCATGCTGTCGCAACGTATGGCCAAGTTCTACCAAGCGATTGCCTGGGGTATTCAGGACGACAAGAGTGCAGCGGGATTGGAAAAGGCGCGAAAGGATTTTAACGACGCGCTACAGGAGCTGGTTGCTTCGCCGAGTAACACGCCGCAGATCACGGACAGCCTGGAATTGGTCAAGCAGCAGTGGTTCTTCTTTGAGAATGCCGTCGCCCAGAAGGGTGGGGCCGACAAGAAGCCGCAACTGGCGGTGGCGACCACCAGTGAGCGGATACTTGAGGAAATGGAAAGCGTCGTCGGCCAGTACGAGAAGTTGACCAAGTAAGACTGGTCAGAACAGCTTGAGTTGGGGGGAGGCTGTTTGTGCCGACGGAGGACGGAATCGACTCATGTCGAGTGCCGGCCACCTTTCACTCAGACCAAGGCGCCGACAGGATAGTGCAAAGCGCTGGCGGATGAGGTCGGCGTAGTGGCCTAGTCCCTTCATTCGGCTACCGAAATTCGTATCGTTGATGCGCTGCCCGCGCAGGTCGTAAATCACTGACATGACGCGCGCGGCCTTTTCCGGGGCATGCCGGTCCAGCCAGTCGGTGAATAGGTTGGCGACTTCGTGTGGCAGGCGCAATAGCGTGTAGCCTGCCATGGTTGCACCGTGCTCCTGCGCGGCGGAGAGTAGTTTCTCCAATTCGTGATCGTTGAGTCCGGGAATCAGCGGTGAGATGAAGGCCGCAACCGGAACGCCCGCTTCCGCCAGAGTACGCATGGCGCGCAGTCTGGCATGGGGGGCGCTGGCGCGCGGTTCAAGCTGGCGGGCCAGTTCGCCGTTCAAGGTGGTCAGCGAGAGCGCGACATGGGCCAGCCGCTGTTCGGCGAGTGCCTGCCAAAGATCGGTATCGCGCTCGATTAGTGCCGATTTTGTGACGACAGTTACTGGGTGGCGTAATTCGAGCAAGAGTTCGAGCACGCCGCGGGTTAGCCGCTCGCTACGCTCGAAAGGCTGGTAGGCGTCGGTGGCCGTGCCCAGCGCAATCGGCGAGCAACGATAGCCAGGTTTGCTCAGGGCTTCGCGCAGCAGGCGAACGGCATCCGGCTTGGCAAAGATCTTCGTTTCGAAATCTAGCCCAGGGGACAGGCCCAGCCAGGCGTGCGTGGGGCGAGCGTAACAATAGACGCAACCGTGCTCGCAGCCGCGATAGGGATTCAGCGATTGCTCGAAGGGCAGGTCGGGCGAGTCATTGTGGCTGAGGATACTCTTCGCACTGTCGATCAGCAGATGGGTCTGCGGTTTGCCTGGCACCATCGGCTGCCAGCCGTCATCGACCGGCTCGCGCAGCTCCGTGCTATAGCGGTGCGGCACGTTTTCCACCGTGCCGCGCCCCTTGATGGTTGGCGGCGTCATCTTGGGCGGAGGGTCGGTGTCGAAGTTGTCCATGTTCATCCGGTAGAATGCCGGTTTTTCCGCAAATTTTGAATAGGTCTGTCATGACGCCGCAAACGAAACCGAATACCGACGATGTTCGCATCCGGGAAATCAAGGAACTGGTTCCGCCCGCCCATGTTTTCCGCGAGTATCCGGTATCGAATCGTGCCGCCCAGACCACCTATGTTGCCCGTCAGGCCATTCATCGCGTGCTGCACGGGGCGGATGATCGCCTGCTGGTGGTGATCGGTCCCTGCTCGATCCACGACTACGATGCGGCGATGGAATACGCCAAGAAGCTGGCCAAGGAGGCGGAAAAGTATGCCGAAGACCTGATCGTCGTCATGCGCGTCTATTTCGAGAAGCCGCGTACGACCGTCGGTTGGAAGGGGCTGATCAACGATCCGCGTCTGGACAATACCTTCCGCATCAACGAAGGCTTGCGCTTGGCCCGTCGCATCCTGCTCGAGATCAATGAGCTGGATCTGCCTTGCGCCACCGAGTTCCTCGACACCATCACGCCGCAATACACGGCCGATCTGATCGCCTGGGGGGCCATCGGTGCGCGCACGACCGAGTCGCAGGTGCATCGCGAGCTGGCATCGGGCCTATCCTGCCCGGTCGGTTTCAAAAACGGTACTGACGGCAACATGCGGATTGCGGTGGATGCCATCCGTGCCGCCAATTCGCCGCATCACTTCCTGTCGGTGACCAAGAATGGCCATACCGCCATCGTGTCGACCATGGGCAATGAGGATTGCCACGTCATCCTGCGTGGAGGCAAGGAGCCGAATTACGATGCGGCGAGCGTCGACGCCGCCTGCAAGGAAATCGCCCAAGCCGGCCTGGCGGCGCGCCTGATGGTCGATTTCTCGCACGGCAACAGCCGCAAACAGTACAAATTGCAGATGGAGGTCTGCGATAGCATCGCTGAACAGATCGCCGGTGGCGAGGAGCGCATCGTCGGCGTCATGGTCGAGTCGCACCTGGTCGAAGGCCGCCAGGATCTGGCGCCGGAGAAGGAACTGGCTTACGGCCAGAGCGTCACCGATGCCTGCATCGGTTGGGACGACAGCCTGAAGGTTCTGGATAAGCTGGCGGCTGCCGTGCGTGCTCGCCGCGTGGCCGAAGCGGCCGAATAATCCGCCGAGCGCCGCTCAGGCCATGTTGGCCAGGGCGGCAGCCAGCATGTGGTTGTCGTCCTGCTCTGCCATGGCTCCCTTGCTCTGAGACTGAATTTCGACGACGTAACCCATGCCGCGCAGGACTTCGGCCCAGTGCTCGGCACTCGGGCGCGAGTCGTGCCACGGGCCGAACTCCTTGACCGGCCGCGAACTGCCTTGATCACGATATTGGGTGACTACGCGATACACGCCTGCTTCTCCTTGATGCAGGAATTATCGCGCTCTGTGATGAAAGGCGACAAGAGGCCAGCAGTCAGCCGTCGATTACGCCGCATTTTTCCCTTTTTGCCACAGCACGTCGCCGCGGCCGCCGGCGCGATTGAGCAGGCGGCCAAGGATGAACAGCAGATCGGACAGGCGATTGACGTAGCGGCGCGCGGCGTCAGACAGCGGCTCGGCGCTGTTCAGGCGGACCATGCTGCGTTCGGCGCGGCGGCAGACGGTGCGGCACAGATGGGCGATCGCGGCCGGGCGGGTGCCGCCGGGCAGGATGAACTCCTTCAGCATTGGCAAGTCGGCGTTGAATTCCTCGGCCAGTTCCTCCAGGCGGGCGACTTGCGCGTCTTTCATGACGGCCATGCCGGGCAGGCACAACTCACCGCCGAGGTCGAACAGGTCGTGCTGGATGTCGAGCAGGGCGGCGCGCACGCGGTCCGGTAGTTCTTCGCAGAGCAGCAGGCCAATGCTGGAATTGAGTTCGTCGACTTCGCCGATGGCATCGATGCGCAGGCTGTCCTTGGTCGTCCGGCTGCCATCGCCCAAACCCGTAGTGCCGGCATCGCCGGTGCGGGTGACGATCTTGGACAGGCGGTTGCCCTTGCGTTCGGTCTCGGTGTTGTTTTGCTTGTCGCTCACGTTGCTCTCTCCTGAAGGTCGGCAGATTATACTTTTCGTCCGCCCTAAAGACTGTCGTCGCCATGCCAAAGTTCGCAGCCAATCTCAGTTTTCTTTTCTCCGACGTACCTTTCCCCGAGCGCTTCGCCAAGGCGGAGCAGGCAGGATTCGAGGGCGTCGAGTACCTGTTTCCTTATGATTGGCCGGCGCATGACATCGCCGAATGGCTGCGCGACAACGATCTGGAGCAGGTGCTGTTCAATTTGCCGCCGGGCGACTGGGCGGCCGGCGAGCGCGGGCTGGCCTGTCTGCCGCACCGCCAGGGCGAATTTGCCGAGAGTGTCGAGCAGGCGGTGAACTACGCCATGGTGCTCGACTGTGAGCGCGTCCATTGCATGGCCGGGCTGCGTCCGGCCGGCTATGACGAAGCCGAAATCGAAGCGACCTACATCGCCAACGTGCAATACGCCGCCGACCGCCTGGCCACGGTGGGGGCGACGGTCATGATCGAACCGATCAACAGCCGCATCGACATGCCGGGTTACTGGCTCGACGACGTGGCCAAGGGTTTTCGCCTGGTGGAGGCCGTGCACCGCAGCAATGTGAAATTGCAGCTCGATCTCTACCACGCCCAGATCATCCAGGGCGATCTGGCGCGCACCATCGAAGCCCATCTGGCGAATATCGGCCATGTGCAGATTGCCGACAATCCGGGGCGGCATGAACCGGGTACCGGCGAGATTCACTACCCCTATCTGTTCGAGGTGCTCGACCGGCTGGGCTACGCCGGCTGGGTCGGCTGCGAATACAAGCCACTGACAACGACCGAGGTCAGCCTGGGCTGGATGCGCAAGTGAGCGCTCGCACGATCCTGCGCCGGCTGTTCGATGCGGCGATTGCGGCGGCCGATCCGGCACTCTGTGTGCCGGCGGCTTTGGCCGAACTGACCCCGCCCGGACCGGGCGGGCGATTGATCGTCATCGGCGCCGGCAAGGCCTCGGCGGCCATGGCGCGAGCCGTTGAGGAGGACTGGGCCGGGCCGCTCGAAGGGCTGGTCGTCACTCGCTACGGCCACGGTGTGCCATGCGAGCGCATCGAAATTGTCGAGGCGGCGCATCCGGTACCGGATGCGGCTGGCGAGCAGGTGGCGGCGCGCATTCTGAGTATGGTTTCCAATCTGTCACCGGCTGATCGCGTGTTGGCCCTGATCTCCGGTGGCGGCTCGGCCTTGCTCGCAGCACCGGCGGCTGGCGTGAGCCTGGCGGAGAAGCGGGCGCTCACCTCCGCTCTGCTCAAATGTGGCGCCAGCATCGGCGAGATCAACTGCGTGCGCAAGCATCTGTCGGCCAGCAAGGGCGGTCGTCTGGCTGCGGCCGCCTGGCCGGCTCCGGTGCTGACGCTGGCGATTTCGGATGTGCCGGGCGACGACCCGGCGGTAATCGCTTCCGGTCCGACCGTGCCGGATCCGACCACCTGCGCCGAGGCGCTACGCTTGCTCGACTTTTATGGCATCGCCGTGACGGAATCCTTGCGTGCTCGCTTAGCTTCCGGCGAACTGGAGACGCCCAAGCCCGGCGAGCCGCGGCTGGCCGCTTCGAGCTATCGCCTGATTGCCAGCCCACGCCAGATGCTGGAGGCAGCGGCTGCCGAAGCGCGTCGGCAGGGTGTCGAACCGCTGATCCTGGGGGATGCGCTGGAGGGGGAGGCGCGCGAAGTGGGCAAGGTGCTGGCCGGCATGGCCCGATCCTGCGGTGCACATGGCTTTCCGGCCAAAAAACCATGCGTGCTGTTGTCGGGTGGCGAGACGACGGTAACCGTGCGCGGCCAGGGGCGCGGTGGGCGCAACACGGAATTGCTGCTCGGCGCCGCCATGGCTCTCGGCGGTACGTCTGGCATCCATGCGCTGGCAGCGGACACCGACGGCATCGACGGTTCGGAAGACAACGCCGGAGCCTTTATCGGCCCCGATACCCTGGTCCGGGCCCGTCAACAAGGGCTGGATGCCTCGGCCTACCTGGCAAGTAACGATGCTTGGGGTTTCTTTTCGGGGCTCGATGACCTGTTGGTCACAGGCCCGACGCGAACCAATGTGAACGACTTTCGTGCCTTCCTGGTCGGGTTAGAATGAGGCCACCATGCTAGAAAAAGACAAAGATTTCCACACGGAGCGAGACACTCTGATTCGTCGCCTGCAGGGCATTCTGCCTCGGCATTGCCTGTTGCACGACGACGAGGATTTGCGCCCCTACGAGTGCGATGGCCTGACCGCCTATCGCGAGATGCCGATGGCGGTTTGCCTGCCGGAAAACGAGGGGCAGGTGATCGACGTGCTGCGCACCTGCCACCAACTCGGCGTACCAGTCGTCGCGCGCGGTGCCGGCACCGGCCTGTCGGGTGGGGCGCGGCCGCATGCGCAGGGCATCGTGCTGTCGCTGGCGCGCTTCAACAAGATATTGCGGGTCGATCCGCAGGCGCGGCTGGCGGTGGTTCAGCCCGGCGTGCGCAATCTGGCGGTCTCCGAAGCCGCCGCACCGCACGGCCTCTATTACGCGCCCGATCCCTCGTCGCAAATCGCCTGCACGCTGGGCGGCAATGTGGCCGAAAACTCGGGCGGCGTGCATTGCCTGAAATACGGCCTGACTGTGCATAACGTGCTGCGCGTGCGCGTGATCAGCATCGAGGGTGAGGTGTTCGAGATCGGTGGAGAAGGGCCGGATGCGCCGGGCTACGATCTGCTGGCCTTGTTCATCGGCTCGGAAGGCATGCTCGGCGTGGTCACCGAAGTGACGGTCAAGCTGGTGCCCAAGCCGGAACTGGCGCAGGTGGTCATGGCCTCTTTTGACGACGTGGCCAAGGCCGGCGATGCGGTGGCGGCGATCATCGCGGCCGGCATCATCCCGGCCGGGCTGGAGATGATGGACAAGCCGGCGACCGCTGCCGTCGAACCATTCGTCAAGGCCGGCTACGACCTGGAGGCCGAGGCCATCCTGCTCTGCGAGTCGGACGGTACGCCGGAGGAGGTAGCCGAGGAAATCGCCCGCGTGCGCGAGGTGCTGACGGCGGACGGGGCACGCGATATCCGCGTTTCCCAATCCGAAGCCGAGCGCCTGCGTTTCTGGGCGGGGCGCAAGGCGGCCTTCCCGGCGGTCGGACGCATCACGCCGGATTACTACTGCATGGACGGCACCATCCCGCGCAAGCGGCTGGCCGAAATGCTGTCGGCCATCGCCGAGATGGAAAAGAAATACGGCCTGCGCTGCGCCAACGTCTTCCATGCCGGCGACGGCAACCTGCATCCGCTGATCATGTACGACATGTCGAAACCGGGCGATTGGGAGAAGGCCGAGGCCTTCGGCGCGGAGATTCTGGAATTGTCGGTGGCGCTGGGCGGTTCGATTACCGGCGAACACGGTGTGGGCGTCGAGAAGATCAACCAGATGTGCGTGCAATACACCACGCCCGAGCTGGCCGCTTTCCATCGCATCAAGGCGGCCTTCGATGATACCGGCCTGCTCAACCCGGGCAAGGCCGTGCCCAGCCTGCACCGCTGCGCCGAATACGGGCGCATGCATGTGCATCATGGCGAAATCAAATTCCCGGAACTGGAGCGCTTCTGATGCAGCTTGACGACATTGTCGCCGCCGTCCGGGCGGCCCATGACAATCACACACCTCTGCGCGTGCGCGGCGGCGGCAGCAAGGATTTCTACGGCGGACTGCTGGCCGGCGAGGTGCTGGATGTTTCGGCGCATCGCGGCATCGTCGCCTACGAGCCGACCGAGCTGTACCTGACCGCGCGTTGCGGTACGCCGCTGGTGGAGATCGAAGCAGCGCTTGCCGAGAAAAAGCAGATGCTGGCCTGCGAGCCGCCGCAATTCGGTGGAGTGGCGACGGTCGGCGGCTGCGTCGCGGCCGGCTTGTCCGGCCCGCGTCGGCAGCAGGCCGGGGCGGTGCGCGATTTCGTGCTCGGGGCCAAGTTGGTAGACGGCACGGGACAGGTGTTGAATTTTGGCGGCCAGGTCATGAAAAATGTCGCCGGCTACGACGTTTCGCGCTTGCTGGCCGGTAGCCTGGGGACGCTCGGCGTGCTGGCCGAAGTGACCCTAAAGGTGTTGCCGCAGCCGGTGGCCGAGACAACGCTGGTTTTCGAGTGCGACGCTGCCGAAGCGATCCGTCGGCTCAATGCCTGGGGTGGCCAACCCTTGCCGATTTCGGCCTCGTTCTGGCACGACGGTCAGCTTTGGTTGCGTCTCTCCGGCGCACAGGCGGCGGTCGATGCGGCTTGCCGTAAGCTGGGCGGTACTTCCGCGGTGCACAGCGAAAAACACTGGATTTCCATCCGCGAGCAAACGCATGCCGCCTATGCCGGCAACGTGTTGTGGCGCGTCGCTCTGCCTTCGACTGCGGCCGATCTCGGCCTCGACGATCTGCGCGCCATCGAGTGGGGCGGTGGCTTGCGCTGGTATGGCGGCGAGCCGACAGGCCTTCGTGCGAAGGCATCTCAGGCGGGTGGCCACGCCACGCTTTATCGGGCGCCGGAATCGCTGTGTTGCCGCGAGGATGCCTTCGCGCCACTAACGCCGGCCTTGCTGGCCTTGCATCGTCGCCTGAAAAAAGTCTTCGACCCGCGTGGCATCCTCAACCCCGGTCGCCTCTACGCGGAGTTCTGATGGATACCAAACTCGCCGATTTCATCCGGGAAAGCCGCGCCGGGCAGGTGGCCGAGGAAATCCTGCGCAAGTGCGTGCACTGCGGTTTCTGCACCGCCACCTGTCCGACCTATCAATTGCTGGGCGACGAACTGGATGGGCCACGCGGTCGCATCTACCTGATCAAGCAGGTGCTGGAGGGCAATGAGGTTACCGAAAAGACGCGTACCCACCTCGACCGTTGCCTGACCTGCCGTTCCTGCGAAACGACCTGCCCATCGGGCGTCAAATACAGCCATCTGCTCGACATCGGGCGCGAGGTGGTCGAGCGCAAGCTGCAACGTCCGCTGAAGGACGCCTTGCCGCGTCAATTGTTGAAGATTGTGTTGCCCAATGCCGCCTTGTTTGGTGCAGCGGTCAGCGTCGGGCGCGCCTTGCGTCCATTGCTGCCGTCGGTGTTGGCCGACAAGTTGCCGCCGGTTCAGCCGGCTGCCAAGGCCTGGCCGAGAAAGGGCCAGCATGGCCAGCGCATGCTGGCGCTGGCCGGGTGCGTACAGCCGGCGCTGGCACCGAATATCAACGCGGCGACGGCGCGCGTGCTGGATCATCTGGGCATTGAATTGTTCGAGGCGGACAAGGCTGGCTGTTGTGGCGCGGTGCGCTTCCATCTGAACGATCCGGAGCCGGCCAAGGACGACATGCGGCGCAATATCGACGCGTGGTGGCCGCACATCGAGGCCGGTGTCGAGGCGATTGTCGTCACCGCCTCCGGCTGCGGCGTACAGGTGCGCGACTACGGCCACATCCTGGCCGATGATGCGGTGTACAGTGAAAAAGCGGCAAAAATCAGTGCGCTGTGCCGCGATCCGGCGGAGGTGCTGTTGGCGGAGAAGGCTGCACTCGTTGCGGCGCTTGAAAAACGCGCCGCGCTGCGCGGCAAGCTGGCCTTCCATTCGCCCTGCACCCTGCAACATGGTTTGAAGGTGCGCGGCGTGGTTGAGGAATTGTTGACGGCAGCAGGCTACGAGCTGACGTCGGTGGCCGACAGCCATCTGTGCTGCGGCTCGGCCGGCACGTATTCGGTGCTGCAGCCGGAAATCGCCGGCAAGTTGCGGGATAATAAGCTGACTGCGCTGCATGCCGGCCTCCCAGCCGTGATCGCCACGGCCAACATCGGTTGCCTGACCCATTTGCAGTCCGGTAGCGAAACACCGGTCAGGCACTGGATAGAGTTGATAGACGAGATACTTTCGTGATTCAGGGAAATTCGATTTACGAGATCACCCGTAGTTTGGGCGATGAGGATGCCGCGCGCGTGCGTCGCTTGCTTGAGGGCGGGGTGAAGATTCCGCCGCAGCCGCAGGTGCTCGAGGAACTGCGCAAACACATGGCGCGCAAGGAGATGGACGTGCGCCGGCTGGGGCGGGTGATCGAGCAGGATCCCGGTGTGACGGCACTGCTCTTTAAGGTGGTGGCCAGCCCGGCTTATCGGCAGCACCAGCCGATCGAGTCGGTCGAGCAGATTCTGCACGCGGTTGGTGTCCAGCAGACCTTCAACCTGGTCCAGGCCATCGCCATGACCCAGGCCGGCGATTTGAAGAAGAACAAGCAGGTATACGAGGCTTTCTGGTCGCGCTCGCAGCGCATCGCACAGTTGGCCATGCTGGTCGCCGACGAACGGGTCACGGTGTGCAATATCTTCCCGGATCAGGCCTACCTGGCAGGCATCTTCCACGATTGCGGGGTGCCTTTGCTGATGCAGCGTTTCCCAGTCTATTGTGCGGCAATGGGCCTGGGTGAACCGGGGCGTTGGGTCGATCTGGTCGAGGAGGATCGCAAATTCAACGCCGATCATTGCGTGGTCGGCTATCTGGTCGCGCGCCATTGGCATTTGCCGGAGTTCATCTGCGACGCCATCCGCTTCCATCATGCCTTGGCGGACTTGCCCGACCACCAGGCGCGCAGCATGGTGGCGATCCTGCAATTGGCCTCCGAAATCCATTATCAGGACCTACACGCGCCGAATCCGGAATGGGATGGCGTGCGTGACCACGTTTACGAGGAATTGGGCTTGAGTGCCGATACCTTGCCCGAGTTCGTCGATATCGTGAAAGAGCGCTTCCACGAGGCGGGGTATTGACCGGCCAATTGTCACGACTATGTTAAACGCGCCCCGGGTCTTTCATGATAGTCTTCCCTCTGGAAAGGAGAGGGGATGCCGATAGCAATCGACGCATGTGCGGCGCAGCACCAAGGGGATCGCAAGGAACAGCAGGACCGTGTCGCCATATTGGCGCACCCGCGCCGACGTGGCGTGGCGCTGGCCGTGGTGGCTGACGGCATGGGCGGACATACCGGGGGGGCGCTGGCCGCAGAGCAGGTGATCCACACTGCCAAGACCAATCTCGAGCATTTTTCGCCGGATGACGAAGTGTCGCGCTGCATGCTGGAAAACAGCATGCGCGAGGCACATACGATGATCAAGGCATCGCGCTTCATCAACGAAAAAGATCCGCACAGTACGGCAGTCATGTTGCTGCTGCAGCCGAAGACGATTACCTGGGCGCATTGCGGCGACAGTCGTCTCTATCATTTCCGCGGCAAGCAGCTGGTGCAACGGACGGTCGATCATTCTTACGTCGAACATCTGCTGGCCACTGGGCGTATCACGCTCGAGCAGGCCGCTACCCACCCGAACCGCAACGTTCTGTTGACCTCGCTGGGCGGGCAGGACGAGCCGAAATTCGACTTTGCCGAAGTCGGCGAGTTGCTTGGCGGCGATGCCTTCGTGCTCTGCTCTGACGGTCTGTGGGCCTATTTCGACGATGTCGAACTGGCAACGCTGGTGGCCGACAACTCGGCGCGCCAGGCCTGCGAAATCCTGATCGAAAAGGCGCGCCAGCGTGCTGGTGGCAATGGCGATAATGTTTCCATCGCCATCATCAAGCTGGTCGAAGTGCCGGAAACCAAGCCAAAACCGCCGGCCGGTTTCGTGCCGCGCACTCCGGGCGCAGCGAATTGACATGAGAACGGCGCCCACAGGCGCCGTTCTTGTTTGAGCTGATCAGCCCTTGCGACCCAAGCCGCCGAGTAGCGCGGCGACCACCCGCTTCGGTTTGTGCGGGTCCGGCTTGGCCGGTGCTGTCGGCGAATCCGGCACTTCACCCATGGGTTCGAGCTTTTCCTCATAAGGCTTGCTGAAGTCGAAGCCATCGGCAGCGATCATCGGATTGCGGCGCTGGCCGCGTCGATCGGTGCGCTCCGGCTTGTGGGCAAGCGGGGCCTTGGGTGGTGGGGCCGTACGCTTTTTCTTGTTGCCCGGAGGGTATTCGTATTCCGGCTCCGGCTCGAATCCGGCAACTTCAACCTGCTCGATCGGGCGCTTGATCAGCTTCTCGATATCGACCAGATAGCAGACCTCATGGGCGCTGACCAGTGAAATGGCATTACCCATCTTGCCGGCGCGGCCGGTACGGCCGATCCGGTGCACGTAATCCTCGGGTGTGTGAGGCAGTTCATAGTTGATGACGTAAGGCAGGTCATCCACGTCCAGGCCGCGAGCGGCGACGTCGGTGGCGATCAGGGCGTGCGTCTCGCCAGCCTTGAAGGCGTCGAGCGCCTTGATCCGGTCGAGCTGGCTCTTGTCGCCGTGGATAGCATCGGCCTTGATGCCGGCACGCTGCAGTTCGCGGGTCAGACGCGAACAGCCCTGCTTGGTCCGCATGAACACGATGCACTGGCGAATTTCACCCGATTTCAGCAACTTGGTCAGCAGGCCACGTTTGCCGTATTCGGAAACCGGGTGCACGCGGTGGGTAATCGTTTCCGAAACCTGATTGCGTCGTGCGACTTCGACCAGCACCGGCGAGGTCAACATGGTGTCGGCCAGCTTCTTGATTTCTTCCGAGAAGGTGGCCGAGAACAGCAGGCTTTGGCGCTGCTGCGGCAGCATGTTGAGAATGCGCGTGACGTCCGGGATGAAACCCATGTCGAGCATGCGGTCGGCCTCGTCGAGGACCAGTGCCTGTACCGAGTTGAAGCTGACGCTCTTGTTTTCGACGTGATCGAGCAAGCGGCCCGGCGTGGCGACGAGAATTTCGACACCCTTTTTCAATTCGGCGATCTGCGGCTTGATATCGACGCCACCGAAGGCGCACATGGCGCGTAGCGGGGTGTGCTTGCTGTAGTCCTTGACCGATTCGAACACCTGCAGCGCCAGTTCGCGCGTTGGCGCCAGGATCAGGGCGCGCACCGGGTGCTTGGCAGGCGACGGGCTGCTGCTGGCGAAGGGCAGGATGCGTTGCAGGATGGGCAGCGTGAAGGCGGCGGTCTTGCCCGTCCCGGTCTGCGCTCCGCCCATGATGTCCTTGCCGCCGATGACGAGCGGGATGGCCTTGGCCTGGATCGGCGTCGGCTTGGTGTAACCCATCTCGGTGACGGCGCGCAGAATCTCGGGCGCCAGGCCCAGTTCGGCGAAGGTAATGTCAGGGGCGGTTTCGGCCGCAGGGGTGGCAGCCGCTTCGGCGCCTAAGGTATTGATTTCAGACATGGGACGGCATTATACGCCGCTGTTCGGTTCGCGGTCGGCTTTGTCTGATTTTGCTTACAGCCGTTGAAGTATCTTTTCGAGCTGCTCCCGGCTGAATGGCTTGATCAACACATCGTCGAACCCGGCCGCAAGTATTTGTTCGCGCTCGTCAGGAAAGGCATGTGCGGTGTAAGCGACGATAAATGATGCGCTACCGTTTGGTTGGCTACGCAAAAGTTCGCAGGTTGCTTTGCCCGATAGTCCGGGCATGCTGATGTCGAGCAAAATCAGCCGAAAGCTCTGTCGATAGGACAAACTGATGGCAACTTCTCCACAGTCTGCTTCTAGGACGGACCATCCCATTTTCATGAGTAAGGTGCAGGCAAGCAGCCGATTGGTCGCGTTGTCATCGACCACCATAGCCAGGTTTTCAGCTGACATCGTGTTTTTTGACTCTTAGCGGCAAGGTAATGGTAAAGGTGGAGCCGATTTCAAGCTCCGACTGTAAAGCGATGTTCCCGCCCATGTGTTCAATTAGTTGCTTGGCGAGAGCGAGTCCCAAGCCCGTTCCTTCGTGCTCCCGGGTAAGGAAATTTTCGAGTTGCTTAAACTTTTCGAAAACCAGGGCTTGGCTGTCTGTGGGAATTCCCCGGCCGGTATCGCGAACAGCGATTGCTAACTCATCTTGGTTGGCTGATAGCGTCAGAGTGATGCTTCCTTGGTCCGTGAATTTCACAGCATTGTTGAGCAGGTTGTGCAGCACTTGCTTGAGACGTCCTGAATCGGCGGGAATCGTTTCCGGCAGCGATGAACGTGGTTCAATCGTCAAAACCAACCCCTTGTTCTTTGCCGACTGTTGGTGTGGGCCAATGCATTCGTCAATAAGGCGGTTCAGATTGACATCCGTGATGTTGAAGGTCATCTCGCCAGCTTCAATCTTGGCTAGGTCGAGAATTTCGTTCACAAGTTGGAGCAGATGTTCTCCGCTCTGATAAATCACAGAGGCATATTGTTTTTGCTCCGGGTGTTCCAGGTCTTGGCGTAGTAGGTCTGCAAAGCCGAGAATACCGTTGAGGGGGGTTCGCAACTCATGCGACATTGTGGCCAGGAAGGCGGTCTTCTGCCGATTGGCTTCTTCGGCTTTTTCCTTGGCATCCTCCAGTCGGTTGAACGACTCCTCCACTGAGTCAGCCATTCGGTTGAAGGAGCGGGCCAGTTCCCCCATTTCATCAGACGAGGAGGCGTCGAGGCGATGCTTTAGGTTGCCGTCCTGGAATGTATGAATGCCATCGATCATCGAGGTGATGCGCGTCGTCAGTAGATTCGCCATCCAGATGGCGATACCGATAACGACGAAGATCATGACCAGCGTCGAGCCCCACAGGCCGGCGGCTGTGGCGGTCAGGCTGCGCTGGATATTGTTCAGTAGCTGGCTGCGTTCGGCCTTCAGTTGCTCGTCCTTTACGCCGACCAAAGTATTGATCTTGACGGCAGTGTCCGTTGCCGCCTTGTGGAAATCGTCTACATTGGCGCCGATGGTCACGAAACCGAACCCCTGCGTAGTCTTGCCGTATTGGCCGGTGTAATAGGGAATGGCAGCGGCTGTGGTCAGCTTCCACAGGCCGGAGAAAAAGATGACGAAGGACCCGGACCCGCCGTGTTCGGTCAGCGCGTTCCAGCCATCGCACTGTGGCGAGAAATTGAGGTAGCGGCAGTCTAGCCCCACCGTTCCTGCCTGGATCAGTGCTTTGGCGGGTTTGCGCTTCAGATTCTGATCGCGAAAGGCTGGAATGTCGGCGAGGAATTCGTTGGAGGGTTTACCGCTCCTTTTCCACTCTTCATGGAGTTCCTCGTCCATCCACGGGGTCGCTGGATGGCCCGTCTTTGGGTCGTAGCCGACGATGAAGTAGTCGCGGGGGTGAGAGATCGAACGGCTCTTGTAGTCCCATATGAAGGCATAGTTTCCCCTGATTGGGTCGGCGATCGGGGTGTAACGTTCTTCAGTCGGCATGAGCCGGTCGGAGAACTGCCGGATGTGGTCGTGATCAAGGGCGAGTGTGACATAGCCACTAACCTGTCCATTCTTGACGACCGGCATCCCCCAGCGCACGATGCCCCGGAAACGCTTGCCCACGGGGTTTTCTGTGCCGGCGTAAGCGGACTCTTCGGGCTTGAAGGGCTTGCCAGCTTTCTCCAGGCTTTCTGGCAAGTAGGGGCCGATCAGGTGTGTCGGGACGTAGGCGCCGATGACGTCGGAAACATATATTTCGCCGGGTTTCAGCTTTTTCAGCTCGGCAAAGTAGGTTTCGGCGCCGATGAAGGTGTTGCTGCGGTGCACGACGTTTTTCAGGCTTTTTTCGGTGAGGCTGCCTGAAGTGACCTTGATCTTTTCCTGGCCATCCAAGCCGATGAAGGTCATTTCGACGAACAGCGGGCGTATTTCTTTTTCACCTAGATATTCCGGTGCGCGGGTGTGGAAATCGCGTGCATTGTCGGAGAGAACGGTGCGCGTTACCTTGGCTTCCCTGGATACCGGGGCTGCAGGAACCCAGGATTTTCCATCCTGTGCAAGCTGCCATGGGCCGTGGGCATAGAGCACCCGCGTACGCTCAGCAATGAATTCGCGATAGGCGTTTTCCGATGGCGCCAATTTGGCCGCACGCCGGATATCGGTGTCGCGGTCATAGAGGAAATTGGCGATTTCCCTCGCCGTGTCGGTAGTGACAGACTCGATTGCTTCACGGGAGTGGAGGTCGAGAGCGCGGATCGAGTCGTCGACCATCGTCTTGCCCATGCTCTTGATGGTGCCGAGCATGGTCTCAGCCATTCCAGCGGCTTCCGTCGAAATCTCATTGCCCAACTGGGTTGCCGCGTACCAAGCGAACCATGCAAGCAGGATCAAGGGGAGAACCTTGATCAGGACGAAGATGGCAATCAGCTTGTTGCGGATTCCGTGAAAGATCGCCGGGAACTGCATATGCCTCCTAGGCCCCGAGAGACTGATGAGGCTCGGGCGTCAATGTTTTTCGCTAGTCTTATCCGCCGTATTTCCTTCGGCGCCCGAGTCTTTTTCGCTGCTGCCGCTCTTGCTTTCGCCTTCACCTTCAGTTACTAGGGGCTTTTTCTTCTTTTTGCCGATGCTGGGAGGTTCCGGGGGCGGCAGTTGCGGCGGGATAGTTTCAATCTCGTTTTCCCGCATATAGGCATCCATCTCTCGCCAGCCGGCATAGACGCCAGCCTTGGGCAACCAGCTATAGATGGAGTAACAATCTTCTATAGCACGCCCAGAATGCCGGCAGCCGCTACCGACCGCCTTCGCCTCTGGTTCTAGGCGGGCTTCCTTCTGGGCCTGATCTTCCAGTCCGAGTTTTTGGCTGACTTGGTCGCAGCCGGTCAGGATTAGAAGGGCCAGAACGATGAATAGTCGCTGGATCATGATCGCAATTCTCGCATATTCGGAAGATTTGTGTATCCCTGCTCGCTGAATATCGAGGAGTATAATCGCTCGCTTTGGGTAACCACTTGGAGTATTTATGTCCCAGCGCATTCGACCGCTGCTCGCGGTTTCTGCCTTTGCCTTTGCTTGTTCTGCCTATGCCGCGAAACCGGCCAAGCCTGCAAAGCCGGCACAGGTAGTAGCGCCGGTTGTATCTGAGGAATTCGAGCTCGCCCATAACCTTGGGCCAGCCAACGAAGAGCGGTTGCAGGCCGTTGTCGACCGCTTCAACAAGGAAAGTGGAAATACGCTGAAGTTGAAGCGCCTGGAGAAGGGCGAGAAACCAGTCGGCCTGAATCTGATGACTCGCTATGACATGAGTGAAGTCCTGTCCCAACCCAAAGCCTTTGTGCCGCTGCATGAAGTGATGGCCAAGAACCGCCAACCAATCAACGGCGCTGATTTCTCCGCCGATTTGAAGGCAGGCGTGGTTGATACAAAAGGGCGTTTCGTGGCCTTGCCACTCGTCTATTCGACGCCGGTTCTGTTCTACAACAAGAATGCTTTCCGTCGGGCGAAGCTCGATCCAGAGCAACCGCCGAGAACCTGGTTCGAGATGCAGGGGGTGCTCGACAAGTTGCAGGATGCCGGCTACACCTGTCCCTACACCACGTCATGGCCGGTCTGGGTGCATGTCGACAACGTCAGCGCCATTTCCGGCGTGCAGGCCGTATCCGACAAGAGTGTGCTGACATTCAACGGCTTGCCGCAGGTCAAGCATGTGGCCATGATGACTACCTGGGTCAAGGCCAACTACTTCAAGCTCTTCGGTCGTCGTGACGAGGCCAGTCAGCACTTCCGCAATGGCGAGTGCGCGATGATCACCACCGACTCCCGCGAGCACGTCGACTTCGGCGACGCCAAGGGGGTCGAACTCGGTGTGGCGCCGCTGCCTTACCATGACGACGTCTACGGCGGTCGCCAGTCGTCGCTTGCCGATGGCGCCTCTCTGTGGATCGGCGCTGGTCGTCCGGCAGGGGAGTACAAGCAGATCGCCAAATTTGTTTCTTTCTTGCTGACGCCGGAGATGCAAATCGAGATGGTGCGTGCTTATGGGGGGCTGCCCCTGACGCCAGCAGCTCGCGCTGCTGCGCGTAGCAAGCTGCTGCAGAACGGCGACCGGACCCTTGAGGTGGCCTATGCATCTCTCAGGGGAAAGGGGGCGTCGCAGGTGCCGCACGTATCCGATATCGATGCAGTACGCATTCTCACCAACGAGGAACTGGAAACTGTCTGGGCTGACAAGAAGCCGCCCAAGGCGGGGCTGGATGTTGCCGTAAATCGCGGCAACGCCATCCTTGGCGCCCATCCTCAGTTGAAGAAGGTGCAGCCCTTCTGATGCAAATGCCGCTGCCGCGCTGGATTGCTCACCGCGGCGGCGGAACGCTGGCGCCGGAGAATACGCTGGCCGGTATCCGGCTGGCGGCTCGCCTGGGCTTCGCCGCCGTTGAGTTCGACGTCATGTTGTCGCAGGACGGTACCCCCGTCCTGATTCACGACGAATCCCTGGAGCGGACTACCAACGGTCATGGCAGGGTTGCTGAGACTGTCGACGCAATAATGTTCTCGCTCGATGCAGGCTGGGGCGAACATGTTCCGAGGCTTTCCGATGCGGCCGCCTTGTGCCGGCAGTATGGCCTGCTGGCCAATGTTGAAATCAAGCCGGCCGCCGGTCATGAAGTGCGGACCGGCGAAGTCGTTGCTCGCGAGGCGGCTGCGCTATGGCCCGATGCGCCGAGTCGTCCCTTGCTTTCCTCGTTTTCGTTCGAAGCTCTGGAAGTTGCCCGCCAAGTGGCGCCCGACTTGCCGCGTGGCCTGCTCTACGAAAAAGTACCTGACGACTGGTTGGCGACCTTCGAACGCCTCGGCGCGTATTCAATGCATTGCCGAGCAGATTGCCTGAGCGACGAAGTCTTGGGGCAGGCTCGGGAACGTGAAGTTCCCGTCCTGGCCTACACGGTGAACGATCCGCTTGCAGCCAAGTTGCTGCTCGGGCGTGGCGTTGCTTCGCTGTTTACCGACCGGCTCGATCTCTTCGCGCCGGAAACAAGTCTTTACAAAAGCTTGCATTTGGGCGGCTGATTTTTCATGCCATTTGCCTTGTAATGGCGGCCAGGCAATTCGCCCCAAACAGGAGAAAATCATGAAGACGCATCTGCAAGCCCTCGCCGTAGTGTCCATTCTTTTTCCGGCTGCCGTTTTCGCACAGGACAATACGCCGCGCGTCGATCAGCGCCAAGCCAATCAGGAGCAACGCATCGATCAGGGTGTCGCCTCCGGCGCACTGACTGAGCGCGAAGCGAACCGCATGGAACGCGGCCAACAGCACGTAGAGAATATGGAAAGCCGTGCCAAGGCCGACGGTGTGGTAACCCGTCGCGAACGTGTGCGCTTGCACGAGGCGCAAACGGTGGAGAGCCGCCGTATCTACGCCCAGAAGCATGATCGTCAGCACGATTTCAATCATGATGCCCGAGTCGATCGCCCGCGGCGCCGTTAACTCGGTTTGATGGTGACAAAGCCCGCCGAAAAGGCGGGCTTTGTCTTTTTATCTTGGCAACTTTTGTATGCCCTGCTACACGCAGCTTTCATTTAAAATCACAGGTTTCGTATATTCATAGCCACCAAGGCCTCCAGTTGATGAAAAGCTCCGAAATCCGCCAGAAATTCCTCGACTTCTTCGCCGCCAAGGGCCACCAGATCGTGGCTTCTTCGTCGCTGGTACCGCATGATGACCCGACGTTGTTGTTTACCAACGCCGGCATGAACCAGTTCAAGGACGTTTTCCTCGGTTTCGACAAGCGTCCCTATAGCCGGGCGACGACTTCGCAGAAATGCGTGCGCGCCGGCGGCAAGCACAACGACCTGGAAAACGTCGGCTATACCGCGCGGCACCACACCTTTTTCGAGATGCTGGGCAACTTCAGCTTCGGCGATTACTTCAAGCGCGATGCGATCAAGTACGCCTGGGAGCTGTTGACCGAGGTCTACAAGCTGCCCAAGGACAAGCTGATGGTCACAGTCTACGCCGAGGACGACGAGGCTTATGACATCTGGCACAAGGAAGTCGGCGTACCGGCCGAGAAGATTGTGCGCATCGGCGACAACAAGGGGGCGCGCTACGCGTCCGACAACTTCTGGATGATGGGCGATACCGGCCCTTGCGGCCCGTGCACCGAAATTTTCTACGACCATGGCGAGCACATCTGGGGCGGCCCCCCGGGATCGCCGGAAGAAGACGGCGACCGCTTCATCGAAATCTGGAATAACGTCTTCATGCAGTTCAACCGCGACGAAGCCGGGGTCATGCATCCGCTGCCCAAGCCCTCCGTCGATACCGGCATGGGCCTGGAACGCATCTCTGCCGTGCTGCAGGGCGTGCATGCAAACTACGAAATCGACTTGTTCCAGGCGCTGATCGCCGCCGCTGCCCGTGAGACCAGCGATGCCGACATGAATAGTCCGTCGCTCAAGGTGCTGGCCGACCACATCCGTGCCTGCTCCTTCCTGATCGCCGACGGCGTCATTCCGGGTAACGAAGGTCGCGGCTACGTCCTGCGCCGCATCATCCGCCGCGCCATCCGCCACGGCTACAAGCTGGGCGCGCGCGCCGCCTTCTTCCACAAGATGGTGCCGGATCTGGTCGAGCAGATGGGCGAAGCCTATCCCGAACTGAAGGAAAACCAGTCCAAGGTCGTGGCGACGCTGAAGCAGGAGGAAGACCGCTTCTTCGCTACCATCGAAAACGGCATGGAGATTCTCGAAGGCGAACTCGCCGCGATGGCCGCCAAGGGCCTTACCGTGTTCAACGGCGAAACCGCCTTCAAGCTGCACGACACCTACGGCTTCCCGCTCGACCTGACGGCCGACATCTGTCGCGAACGCAATGTCACCGTCGACGGTGCAGCCTTCGACGCCGCCATGGCGCGCCAGAAGGAGCAGGCACGCGCTGCCGGCAAGTTCAAGATGGCGACCGCGCTCGAATACGCCGGCGAGGAAACCACCTTCCACGGCTACGAGTCGCTTGAAGCCAAGGGCAAGGTGCTGGCGCTGTACAAGGACGGTGCTGCGGTGCACGAGCTGAATGAGGGCGATTTGGGCGTCGTCGTGCTCGACAACACCCCGTTCTACGCCGAATCCGGCGGCCAGGTCGGCGACCGGGGCGAGTTGAAGGGCGTCGGCGGCATCTTTGCCGTGGAAGATACGCTGAAGATTCAGGCGGCCGTTTTCGGCCACCACGGCGTGCTGAAAACCGGCAAGCTGGTGGTCGGCCAGGACGTCGCCGCCAAGGTGGACGTTGCGTCGCGCAGCGCCACGGCGCGCAACCACTCGGTCACCCACCTGATGCACAAGGCGCTGCGCCAGGTGCTCGGCGGCCATGTCCAGCAGAAGGGCTCGCTGGTCGATCCGGACAAGACCCGTTTCGACTTCGTGCATACCCAGCCGATGACGGCGGAAGAAATCCGCGAAGTCGAGGAAATCGTTAACGCCGAAATCCTCGCCAACGGCGCCACTGACAGCCGCGTGATGGGCATCGACGATGCGCAGAAGTCCGGCGCGATGATGCTCTTCGGCGAGAAGTACGGCGATGAAGTCCGCGTTGTGGCCATCGGCTCCTCCAAGGAACTGTGCGGCGGCACGCACGTCAGCCGCACCGGCGACATCGGCCTGTTCAAGATCGTTTCCGAAGCCGGCGTTGCCGCCGGCGTGCGCCGCGTCGAAGCGATTACCGGCACCAATGCGCTGGCCTATGTGCAGGCGCAGGAGAGCCGCGTCAACGGTATCTCGGCACTGCTCAAGACGACGCCGGACGATATCGGCGATCGCGTGGTCGGCATCATGGACAACGTTCGCGCTTTGGAAAAGGAATTGGCTCGTCTGAAATCCAAGCTGGCCGCTTCTCAAGGCGATGATCTGGTCAATCAGGCGCTCGACGTCAAGGGCGCCAAGGTGCTGGCGGCGCAGCTCGAAGGTGCCGATGTCACGGCGCTGCGCGAAACCATGGACAAGCTGAAGGACAAGCTGAAGTCCGCCGTCATCGTGCTGTCGTCGGTGGCCGACGGCAAGGTCACGCTGATCGTCGGCGTGACGGCCGATCTGACTGGCAAGGTCAAGGCCGGCGAATTGGTGAACATGGTTGCCCAGCAAGTCGGCGGAAAAGGCGGCGGCCGTCCCGATATGGCACAAGCCGGCGGTACGCAACCGGAAAACCTGCCGGCGGCGCTGGCCTCGGTCAAATCCTGGGTGGAAGGAAAACTGTGAAAATTGCTTTGTTGATTGCAGCCGGCCTGTTGGCCGGCATCTGCCAGGCGGCAGAACTGGATCGTACGCCGCTTGAAGCGACGACGGCCGACGGCCAGAAGGTGCGCCTTTTTCCGAATGGTCGCTGGGAATATATCGATGCGGCCAAGGCGGAAGAAGCCAAGAAAGTCGCCGCCGAGTATCCGGAAAACAAGACGCGTCCGGTCGACGCACAGGGTGGGACGTTTGGCATTGGACGCCTGATCATGCCGGGCGACAAGGACTACAACCGGGGCACGCTGAACCCGAAGATGCGCTGATCAGCTCAGGGTTTGCCGTCCGGGAGTGCCAACGGCGTCTTCCCGGATCCATTCGCCTTCGATGATGGCCGAATCGGTCGCGTGAGCCGCCTGCTGCGGTGCACCGGTCATTTCGGCCATTTTTTGCATCTCGTGGCGCAGGCTGCGCGTCTTCCACCACAGCCAGCCAGCGAACAGCGTGCCGAGCACGGCAACGATGGCCAAGGCGACCAGCGAGAACATGGCGCCGAGGACGAGCAGGGCGATACTCAGCAGAATGCCGAGCAGCCGGCCGAGGAAACCGGCGGGCGGGGCGGACAACTGGGAGGCGGGGCGTTCGTTCATTTCACAGTCTGAGCGGTTCATATCAGGTTGGATTGTCGATGAGCTGACCGGAATCGACTATGGCTTTCCTGTTCCGTTTTGTAAGCGAATGTTGAGGCCGGTCAGCTTTCGCGTTCGCGCGAAATGTCGTTGGCCCACTGGAGTGCCTCGGTCTGCGCCCGATTGACTGCCTTGGGGCCGAGTGTCGGTAGCGCGGTGAGCACGTCGCGCAGACTGTCCAGATTGCCATCCTCACAACTTTCGGTCAGGCGAAGCAGCATCCCTAATTTGCCGGAACGGTCGCACAAGGCCTGGTGGACCGCGCTAGACAGTCCGAGCGGAGTGACAATTTCTTTGATCGGCAGCCCGATCAGCGCCGGAATCAGCGACATAATGCCGACCATGAAGGCTTGGTCGGTAAAGATGCCGTCGTTCGGGCATTCTTCCTCAGCCAGCAATTCCATCAGGCGGCCGCGCGTGGCAGCCATCAGTAGCAGGGGATTGGCTGTGCCGTAGCGTCCGTTGGCCGAGTAGAGCAGCAGCTGCAGCCAGCGTTGCAACTGGCGCCGACCGAGCACGGTGATAGCGTGGTTGAGCGACGTGATCTTCTCGGTGCAACCGCAGCCGACCGAGTTGGTCATGCGCAGCAGGTTGATGGTCAGCCCCGGCTCGGGCTTTAAGGCCTCTTCCAGCTCGGCCGTCTCGGCGTCGCGCATCAGTAGGCTCATTAGCTTCATCAGCGATAGCTGCCCATGGTCGAGCTTGCGTCCGGCAATGATGGTCGGCTTGGCGAAGTAGTAGCCCTGAAACAGGGTAAAGCCCAGCTTCAGGCACTGTTCCATCTGCTCACGTGAATCGACCTTCTCGGCCAACAACTGCTTGCCGGTGGGTTTCAGCTTGATGGTGAGCTGCATCAGCTCGACGCGGCTGAGTGGCTGGATATCGACCTTGACGATCTCGACCAGGGCGAGCAATTCGGCGAATTCGGGCGCCAGCTGCACCACATCGTCGAGTGCCAGGGTGTAGCCGGCAGCCTTCAGTTCGCGGCAACGTTCGATGACTGCCGGTGTCGGTGGCACGGTTTCGAGAATTTCGAGAACGACCGCGTGGCGTGGCAGCAACTCCAGAACGTCGCTGAACAGAAAGTCTTCGTCGACGTTGATGAAACCGCGACAGCCGCCGAGCGCCGCCTCGATGCCCAGCTCGCTGAAGGCGTTGGCGATGACGGTGGCGGTCGCCCGGACACCGTCGGTCACCTCGGCTGCGTTGCGGCTGCCGTTGCGGAACAGCAGCTCGTAGGCGACGAGCCGCTGCTCGCGGTCGAGGATGGGTTGGCGACCGAGATAAAGCTGGTCGGCTGCAGCTTCGCTCATTTTGGCCTCAGAATGGCAGTTGGATGCCTGGCCAGACTGCCGAGAGTGCTTGGCGGAAGGCTGCCTGGATGCGGTCCAGTGCGGCGGTATTGTCGGCTTCGAAACGCAGCACGACGACCGGCGTGGTGTTCGACGGGCGTGCCAGACCGAAGCCGTCCGGGTATTCGACGCGCACACCGTCGATGGTGATCACTTCGTCGGCGCCAGCAAACTTGCCTTCGGCCTTCAGCTTGTCGATCAGCGTAAAGGGTTCGCCTTCGGCCATCTTGATGTTCAATTCCGGCGTCGACGGCGAGTTCGGCAGGGCTTTCAGCGGGGCGTTGGCATCGGCCGAACGGGCGAGGATTTCGAGCAGGCGGGCGCCGGTGTACAGGCCGTCGTCGAAGCCGTACCAGCGCTCCTTGAAGAAGGTGTGGCCCGACATCTCGCCGGCCAGCGGGGCGCCGGTTTCCTTGAGCTTGGCCTTGACCAGGGCGTGGCCGGTATTCCACATCAGCGGCTCGCCCCCGTGCTGGCGAATCCACGGCGCCAGCAGGCGGGTGCATTTGACGTCGTAGATCACCTGGCCACCCGGTACGCGCGACAGCACATCGGCGGCAAACAGCATCAGCTGGCGATCCGGGAAGATGATTTCGCCATCCTTGGTCACCACGCCCAGGCGATCGCCGTCGCCGTCGAAGGCGATGCCCAGTTCGGCGTCGGTTTCCTGCAGCGCCTTGATGACGTCCTTCAGGTTTTCCGGCTTGGATGGGTCGGGGTGATGGTTCGGGAAATTGCCGTCGACCTCGCAATAGAGCGGAATGATGTCGCAACCCAGGCGCTTGAACAGTTCCGGCGCGACCGCACCGGCCACGCCGTTGCCGCAGTCCATGACGATCTTTAGCGGGCGGGCCAGCTTGATGTCGGAGACGATGCGCTCGATGTAGGCGGCGCGGACGTCGGCGCTGCGCTTGTTGCCCTGGCCATGCTTCAGGTTGCCGGCTTCGATGCGCTGCTTCAGCTGCTGGATAGCGTCGAGGGCCAGCGTCGTGCCGCCGATGACCATCTTCAGGCCGTTGTAGTCCGGCGGGTTGTGGCTGCCGGTGACCGAGACGCAGGAATTGCAGCCCAGCTCATAGGCGGCGAAATAGGTGACCGGGGTTGGAACGCAGCCGATGTCGATGGCGTCGCAGCCGGCGGCGCAGATGCCTTCCATCAGGGCGCCGGCCAGCTCCGGGCCGGACAAGCGGCCGTCGCGGCCGACGGCGATGGCGGTCTGGCCTTGTTCGACGGCCAGCGAGCCGAGTGCATGACCGACGCGGCGAACGACGTCGGCCGTCAGCGACTTGTTGACGATGCCACGGATGTCGTAGGCCTTGAAGATTTCAGCGGGCAGAGTGCTCATGGTTCGTTCTTCTGCGTTTCGTAAAGGAAAAAGTGTAGGAGTCTTTGCGGCAACCAGTCCAGCGTGCCGGGAAAGGGGCCGCTGACGAAGCCGACATGGCCACCGGCAGCGGGTTGTTCCAGGCGGACCCAGGGGCTGACTTCGTGCCCGTGCGGCAGATAGGCCGCTGGCAGGAAAGGATCGTTCCTTGGGTTGATGGCCAGCGCCGGCACGCGGATGTCGGCCAGGAAAGGCTTGGCCGAGCTGCGCCGCCAATAGTCGTCGGCCCCGGCGAAGCCATGGATGGGGCCGGTCACCGCATCGTCGAACTGCCACAGGTTGCTCGCCGCGCGCATGCGCTGGGCGTCGAACAGGCCGGGGTGGTGGCGCAGGCGGGCAGCGGAAATGCGTTTCAGTGTGCCGAGGAAGTGTTGCGTATAGATGCGATTGAAGCCGCGCGCCAGATGATGGCCGCAGGCCGTCAGGTCAAGCGGGGCGCAGATGCCGGCAATACCGGTGACCATCTCGCCGGCGCGTTCGCCTTGCTCGCCGCCCCATTTCAGCAGGGCATTGCCACCAAGCGAAACGCCGGCTGCATGCAGACGTTTCTCGCCGTTTTTGGCATAAAGCCGGCGCAGGATCCAGTCGATTTCCGCCGAGTCGCCAGAATGATAGGCGCGCGGACGGCGGTTCAATTCGCCGGAGCAGCCGCGGAAATGCGGCAGGGCGAGGCGCCAGCCAGTGCGTTGGCAGGCTTGCGCCGTCGAGATGGCGTAATGGCTGTGGGAACTGCCTTCCAACCCGTGGAAAAGCACAAGCAAGGGGGCATCAGTCGGGCCGTCGAGGAAATCGACGTCGATGAAATCGCCATCTGGCGTATCCCAGCGTTCGCGCCGCAAGCGCGGGCCGCGTGGCTTGATCAGCAGTGGCCACAGGGTCTGGGCGTGGCCGCCCGGTAGCCAGCCTGGTGCGGCGTAGGCGGGCGGCGTCGGCATCAGTGGATGGTGTGCGGGATGGCTTCCGCCATCGCCTGGTGTTCGTCGTCGGCCGCCGATGCGTGGCGTACCACCAGGCGCCAGCCCTGCGGGCCACGCATGTAGACGTGGGTAACGTGGAGCGGGCCTTGCGGATTGGGGTCGTCGCCGACGAATAGCGTTTCGGTCAGGTGGTGCACGGCGACCACCGAGCTTTGCCAGTGGGCAATCGGCTCGGCCTGAATGCGCAGGCGGGCGTTCTGGAAAATACTCAGCCAGCTTTCGCGAATCGGAATTTCGCCGGTCAGGCGAACGCCGGTCGGGTGCACACAGAGGATTTCCTCATCCTCGGCCCAAGCCAGCATCAGCAGGTCGGCATCGCAATGTGCGATGGCTTCGTAGAAAGCTTGTTCCACGGCTTCGGGCGTGGCGTAGGCGGAGGATTGGCTCATGCGGCGATCCATTTCTCGCAGGCGGCAAAGACCTGCTCGGGCAACAGCTTGTTCAGGCAGTCGAGATGGCCGAGCGGGCATTCGCGCTTGAAGCAGGGGCTGCACTCCAGTTTCAGGCTCAGGATGTCGGCGCGGTCCGACAGCGGCGGAGTAAAGCCCGGCGACGACGAACCGTAGAGGGCGACAATGGGACGATCGAGCGCCGCCGCGACATGCATCAGGCCGGAATCGTTACAGACCACCAGATCGGCCAGGGCCAGCAGGTCGACGGCTTGACCGAGTGAGGTCGTGCCGCACAGGTTGAGCGTGAGGCCGGGCGCCAGGCGGCCGATTTCCTCGGCGACGGCATGATCCTTGGGCGAGCCGAACAGCCAGACGGCAAAGCCTTCGGCGGTGAAGCGTTTGGTCAGTTCAGCGAAGTGTGCCGCTGGCCAGCGCTTGGCCGGGCCGTATTCGGCGCCGGGGCAGAAAGCGACCATCTTGTCCGGGCGCGGCAGAGCGAGCTCGGCCAGTGTCTTGACCTGCATTGCTGCGGTGGACACGATTTTTGGGTAAAAAACCGGGCGCGGCAGCGGTGCGCCAGGGGCTTCGGCGAGTTGGGCGAAGCGCTCGACCATCAGCGGCAACGCCTGCTTGTCGAGGTGGTGCCGTTCGTTGATCAGTCCGTAGCGGGATTCGCCGGTGAAGCCGATGCGCCGCGGAATGCCGGCAAAGAAGGGCACCAAGGCCGATTTGATCGAGTTGGGCAGCACATAGACGGCATCGTAGCCGCGCTCGGCGAGTTCGCGTCCCTGGCGCCAGCGGCCTTTCAGGTCGAGCTGGCCATGGCCGAAGGGATTGTCGATGACCTCGGCGATTTCGCTCATCCGGGTCAATACCGGGGCGACCCAGCGCGGCGCCGTGGCGTCGAGCGTCAGGCCGGGGTGCTTGGCATGCAGCCGCACGAACAGCGGCTGCGCCATGATGGTGTCGCCGATCCAGGAGGGGGCGACGATCAGGGCTTTCTTCATGCCGATTCGACACACGACAAAGCGGCGGGCCGGAACGAAATCGCCGGACCCGCCGCTCTGTGCGGTGTCAGCTTAGTGATGGCCCTTGGGGGCTTCGCCCTTGAAGACGTACCTGGTACTGCAGTACGGGCAGACGACTTCGCCGGTCTTCAGCACGTCGAGGAAGACGCGCGGATGCTGGCTCCACAGCGCCGAATTCGGCGTCGGGCAATGCAGCGGCAGGTCGTCGGCGGTGACTTCGACGGTTTGCTTGTCGGACATCGTTTTCTCCCTGAGTTCCGTTTAGATGAAGGCCAGCCAGTCGGCGTGCGCAGCCGAGCGACCATAGACCACATCGAAATACTTTTCTTGCAGCGCCTTGGTGATCGGGCCACGGTGGCCGGGGCCGATCTGGCGGTTGTCGAGCTCGCGGATCGGCGTCACTTCGGCGGCGGTGCCGGTGAAGAAGGCTTCGTCGGCACAATAGACTTCGTCGCGGGTGATGCGCTTCTCGATCACGTCCAGGCCCAACTCGCCGGCCAGTTGCATGACGGTGGCGCGGGTGATGCCTTCCAGGCAGGCCGTCAGGTCCGGGGTGTACAGCTTGCCGTTCTTGACGATGAACAGGTTCTCGCCGGCGCCTTCGCAGGCATAGCCTTCCGGATCGAGCAGCAGGGCTTCGTCGTAGCCATCGGCCGTCGCCTCGTTGTTGGCGAGGATGGAGTTCATGTAGTTGCCCGAGGCCTTGGCGCGCACCATGGTGATGTTCACATGGTGGCGGGTGTAGGACGAGGTTTTGATGCGGATGCCGCGCTGCATGCCTTCCTCGCCGAGGTAAGCGCCCCACGGCCAGGCGGCGATGATAACGTGCACCTTGGCGCCCTTCGGCGAAACGCCCATCTTTTCCGAGCCGTAGAAGGCGAGCGGACGCAGATAGCCGGATTCCAGGTTATTGGCGCGGATGACTTCCTTTTGTGCCTCGTTCAGTTCCTCTTGCGAGTAGGGCATCTGCATCTGGAAGATATGGGCCGAACGGAACAGGCGCTCGGTGTGCTCCTTCAAACGGAAAATCGCGGTGCCACGTTCGGTCTTGTAGGCGCGGACACCCTCGAAGACGCCCATGCCATAGTGCAGCGAGTGCGTGAGGACGTGGGTGGTGGCGTCACGCCAGGGCACCAGTTTGCCGTCTTGCCAAATAAAGCCGTCGCGATCCGACATGGACATGTTCGATTCTCCGTGTTGCGCGTATCAAAGCCAGTAATTCTAGCCGAAAACAGCGGGTAAAATAACGGTTTTGCCATCGCAGAATCAGCATGATCTGGAAACCGAATGTCACCGTCGCCGCCGTCGTTATGCGGGACGGGAAATTCCTGTTGGTCGAGGAAGAAACCGAGGCTGGCCTGGCCTTCAATCAACCGGCCGGGCATCTCGAGGAGGGCGAGGCGCTGATCGACGCCGTGGTGCGTGAGGCGCTGGAAGAAACCGCCTACCACTTCAAGCCGACCCACTTGGTAGGTATCTACAACTGGAAGCATCCGAGCAAGGATGTGACCTACCTGCGCTTTGCTTTTGCCGGCGAGTTGCGCGGCTACGAGGCCGGGCGCCAGCTGGATGATGGCATCGTCGGTGCACGTTGGTTGACGCTCGAAGAGGTCAAGGCGACGCACGAGCGCCACCGCAGTCCACTGATCCTGCGCTGTATCGAGGATCTGGTCGCCGGTAAGCGCTATCCGCTCGACCTGTTGGTGCATTACCCCTGATGTTGCGCGTACTGCTCCTTGCCTTATTGACTTTGGCTTCGGCCGTCCAGGCCGACGAGCGGGTGCGCATCTGCCACGGTTACGGGTGCTTGGTCGAGGCGGATATCCGGTTCAGCGAGGGGCAGCTCGGCGAAGTGCGGCGCATGCTGATGGCTGCGGTGGACGCGGCCGACGAGCGAAAAATCATCGGTGAGGCGATCGGCCGACTTTATCGCTGGGCTGGCGAGCAGTCGGATATCCATAACGACCGTGCCGGCAATTACGACGATGGTTACGTGTCGGGGCGGATGGATTGCATCGATCATTCGACTTCCACAACCCGCCTGCTGCGTTTGCTTGAGGCGTGTGGCTATCTGCGCTGGCATCGGGTGCTTGAACCGACGGTGCGGAGTACGGCGTTGGTTTTTTACACGCACTATTCGGCGCTGATCGAAGAAAAAGCCGAGGGCGAAGCGGTGCGCTTCGTCGTCGATAGCTGGTTTGTGAATAACGGCGAGCCGGCGGTGATCCTGCCGCTGGACGCATGGAAGAAAGGGGCTGGGCCCGATGTCTAAGAAAACAGTGGTGGTCGGCTTGTCCGGCGGCGTGGATTCCTCGGTGGCGGCGCTGTTGTTGAAGCAGCAGGGCTGGAACGTGGTCGGCCTGTTCATGAAGAACTGGGAAGACGACGACACCGAAGACTACTGCTCGTCGCGCCAGGATCTGATCGACGTCATGAGCGTCGCCGACAAGATCGGTATCGACGTCGAGGTGGTCAATTTCGCCGCCGAATACCGCGAGCGCGTGTTCGCCGAATTCCTGCGTGAATACCAGGCCGGTCGCACGCCAAATCCGGACATCCTGTGCAACTCGGAAATCAAGTTCAAGGCCTTCCTCGACCATGCCATGAAGCTGGGGGCCGACAAGATCGCCACCGGGCACTACGCCGGCGTACGGGAATTCGATGGCGCATTCCAGTTGCTCAAGGCCGAGGACGGTACCAAGGACCAGAGCTACTTCCTCTATCGCCTGAATCAGGCGCAGTTGTCGAAAACCCTGTTCCCGCTGGCCAATATCTACAAGCGCGAAGTGCGCAAGATCGCCGAGGCCGAGGGGCTGCATGTCGCGGCCAAGAAGGATTCGACCGGCATCTGTTTCATCGGCGAGCGTCCGTTCAAGGATTTCCTGTCGCGCTACCTGCCGCCCAAGAAGGGCGAAATTCGTCGCCTCGACGACGGCAAGGTACTCGGCGAACACGACGGCCTGATGTATCACACGCTGGGGCAGCGCAAGGGCTTGCACATCGGCGGGTTGAAGGAAAAAGGCCAGCCCGGCGGCGGCGATCATGATGCCTGGTTCGTTGCCGGCAAGGACATGGAAAAGAACGTTCTCTACGTCGTCCAGGGGCACGACCACCCGGCGTTGCTCAAGAGCGACCTGGTGGCCGAGCAGTTGAGTTGGGTCTCCGGCCATGCGCCGCATACGCACTGGGTCTACACGGCCAAACCGCGCTATCGGACGGCCGACCAGCCCTGCGAAGTCGAGCGCGTCGATAACGAAAGCTGTGAAATCCATTTTGCCGAGCCGCAGTGGGCGCTCACCCCGGGGCAGTCGGTCGTGCTTTACGAGAGCCGGGTCTGCCTAGGCGGCGGCGTCATCCGATAGGGCCGCCTAAGGCTCGGCTGGCGCCGAGCCAGCGGCGCAAGCATTCTCCGGCGCGCGTCCACAATGCGAGGCTGTGCGGGGCGATCAGAACAATCTCCGAAGGGCCTCGGGCATCTAGCCGAATCCAGCCCCCGACCTCGATGCGGAAGGGGGTTTCCGGCTGTAGCGAGCGTTTCAGGGCGACATAGTGATCGGCAATCCACTGCGGGCTGTCGGTCAATACGACGCTACCTTCGAGGAGCAATACAACGGTTCCGCTATCGACCAGGTAGTCGCGCGATTCGGCTGAGCTTAGGCTGATTTGAAGGCTGGGGGCGGTAGGCATGGCTGATTTCTCCTCTTGAGCGACAGGGAAATCGTAGGTTCAGCCACGTTTTCACGTCAGGCACAGGCTGTTGTTATACATGCCGCAACAGATCACATTCTTGCCATCTGTTATGGTCCGGATTGCGCCTAACTATATCTGTTGCGTTTGGTCGATTCGGGGGATGATCGCGGCATGGAAATGGAGTATCTCTACCGTCGTCTAGCAACGCATTACCGTTCGGTGATCGAAGCGGGCGCCTTGGCGCGTGGCGCACGTTTTCCATCTGTGCGCAGCTTGATGCATCGGCACGACATCAGTTTGTCGACGGCCTTGCAGGTTTGCCGATGGTTGGAGCAAGAGGGGTGGCTGGAGGCGCGTCCGCGTTCGGGTTTCTTCGTCAGCCAACCGGCACAGCAATTGCCGGCTATCCCCGAACTGCCAGCCGATATACAGCCCGATCCGGCGCAATACGTCGGTATCCATGTCAAAGTTTCCGATTTCATCGCCCGTGGCCGTCAGGCGTCCATCAAGGTGGCGTTCTCGAGCGCCCGCGCCGCACCTGAGCTGTACCCGAGCGAGGCGCTGCGCCAGGCCGGTGCGCGCGTCCTGAAGCGTTATCCCGATATCCTGGTCACACCAGGGGCGGCCAATGGTCAGCCGGAGTTTCGCCAGGTGCTGGCCAGGCGGGCGGTCGACAGCGGCATGCGTTTGGCCCCGGAGGAAATCGTCGTCACGCAGGGCTGCATCGAGGCCCTCCATCTGGCTTTGCGTGCGGTTACCGTGCCGGGTGCAGTGGTTGCGGTGGAAACGCCGACTTTCTACGGTTTGTTGCAGATTCTGGAAGGTTTGGGTTTGCGTGCCCTGGAAATTCCGACTAGCCCGCAGCATGGATTGTCATTGCCGGCCTTCGAGCTGGCATTGCGCACGCAGGAATCGTTAAAGGCAGTGGTGGTGGTGCCTCATCTGCAAAATCCCCTCGGGGCCATCATGCCGGATACACACAAGGCGCAACTGGTGGCGATGTGCGAAACGCATGGCGTGGCGCTGATCGAGGACGATACCTATACACCGCTGGTCGAACTCAATGCGGTGCCGAGGGCGATCAAGTCCTGGGACGCGACGGGAAACGTCATTCACTGTGCATCGCTGCACAAGGTGTTGGCGCCGGGGATGCGTCTCGGCTGGATCAGCGCCGGGCGCTGGCAGGCACGGGTGGAGATGCTCAAGTATGCGCAAAGCCGGAACAATGAGGCGCTGACGCAGTTGGTGGCCGCCGACTTCATGGCATCGCCTGCCTACGAAAGGCACCTCAGCCGCTTGCGCCAGCATTTACGGCGGCAGCGGGAGCACATGGCGGCATCGATCTTTCGGGCATTTCCCCCAGGGACGCGGATGAATGCGCCGCAAGGCGGCCTGTCCCTGTGGGTCGAGTTGCCCACCGGCATGTCATCGCGAGAACTCTTCGAAGCGGCACTCGGTGAGGGAATATTGATCGCGCCGGGTTTGATCTACTCGAACTCGGATCGCTACGAAGGCTTTATTCGCCTCAATTGCGGGATGCCGGTCAGTCCCGAGGTGGAGGCTGCATTGCAGTGTTTGGGGCGATTGTGTGCCAGTCTGCCGAGACGTAGTCCGCGCTAGTGCGTTAACGAAAAACAGGCGCTCAAGGCGCCTGTCTCGGTGGTGCGGGGCTGCTGCAACCTCAGTCGTGTGGCACGGTATCGGCGAAGGATGGACGCTGCATCAGCTTGGTAAAAAGCTTTTCCAGGTTCGGGTGGCTCTCCTGCCAGTTGATGTCGGCGAAGCGGAAGGCCAGGTAGCCCAGTGCCGTACCAACAGCGATATCGGCCATCGAAAAATGCGTGCCCATGCAGAAGGGCTTTTCGCCAAGCTCCTCCGCCATGAACTCGAGGCCGCGCGTGATCTTGCTGTGCTGGCGCTCGATCCAGTCATTGCTCTTTTGGCCCTTCGGGCGCTTGGCTTCCATGAAGGCTGTCGCTGCTGCTTCGCAGATGCCATCGGCCAGGGCTTCCCAGCGTTTGACTTCGGTGCGTTCGCGATTCGGGGCTGGGAAAAGCTTGTTGTTCGGAGTGACGTTATCGATGTATTCGACGATGACGCGCGAGTCGAACAACGGTGTTTCGTCGTCGAGCATCAGAACCGGGATCTTGCCTAGCGGGTTGAAGCCGGGCACCTTGCTGTCTTCCAGCCAGGGGGAGTCGATCACGAAGTCGTATTCGATCTTCTTTTCGGCCAGTACGATGCGTACCTTCCGTACGAACGGACTGGTGTAGGAGCCGATCAGCTTCATTACTTACTCTCGGATTGGGGAGAAACGATTATAACGTATGGTCGGGGCTGGACGGGGCAGGTAAAATTACAAAATTATTCAAGAGGAAGACTTTATGGAATTCAACCCGCTGACTGCCCTGTCGCCGCTGGATGGCCGCTATGCCGGCAAAGTCGATGCGTTGCGTGAGCATTTTTCCGAATTTGGCCTAATCCGCGCCCGTCTGAAGGTCGAAATCGAATGGCTGAAGGCGCTAGCCGCCGAGCCGCATTTCTCGGAAATTGCCGCTTTTTCGCCGTCCACCGTGGCAGAGCTCGATGCGCTGGTTGCCGGTTTCGGCCCCGAACAAGCCGCCGAGGTGAAGGCTATCGAAGCCACCACCAACCATGACGTCAAGGCGCTGGAATACTGGATCAAGGACAAGACCAAGGCGAACGCCGAAGTGGTCAAGGTCAGCGAGTTTATCCACTTCGCCTGTACCTCCGAAGATATCAACAACCTGTCGCACGCGCTGATGTGCAAGGGTGCCCGCGAACAGGCCATGCTGCCTACTCTGGACAAGGTCATCGCCAAGCTGACCGAAATGGCCCACGCCTACGCCGATGTGCCGATGATGAGCCGTACGCACGGCCAGCCGGCCACCCCGTCGACCATGGGCAAGGAAATGGCCAACGTCGCCTACCGCCTGCAGCGCGCCCGCACCCGCATTGCCGCCGTCGAGCTGCTCGGCAAGATCAACGGCGCGGTCGGCAACTACAACGCCCACCTCGCCGCCTACCCCGGCTATGACTGGGAGGGCTTCGCCAAGAAATTCGTCGAGTCGCTCGGCCTGACCTTCAACCCCTATACCATCCAGATCGAGCCGCATGATGCGCTGGCTGAGCTGTTCGATGCCTTCGCACGCGCCAACAGCATCCTGGTCGACCTCGACCGCGACGTCTGGGGCTACATCTCCCTCGGTTTCTTCAAGCAGAAGGTCAAGGCTGGCGAAATCGGTTCCTCGACCATGCCGCACAAGGTCAATCCGATCGACTTCGAAAACTCCGAAGGCAACCTCGGCCTGGCCAACGCGGTGCTCAAGCACCTCGCCGAAAAGCTGCCGATCTCGCGCTGGCAGCGCGACCTGACCGATTCCACCGTGCTGCGCAATATGGGTGTTGGCCTCGGCTACACGCTGCTCGGCTACGATTCGCTGTTGAAGGGCTTGGGCAAGCTGGAAATCAACGCCGACCTGATGAAGGCCGATCTCGACGCCAACTGGGAACTGCTGGCCGAGCCGATCCAGACCGTGATGCGCCGCTATGCCGTGCCGAACGCCTACGAAAAGCTGAAGGAACTGACCCGCGGCACCCGCGTTTCGCGCGAAGGCATGCAGGCTTTCGTCGCCACGCTGGAAATTCCAGAGGCGGCCAAGGCTGAACTGCTCAAGCTGACGCCGTGGGATTACACCGGTAAGGCGGCCGAACTGGCCAAGCGCATCTGATGATCTGCGCCAAGTGCGGTCGCGAGGCGCCGGATGATGCGATTTATTGCCCGCATTGCGTGGCTGAGCGCAAGGCTTCGCAGGCGCAAGTGATCAACGGCGGCTTGAAAGGCGGGGCTATCGGCCTCGCCTTGGGCCTGCTCTTCGTTACCGTGCTGCTCGGGTATTACGATCTGGAGCGCGGCATCAAGGCCATTGTGCTGACGGTGCCCATCGGAACTTTCACAACCGGATTGATCATCGGCCTGGTCAAGGCCAAAACCGACTGGAAATAGAACAAGCATGTCTTTTGCAGAAAACCTGAAAAAACTCCCCGGTATTTCCCATCTTGCGGCATTGAACCTGCTCGATGCCGACGGCAATGTTGTTGCCACCATCGAGAACAAGGCGGGTAGCCAAGGCTCCTTGGCCGTCTATAACCACCTGGCCCAGACCTATGGTTCGATCAATGCCGAGGCCGCCAGGAAGGGGTTGGAAATCTTTGCCGAGCATACCGAAGACGAGCGAGCCAATTCGGGCAAGCATCCGAACATCGCTCGCTTGCTGCAAATAGAGGCGGGTGCGCCAGCATTGCGCGTCAAGCACGTCTTTGCCGTCTGAAGGTTGTTGCAGGCTGTTACAAAACAGGCGGCAGCCGGCGCTTTTCCTGCAATACGCAGTCGGTATAATCGTTCTGCTTTAGTAGCGGGGGCTAATGTTGTCGTTGCCTCGTTCAATCAGCCAACAACGGAGAAAAAACCATGAAAAGTAAGATACTGATTGCCGCCTTGTCCCTGGTCATGGCCGGCGGTGCGTTCGCCCAGGTTAAGCCGGAAGATGCCATCAAGTACCGCCAGTCCGGCTACGCCTTCATGGCCTGGAATATGGGGCGTATCAAGATGAACGTCGAGGGTGGCCAGTACAACAAGGAAGAGGTCATCAAGGCGGCCAACGCCATTCAGGCCGTGGCCAATTCCGGCATGGGTGCTCTCTATCTGCCGGGAACCGATAAGGGTAAGGGTTGGGAAGAGTCCCGCGCCAAGGCCAATATCTGGACCGAGCAGGAGAAGCTGGGCAAGGCTGCCATGGCCTTCAACAAGGAGGCCAACGAACTGGCCAAGGTCGCGCAGACCGGTGATGCCGCAGCTGTCGGCGCTCAATTGGGCAAGGTAGGCGGTACCTGCAAGGGGTGTCACGACGATTTCAAGGCTAAACGCTAATTTGGCGGGGTGACGACTATGAAACAGGCGCCCGCGGGCGCCTGTTTTGTTTGATCATTGAAGGAAGCAAAGATGAGCGAGACACGCATCCGGGTTTGGGATCTGCCGACCCGTATTTTTCACTGGACCCTGGTGCTTGCTGTCGTAGCGGCTGTCATTAGCGGCCAGTTGGGCGGCAATCTGATCGAGGTGCACGGCAAGATCGGCTTGGCTATCGTCGGGCTTGTCGCCTTTCGTCTGGTCTGGGGCTTCGTCGGTTCAACTTATGCGCGCTTCTTCCAGTTCGTGCCGACGCTGGCGCGGATCCGGGCCTACCTGAAAGGGGACTGGCGCGGCGCGGGGCATAACCCCTTGGGGGCGCTGTCGGTGCTTGGCCTGTTGGCTCTGCTGGTCTGCCAGTTGCTGACGGGCCTGGTGGCCAATGACGACATTGCTTTTCGCGGCCCCTTGTTCGATCTAGTGGGGGAGGCACTGAGCAATCGTTTGACCGGACTGCACCACAAGTTTGGCGACCTGTTGATCGGCTTGGTCGTGTTGCATGTCGTGGCCATCGTGTTCTATGCACGCTTCCGCAAACAGAATCTGGTCAAGCCGATGCTGACCGGCTGGAAGGATGGTGGGGAAGGGGTTTCTGCCAAGGGCGGGGGCATCGTCGCCGTGCTCGTCGCCTTGTTGCTGGCCGGCCTGGCCGTCTACGCTGCGAGTGGTGCCTGGCTGCCAGTCCCGCCGCCAGCCCCGGCGGTCAGTACGCCGAACTGGTGAGTGAGGTCAACGAAACGGGGAGGCCATGCGTTTGTCTTAGCGTGTGGGTTTTTCTTCTTGAGGTGCAATCATGTTGACCGGCGACCTGCTGGTGCTGATCGGGGGAAGTGCGGTTCTTCCCTATGTGGCCGAGGCTGTCTGGTCGTGGGCCAGGAGAAAGCGTAAACAGCGTTGAGGCCTATCGGTCGCACATCAAGCCGGGCAACAAAAAAGCCGCCAACAGGCGGCTTTTTCTTTGGCTGGGACTTGGTCGATCAGACGCAGGCACCGTCTTCGGTGACGCCTTCGTCCTGCTTCTTCACCTTCGGGATGAACTGTTCGCGCGATACGCCCAGCCACATGACTAGCGGGCTGGCCACTAGCACGGAGGAATAGATGCCGAAGCAGATGCCGATGGTCAGCGCCAACGAGAAGTAGTACAGGGTTTCGCCGCCGAAGATCAACATCGAAAGCACCATTAACTGAGTGCTGCCGTGGGTGATGATGGTACGGCTGATGGTGCTGGTGATGGCGTGGTCGAGCACCTGAGGGGTGGTCAGGCCGCGCACCTTTTTGAAGGTCTCACGCACGCGGTCAAAGACGACGACTGATTCGTTGACCGAGTAACCAAGCACTGCCAGTACCGCGGCCAGCACCGACAGCGAGAATTCCCACTGGAAGGCAGCGAAGAAGCCTAGGATGATCACTACGTCATGCAGGTTGGCGATAATAGCCGAGACTGAGAAGCGCCATTCGAAGCGGAAGGCGAGATAGATCACGATACCGACGATCACCAGCAGCAGCGCCATAGCGCCGTTCTCGGCGAGTTCCTTGCCAACCTGCGGTCCGACAAACTCGACACGACGCAGGCTGGCGCCTGGGGCTTCGGCTTCAAGTGCCTTCATGACCGTTTCGCCGAGTTGGGTGGTGTTCTGGTCGCCCTTCAGCGGCAGGCGGATCATCACGTCCTGCGACGAACCGAAGTTCTGCACCGAGTAATCGGAGAATCCCGCCTCGCCCAGTGCGCCACGGATTTTCTCCAGATCCGCCGCCTGTTCGTAGTGAGTCTCGATCAGCGTACCGCCGGTGAATTCCACCGATAGGTGCAGGCCCTTGGTGAACAGGAAGAAGACCGCCAGGATGAAGGTGACGAGCGAAATGATGTTGAACTTCAGCGCATGGCGCATGAAGGGGATGTCTTTGTGGATACGGAAAAATTCCATGGCCGTTTTTCCTTATTTTGGCTCGTGCACCGCAGCAGTGCCCGGTTTCCAGACTTGGCCGATGGCCAGCGAGGTCAGTTTCTTGCGGCGGCCGTAGATCAGGTTGACCAGGGCGCGGGAAACGACGACCGACGAGAAGATGGAGGTCAGGATGCCGAGGCAGTGCACCACCGCGAAGCCGCGCACCGGGCCGGAGCCGAAGATGAGCAGGGCGAGGCCGGCGATCAGCGTGGTGATGTTGGAGTCGAGAATGGTGCCGAAGGCGCGCTCGTAACCTTCCGAGATGGCAGCCTGCGGCGAGACGCCGTTGCGCAGTTCTTCACGCACCCGCTCGTTGATCAGCACGTTGGCGTCGATGGCCATACCCAGCGTCAGCGCGATGGCGGCGATACCGGGCAGGGTCAGTGTGGCCTGCAACAGCGACAGGAGCGCGACCAGAAGGAGGAGGTTCGACGCCAGCGCCAGCACCGAGACGACACCGAACATCTGGTAATAAACGATCATGAACACGGCGATCGCGGCGAAGCCCCACATGGTGGAGTGGAAGCCCTTCTTGATGTTGTCGGCGCCGAGCGACGGGCCGATGGTGCGTTCCTCGATGATGTCCATCGGGGCGGCCAGCGAACCGGCACGCAGCAGCAGTGCGGTGTCATTCGCTTCCATAGTGGTCATGCGGCCGGAAATCTGCACGCGGCCGCCGCCGATTTCGGTGCGGATGACCGGTGCGGTAACGACCTCGCCCTTGCCCTTCTCGATCAGCAGGATAGCCATGCGCTTGCCGACATTTTCACGGGTGATGTCCCTGAAGATGCGGGCGCCAGCGGCATCCAGCGTCAGATGGACGGCCGGTTCCTGCGTCTGGCTGTCGAAGCCCGGCTGTGCGTCGGTCAGGCGGTCGCCCGTCAGTACGACCTGCTTCTTGACCAGCAGCGGCTGGCCGCCGCGTTCGGAATAGACTTCGGTCCCCATCGGTGCATTCCCCGATACGGCAGCTTCCAGCGCCCCCGGCGAATCGTCGACCATGCGGATTTCCAGAGTCGCGGTACGGCCCAGGATGTCTTTAGCCTTCGCGGTATCCTGCACACCCGGGAGTTGGACGACGATGCGGTCGGCCCCCTGCTGCTGGATCACCGGTTCGGCCACGCCGAGTTCGTTGATCCGGTTGTGCAGGGTGGTGATGTTCTGCTTCAGGGCGAATTCGCCGATTTTTTTCTGCGCTTCCGGCTTCAGCGTGGCGACCAGCTTGAAGTCGGCGCCATCGGTGGTCTCGTTCAAAGCGAGATCCGGTTGGTTGTCGGAGATGGTGTTGCGGGCCTTGTCGCGTGTTTCGCCGTCGCGGAACTTGACCACCAGACGGTCCCCTTCGCGCGAGATGCCGGCATGGCGGATGTTCTTGTCGCGCAGTACTGTGCGCAGATCGGCTGAAGTAGAGTCGAGGCGCTTGGTTAGGGCCCCCTTCATGTCGACTTGTAGCAGGAAGTGCACGCCGCCACGCAGGTCGAGGCCAAGGTACATCGGCAGCGCGTGCAGGCTACTCAGCCACTGCGGCGAGGCCGACAGAAGGTTCAGCGCAACAACGTATTGAGGGTCGGTCGCATCCGGGTTAAAGGCCTTTTCCAAGATATCTTTGGCCTTCAGCTGGGTGTCGGTGTCCTTGAAGCGGGTCTTGACGCCGTTCAGGTCGAGTTGAATGCCGTCATGGACGATGCCGGCGGCCTTCAGGGTGTCCTCGACGCGGGCCTGAGTCTTGTCATCGACCTTGAGCGTGGCCTTGGCACTTGAAACCTGTACGGCTGGCGATTCGCCAAAGAAATTGGGCAGGGTGTAGATAAAGCCCAACACCAGTGCGATGGCGACGGTAATGTACTTCCAGAGTGGGTAACGATTCATGGTGGCTCGAAAGCGAAAAAGGCGGCCTGGGCGGCCGCCTTTTGGGTGATTACAGCGACTTCAGCGTACCCTTCGGCAACACGATGCCAATGGCCGGCTTTTGTACGGTGACTTCGGTCCCTTCGGCTATCTCGAGGCTGACGTAGTTATCGCCGACCTTGGTGATCTTGCCGACTAGGCCGCCGCCGGTAACCACTTCGTCGCCTTTGCTCAGAGCCGCGAGTAGCGCCTTGTGTTCCTTGGCCTTCTTCATCTGTGGGCGGATCATTAGGAACCACATCACCCCGAAGATGAGGATCATCGGCAGGAACTGCATGAAGCCGCCAGTGGGGTCGGCTGCGCCAGCGGTTTGTGCGTGAGCGAGACTGATCATGGGGTTTACTCCAGTTAGCAATAAATCGAAACGTCGGATTCTATCACCGGCCTTCGGCCGAACGGTCGTGCGCGAAGTTCTGCGCCCATTGCGTCAGCGTGCCGGCCTCGATGGCGGCGCGCATTTCGGCCATGATGGTCTGATAGAAATGCAGATTGTGGATAGTGTTCAGCATGCTGCCGAGGATTTCGCCGGCGCGGAACAGGTGGTGCAGGTAGGCGCGGCTGAAGTTGCGGCAGGTGTAGCAGGTGCAGGAAGGATCGAGCGGGCTAGTGTCAGCCTTGTGCCGGGCGTTCTTGATCTTGATGTCGCCGAAGCGGGTAAACAGGTGGCCGTTGCGCGCATTGCGCGTCGGCATCACGCAGTCGAACATGTCGATGCCGGCGCGTACGGCGTGCACCAGGTCTTCCGGCGTGCCGACGCCCATCAGGTAGCGCGGCTTGTGTGTCGGCAGCTTGGGCGCGGTGTGGGCGAGGATGCGCTCCATGTCCTCCTTCGGCTCGCCGACCGACAGGCCGCCGATGGCCATGCCGTCGAAGCCGATGTCGTCGAGGCCGGCCAGCGACTCGTCGCGCAGGTCTTCGTACATGCCGCCCTGGACGATGCCGAACAGGGCGTTGTTATTTTCCAGCCGGTTGTGCTCGGCGCGTGAGCGTTGCGCCCAGCGCATCGACAGGCGCATCGACTTGGCCGCCTGATCGTGCGTCGCCGGGTAGGGCGTGCATTCGTCGAAGATCATCACGATGTCGGAATTCAGCACATGCTGGATCTGCATCGAGATTTCCGGCGACAGGAAGAGTTTGGCGCCGTCGATCGGCGAGCTGAATTTGACGCCTTCCTCGGTGATCTTGCGCAGCGCACCGAGCGAAAAGACCTGGAAGCCGCCGGAGTCGGTCAGGATCGGCTTCTGCCAGCCCATGAAATCGTGCAGCCCCTGGTGTGCCGTGATGACGTCCAGCCCCGGCCGCAGCCACAGGTGAAAGGTGTTGCCCAGGCAGATTTGCGCGCCGATGTCATTCAGCGCCTGCGGCGTCATCGCCTTGACCGTGCCATAGGTGCCAACCGGCATGAAAACGGGGGTCTGGACGACGCCATGGTTCAGTGTCAGCGTGCCGCGGCGGGCGGCGCCATCGGTCTTGAGGAGTTCAAACTGCATGTGGAAAATTGGCGAGTGGGCAAGTGAGCGAAAATCGCAGCGGGATCGGCATTGTAGCGTTTCGTCGTTGGCTCAATGCGGGGAAGGAAGGTCGAGGCCGAGAAACAGGGTGCCAGGCATCGGGTTGAAGCTGACGGGCGGGGCAGGCAAAAAGCCCAGCGTCCGGTAAAGAGCCTGGGCGGTGGTGAACTCGGCGAGAACGTCGAGGCAGATGCGTCGGTAGCCCGCTTGTTCGGCCAAGCGTAGCAGTTGCAGCACTAGACGGCGGCCTATCCCTTGTCCGCGATAGTCGGGACGGACGTAAACCCGCTTCATTTCGGCGATCTTGTCGTCGATCGGGCGCAAGGCCGCGCAGCCGGCGACCTGATTATTCGACCAGGCGAGTAGCAGGTAGCCGGACGGAGGTGCGTATTTGCCCGGCAGGGCGGCAAATTCGGCCTCGTGGTCCTGATAGTCGAGGCTGACGCTCGGGCTTGTGACGTACTCCCGAAAAATGCTCAGAACGGCGGCCTGGTCTTCCGGAAAGCGCGCGGCGAGAATTTCGATCATCGGTCAATAAGCTGGGCTTGCCTTTTCCAGCAGCATGGCATCGCCGTAGCTGAAGAAGCGGTAGCGTTCGGCCACCGCATGAGCGTAGGCGGCGCGGATGGCGTCAAAGCCGGCGAAGGCCGAAACGAGCATGAGCAGCGTCGATTTCGGCAGGTGGAAATTGGTGATCAGGCGGTCGACGACCTTGAAGCGATAACCTGGCGTGATGAAGATGTCGGTCTCCGCACCGCCGACGCGCACGCTGCCATCGTCGTTGCCAGCGGATTCCAGGGCGCGCAGGCTGGTCGTGCCGACGGCGATGACCCGCCCGCCGGCCGCGCGTGTCGCGGCGATGGCTTGGGCGGTGGCGGCGGGAATTTCGAAGCGCTCGCTGTGCATCTTGTGCTCGGCGATTTTGTCGACGCGCACCGGCTGGTAAGTGCCGGCCCCGACGTGCAGGGTCAAGAAGGCGGTGTTGATGCCTTGCGCGCGCAATGTGTCGAGCAGCGCCTCATCGAAATGCAGTCCGGCGGTCGGTGCAGCGACCGCACCCGGCTGGCGGGCGTAAACCGTCTGGTAGCGCGTTTCGTCGGCACCTTCGGCCGGGTGTTCAATGTAGGGCGGCAGCGGCAGCTTGCCGTATTGATCGGCGAGGTCCCACAGAGTGTCACTGCTGCGGTGCACGAGCTCCAAAGCGAAAAATTCGCCACTGGCTCCGGCACGGCCGGTGACCATCACCTCGAAGGCATCGGCCAACTTCAGCCTGGTACCCGGCTTGGGCGACTTGCTGGCGCGAATCTGAGCGATGGCGTGCGTCGCATCGACGATACGCTCCAGCATGACCTCGATCTGTCCGCCAGTTGCCTTGACGCCGAAAAAGCGCGCCTTGATCACGCGCGTGTCGTTGAACACCAGCAGATCGCCGGCCTTGAGCAAGCCAGGCAGGTCGGCGAATCGACGATCGCACAGGCTTGTGCCGGCAACGTGCAGGAGCCGGCTCCCAGTTCGTTCCGGAGCCGGATGCTGGGCGATCAATTCGGGCGGGAGAGGGAAGTCGAAGTCGTCAACGGTCAGCGACGTCATGTTGCGCAACACCAATGCAAAAACGGCCCTCCGGGTAGGAGAGCCGTTTGAATTTTGGTGCCCGGGCCTTAATCGAACAAACGGCGAAAACGTTTGCAGTACAACGGTTTCGTTATTCCGAAAATCCGAGTTACCCCCAAAGTTACCCCCGCAAGGACGGTGTTGCACCAAAACAACGAAGCGGCTATCCAACAGAAAGCAGTTTTCAGTTGAATAGAAAGAGGGCGGATTCTATCACTGCCTGAGAGTTGCCCCCGAATCAAACAGTTCGTTTACCTCGAGATGGGCGCAAACATCCATTGCAAAGCGCTTTTGGTTGCCTTCTAGATTATCCAGCAATTGGTCGAAGTAAGTCTTTCGTGTGTTTCGGCCAAGATGGTCAAAAAGGGTTTTTATCACTTTCGATCCCGCCCGCTTTTCCCCTATTTTGTGGAGATAGCAGGCAATCGCGAACACATCGCGAAACAAGATTCGCTCCGTTAGGGTTTTGCCTTCCTTATCGATGATTTCGTCTAACTTTGTAGCGGCCAGTGACTCCATGACTAACTCCAATCAAAAAACGTAGCAGGATTGCTAATGACATGACCCCAGAGGGGGCGCTGCAAAAAAAGGGGTGGTAAAAGTAGGGTTCAGCCTAACCATACATTAGTCGGGCTGCCCTTTACACCTATCTCAAAAAACTAAGCAGGGCAGGGCGGCAAAGCGCCAGGTGCTGGCCGTTGCGCCCCGTCACCACCGGGAAGCCGTAGGCCCCGAGCAATGACTTAGCCAGCGGCGGACTGTGCCCAGCGCGGTCACAAAAACCCGGCTATCGATGGCCGGGAATTTTCCGGCGAACGTTCGCCAGGAGAAATCGGCTGAAGCCCAGGCGCTGGCCGTTGCGACTCACACCCACCGGGAGGCCAGAGGCCCCGAGCAATGACGTAGCCGGGGGCGGGCTGTGCCCAAAATTAGGCCGAAAAATCACCCGGTGTGGGTGGGCGACAGTACTAAAAGCGCGCTCAAAAAACACCCGCTAAACCGTCGCAGTGTGCTCAGGAGCGGCCGATAATTTCCCCATTGGTGAGTAGGTGGCCTGAGCTATGCCGGGCCTTCTGTGCCCAACTTGAAAACCCCGGTGTTATCGGCTGAATGTCGCTTGGCTCAATGGGTTACGGAGATATTCAGGGATGGGAGCGGCCCGAAGTTGGGCACAGTGGGCACAATGGAAAAGCCCCGGTTTTGGGTGGGGTGTGCCCAGTGAATCCATTGCAGCACAAGGCTTTTTACCAGTTGGGCACAGTGGGCACAGTGGGCACAGTGCATTTGCAGGGGGGTGACTCTAAAACATGCTACCGGGAGCATGAAGAGGGGCCACCCCCCCCTCCCTCAAAACTCCCGCATAAAAAAATTTGTCTAGCCGACCGGTCCTATAGGTTTGGTTGCTAGAGATTCAATACCCCCTACCTTTGGTTGGTTGGATACCATCTGTCGAATGACTGGCATTCAGGTGGAGCAATCCATATCCGTTCTGATCCTCTACCGGTCTCCAGAATCAGGTATCCAAGGTCGCAGCCCCATTGATATTCACGCCGGCCGCTATCTCCCTTGAACTGCCTGGTCAGCAGATGTGCACAAAAGGTGCAATCAATACCTTCCTTGGGTGCCTCTATCGTCAGCACTCGCCAAGGCTCTATCCCTTTTTGAATGCAGGCCTGATGCCAGATCCTTACCTGCTCACCAGTTGGCAAGCTGCCAAGGCTGATGATGGCTTCGGCCTGCTCTACTGGATTAATTTTCAGTGCTCTGCAATATGCAATAAGCAATATTACGGCTGAAGGATGTAGCGCAAATTCATCTCTGGCCGCACCCCCACCCGGTGCCCGATTGCCTGTTTCACATTCACCCCCCTGCAAATGCACTGTGCCCACTGTGCCCACTGTGCCCAACTCGCCAAAGCCTTTGTGCTGCAATTGATTCGGTGGGCACACCTTACCCAAAACCGGGGCTTTCCCATTGTGCCCACTGTGCCCAATATTATTCGCCAGTCCGCCCCCGGAAACGCTTCGCTTCTCCTGTGCCACGGGCGTTTCCGGCTGATTGTTTGGTTCTTCAGGGTTGGGCACAGTAGTTGTGCCCTTCTCGGCAAACAGGCTATCAAGTTCAAGCATCGCCGCCCCCTTCGAACAGCGCAGGCGTGATGTGATAGACCAGCATCTGACCACGCCCCGGAATGCGCTGTTTCGACTGATAGCGCCCCTTGTTATGCTTCAGAATGCCCAGCTTCGAGAGCAGCGCATTGACGGCCTTGTAGTCGAGTCCCTTGCAGACCCGGTTACGCCATGGGCCTTCATAGACAAAGTATTCAGTCTGGAACTCGGCACCGTCGCTGCTCTCTTCAATCTGGCCGGCCTTGGTAATGGCTGATCCATCCAGTTGGAGCCAGCGCCGCACGCCGGCCGCATCCGCGGTGCGTGGGCTGCGGTCATCGCCAATGCGGTGCCACAGGTCAAAGGCACCATCGCCGTGCCGTTCGAAGAACTCGCGCACCTGGTTAAGCATGTTTGCCTCTTCCTGGTTGCCCTCTCCACCGCGCCCAGCAAGCCAAGCCCGGTAGCAGGTGCCCGCTGCCGTCAGTGCCGCCCCACGATCCCAGCCAGTAAGGCCCCATTGGGTGGCCAGCTCGCCGCCCATGGCGACCAGGGCAAAGCGATCAGCAACCCGGCGAGCTTGCCCGCTGGCATCGGCGGTCAGGTGCTGTGCCTCAAACAGCTTCTGGGCCTTGCGCAGCTCATCCGGCAAGTCGCTGGTGTATTGGGTCAGCTTCTCCAGGAAGATGGCGAGAGGGGCACCGTAGTAGCGCTTGGCGGCTTGATCTAGCGCCCTTGAGAAGTCCGCCCCGTTTGGGTAGTCGTGCAGGCACTCCCAAGCGCCCATATTCGCTCCCGCATCGGCCGGAATATCCACCAGGCGGATTTCCTGCCCGGCTCGCGTTGTTCGGTTGGCTTCCGCCATGTGCTGAGCCAAGCTGATTTCACCAGCCGAGAGGAAGAGCACTCGCCAGAAAGCCCGCTCACGCGCACCGCCAGTGCGGGCCGCGCGCGTCTTGCCGGCCCCATTGGCGAGCATGTATGCCGTTTCGCCGGCAACCTTGGGGTCGAGCTGGGCCAGCTCGTCCAGGGCAAGCAAACTGTCACAGTGCTGCATGGCCAAGGCTTCAAGGCCATTGTCGGTTGCTCGCCAGCGCTGCATGTAGGCACCATCGCCGCAGACTGAGCAGGCCACGCGCAAGGCAGTTGTTTTGCCATCTGAGCTGTTCGAGCGGAAGTGAAACCCGCCAGATTCACCGCCCACCAGGTAGAGCAATGGGGCGGCAAAGGCGACCGATACCGCGAACAGCAATCGACTATTACCCATGCACAAGCGGCCGATGTTCTCCCGCCATTGTTCCGGCGTGCCTTTGCGCTTGAAGGCGTGCATGCTGCTGCCTTCGGCCTCGTATATCCATTCATCCGCCCCCGGCCCAAAGGCTTTTTCAGGGAGAACAAACACGGCAGGGCCTTCGCTGCTCGCATGCCATCCGGTGCGGCTGGTAATGCGGGCGCGGGCATCGGGCCGGGCGGTTTGTAGGTAGGTGATTACCTTCTGGCGTGCGCCGGGAGCCATCGATAGGCCGGCATCGAGCAGCATCCCGGCTACCTCCAGGCCATCGCCACGGAATAGCGCCATGGGGATCACGAGGCGGTGTTCCACCTTGTCCGGGTCGTATAGGCGGACCAACAGGCCCCAGCCTTGGTTATCCGGGCTTCTCACCCTTGCCAGAGGCTCCAGGAAGGAGCAAATCCAGCGGGCGGACTCTTCGCCATCGCGGCTGATTTCCACGACGCGCACGCCGTCCGGATCAAGCGTAAATCCGCCCCGGATCGCCGCGCCGCCCCCTTTGCTGCCCGCCTTCTTCTCATCGCTCTTGGTTTTTTCCGCCTCGGGCATGTGCACCGCAGCTCGCCAAGCTTCGCGGGTGCAAACGTCTGCACAGCGGGCAGGATCCCAGCCGGCCAGGTCGGCAACGTCATCGCCTTTCTCGGTCAGCCCAAAGGCCTGCGGTTGCACCTGATGAAGTGCTGCAGGTGGATTTGGCAAGGCGGTAAGGATGCCGGCCAGCTTTTCCATGCAGGCCTCGCCGGCTTCGTCCAGGTCGGGCCACAGCGTCACGTCGCGACCGGCCAGCGGCAGCCATGCCGCCTTGTCCACTGCATTTGCACCGCCCGGCCAACTGACACAAACATAGTCAGGAAACAGGAGGCGGGCCGCTTCAGCGGCTTTCTCGCCTTCGCACACGAGGACAGGTGCAGCGGGCCGGGCGGCCAGCAAATCGAGGCCATACAGTAGGCGCGGCATGGGTGCCGATTTCCACCGCCATTCACGCTTGCCGCTCTCGTGTTGCCAGAAGGTGAGCTGACCAAAGCTTTTGCCGGCCTTGCCTTCGTATCGATCAATCAGGAAGGCGAGCGCACCGGCTTCGGTGTGGTACTGGTAGCGAATCGAGGGGCGACCTTGCCGAGGATTTGAGGTGGGCGCGGCAGGGGCATCGTCAGGAACCGGGAAAACGCATTTCCACCCGTCAGCATCGGCGCTGCCTTTGCCCTTTGGCTGGGCTTGGGGGGCTTTCTTTGGGGTGGTTGGTGTATCGGCATTACCCGCCCCCTGTTTGCCGTTTCCGGTGCGTTTTTGGCGGGGTGGTATGGCGACGCCAAGCAGGCCGGCGAGGCGTTCGGCTGCTTCGAGCTGAGAACAATCGAAACGCCAGGCGGTCAGCGCAACCAGATCACCCCAGGTGTCGCCGGTCGCAAAGTCGCCGCCTGCGCCGGTATCCCGATTGGTGGAGAGGCTGCCCAGCTTGCTGTCGCGGCGCTTGGGATTCAGGGCAAGGTACTCCCGGCCCTGATCCTTGCCACCGGACATGCCGCAAAGATCCATTACGGTGTCGAAAGCAGCCAGTGCGGCGGCAGCTACGCGAGAGATAAAGGAATCAGTCACGGTCGCCACCTTCACCGTTCTGTAGGATGGCGCGTGCGATCAGCTCAGCGGCATCAACTTGGCGGTCAGCATGGTACGAAAGGCCGGCCGCGATCATGAAGCCAGCAACACAGATGGCCTGTTGTACGGTGATTTCTTCGCCAAGTCTGGCGTCAATGCGATGAACTGCCTGGTCAAGCCATTCATCGGCATTCACCGATGCATCGGCGAGTTGCTCAGTCAGATCAAACTCGGGGAGGTTGAATGTTTCGTCTGCCATCTCACACCTCCCAGGTAGCGCGGGTACGCTGCAAGTCCGTTTCGCTGAAGCGGTAGCGGCCCCGATAGACGATAGAGCCATCACGGTCCCTTACCGGCTCGCGGCAGGCTGGAATGTCCAAGCCTTTGCGGCGAAGGATTGCGATGGCGTCAGGCACATTCGAAGCACCCGCTATAGCGTCCAGTTCTTCGCGGGTACGCGGCCGAATTGCCAGGGCGCAGATGATGCGGACTTCTCGTGGGTTGTCAGTGTGGAACGGTTCAGCGGCTGGTAGCGGCAGGCCTGCCAATGGCATTTGGCTGGCCATGATCAGCCCCCCGCTTGAGCGGTGCCATCAATCAGCCGGCGAATATCATCGACACGCCAGGCTGTAGTGCGGGGGCCGAGTTTTACAGGCTTGGGGAAGCGGCCGGTTTTTACGCCATCCCACCATGCTGTTTTGGATACCGGAACAACAGGGGGAATGCCCCGTTTTTTATCGCCAATGATTTGCGGCAGGCGAAGAAAGCCGCTTTCGGGTAGTTGGTGCATCTTGATCCATCCTCGTCTGTTAAGAACCGATACGGATGGTTAAGCGGCTGGTGTCCTCCCCCACAACCCACCCCTATTCCACCAAATTGGTGGAGTAGGGTTTAGTGCTCCTTTACGATGTCCTTTGATGAACTCAGGCGTTCCCACGCCTTATCGAACACAGCATTGGTGAATTTGAGCTTGGCCCTAACCGCAGCCTTAACCCCTGGTTTTCCCGGGGTATCTTTGGGTAATTGTTTGGCTTGGTAGCCCAATTCCATGATTACTCTAAGAATCTCGCTCTCTTGATGTCGTTGGGCTTGGACTGGCTTCGATGATGCCTGTGTAGGCGCATTTTCAGACTTGGCGGCGTGGCATTGTGATTCATGTCCCTGCTGCCCCGCAGGGGTTAGAAATCTCGGCTGCATTCCTCTTTCGTTGCACCAGTCGCGCAATTGCTCACGGGTAATGACGCATGCCTTCAGGCCATGCTTATGCCAAGATTCCTCGCTGTAGACAGATACATGCAAGGGGTTGGTTTCCGCGTATACCGCCTCTTTGAGGACGGCAAGCCAATCATGAAACTCATTACCAAGAGGGGTTAGGCGGCTCTCCAATGCCGGCACTATCTTGCCGGTTCTATCGAATACCAGCGCCCTTGCCGCTTCTTCAAAGGTGAAAATTTCCTTTTGGTCAAAAGGATGACCGCTAGACCCATAATTTGACGACATAAGCGCTCCTTCTGCGCCCCCTCGATAGATGCCACCCCCAGGCGGGCGAAGGATTCCCGCTTTTCGTCTGGCCGGACTAGGGGGCGGCGTGCTCTGTTTAATGCTTTCTCATGTTCCGGAACGCGGCATCGTTCAGGGAAAACACATTGCTACGTACCTCCACTTTGTTTTTTATCTTTGGAGTGGTCAAAGAAAGGAGGGTCTTTAGCTCAGCAATGATGCGTTTCGCGGTTTCGATATCGTTCGGCAGCAGTCCTACGTCTGGAAACTCAGAGAATACCAAGCGGCCCTCAATGAGCCTTTCTGCTTGCTGGATATGGTGTAGAACCCCATCTTTCCAGCGCTTTGGGTAATCTGGCTGGGCGTTTGCCTCTTTAGCCGATAACCATGTAGCGCGCTCTTCTGCAGCCTGTTCCTCTGCGGCTTTCGAGGCTCGCTCTTCCTCAGTCCAATATCGCCGAACGTGAAAGATACTGCCGGATTTACAGATCCGAATACCCCCGCAGCCAACATCAAATGCCTTGAATTGGCTTTTCGCTGGCATCAATTGCCATGTTCCATCAGAGAGAAATACAACAGACTGCATCGTTTTCCCGTTTCCAGGCGCTCCAGGCAACCATTCTGCTTTGATAAGGCCGCTATCAATCAATGCAGTTGCCTTTCCGGAATAGCGCGTTGCCATCGAGTAGCGGCAATCTCCACCATACGAAACGCCGGGGGCGTACTCTTTCGAGCTACCATCTTGCCAAGCCATGATCACTCCCTTTTAGTGAGCTTCGGTTAGGGTCGGCTCGCTGTTCCCGCAGCTTGCCGGCCCGCTTAGCCTGATACCGTCAGGCGGCGTTACTTCTCCTTTGTTGCGGCATTGAATTGCTCCAGGGCTATTGCTGCTCGGCTTCCTTCAAGCGGCTCGTGATCCTCGATATTCAACCCTTCGCGGCGTGGGGCGGCGATATGGGAATCGTGTAGGCGCTTGATGCCCAGCAGCGCTCCGAGGTATTCACTCACCCATAGCGGCGCGCCATCCTGCGCCCATCCGCTTATGGTGTTACGGTGCAGTCCGGTTTTTCTGGCTAGGTCGGACTGCTTCCAGCCAAGGGCGGCCAATGCCCCTTTAAATTCTTGTCCGTTCATTTCGTGCCCTTACGCGCGCGTGAGTTTCCGCAATCGTAGTCCAAGCGATGTAAATGTGCAAATATAGGCATATACATCACACATTGTGTGCAACGTTACTTTACATAATGCTAGTTATACGTGCGCTCTCGTGTGGATAACTTTTCACGGAAAACCCGGAAACGCCCACGGCTCAATGTCTTTGGGCGCATGCCGGATTTGCTCAAATAGTAGGCAATAATGATTGCGTGCATTATGTGCAAGTTATCCACAGGTCACGCTGCACTTCCACGCAAGGGGATCACATCCGCCCCCGCCTTCAGCTTGTCCAGGTAGTCGGCCCATTGCTGCATCATCGCCTTGCGCTCCTTCAGAAACTTGGTGCGGTTGTAGGCAGTGCCTAGGCTATCTGGCACCTGGTGGGCAAGCTGATGCTCAATCACTTCCGGCTTGATGTGCAATTCCTCGTGCAGGATCGTCCTAGCCATCGCCCGGAAGCCATGACCGGTGATTTCTGTCTTGGTGTCGTACCCCATCCGGCGCAGGGCGGCATTGACGGCTGCATCGCTCATCGGCCCTTTGGGATCGCGGCCGGGAAAAACGTACGTGCCGTGCCCGGTCAGTGCGTGCAGCTCGCGAAGTGTGGCCACGGCCTGAGCGGCAAGCGGTACCAGGTGGTGGCTTTTCGTTTTGTTGATGAAGTATCGCCACTCGCCCTTGTCCAAGTCGAAATCATCCCATTGGGCCTTTCTCAGTTCGCCAGGGCGGACGAATAGCAACGGACCGAGCAGCAGGGCACACCGCACAACGAAAGTGCCCTTGAAGCCATCAATGGCCCGCAGCAGTTCGCCGGCTTCCTTGGGGTCGGTGATCGCCGGGCGGTTTTCCGTCTTGGGGGCGGGGATGGCACCGCGAAGGTCGGGGCACGGGTCGCGTTCAGTCCGGCCGGTGGCGATGGCGTAGCGGAAACACTGGCTGATTTCGCTTTTGACCTTGTGTGCCGTGTAGCGAGCCCCACGCGCATCGATCCGGCGTAACACGGTCAGTACCTCGGGGGCGGTAATGTCGCTAATCGGGCGGCAACCGATCCATGGGAAAACATCCTTTTCCAGTCGGGCCTTGGCCTTCAGGTATTGGGCTTCCTCGATATTGCCGCGCTTGTGTTCCAGCCACTCTCGGCAGATCACCTCAAAGCTAGTCGCGGCAAGCTCGCTGGCGGTTGCCTTGACGGCCTTGCGGTGCTCGCTGGGGTCAATCCCTTCGGCCTTCAACTTGCGGGCCGCGTCGCGTTTGCTGCGCGCTTCCTTTAAGCCAGTATCGGGATAGGTGCCAAGGGAGAGAAGCTTTTCCTTACCCCCGACCCGGAACTTCAGACGCCACCACTTACCCCCATTGGGATTGACGAGGAGGAAAAGCCCCTTTTCGTCTGACAGCTTGTAGGGTTTTTCGGCAGGCTTGGCTGTGCGAATGGTGGTATCGGTAAGCGGCATGGCGGCAACTCCGTCAAAACGTCGAAGGTAAGCCGTAGCCTGTGGGGGTAGGTGCTTGGGGGTAACACCTGCCGGGGGTAGGTTGCTTACCCCCAGAGTTACCCCCACTAAGGCCCGGATTTGTCTGAATCATTCTGGACACTACCGGACTAAAAGGCAACAAAAAACCCGCTCTGGGGCGGGTTCAATGGACTTGCTTGGTACTGCCTGTACTGCTTTATGGTGCCCCGGGCCAGACTCGAACTGGCACGCCTTTCGGCGGCGGATTTTGAATCCGCTGCGTCTACCGATTCCGCCACCGGGGCAGGTAGAGGCGGGATTATGCTTGAATCCCGCAAAACAGACAAGCTAGTTGCCGCACGGGAAGGCTTTTCCCAGCGCACCGGCGACCAGTGTCGCCGTGCTCGCCGTGCTATTCGGCGGCACGCGCTCAACGTGAATGGCCACGGCGCGAACCAGGCGGCGGGTCAGGTCGGGGTCTTTCGGCAGGCAGAAGGCGTTGAGGCCGACGCCGACCTTGCCAGCGAGGTATTCGCTGACCGAATAGCCGTCGGCAAAGCCAGCGACATACGAGATGCAGCGGGCGCTTTTGATCGATTGGTAAGGGTCGCCGGATTTTTTGTCGGCGAAATATTCCTCCGCGGCCTGGCAATCTTCCTTCAGTTCGCTGCCGGTGTAGGCATGGGCGTATGCGGAGATGAACAGGGCGAAGAACAGGATCAGTTTTTTCATGCTTTCTCGAACCAGCTAAGTTGTTCATGCAGTTTGACCACGCTGCCAACAACGATCAAGGCCGGCGGCTTGATGCCGCTGTCGGCGACACGCTGCGGCAGGTTGCCGAGCGTGCCAAGAACCGTTTGCTGGTCAGGTTGTGTGCCGTTGCGCACTACCGCGGCAGGGGTCAGCGAGGGCAGGCCATGATTGATCATCTGGCGGCAGATTTCGTCTAGGCCGCCGATGCCCATGTAGAAAACGACGGTCTGCTTTGGGCGTGCAAGTGCCGGCCAGTCGAGATTGACTGTGCCGTCCTTCAGGTGGCCGGTGACGAAGGTAACGGCTTGGGCGTGATCGCGGTGGGTCAGCGGAAAGCCGGAGTAGGCTGCACACCCGGCCGCCGCGGTGACACCGGGAACGACCTCGAAAGAAATACCGGAAGCAACCAGTGTTTCGAGTTCCTCGCCGCCGCGTCCGAAGATGAAGGGGTCGCCGCCTTTCAAGCGGACCACCGACAATCCCTCGTTAGCCAGTTTGACCAGCAGCAGGTTGATCGAACCCTGTGGCATGGTGTGTTTGGACGATTCCTTGCCGGCGTAGATGCGACGGCAGTCCGGCCGCGCCAAATCCATGATGCCGTCGCCAACCAGATGGTCGTAGACGATGGCGTCGGCTTGGGCGATCAGTCGCGCCGCCTTGACGGTGAGGAGTTCGGGGTCGCCAGGTCCGGCGCCGACCAGCCAGACCTTGCCCGGCTGCAGTGCTTTATCGCTATTCATGCTTTCTCTCTGCCTTTGGGCGGCCATCCTAATGCCGGAGTCGTCGCCTGCCAATAGCTATCGCTCGCTAAGACAATAAATTAGTTATTCGGTACTAATCGATTAGTTTGTTATACGTATAACCGCATGAATGTTATGGTTTTTTGATGGGTAAAAGATTGATGGGTATCAAGGATGGCAAAACTAGAGAGGTTCAACCTTGCGGACATCGCGTTGAGGGGATTAGGACGCGACTTATTTCGTTCTAGGAGAGGAAAGATGAAGAAAAGCGTAGTGGGGATGCTTGCGTTGACCGCTCTGGCGGCCGCCATGGGGTCGGCATTTGCTGACGATGTGAAGACGGCGCCGGCACTGACGGCAGCCGAAAAGGAACAGGCCAAGAAGATTTACTTCGAACGCTGCGCCGGTTGTCACGGGGTATTGCGTAAGGGGGCGACTGGCAAGAATCTGGAGCCGCACTGGTCCAAGAAGGACAAGGACGGCAACGTGACTGAAGGCGGTACGCTGAAGCTCGGTCAGAATCGTCTGGAAAAGATCATCGGTTACGGCACCGACGGCGGCATGGTGAACTTCGACGATATCCTGACTAAGGATGAAATCAGCCTGATGGCCAAGTACATCCAGAACACGCCGGATACCCCACCGGAGTATAGCTTCAAGGACACGATGGATTCGTGGAAGGTCATCGTGCCGGTGGATCAGCGTCCAACCAAGCAGATGAACAACTTCAACCTGAAGAACATGTTCTCTGTAACCCTGCGCGATACCGGCGAAGTGGCGCTGATCGATGGCGATACCAAGGAAATTCGCTCCATCGTCAAGACCGGCTACGCGGTACACATTTCCCGTCTCTCCAAGTCTGGTCGCTATGTGTATGTGATCGGTCGCGACGGTCGCTTGAGCCTGATCGATCTGTGGATGGAAAAACCGATGGTCGTCGCCGAACTGAAGATTGGCTTCGATGCCCGTTCGGTCGATACCTCGAAGTTCAAGGGCTTCGACGACAAGTACGCCATTGCCGGTTCCTATTGGCCGCCGCAGTATGTGATCATGGAAGGCGATACGCTGAAGCCGTTGAAGGTTGTTTCTACCCGCGGCATGACCGTCGATGGCGAATACCATCCGGAACCGCGTGTCGCTTCCATCGTCTCGTCCGAAATCAAGCCGGAGTGGGTGGTCAACATCAAGGAAACCGGTCAAATTTTGCTGGTCGACTACTCCGACATCAAGAACCTGAAGACCACCACCATTGAATCCGCCAAGTTCCTGCATGATGGCGGCTGGGATGCCACCAAGCGCTACTTCCTGGTGGCGGCCAACGCTTCCAACAAGATCGCCGCGGTCGATACCAAGCTTGGCAAGCTGGCGGCGCTGGTCGATGTCGCCAAGATTCCGCACCCTGGGCGTGGCGCCAACTTCGTGCATCCGAAGTTCGGCCCGGTCTGGGCGACCGGCCACCTCGGCGCTGATGTCGTCACGCTGATCTCGACGCCGTCGGACGACAAGAAGTTCGCCAAGTACAAGGAATACAACTGGAAGGTCGTACAGGAGATCAAGCACGTTCCGGGCAACCTGTTCGTGAAGACACATCCGAAGTCCAAGCACTTCTGGGCTGACTCGCCGCAAAACCCGGATAAGGATACTGCCGAGTCCGTATCCGTCTGGGATATGGCAGACTTGTCCAAGCCGAAAGCCATCCTGAACGTTGCCAAGGATTCCGGCCTGCCGCCGACCAAGGCTGTCAAGCGTGCCGTGCATCCGGAATACTCGGCTGATGGTAAGGAAGTCTGGATTTCGCTGTGGGGCGGTAAGACCGACCAGTCCGCCATCGTGGTGTATGACGATGCAACCTTGAAGGTCAAGAAGGTGATCACTGATCCGAAGATGATCACGCCGACCGGTAAGTTCAACGTCTATAACACGCAGCACGATATCTACTGATCTACGATCTGATCGTTTGATCTGACGCAAGGATACGGGGGCGCAAGCCCCCGTAGCATATGCAGAATCGCAGGTATGACATTAGGTCTTTGAGGCGTGGTGTGAAACCTGTCTAAAAGGAGATGACCACGATGAAGATGAAATTTTTGTCCTTGGCAGTAATGGGTGCCACGCTGGCGATGGGGGCGGGTTCGGTCTGGGCGGCACCGGATTGGAGCAAGGTTCCCAAGGCCAACATCAATCTTTTCCATCCAGGGGCGGCTCCACTTGAGTGGGTGCAGGGGAAGGGCGAGCACAGCGGTGCCAGCGGCCTGAAGAAGGGTGAAAGCTGCGCCGGTTGCCACGTTGAGGACGGTAAGCTCAGCCTGGATCTGAAGCGCCTGGCAAGCAAGGAAATGGAACCTAAGGGTGCCCCGAAGACCATGAGCTACCCGGTGACGGTGCAGGCTGCGTACGACGCGAATAATCTGTACATGCGCCTGACCTTCAAGGCACCGTCGGGTGGCGCCGATCATTCCGACAAGGAGAACGAGCTCAAGGTCAATGTGATGTTCCCGGATGCCAAGGCACCGCTGGCCGATCAGGTCGGATGTTGGGCTACTTGCCATCAGGACTCCAAGGGGATGCCGAATGGCAAGGACAAGACGAAGTACCTTACCGCTGGCTCGGCCGAACTAATGCAGTGGAAGAGCAGTGGCAAGGTGGCCGACGGTCTGGTGACCGACAAGCGCAACATGGAAGGCGGCAAGGCCGGTGTGACAGCAGAAGGCGCCAAGGCGGGCGACACGTGGACGGTGACCTTTACCCGTAAACTCGCGGGTGGGGTCGCGTTGACACCGGGCAAGGCCATTCCTTTCGGCATCGCGATCCATGCCGATAACGCGGGTGGTCGTTTCCATCACGTTTCCTTCGGACACTCGTTGGGTCTGGGTGTCGACGGCGATGTGAAGGCGGCCAAGCAATAAGCTTCGCGTGAAACGGAGATTCATGTCCATGATTGGGACATGGCTGAAACGAGCGACGGCACTGGCCGCGCTCGTTTCTTTTTCTGCATTTGCCGGCGACGTGGTGGAGGTTGGTATTGCCAACTACAAGTTCGATCCGGCTGAGGTACATATCAAGGTGGGGGATCGCGTGCGCTGGGTCAACCGTGAAAAACGCACAAGTCATTCTGTGGTTTTCACCGAGGAAGGTGGTCGCGAGTCGGACAGGATGTTTCCAGATGAAAGCTGGGAGCGGACGTTTGTCAGTCCCGGACGTTACCCCTACTCATGTGGCCCGCACCCGGAAATGAAAGGGATCGTCGTTGTCCAGTAGGTTGGTTTTTGCCCTTATTGGCTTGTGCACCGCAGCAGTGGCCTCGGCGGAGCCGAATACTACCCGTCAGCGCGAATTGGTGCGCATGGTGCGTCAGGATTGCGGTTCCTGCCACGGTATGACGCTGCAGGGCGGACTTGGCCCAGCCCTGCTGCCAGCCAATCTGAAAGACAAACCGGCCGAAGGATTGGCCGCAACCATTTATTACGGCCGGCCCGGTACGCCGATGCCGCCGTGGAAACAATTCCTGTCCGAGGCAGAGGCCGCCTGGATTGTCGATAAGTTGATGAGCGAGTTTCCGCAATGAGAGTTTTGCGCCTGTTGCTGTCCTGCGTTGTCGCCGCCTGGCTGGCCGGCTGTGCCACAAATGCGCCTCCCGCGCTGCGCGGCACCGGCGATCTCGGCCTGATCATCGAGCGGGCCAGCGGCCGTGTGGCGCTGGTCAATACGACGACCCGCCAGCCCTATGCGCGTATCGACGGCCTGGGCGACCTGTCGCATGCGTCTGCCGTCTATTCGCGCGATGGGCGCTACGCCTACATCTTCGGGCGCGATGGCGGCTTGTCCAAGATCGATTTACTCGAAGCCAAACTGGTCAAGCGCATCGTCCAGTCGGGTAATGCCATCGGCGGCTCGATCTCGCAGGATGGACGCATCGTCGTCGCCCAGAACTACACGCCGGGCGGCATCAAGGCCTTCGATGCCGAGACGCTGGAGTTGCTCTCGGAAGTGCCGGCCGAGTACGCGCCGGGCAAGTTCGCCAAGGTCGTCGGCCTGGCCGACAGCCCGGGTAACAAGTTTGCCTATGCCTTGTTCGAAGGCGGCGAAATCTGGGTCAGCGATTTCAGCAATCCGCGCCAGCCGAAAACGCAGCGCTTCCCGGCCGGCAGCCAGCCCTACGATGGGCTGGTGACGCCGGACGGACGCCATTTCCTGGCCGGCCTGTTCGGCGAGGATGGCATCGCCCTGCTCGATCTGTGGCAGCCTGAAAAGGGCGCACGCAAGATTCTCGAAAACTACGGCCGCGGCCAGGAAAAACTGCCTGTCTTCAAGATGCCGCACCTGCGCGGCTGGTCGGTGGCGCAAGGCAAGGCCTATCTGCCGGCGATCGGACGGCACGAGGTGCTGGTCGTCGACGTAGCGACATGGAAGGAAGTCGGGCGCATTCCCGTGCGCGGCCAGCCGGTGTTCGTGATGGCGCGGCCGGACGGTCGGCAGGTCTGGGTCAATTTCGCCTTCCCGGATTATGGCAAGGTCGACGTGATCGATACGCTGTCGGGCAAGGTGGGGCAGCAACTGGAGCCGGGCAAGGGCATCCTGCACATGGAATTCACGCCGCGCGGCGAGCAGGTCTGGCTCTCGGCGCGTGACGACAACAAGGTCGTGATCTACGATACGGCAAGCTTCGCCAAACTGAGCGAAATCCCGGCCGAGAATCCTTCCGGCATTTTCTTTACCTCGCGCGCCGCGCGCATCGGTTTCTGATGGACGACACCCTCGACTTTCGCCTGCTCAACGAGTTCCAGCGCGATTTTCCGCTCTGCCCGGCACCCTTTGCCGAGTTGGCGGCACGCCTTGGCGTTGGCGAGAAGATCGTGCTCGGTCGCCTGGAGGCCTTGCGCCGGGCCGGCAAAATTTCGCGGGTCGGTGCCGTCTTCGCCCCCAAGCGTATCGGCGCCTCCACCCTGGCTGCCATGGCAGTACCGCCGGGGCGGCTGGCTGCGGTAGCGGAAACGGTTAATCGTTTTCCCGAGGTGAACCACAACTACGAGCGCGAGCATCGCTACAACCTGTGGTTTGTCGTGACAGCCGCCAGCGAAGGTCGTTTGCAGGCGACTCTGGGCGCCATTGAACAGGCGGCCGGTGTGCCCTTGCTAGCCTTGCCGTTGCTCGAAGAATTTCATATCGACCTTGGCTTTCCATTGGACGGGAAGGGGAAGCTCACCCCGGCGACAGCCAGGGCCGTGCGGCCTGCCGCACCGATCGACGAGGCCGAGCGCCGTCTGGTCGGTGTCCTGCAGGAGGGGCTGCCGCTGTTCATCCGGCCCTTCGCCATGATCGCCGAGCGCATCGGCACGGCCGAGAGCGATGTGCTCGGCCGCATCAGGAGTTGGCTAGAGGATGGAGCGATCAAGCGCTTTGGCGTCGTCGTCCGCCATCATGAGTTGGGTTACACGGCCAATGCCATGTTGGTTCAGGATATTCCCGACGAGCAGGTGAGCACGGTTGGCCGAGCGTTGGCCGAGGAAGGAGCGGTGACCCTGTGCTACCGCCGGCCGCGCGTCCTGCCGGATTGGCCCTACAATCTTTTCTGCATGATCCACGGCCGCGAACGCGCCGAGGTCGAGGCGACCATCGCCTCTTTGCGCCAACGCCACGGTCTGCAGACGCTAGGGCACGACATACTGTTTTCGCTGACCCGCTATAAGCAGAACGGGGCGCGTTATGCGTGAGATGGATGGCATTGATCGAGCCATCGTCGATACGCTGCAAGGTGGCTTCCCTTTGTGCGAGCGGCCCTATGCCGTCGTCGCCGAACGTCTCGGGATCGGTGAGGACGAATTGCTGCAGCGCTTGGAGAAACAGCTCGCCGACAAGGTTCTTACCCGTTTCGGGCCGATGGTCCAGATCGAACGCATGGGCGGGGCTTTCGTTCTTGCCGCCCTGGCTGTTCCCGAGGAACGCTATGAAGCGGTGGCGGCCCAGGTGAACGCCTTGCCGCAGGTGGCGCACAACTATCGGCGCGAGCACAAATTGAACATGTGGTTTGTGCTGGCGACGGAAACCCCTGCCGGTATCCCGGCAGCTATTGCCCAAATCGAGGCGGCAACTCGGCTCAAGGTTCATGCCTTTCCCAAGGAGCGTGAGTATTTCGTTGAAATGAAGCTGGAGACGCGCCGATGATTGACGAACTCGACCGTGCGCTGATCGTCGCCACGCAGGGCGGCTTGCCGCTGGTGGCGCGGCCCTACCATCAAGTGGGCGAGCAGCTGGGTATTGCCGCCGAGGAAGTCATGCGCCGCCTGCAACAGTTGCTCGACAACGGCGTTATCCGTCGCATCGGTGCCGTGCCGAATCATTACGCCATCGGCTGGACGGCCAACGGCATGACGGTATGGGATGTCGACGATGCCGAGATCGACCTTCTGGGCGAGAGGGTTGGCGCCCTGCCGTTTGTCACCCACTGCTATCGCCGTCCGCGTGCCCTACCGGATTGGCCCTACAATCTTTTCGCCATGGTGCATGGCGCGTCACGCGAGGAGTGCGCGGACAAGGCCGGGCAGATTCGCCTAGTGCTTGGCAGCGCCTGCCGGGCCAGCGACATTCTATTTTCGACACGGATTCTGAAGAAAAGTGGTCTGCGCATCTGATGCTGCAGCCTGAATGAAAAAGAGACTCCCTGTGGAGTCTCTTTGAGTAGGTGCTGGGTATCGCTTCAGAACTCTTCCCATTCGTCGTCAAGCGAAGCGGGGAGCGCTTTCTTGGGCTTGGGGGCGGAACGTGACAAATGCTGGGCTGCCGGTCGCTTGGCAACCGATGGCGCGCTCGCCAGCGAGGCCTGCCGACTATTGGCTAGGCGGAAGCGGGACACGGTCGTGACCAGCGCTGCAGCCTGTTCGTCCAGGCTTTCTGCAGCGGCAGCGGCTTCTTCGACCAGCGCGGCATTCTGCTGCGTGACCTCGTCCATCTGCGATACCGCCAGGCTGACCTGTTCGATTCCGGAGGCCTGCTCGCGGCTGGCATCGGAAATCTCGCCAACGATGCCGGCGACGCGCTTGATCGAACTGACCACTTCCTCCATCGTCTTGCCGGCTTGATCGACCTGTTGGGTCCCGTTACGTACCTTGTCCGACGAATCGGAGATCAGGGTTTTGATCTCTTTGGCGGCACTGGCGCTGCGCTGGGCCAAGTTGCGGACTTCCGTAGCGACCACGGCAAAGCCGCGCCCTTGTTCGCCGGCGCGGGCAGCTTCGACGGCCGCGTTGAGTGCCAGGATATTGGTCTGGAAGGCGATACCGTCGATGACGCTGATGATGTCGGAGATGCGGTTCGACGACTGTTGGATCGCCGACATGGTATTCACCACATCGGTTACTACCTGACCGCCCTTTTCGGCTACTTCACGGGCATTGCTTGCCAGCTCGTTGGCACGAACGGCATTTTCGCTGTTGCGTTTGACGGTGGCAGTCAATTCCTCCATCGTCGAAGCAGTTTCCTCGACACTCGATGCCTGTTCCTCGGTGCGGGACGAGAGGTCGGCATTGCCTTGCGAAATTTCACGTGCGGCGACGTTGACGGCATCGGCACTGGTGCGAATCTGCGAAATGACATCCGCCATGGTGTCGAGTAGCGAGTTGATGCCGTCGCACAGTTGTAGGATCTGTCCGTCCTTATCAGCTGTCGCGATACGAGCGGTCAGATTGCCGCCTTGGGCTTCTTCGACCACCGCCTGCGTTTGTTCGACAGCCTCCTTGAGCGCCTGGCTGGCTTTGATCTGGGCAGTGATGTCGGTGGCAAATTTTACAACCTTGAAGGGTCGGCCGTTAGCATCCATGATCGGGTTGTAGGTGGCCTGAATCCAGATCTCGCGACCGCCCTTGCCGATACGCTTGTACTGTCCGGCATCGAATTCGCCGCGCCCGAGCTTTTCCCAGAAGGCGCGATATTCGGGCGAGCCGCGATACTCCGCTTCGACGAACAGGCTGTGGTGCTGCCCTTTGATCTCGTTCAGGCTGTAACCGAGCGCGTTGCAGAAATTCTCGTTGGCTTCGAGGATGCGGCCATCAAGGGAAAACTGGATGACGGCCTGAGCCTTGTTGATGGCGTCGATCTGGCCGTTAACGTCAGCTTGACGCTCAATTTCCGCGGTGATGTCGGAAGCGAACTTGACGACCTTGAAGGGCTTGCCCTGATCGTCGAATACCGGGTTGTAAGTGGCCTGTATCCAGATTTCCCGGCCACCCTTGGCAATTCGCTTGTAGCGACCGGCGTCAAACTGGCCACTACCTAGTTTCTGCCAGAAGGCCCGATACTGTGGGCTCGCAACTTCGGTTGGCGAAACAAACATGCTGTGCTGCTGCCCCTGGATCTCACTCAGGCTGTAACCGAGCAAATTCAGGAAATTGTCATTCGCGGTAAGAATCTTGCCATCCAGCGTGAATTCAATGACGCCTTGTGATTTCTTGATTGCGGCGACTTGGCCGCGTAAATCCTGAAGTTCGTCCTTGCTGATGGTGGCTTGGTCGGGATTGTTTCCCGAGCCGAACAACATTGAAAACATGGGCTAGCTCCTTGTGCGAAATCGACGGCATGGCCGTTGGGAATCGTTTGCTGCGAAAAGGTATCTGCTCGCAGAATGTTAGTCGGATACCGTATTGATCAGGGCCATTTCTTCTGCGGACATCAGTTTCTCGATATCGGTGACGATGATCATGCGCTCATCCAGGCTCGCAATCCCGCGAATATAACGCGTGTCGAAACTCGATGAAAACTGGGGGGCAGGATGAATTTGCTTGTGGCTGAAGGCGACGACATCAGAAACGCCGTCAACGACAATGCCGAGCTGGCGGTCAAGAACGTTCAGGATGATCAGTACAGTGAAGGCGTTGTACTCGGCCGGATGTCCGAACTTGATGCGTAGGTCGATGATCGGCACGATGATGCCACGCAGGTCGATTACTCCTTTGATGAACTCCGGAGCGTTCGCCAGGCGGGTGACGGAATCGTAACCCCGAATTTCCTGTACGCGGAGAATGTCGATTGCGTACTCTTCGCCACCCAGCCCGAAAATAAGAAATTCGGCATTTCCGTCGAGCCCTTGCTGATCGATAACGCCGCTACTTTGACTCAGTTTCATGAGTGTCCTTGGGCGACAGCAGTCTGCCGACGAGTTGTCGAAAGTCTTCAATATATCAAAAAAGAAAAAAAGGGAAAGCCCACATTTGCAGTGCTTTCCCTTTTTCCAGAGTAACTGTTGAGTTACTTCGCTGTGTCTATACAGTGGGCAATATGGGCCAGAGCTTCCTCTACCTGATCGATCAGGATGAGGCATAGGTCGCCAGGTTGCAGGCGGCTCAGCGCCAAGTCGATAGCATTGAATTCGCCAGTGATTTCGTCAATGCGTTTGGTGCGCTTGGCGTTCTGTAATCCCTCACGCAAGAGGGCGATAACTTCGCCATCTTCTCGGCCGCGTTGGCAGGCGTCCTGATACAGGATCGCATCGTCGAAGGCTTGGCCGAGAATTTCGGTCTGTTGTCGGATATCTTCGTCACGACGGTCGCCGGCTCCGCTGATTACCACCGAACGACGTACGGCGGGCATCCCATCTACAGCTTGCACCAAAGCCTGCATGGCATCGGGGTTGTGGCCGTAGTCGGCAATCAGAGTTGCGCCCTTGTAATCAAAGACGTTGAAGCGCCCTGGAGCGGTCGATGCATCACTGACGAATCGAGCTAGAGCCTGCTCAATGAGCATCCAGTTTAAGCCTAGCGCCCATCCGGCCGCAGTGGCAGCCATGGCATTTTCCACCTGGAAGCCGATGGTGCCATTGCGGGTCAATGGAATGCCGGTATAGGGAATACGATGGCTCTTGCGTCCCTCTTGGCAAACAATGGCGTCGCTTTCCGCATAAACCACGCGTTTGCCCTGTGCCTTGTGTGTCGCCAGAACCGGGTTGGCCTTGTCTCGAGCGAAGAAAATGATGCTGCCTGGGCAATGCGCAGCCATGCGGGCCACTTGCGGATCGGCGGCGTTGAGCACGGCTGCGCCGCGCGGGGAAACGTTCTCGACAATGACACGCTTGACCACGGCCAGCTCGTCCACTGTCGTGATGTAGTTGAGACCGAGGTGGTCGCCGATGCCGATGTTGGTCACCACGGCAACGTCGCACATGTCGAATCCCAGGCCTTCGCGCAGCACCCCGCCGCGTGCGGTTTCGAACACTGCCGCATCGACATCAGGGTGCATCAAGACGTTGCGCGCACTACGCGGACCGGAGCAGTCGCCGTTATCGATCTGCACGCCCTGGATATAGACACCGTCGGTACTTGTCATGCCGACACGCTGTCCGTTGCTTTCGAAAATGCGGCCGATCAGGCGGCTGGTCGTCGTCTTGCCGTTGGTCCCGGCGATGGCGACGACCGGAATGCGGGCGTTGTCACCATTCGGGAACATCATGTCGACGATGGCTTTGCCGACGTCGCGCCCCTTGCCGAAGGAGGGGTCAAGGTGCATGCGCAGACCGGGGGCTGCATTGACTTCGACGATGCCGCCACCCTGGTCTTCCAGTGGCTTCAGGATGGTGTCGCAGACCACGTCGATGCCGGCAATGTCGAGGCCGACGGTTTGTGCGGCGGTGATGGCGGCGGCAGCCAGGTCGGGATGCACGTCGTCGGTGACATCGGTGGCGGTGCCGCCGGTCGACAGGTTGGCATTATTGCGCAAAATGACACGTGCACCGCGGGCAGGCACCGAGTCGGCGTTGTATCCCTGTTCGGCCAAACGGGCGATAGCGATGTCGTCGAAACGGATCTTGGTCAGCGAGGTGGCATGGCCGTCGGAACGACGCGGGTCGCTGTTGACGATGTCGACCAGTTCGCGCACCGTGTGCTTGCCGTCGCCGATGACCAGCGGCGGGTCGCGGCGGGCGGCGGCGATCAGCTTGTCGCCGATGACCAGGACGCGCCAGTCGTGGCCGGGCAGGTATTTCTCGACCATGATGTCGTCGAAGAAGGAGACGGCGACCTGGTAGGCCTTGCGCACCTGATCCTCGCTGGTCAGGTTGACCGAGATGCCTTTACCCTGGTTGCCGTCCTGCGGCTTGACGACGACCGGCAGGCCGATTTCCTGCGCAGCTTTCCAGGCATCGTCTTCATCGTCGACCGGCCGGCCGATGGGCACCGCGACGCCGGCGGCGTGCAGCAGTTTCTTGGTCAGTTCCTTGTCCTGCGCGATGGATTCGGCGATGGCGCTGGTGAAACTGGTTTCTGCCGCCTGGATACGCTTCTGCTTGCTGCCCCAGCCGAACTGGACCAGGCTGCCCTGAGTCAGGCGGCGGAAGGGGATGCCGCGAGCGACCGCGGCTGAGACGATGGAGCCGGTCGAAGGGCCGAGGCGGATGTCCTCGTCGAGATCGCGCAGTTCCTTCAGCGTGCCGTCGAGGTCGAACGGCGTGTCGTTCAAGGCGGCCAGGCACAGCTGTTCGGCGCGTTCGAAGGCCAGGCGGCCGACGTCTTCTTCGGAGTATTCGACGACGACCTGATAAACGCCGCTATCGACGGTCTGCGTCGTCCGGCTGAAGGTGACCGGGCAACCGGCCTGCGCTTGCAGGCCGAGAGCACAGAATTCCAGGGCGTGAGCGACCGATACCGTGTCGAGGTGATCGGATGGAATCAGGTCGCCAAGTTCTGGGAAGCGCTCGCGCAAGCGGGCTTCGAAACCGGGCAGGTCGGCGATGGCAACTTCGGCGCCCTCGCAGGTGACGATAGCCTGGATGGCGGTGTGGCGGCTCCACAGGTTGGGGCCGCGCAGGGCACGAATGCGGGAAACGTCCATGACGCGATGTTCCTAGTTATTTCTGTAGTGCCGCACCGAGCGGCTTCTTGGCCATGATGGGAAGCAGGGCTTCCGGATCGGGCAGATCGAGACCAAAGGTCTTGACGCCGGTGGCGATGACGTCCTGAGTCAGACCTAGCGCCCAACCGGTAGCGACGGCCGCCAACACGTTGGCGATGTCTTCCGGGTTCTTGGCCTTGCCGATCACCGGCACATCACCGAGACGGCAGACGCGGATTTCGTCGGCACCGGTACGCAGGATGATGCGACCGTCGGCCACCGTCACGCCACGCTTGCCGGCGGCAAAATGCTCGGCCAGTTTGAGGCAGGACGGATCGGCGGTGAAGAAGATGACTTCGCCATCGCACAGTTCGGCCATCTCGGCGGCCAAGGCGTCGGCGGCGTTGATGACGGCGTAACCGGAAGGCAGCACGACATCGATTTGCGTCCGATAGATCGAGCGATGTGTCGTGTAGTACTCGCCGCCGGTTGGCTGGACATCCCAGCGCGACAGATCTTCGCCGGCCGGGTCGATGTTGGTGATGACGCCCACCGAGCAACGGTCGTAGGCCAGACCTTCGCCGAGGATCACTTCGGCACCGTTCTCGATGACGGCCGCCTCAACGGCACGGTTGAGCAAGAGGCGGTGGCCGGCAGCCCAGTTGGCCGCATTGGTCTTCTGGACCTGGCGGCGGTTCAGGTAAAGACCGTCGCTGCAGGCCAGGCCAGTATAGGCGCCGGACAGGAAGAGCATGTGCGCGACGATTTTGGCCACGGCGGTCTTGCCGTGAGTGCCGGTGACGCCAACCAGCGGCACGCGGCCGCTCTTGTTCGCCGCGAACAGGTTGTCCACGATGGCCTGGCCGACCGGGCGTGGTTTGCCGACGCCCGGCTTGATGTGCATCAGCAAGCTGGGGCCAGCGTTGACCTCGACGATGGCGCCGCCCTGAGCGGCCAGCGGTTTCGAGATGTCCTTGCACACCAGGTCGATGCCGGCGATGTCGAGGCCGACCACGCGAGCGGCCAACGAAGCGATGGCGGCGGTTTCGGGATGAACCTCGTCGGTGCAGTCGAAAGCGTGGTTGGCGTTGCGCTGGATCAGGACTTCGCGGCCCGCTTCCGGCACGGCATCGCCGGTCAGGCCCTGGCGTTCCAGTTCGATCTTGGCGGCCGTGTCGATCTTGATGATCGACAGCGGGTGCAGTTCGGTATTGCCGCGGCGCGGATCGGTGTTGATCTGGGTGTCGATCAATTCTAGGACCGTTTGCTTGCCGTCGCCGGTGACGGTGATCAGGTCGCTGCGGTTGGCGGCAATCAGCTTGCCGCCGATGACCAGCAGGCGATGCTCGATGCCGGGAATCGAGCGTTCGACGATGACGCTGGAGCCTTCCTCGACGGCGATGGCGTAGGCCTTCCTGACGTCCTCGGCATTGGTCAGGTCGATGAAGACGCCGCGGCCGTGGTTGCCGTCGGAGGGTTTGACGACCACCGGGTAACCGATGTCTTCGGCAGCCTCGACGGCGTCGTCGGCATTTTCGACTTCGCGGCCTTCCGGCACCGGCACACCGACCGACGAAATCAGGGTCTTGGTCAGGTCCTTGTCACGCGAGATGGTCTCCGCAATGGCGCTGGTGCTGTCGGTTTCGGCCGTCCAGATGCGGCGCATGGCTGCGCCGTAGCCGAGTTGGACGAGGTTGCCGTCGTCGAGCAGGCGGATATGGGGAATCTTGCGCGCTTCAGCAGCATTGACGATGGCGGCAGTCGATGGGCCGAGGTATTTGCGGTCGACCTTGCGCCGCAGCGGCTTGATCGCTTGGCTGATGTCGAACGGATCGTCATGGATGGCGGCGAGCAGCAGTTCGCGGCCGATTTCCAGGGCCAGGCGGGTGCATTCCTCGTGGAAGTTGCTGACCACCAGCTTGTAGACGCCGCGCGTCGTCGTTTCGCGGGTCCGGCCGAAGCCGTCGGGCAGGCCGGCCAGGGTCATCAGTTCGAGAACGATGTGCTCCATGATGTGGCCGGCCCAGGTGCCTTCTTTCAGACGACGCAGAAAACCGCCGCGTTCGTCGTAATTGCAGCGGTGTTCGATCAGGCCGGGGAGCCAGGCTTCGAGCCGCTCATACAGGCCGGGAATCTTGTCGGAAGGGAGGTCTTCCAGTTCGCCGATGTCGATCCAGGTTTCGATGCATGGCGGGTAGGTCCAGATGCTTGGACCCTTCAGGGAGATGGAGTCCTTGAAAACGATGTCTTGTCTTTTCATGCTCTCTGCTTTTGCCCCGGCGGGGCGGCGGTGATCAAGAGGTTATTTCAGCATTATTAACGTTTTCACGCCGTTTGCGGCTGACCGCTGTGCAAAATTGTCACAAAACGGAACGTGCCGTTACAGCCGCTGCTTACAGGAAGCGGTCAAGCAGCTTGCGGCTCTGCCGGTCGAGTTGCGTCAGGTCGCGCACCAGGAACTGGATGCCGTTGGTGTCGGCGATCAGCAGGCGGGTTTGCGACAGGCGACGGATGTCTTCCTCGCCCTTCAGGATCAATTCGGTTTGCCCGCGATTTGTATCGACCTGCCAGGTGCTCGGGCAGGCAAAACTGGAGACGCTGGCAATCCGGCTGATCTCGGGAACGAACTCGCGGCTGGCCAGGTCGGCTTCGATCAGGTCGCGAATGTCATCCGGCAGGTCGGCCAGACGATCGACCCAGCCCACTTCGTGGCCCTCGAAATTGATCAGCGAGAGGCCTTCATCCGGGCCGGCAATCGGAAAGGCGCGCACCGGAGTGACGCCGACGTGCTGCTCACCATTGGCGGCAGTCAGCACCAGGCGACCGTAGCTGTCGCGTTGCAGTTTGAAATCGACTTGGGACATGGCGGTCACTCGGCGTGGGCTTTGGGCAGTTCAGGGGCGCGCGGCAAACTGTCTTCGGTATCGACGTTGCGGGCCTGTGCCATGTAGAGCTTGTAATAATGGCCTTCGGCATCCATCAACTGATCGTGGTTGCCGATTTCGACGATGCGGCCGCGATCCATCACCACCAGGCGGTCGGCCTTGCGCAGCGTGGACAGGCGGTGGGCGATGGCGATGGTGGTGCGGCCCTTGACCAGATTGTCGAGCGCCTTCTGGATTTCCTTCTCGGTTTCCGTGTCCACCGCAGAAGTCGCCTCGTCGAGGATCAGGATGCGCGGATCGATCAACAGGGCGCGGGCAATCGAGATGCGCTGGCGTTCGCCGCCGGAAAGGCCCTGGCCGCGCTCGCCGACCAGCGAATCGTAGCCGTGCGGCAGGCGCAGGATGAATTCGTGGGCGTGGGCGGCGCGGGCGGCGGCGATGATTTCCTGGCGCGTCGCATTGGGTTTGCCGTAAGCGATGTTGTCGGCGATGGTGCCGAAGAACAGGAAAGGCTCCTGCAACACCAGGCCGATGTGCTGGCGGAATTCGGCGACCGGCACCGAGCGCACATCGACGCCGTCGATGAAGACGGCGCCTTCGGTCACGTCGTAGAAGCGGCAGATCAGGTTGACCAGGGTCGATTTACCGGAGCCGGAATGACCGACCAGGCCGATCATTTCGCCCGGCTGGATGACCAGATCGACGTCCTTGGTCACGGCGCGCGTGCCGTAGCGGAAGCTGGCCTTCTTCAATTCCAGGCGGCCAGTAACGCCGGACAGGTGCACGGGGTTGGTCGGCTCGGGAACGCTGGAAACGTGGTCGAGGATGTCGAAGATACGCTTAGTGCTCGACGCGGCACGCTGGGTTGCCGACACGATGCGGCTCATCGAATCGAGGCGGGTGTAGAAGCGGCCAATGTAGGCGAGGAAGGCGGTGAGCACGCCGACCGAACTATTGCCATTCGAAATTTGCCAGATGCCGAAGACCCAGACGACAAGCAGGCCGACCTCGGTCAACAGCGTGACGGTGGGCGTGAACAGCGACCAGGTCTTGTTCAGCTTGTCGTTCATCGCCAGGTTGTGCTCGTTGGCGGCGCGGAAGCGGTCGCCCTCGCGCTTTTCCTGGGCAAAAGCCTTGACCACGCGGATGCCGGGGATGGTGTCGGCCAGTACGTTAGTCACTTCCGCCCAGACGCGGTCGATCTTCTCGAATCCGGTGCGCAGTTTTTCGCGCACAAAATGGATCAGCCAGCCGATGATCGGCAGCGGAATCAGCGTGACCAGGGCCAGCCACGGGTTGATCGAGAACAGGATGACTGCCGTCATGGCGATCATCAGCACATCGGTGGCGAAATTGAGCAGGTCGAGCGACAGGAAGATGTTGATGCGGTCGGTTTCGTTGCCGATGCGCGCCATCAGGTCGCCGGTGCGTTTGCCACCGAAGTATTCGAGCGACAGGCCAAGCAGGTGATCGTAAGTCTGGGTGCGCAGGTCGCGGCCGATGCGTTCGGAAACCAGTGACAGGATATAAGTGCGAATCCAGCCCAGGACCCAGGCCAAGGCAGCGGCACCGAGCAGGCCGCCGAGGTACATGGCGACCAGCGACCAGTCGATGGGCTTGCCGTTCTGGAACGGAATCAGCACGTTGTCCATCAGCGGCATGGTCAGGTAAGGCGGAACCAGCGTTGCTGCGGTGGACGCCAGAGTCAGGGCAAAACCCATGAACAACTGGCCCTTGTAGGGTTTGGCAAAGCGCCACAGACGGAACAGCGTCCAGGTCGATGGGGAGACCGTCGATTCGCGGTTGCAGATCGGACATTCATCCTCGCCGGGTGGAATCGGCGCCTTGCACTTCGGGCAGACGTCCTCTTCCGGGCGGGCGACCGGCTGGCCGCTGACCAGGCTGTCGCGGTGCAGATCGAATTCGGCGATGACACGCAGCGCGGCGAGGTTCCGCCCCAGCGTATAGCGCCAGCAGCCGATGCGGCCTTGCTGGTCGAGTAATTCGAGGGTGCCGACCCCGGCGTGGTCGTGATGGGTCAGCGTCAGATCGGCGCTGAGCGGCCAAATCGCCCAGTTGGCTTCTCCCGGTGCCTTGGCGAGCAGGCGGCGGTCAGTCGCGACGACGATGCCGCGGGCGAATTGCAGGCGGGCGTCGAGATCGATTTCGAGACAGGCCTGCACCGCCTCGCCCTGTGCTAGCTGCGATTCGATTTCCGCAGCCCAGGCGGCGGGGAGTGCCGGCTCCTGGCCGGCGACATTCGGGAGTTCGGAGGACATCTTCCAAGTATACAGCAGGGGTCTTAGCCTATCTAACGGGGCGATCGGGCGGCGGTTGACTCACGTCAAGGAGATTGCACGGGGGCTGCCGTTGAATACGCCCATTCCGCCTGTAAGGACATTCATGTTTCGTATCTCGCAATATATGCAGGAAATCGCCGCGCCGACACCGCTCGGGCCGAAGCGCAATCCGCCGGGGCCGGTGGTGATCTGGAACCTGATCCGGCGCTGCAACCTGACCTGCAAGCACTGCTATTCGATTTCCGCCGACACCAACTTTCCTGGCGAGCTGACGACCGAGCAGATTTATACGGTGATGGACGATCTCAAGGCCTTCCGGGTGCCGGTGCTGATCCTCTCCGGCGGCGAGCCGTTGCTGCGGCCGGATATCTACGACATCGCCAAGCGGGCCAAGGCGCAAGGTTTCTACGTTGGCCTGTCGTCGAATGGCACGCTGATCGATGAGAACAACATCGATCGCATTGCCGAGTGCGATTTCAACTATGTGGGCGTTTCGCTCGACGGCCTGGGTGCGACGCACGACAAGTTCCGCCGGCTTGACGGGGCCTTCGAGAAGTCACTGCACGGCATCCGGCTGTGTCGCGATCTCGGCCTCAAGATCGGCGTGCGCTTCACGATGACGCAAGACAATGCGCACGACCTGCCGGGCCTGCTCAAGCTGGTTGAGGATGAAGGGATCGATCGTTTCTATTTCTCGCACCTCAACTATGCCGGCCGCGGCAACAAGAACCGCAAGGACGATGCACAGCACAAGCTGACCCGCTGGGCGATGGACCTGCTCTTCGATACCTGCTGGGAATACCAGCAGCGCGGGCTGAACAAGGAATTCACCACAGGCAACAACGATGCCGATGGCGTCTATTTCTTGCATTGGGTACGCCGGCGTTTCCCCGAGCGGGCGGCGCGCGTCGAAGCCAAGCTGCGCCAATGGGGCGGTAATTCCTCAGGCATCAATGTGGCCAATATCGACAATCTGGGCAATGTCCATCCGGACACCATGTGGTGGCACTACACGCTGGGCAACGTCAAGGAGCGGCCTTTCTCGCAGATCTGGCCGGATGTTTCAGATCCGCTGATGGCCGGCTTGAAGCGCTATCCGCGCGCCGTCGAAGGGCGCTGCGCCACGTGCGCCTACCTTGATTTGTGCAACGGCAACACGCGGGTGCGTGCCCAGCAACTGACTGGCAATCCGTGGGCCGAAGACCCCGGTTGCTACCTCACCGACGAAGAGATTGCGGCATGAAGCTCGAAAGCATCGGCAAGATTCTGATTCCGGCCGGGATGGCTGTTTGTACGCTATTGGCCATGGCCGATCTGGCGCAGGCGGCCGATACGCCGGCAGCCTACCGCGAACATTGCGCCTCCTGCCATGGTGAAGGCCGGTTGGGGGGTATTGGACCTGCGCTGCTACCGGAGAACCTTGGACGCTTGCGCAAAGGGGAAGCCGAGAAAGTGGTGCGCGAGGGGCGTCCGGCGACACAGATGCCGGCTTTTGGCGAGAAGCTGAGCGGCGAAGAGATCAAATCGCTGGTTGACTTTGCCTACACCGCGATCAAACCGATGCCGGTTTGGGGCGAGGCCGAGATCAAGGCCTCGCGCATCGTCTATGAAAAACAGCCGCTGCCCGCCAAGCCGGTGTTCAAGGCCGATCCGCTGAATCTTTTCGTCGTCGTCGAGAGCGGCGATCACCATGTTTCTGTCCTCGATGGCGACAAGCTGGAGCCGATCCATCGCTTTCAGTCGCGCTTTGCCCTGCATGGTGGGCCAAAGTTCACGCCGGATGGGCGATACGTGTTCTTCGCCTCGCGCGATGGTTGGGTCACCAAGTACGACCTGTGGAACCTGAAGGTCGTCGCCGAGGTGCGCGCCGGGATCAATGCTCGCAATGCGGCGGTTTCCGGCGATGGCAAGTGGGTGGCGGTGGCCAATTACCTGCCGCATAGTCTGGTCATTCTCGATGCCGACCTCAATTTCGTGAAGTCGCTGGCGGTGGCCGACAAGGAGGGTAAGGTCAGTTCGCGCGTCTCGGCAGTTTACGACGCCTCGCCGCGGCAGAGCTTCGTGGCGGCGCTGAAGGACGTCAAGGAAGTCTGGGAGGTGTCTTACGACCCGAAGGCGCCGGAAATCCCGGCCGGCATCATCCACGACTTCAAATACCGCGAAGGCGCTTTCGTGCCGGGCTTCCTGAATCCGCAGCGGACGCAGGTCGACGATTACCTGGACGATTTCTATTTCACCCAGGGCTACGACGAGTTGATGGGGGCTTCGCGCAACGATGCCAAATCGACGGTCAGCGGGCAGGTGGTCAATCTCGATATCCGCAAGAAAGTGGCTGATCTGCAGCTGCCGGGCATGCCGCATCTGGGCTCCGGTATCAGCTGGAAGTGGAAGGATGCCAACGGCCAGGAGCGGACCGTGATGGCGACGCCGAACCTGAACGAGGGCGTGATCAGCATCATCGACATGCAAACCTGGCAGACCATCAAGCAGATCAAGACGCGCGGCCCCGGCTTCTTCATGCGCAGCCATGAGAACAGCCGCTACGCGTGGACCGATTCGATGATGAGTCCAGCCTTCAAGGACACCATGCAGATCATCGACAAGGAGAAGCTGGAGATTGTCGCCGAACTGAAGCCGGAGCCGGGCAAAACCTTCGCCCATGTGGAATTCACGCGTGACGGCAAGTACGTACTGGCCAGCCTATGGGAAATGGACGGGGCGCTGATCATTTACGACGCCGAGACCTTGAAGGAAGTGAAGCGCCTGCCGATGAAAAAGCCGGTGGGTAAATACAACGTCTGGAACAAGATCACCAAGTCCGAAGGCACCAGCCATTGAGCGGCGATGTCGTCGCTTTTGTCAGGATTGGCTGACAAAAGTGACGGCAGGTGCGGCGGATGCGTGCTCTTAAATACTAAGTTATTGATTTGTAATCTATTGTTATCCGGCGTTGAATAGGCACGTATCTGGCTAAGGATGTGCCAGGAAACCGCCGGGCTTGGCCTCGGGCGGCGATCCTTTCCTCCCAGGGGATCGTCGCTTTGCCGGATTCAACGTGCAGGACCGTCAGCCTGACACGAATAGCATGCCAGTTCGGCGGCTTTCCACTTCACCTAGTGTTCAAGGAGCGTGTTTATCCTCATGTCAAATCTGGCGGTGCAAGACGGAATGGTCTGTCAGATTTGGCGTGGGTTTCCATCCGGCTAGGTTTTTTCCTGGCCCGATGATGCTTTTCTCGATCATGATCGCTGCCCGGAAAGGCGCTTGCTGACGGCGTTTGGCCTGCGTGACCGGACGCTGCCGAGAGACCTCGGCGCCAACGGGCATATGTCTTGCAATTCCCCCAAGGCTTTAGTGGTTTTATTTCCTATCACGTCTGTTAAGGAGACAACTCATGGCATGGGATCTCTTGTTCACCTCGGATATCGGCCTGCTGAGCCTGTTCACGATCGCCTTCATTCTGGTCATGGCGGTCTATATCGTGCGCTATGCATCCAAGCACATCCAGGATGAGGAGCAGGGCAAGGGTTTGCCGGGAGGCACGCAGGGTTCGCACTGAGTCGCGAGCGGCGGTTCTGTCGGGCCGCTGCAAGGGAGTCGCCGCACGGCCGGAATTTTCCGGCCGTTTTCTTTGGTCGGGCCGGTTTGGTTTTTGCCCATTTTGGCCCGTGCACCGCAGCAGTCTGACGGCGCGGGCGAAATCGGGGAGAATTCGGCTTTTCTTCCGGTGTCGTTCTCGTGTCGCGTCTCGTCGTCTTCAACAAACCTTACGGCGTTCTCAGCCAGTTCACGCCGGAGGGCAAGTGGCGGGCACTGAACGAATTCATCGCCATCAAGGACGTCTATGTCGCCGGTCGGCTCGATGCCGATAGCGAAGGCTTGCTGCTGCTGACCGATGAAGGGCGTCTGCAGGCGCGTATTGCCGATCCCAAACACAAGCTGGAGAAGACTTACTGGGCGCAGGTCGAGGGTATCCCCGACGAAGCGGCGCTGGATCGCTTGCGTGCCGGCATCGCACTATCCGATTTCACGGCCAAGCCGGCCAAGGTGAAATTGATCGACGAGCCGGCCGGGCTGTGGCAGCGCGATCCGCCCATCCGTTACCGTGCCGCCATTCCGACGAGTTGGCTGGAAATCCGTATTGCCGAAGGCAAGAACCGTCAGGTCAGGCGAATGACGGCAGCCATCGGTTATCCTACGCTCCGCCTGATTCGCGCCGCCATCGGCAAGTTGAGCCTGCAGGGGCTGGCGCTCGGGCAATGGCAGGAAATCAACGGCAGCATGGCTGCCTTGCTAGGAAAGTTTGAATGAAGAATCTTCTCGTCGCAGCGCTCTGCGCACTGGCCATCGGTCCGGCGGCAGCCCAGACCAGCATGCCGCTCATGGAATTGACCGCCGGCTTTCACCGCATCGAGGCGGAAGTGGCGGCGACCGACCAGAATCGCCAGATCGGCCTGATGAACCGCCGCGTCATGCCGCCGCAGCGCGGCATGCTCTTCGTCTTCACCCATGACAACACGCACTGCATGTGGATGCGCAACACCTTGATTCCGTTGTCGGTGGCGTTCATGGATGGCGAGGGGGCGATCATCAATATCGAAGACATGCAGCCGCAGACCGAGAAAAATCACTGTGCCCGGCGCCCGGCTCGCTACGCGCTGGAGATGAACCAGGGCTGGTTTGCCCAGCGCGGCATTAAGGCCGGCACGAAGCTGAACGGCATCGAGCGCGCACCGCGTCCGCAGTAATGGGCTTTTCCAAATGGCGCTCGCGCCTGCCGCGCGTTGCCTGTGCCGATGCGCTGCGCTCCTGGCTGACCGAGCCAGGCTCGCTGACGGCCCGCTGTCAGCGAGCCTGCAGCGATTTCCGCGTGCGTGTGCTGCAGCAGGGCATGGCGTGCCCCGTGGGCGACGAGTCGGCGCGCGATGTATTTGTGCCGGTGCGCGAGGTGGTGCTTGAATGCGATGGCGTGTCGGTGATTTTTGCCCATACGACCCTGTGCACCGCAGCCGGCGGTCGCTTGAAGCGTTGGCTGGCCCGCTTGGGGGCGCGTTCGCTCGGTTCGCTGCTGTTCAGCCATCCGGGTTTTAAGCGCGGACGGTTGGAGTTCCTGCGTCTCGATGCGCGTCATCCCTTGTATCGGCGCGCGCTCGGCGGAAAAAGCGAGGCGCCTTGTCTGTGGGCGCGGCGCTCGCGCCACACCTTCGGCGACGAGTCGGTGCTGGTCACCGAGGTCTTCCTGCCGGAAATAGCCCGGCTGAAATGAAAAAACCCGCCAGCGGCGGGTTTTTCTTTGAGCTGACCGGAGCGATCAGGCGAAGTTGGCTTCGACGAAAGACCAGTTAACCAGCGAGGCCAGGAAGGTCTCGACGAACTTCGGGCGCAGGTTGCGGTAGTCGATGTAGTAGGCGTGTTCCCACACGTCGACGCAGAGCAGGGCCTTGTCGCCAGTGGTCAGCGGGGTGCCGGCGGCGCCCATGTTGACGATGTCGACCGAACCATCGGCCTTCTTGACCAGCCAGGTCCAGCCGGAACCGAAGTTGCCGACGGCGGATGTCTGGAAGGCGGTCTTGAAGGCGTCGAAGGAGCCCCACTTGGCATCGATGGCAGCCGCCAGAGCGCCGGTCGGTGCGCCGCCGCCGTTCGGCTTCATGCAGTTCCAGAAGAAGGTGTGGTTCCAGACCTGGGCGGCGTTGTTGTAGATGCCACCGGCCGGAGCCTTCTTGACGATGGCTTCGAGGTCGAGGGCTTCGTACTCGGTGCCCTTGATCAGGTTGTTCAGGTTAACCACGTAGGCATTGTGGTGCTTGCTGTAGTGGTAGTCGAAGGTCTCGGCCGACATGTGCGGGGCCAGAGCGTCCTTGGCGTACGGCAGGGCGGGCAGTTGGTGTTCCATTTGTATTTCTCCGTTGTTGATTTGGGGGGTGAAACGAAAATTCTAGTCAGCTTCGCGCGAAGGGACAACCCGATCGACCGTCACCTCGGCACCGCCGTGGTCAAAACTCAGTTTCAGCGGCGTGCCGGTCGCCAAGGTTGAGGCGTCGCGCACGGCGCGGCCATCGGCGCCAACGGCGATGGCGTAGCCGCGCGACAGTACCGCATGCGGATCGAGTTGGCTCAGACCGCGGGCGAGTGAATTAAGTTTCGTCGTTCGTGCGTAGGCTTGCTGCTTTTCGGCTTGTTGTAAGCGCAAACCGAGCCTCTCCAGGCGTTCGAGGCCCAGGCGGGTGTCCGGATGTGCACGCTCCAGGCGTTTGCCGGTGGCGTTCAGGCGCAAGGCGCAAACTTCGGCTTGCTTGCGTAGGGCGCGTTGCAGGCGATCGCCGAGAGCCTGGGTTTCCTGGCCGCGCTGGCGCAGTCGCTCGGCCGGGTGGATCAGGCGGGCGGTCAGCCAATCCAGACGTTGCTGCTGGTTGTCGAGGCGCCGTTGCAGGCTACGGCCGAGATGGCGTTGCAATTCGGCGAGGCGGGCCAGCCAGGCGTCGCGGTCGGGGCTGACCAGCTCGGCGGCGGCGGTCGGCGTCGGGGCGCGCAGGTCGGCAGCGAAATCGGCGATGGTGAAGTCGGTTTCGTGGCCGACGCCGGAAACCACCGGAATGGCACTGGCGCGGATGGCGCGAGCGACGACTTCCTCGTTGAAGGCCCACAGATCCTCGATGCTGCCGCCACCACGACACAGGATGATCACTTCGCAGTCGCTGGCAGCGGCCTGGGTGACGGCGTTGGCGATGCTGTCCGGGGCGTTTTCGCCCTGAACCAGGGTTGGAAACAGCGAAATGCGCAGGTGTGGGGCGCGTCGGTGCAGCGTGGTCAGCACGTCGCGCAGGGCAGCGGCCTGCGGGCTGGTGACGATGGCTAAATGGCGTGGAAAAGAGGGCAGTGTGCGCTTGGCTTCCGGGGCGAACAGGCCTTCGGCCTCCAATTTTGCCTTCAGGCGCAGGAAGCGTTCGAACAGGTCGCCCTGGCCGGCGCGGCGAATGGCCTCGATATTGAGCTGGAATTCGCCACGTGGTTCGTAGAATGAGACCAGTGCTCGTGCTTCGATCTTCTGGCCGTTTTCCAGGCGCCAGCCCAGGGTTTGGGCGCGACTGCGCCACATGACGCAACGCACCTGGGCGTTGGCGTCCTTCAGGGAGAAATACACATGGCCGGAGGCTGCGTAAGTCAGGTTGGATATCTCGCCGCCGACCCACATCAGGGGAAAGGCGGTTTCGAGGCAGTCGCGGACCAGACGGTTCAGACTGCTGACGCTGAGAATGGCGTTTTCGCCAGGCGGGGTTGGGGGTGGCATGGGGCAATTGTACCCGGCTGGCTTTGGGCTGGTCCTTTGGATTTGTGAAAAACGATAACTATCTGATTTATTGAGGTTTGAAACTGGCTGCCTCGTTTTTTGGCGGAGCAGGTAAAAGCCTTTTGGCAAAGGGGCTTAGGTCGGCTGATGACATTTCATTAACAGACTTATCCACAGATTTTGGGGATAAGCACTCAGGCCCGCGGCATTTCGTCACTTGCTCCAGCGCGGAGGGCAGGGCAGAATTGCAGGCTAATTTTTCACCACCAAGGATTCTCCTGTGTTTGAAATCGTTAAGGCTGCCGGCTGGCCAATCTACCCCTTGCTGCTGGCTTCGATCATTTCCGTTGCCCTGATCATCGAGCGTCTGGTCGCCCTGCGCCGTTCCAAGGTGGTGCCGTCGGGCTTGCTGCAGCGTGCCGTCGGCGAATTCAGACGCGGCGCCGACAACAGCAAACTGCTCGACGATCTGGAGCGCCATTCTCCGCTTGGCCGCGTGTTGGCGGCCGGCTTGCGCAATGTCGGCAACTCGCGTGAAATCATGAAGGAAGCCATCGAGGAGGCGGGCGGCGCCGTCGCGCACGAACTCAACCGTTATCTGACCACGCTCGGTACCATCGCCTCGATCAGCCCGTTGATGGGGCTGTTCGGCACGGTGGTCGGCATGATCGAGATCTTCGGTTCGCAAACGCCGGGAACCGGTAATCCGCAGCAGTTGGCGCACGGTATCTCCATTGCCCTGTACAACACGGGTTTTGGTATTTTCATCGCCATTCCGAGCATGATTTTCTGGCGCCACTTCCGTGCGCTGGTAGATAGCTTCGTTGTTGAGATGGAGCAGCAGGCCATCCGTCTGGTCGAATACATGCACGGTGATCGGAAGTAAGCCATGAATTTCCAGCGCGGGCGTAGCCGGGAAGAGCCGGAAATCAACCTCATCCCGATGATCGACGTGTTGCTGGTCATCATCATCTTCCTGATGCTGACCACGACCTATTCCAAGTTCTCCGGCCTGGAAATTAACCTGCCGACGGCTGATTCGACCAAGCAGGCGGAGCAGCCGAACGAGATTGACGTGGCGGTGACGGCGACCGGACAAATCCTGGTCAACAAGTCGCCGCTGGCGGCCTCTGACGTCAATGGCATCGCCGAGGCCTTGCGGCGTGCCGCCGGTAGCCGTCAGGATCCGGTGATCATCATCAACGCCGATGCCAAGGCAACGCACCAGAGCGTGGTCGATGTCATGCAGGCGGCGCAGACGGCGGGTTATCCGCACATCTCCTTCGCGACCCAGGCGCCTCACTGATGCTGGCAGCTTGGCTGCAACGTCAATGGTTCGAGCAACGCCGGCTGACGCCGGCGTTGTGGCTTCTGGCGCCGCTATTGTTGCCGCTCAATGGCCTGTTCGTGCTCGGCTCGGCCTACAAGCGTCGCTTGACTCGGCCTGTCCGCTTGCCGCTGCCGGTCATCGTCGTCGGTAACATCACGGTCGGTGGTGCCGGCAAGACCCCGCTGACCATCGCGCTGGCCTTAGCGCTGCGCGAACGCGGCTATCGGCCGGGTATCGTCAGTCGCGGTTACGGCGGTTCCAATTCGACGCCCCGCGCCGTGGCGGTCGATGCCGTTCCGGCCGAGGTCGGCGACGAGCCGCTGTTGCTCGCGCGGCACACCGGTGTGCCGGTGTGGGTTGGGCGTGATCGGGCGGCGGCGGGGCAGGCCCTGCTGGTGGCGCATCCGGAAGTAGATGTACTGCTTTGCGACGACGGTCTGCAGCACTATCGACTAGCGCGCGATGTCGAGCTGGCAGTATTCGACCGGCGTGGCGCCGGTAACGGCTGGCGCCTGCCGCTGGGCCCGTTGCGCGAGCCGCTGGCCCGTTTGGCCGAAGTCGATGCTGTGGTCAGCAACGGGCCGGTTGCGCCCGGTTTGGCGGCGCCGGTGCCGCTGTTCGAAATGCATTTGCGCCCCGGCGAATTCCGTTCGCTGGCCGATGCTGCGGTGCACTGCCCAAAAGAGGTATTTTTCGGCAAGCGCCTCCACGCCGTCGCTGGAATCGGTGATCCGCAGCGTTTTTTTAACACTTTGCGTGGCTTGGGCTTGCGCTTCGCGGCGCATCCTTTTCCCGATCATCATGCCTATTCGGCGGCCGATCTCGATTTCGGTCCGGATGCGGTGCTGCTGATGACCGAGAAGGATGCGGTAAAATGCTCCGCTTTAACGGCCGCCGAAATCTGGGTGTTGCCGGTTGTGGCCGAGCTTCCGCCGGCCCTCATCGATCTGATTCAGGAGAAACTCCGTGGACGCCAGGCTGCTTGATATCCTCGTCTGCCCGATTTGCAAGGGCAATCTCGAATACCGCAAGACCGAAAAGGAACTGGTCTGCAAACCGTGCAAGCTGGCTTTCCCGATCCGTGACGACATTCCGGTCATGCTCGAAGACGAGGCGCGCCAGTTAAAGGCGGACGAGCAGTAATGACCCATCCGGCGTTCAAGGTCGTCATTCCGGCGCGTTACGCGTCGACCCGCTTGCCGGCCAAGCCCTTGCTCGATCTGGGCGGTAAGCCCATGGTCGTGCGCGTGGCCGAGCGGGCGCGTCTGTCCGGCGCCGAGGAAATCTGGGTGGCGACCGATCATCCGGAAGTGCGTGCCGCCGCAGAGGCGCATGAAGTCGCTGCGCTGATGACGCGCAGCGATCACCCGACCGGCACCGACCGTCTGGCCGAAGTCGTCGCCCAGCGTGGTTGGGATGGCGAAACCATCGTGGTCAATGTGCAGGGTGACGAGCCGCTGATCGAGCCGGAAGTGATCCTGCAGACGGCCCGCCAGCTGGCGGTGAGCGGCGCCGATATCGCTACCGTTGCGCACCCGATTGTCGACGCCGCCGATTTCTTCAATCCGAACGTGGTCAAGGTGGTTTGCCGCGCCGATGGCGATGCCGCCTACTTCTCGCGCGCGCCGATCCCGTATGCCCGCGATCACTTTGCTCGCGAAAATGGCGGCGAGACCCTGCCGGCCGGTTTGCCGGCCTACCGTCATGTCGGTCTTTACGCCTATCGGGCGAGCTTTCTGAAGGCCTATGCCGGCCTGTCGGTGGCGCCGACCGAACAATTCGAATCGCTCGAACAGCTCCGCGCACTTTGGCATGGCTACCGCATCAGTGTGACCCTGATCGATGCCGCGCCGGCGCCGGGTGTCGACACGCCCGAAGATGCCGAGCGGATGCGCAAACTGTTTGACCGAGCCTGAAATAGCGAGTAATTTTCCGCTCTTAGAGAACGGCCGCAGCGAACGCCGATAACAAGAATTTTTGACTCAATAAATCCGAGGGACTATTCATGAAGTTGATTCTATTGGGCGCACCCGGCGCCGGTAAGGGCACCCAGGCCAAGTACATCTGCGAGAAATTCGGTATCCCGCAGATTTCCACCGGCGACATGCTGCGCGCCCAAGTCAAGGCCGGCACGCCGCTCGGCCTCGAAGCCAAGAAGCACATGGACGCAGGTGGCCTGGTGCCGGATGCCGTCATCATCGGCATGGTCAAGGATCGCCTGACCCAGGACGACTGCAAGAATGGTTACTTGTTCGACGGCTTTCCGCGCACCATTCCGCAAGCCCAGGCCATGAAGGATGCCGGCGTGCCGCTTGAATTCGTGCTCGAAATCGACGTGCCGGACAGCGACATCATCGAACGCATGGCCGGTCGCCGCGCTCACTTGCCGTCGGGCCGTACCTACCACGTCAAGTTCAACCCGCCGAAGGTCGAGGGCAAGGATGACGTGACCGGCGAAGATCTGGTTCAGCGTGACGACGACAAGGAAGAAACCGTCAAGAAGCGTCTGGAAATCTATCATTCGCAGACCAAGCCGCTGGTGGACTTCTACAGCAAGTGGGCTGCCGAAGGCGACGCCAAGGCACCGAAGGTGCGCAAGATCGCCGGTGTCGGCTCGGTCGATGCCATCACCGCGAGCGTTTTCGCAGCGCTGAAGTAACAGGAGCAAAGATGGCGGCAAAGAATGCCTTCTACGCACAGTCAGGGGGCGTAACCGCCGTCATCAACGCCACGGCGTGCGGCCTGATCCAGGAAGCACGCCGCCATCCCGACAAGATCGGGAAAGTCTATGCCGGGCGTGACGGGATCATCGGCGCACTGACCGAAGACCTGATCGATACCAGCCTGGAGTCGGATGCCGATATTGCCTGCCTGCGCCATACGCCGGGCGGTGCTTTCGGTTCGTGCCGCTACAAGCTGAAGAGCCTGGAGCAACACCGTGCCCAGTATGAGCGCCTGATCGAAGTATTCAAGGCGCACGACATCGGCTACTTCTTCTACAACGGCGGCAACGATTCGATGGACACCGCTTGGAAGGTGTCGCAGATTGCCGAAAAGATGGGTTATCCGGTGGTTTGCGTCGGCGTGCCCAAGACGGTCGATAACGACCTGCCGCTAACCGATTGCTGCCCGGGTTTCGGCTCGGTCGCTAAGTATGTCGCGACTTCTATTCGCGAGGCCGGTTATGACGTGGCTTCGATGGCGCGCACCTCGACCAAGATTTTCGTGCTCGAAGTGATGGGCCGCCACGCCGGCTGGATTACCGCCGCGTGCGGCCTAGCCAGCGAGCAGACAGGCGAGCCGCCGCACCTCCTGCTCTTCCCGGAGGTTCCGTTCGATCCCGAGCGTTTCCTGGCGCGCGTGGACGAGTGCGTACGCCAACACGGCTATTGCACGGTCGCCGTTTCCGAAGGTTTGTCCGATGCCGAAGGCCAGCTGATTGCCGAGTCCGGCGCCAAGGATGCCTTCGGGCATTCGCAACTGGGCGGCGTCGGGCAGGTTATTGCCCAATTGATCAAGGATAAGCTGGGCTACAAGTATCACTGGGCGCTGGCCGATTACCTGCAGCGTTCGGCCCGCCACCTGGCGTCCCGTACCGATGTCGAGCAGGCGCATGCACTGGGCGTTGCTGCGGTGCACTTGGCCTTAAAGGGAAAAAACGCGGTCATGGCGACTGTCGAGCGGCTGGCCGATGCGCCGTACCGCTGGCAGATCGGCGAAGCGCCCTTGGCCCAGGTGGCCAATGTCGAACGCAAAATGCCACCCGAGTTTATTTCAGCCGATGGCTTCCATATCACGGAGGCTTGCCGGACCTACCTGCAGCCGCTGATCGAAGGCGAAGAGCCGCCACCGTATCGTGGCGGGCTACCGGATTATGTCCGCTTGAAGAATATTTCGGTGCCTAAGAAGTTGGAGGCATTCGAAGTCTGATTTTTTTGTCCGTCACAGAGGGGGAGTCATGAGTACAGCGTTGTTACTGGCGCTAGGTTGCGCCGTGTTGGCAGTCCTGTATGGCTGGATATCCAGTCAGCAGATCCTCGCGTTACCCGCCGGCAACGAGCGGATGCAGCAGATCGCCAAGGCGGTCCAGGAGGGCGCTGCAGCCTATCTCAGCCGACAGTACAAGACGATTGCCATTGTCGGCGTGGTCCTCTTCCTGGTGATTGGTCTGGTTCCCAAACTCGGCTGGCTCACTGCCTTCGGTTTCCTGATCGGTGCCGTGCTCTCGGGGGCTGCCGGTTTCATCGGCATGAACGTCTCGGTACGTTCCAATGTGCGTACCGCCGAAGCGGCGCGTGGCGGCATCGCGCCGGCACTGGCGGTTGCCTTCAAGGGCGGTGCCATCACCGGCATGCTGGTGGTCGGCCTGGGGCTGCTCGGTGTAGCCGGCTACTACGCCTTCCTCAAGGCAACCGGCGGCAATGCCGATCTGCACCATGTAATTGAACCGTTGGTCGGCCTGGCTTTCGGTTCGTCGCTAATTTCCATCTTCGCCCGTCTCGGCGGCGGTATTTTCACCAAGGGGGCCGACGTCGGTGCCGACCTGGTGGGCAAGGTCGAAGCCGGTATCCCTGAGGACGATCCGCGCAACCCGGCGGTGATTGCCGATAACGTCGGCGACAACGTTGGCGACTGCGCCGGTATGGCGGCCGACCTGTTCGAAACCTATGCGGTGACCGTGGTCGCCACCATGGTGCTGGCGGCTCTGACCATCAAGACCTTTCCGGGATTGGGCGAGAATCTTGTGCTCTATCCGCTGGCCTTGGGCGGTGTTTCCATCATCGCTTCCATCGTCGGTTGCATGTTCGTCAAGGCGACCGAAGGTGGCAAGATCATGTCGGCGCTTTACCGTGGCCTGATTGTGGCTGGCGTCCTGGCCCTGATTGCCTACTATCCGATCACCTCCTGGCTGATCGGTGCCGGCGATGCCGCAGCCAAGATCACGACCGCCTCGATGTTCGGTTGCTCGGTTGTCGGCTTGGTGCTGACCGCCGCCCTAGTCTGGATCACCGAGTACTACACCGGTACCGACTACGCGCCCGTCAAACACGTTGCCTCGTCTTGCCAGACCGGCCACGCGACCAACATCATTGCCGGTATCGGCGTGTCGATGAAGGCCTGCGCCTTGCCGGTGCTCTCCGTCTGCGTCGCGATCTACGCCGCTTATGCAATGGGTGGTCTGTTCGGTATTGCGATTGCCGCGACTTCCATGCTGTCGATGGCCGGTATCGTCGTGGCACTCGATGCATACGGCCCAATTACCGACAACGCCGGTGGTATCGCCGAGATGGCAGAATTGCCGAAGGAAGTGCGTAACGTCACCGATCCTCTGGATGCCGTGGGCAACACGACCAAGGCGGTGACCAAGGGGTATGCCATCGGCTCCGCTGGCCTGGCAGCGCTGGTGTTGTTTGCCGACTACACGCATGGTCTCGAAGCCGCCGGCTTGGCCAATATCAGCTTCGATCTATCCAATCACATGGTCATCATCGGTCTCTTCATTGGTGGCCTGATCCCCTATCTGTTCGGCGCCATGGCCATGGAAGCGGTGGGGCGTTCGGCTGGCGCGGTGGTCATGGAAGTGCGTCGCCAGTTCAAGGAAATCCCCGGCATTATGGAAGGCACGGCAACGCCGGATTATTCCCGTGCCGTCGATATGCTGACAGTGGCCGCGATCAAGGAAATGATGATCCCGTCCATCCTGCCGGTGGCCGTACCTATCGTCGTCGGCTTGATCCTGGGACCGCAGGCTCTGGGCGGTTTGTTGGTCGGTACTATCGTCACCGGGCTGTTCGTCGCGATCTCCATGACGACCGGCGGTGGTGCCTGGGACAATGCCAAGAAGTACATTGAAGATGGCCACTTCGGCGGCAAGGGTTCGGAAGCCCACAAGGCTGCCGTGACCGGCGATACAGTTGGCGATCCGTACAAGGATACGGCCGGCCCGGCGGTCAACCCGCTGATCAAAATCATCAACCTGGTTGCGCTGTTGATTGTTCCACTAATGGCCTGACTGGCAAGTCAATGAGCCCCGCCAATGAGCGGGGCTCATTTTTTGTACTTTTCGGTATGCTGATGTTGTAGCATTGTTATAGCGCCAAGTATTTGAGAACAGCCCGGATCAAACAAGAACAAATGAGCAATGAATCGCTTCACGTATCAAGTCTCGACTCCCATTCCCCATCAGGCAGCGAAACCTGGCGGCGGCACGATCCGCTGCTCTCCTGCTTGATCGAAATATCGCGTATGCATGGCCGGGGGATGACTCCGGAAGGCTTTCTGGCTGGTTTGCCTTTGCAGGACGGTCGTCTTTCGCCTTCGGTTTTTCGCCGGGCCGCGGCACGCGCAGGCTTGGCGTCTCGTATTTCGAAGCGTCAGCTCGGCGCAGTACGGGACGAGTTGCTGCCGGCTATTCTGATTCTCCAGAACAATGACGCCTGTGTTCTGTTGGGCTGGAATGAAGACAGAACGAAGGCACGTGTTTTGTTTGCGGAGGCTGGGCAAGCAGCTACCGAGGTTGAGTTGGCGGAGTTGGAGCGCTCCTATGTTGGGTACACGATCTTCTGCAGGCCGCGTTTCCGCTTCGACGCACGCGCTCCCGAGATCAGGGATGTGGTCAATCGCCACTGGTTCTTCGGGGCGCTACTGGATAACCTCAAGCTGTATCGTGACGTGCTGGCAGCAGCCTTCCTGGTAAACGTCTTCGCTATCGTCATCCCCTTCTACACCCTGAATATTTACGATCGCGTCGTTCCGAATAGCGCATTTGAGACCTTGTGGACGCTTTCTATCGGTGTTGCTCTGGTGGTAGTCGCCGATTTTGCCTTGCGCATGATGCGCGGCTATGTGCTGGACATGGCCAGCAAACGGGTCGATGTCGAATTGTCGGCGTTGATCATGGAGCGTGTCTTGGGAATGCAGATGGTCAACCGTCCTGCCTCGGCCGGTTCCTTTGCCGCCAACCTTCGGGCATTTGAATCGGTGCGGGACTTTATTACGTCTACTACCGTCACAGCATTCATCGACCTGCCGTTTGCCATCATCTTCATTATTCTGATTCTCTGGCTCGGCTGGCCCATGGCGATTCCCTTGGCGCTGGGCATTGTAGGCCTGGTGTTGTATGCGCTTATGTTGCAGCCGAAGATGCAAGATCTGACCGAGCAGACCTACCGCGCTACTGCCACCCGCAATTCGACGTTGATCGAAAGCTTGGTGGGATTGGAAACCATCAAGGCCCAATGCGCCGAAGGGGTGATGCAGCGCAAGTGGGAACAGTCGGTGGGTTTCCTGGCCCGTATCGGTGCCGACTTGCGTTATCTCTCCATGTCGGTTACCAACAGCGCAAGTTCGGTACAGCAGTTGGTCACGGTTGGGATGGTCATCATTGGTGTCTATCTGATTGCCGACAAGCAGATGTCCCAAGGGGCCTTGATCGCCTGCATTATGCTTTCCTCGCGTGCGCTGGCCCCTTTCTCTCAGATTGCCGGTTTGTTGACCCAATACCAGAATGCGGCAATGGCCTTGACTTCCCTCGACAAGGTGGTCGATCAGCCGGTGGAGCGCCCGCAAACCGCAACTTTCGTTCGGCGTGAAAGGATTGCCGGCGAAATCGAATTTGACCATGTAACCTTCTCGTATCCGGGAACAGATTCGGTCGAGGTTCTCCGCGAGGTCAGTTTCCATATCAAGCCGGGGGAGCGCGTCGGCATTATCGGCAAGGTTGGCTCTGGAAAGTCCACTATCAACCGCCTTATCTTGGGCTTGTACCAGCCGATATCCGGCAGTATCAAGATTGATGGGGTCGATATCCGACAACTCGATCCGGCAGAGTTGCGCAAGGCCATCGGCTATGTGCCTCAGGATGTGACACTTTTCTACGGTACGCTGCGTGAAAACATCACTGTCGGCATGCCCTATGTCGAAGATCACGCCATCCTTCAGGCGGCCGAATTGGCAGGGTTGCAGGATCTGGTTGGCCAGCATCCCAAAGGGTTCGACATGCCCATCGGTGAACGCGGCGAATCTCTATCCGGTGGCCAGCGCCAGTCGGTAGCGATTGCCCGGGCCATCGTGCACGAGCCGATCATGCTATTGCTGGACGAGCCCAGCAGTTCGATGGATTTTTCGACGGAAGACAATCTGAAGAAAAGGCTCGCTCAGTATTCTCAAGGGCGTACGATGATTCTTGTGACGCACCGCAACTCCCTGCTTGATCTGGTGGATCGACTCATTGTGATCGACCGTGGAGCCATTGTTTGCGATGGTCCGAAAAAACAGGTGGTCGAAGCCTTGAGCAGTGGCAAAGTTGGGCGGGGTTAAGCATCATGACTGAAAAATGCCAAAGCGAAAGTACGGAGCTCATTCCCGTAGACAAACATCAACGGATCAAGCGCTTCGTGCAGGCCCTGCAACTCAATGAACTGAACCCATTTGCTCGGTCCAAGGAAGAAATCGACCCCTTTGCGGTGCACCGTCTGGAGGACGAAGTTCTAGCTAAGGATTTCGTCATCGATGCGGATGCAGCGGTTATTTCGCAAGATCCCCTACGAGCCCGCAAGGCCATTGGTGCTGTCGGGCTGGCTGTGGTGGTGTTTTTACTTTGGGCCAGCGTCGCCCAGGTGGACCAGATTACCAAGGGTGAGGGCAAGGTCATCCCGTCCCGTCAGTTACAGGTCGTGCAGAGCCTTGATGGCGGGATTGTCAGCGACATCTTGGTCAAGGAAGGGGAGCAGGTTCGAGAGGGACAGGTGCTGGTCAAAATCGATGCCACTCGTTTCATGTCTAGTTTCAAAGAGAGCCGGGCAACCTATCTCGCCTTGCTGGCCAAAGCGGCTCGCTTGCGTGCCGTTGCAGAGGGCGGTGAGTTTCAGGTGCCCAAAGAGGTTCAGGTTGAAGATCCCTCACTTGTCGAACAGGAACGGGCGCTTTATCTGAACCGGAAAGCAGAACTGGAAGCGCAGTTGGGCATCGCCCGGGACCAGCTGGCGCAACGTACACACGAACTCGGTGAGGCAAGGGCGCGCTATGACTCTGCTCAGCAAGGTTATGACCTGACTTCGCGTGAACTCACGCTTACTCGCCCCTTGATTCAGTCTGGCGCCGTCTCGGATGTGGAGCTGCTGCGTCTGCAGCGCGATGTGTCGCGTTACGCTGGTGAGAAGGGGCAGGCATCATCGCAGATTACTCGTTTGCAAGCAGCCATTAATGAATCACAGCGCAAGATTCAGGAGGTCGAGCTGGAATTCAAGAACCAGGCCCGTAACGAACTTTCCGAAACGCAGGCCAAGATCAACAGTCTGGAAGAGGGGAGTGTAGCGCTTTCAGACAAGGTTAAGCAGGCGGACATCCGTTCCCCGGTGAATGGCACCATCAAACGGATTCTCTACAACACGGTCGGCGGGGTGGTACAGCCAGGCAAGGATATTGTCGAGGTAGTACCTCTCGAGGATGAATTGCTATTGGAGGCGCGAGTGCAGCCGCGCGATATCGCCTTCCTTCGGCCTGGACAGAAAGCCAATGTCAAGCTGACAGCCTACGATTTCACCATTTATGGTGGCCTGGATGCGACCCTGGAACATATCAGTGCCGATTCCGTGCTGGATGAAAAAGGCAATGCTTACTATGTTGTAAGAGTGAGAACGAAACGCCCGAATTTTGGAGAAAACCTGCCTATCATCCCTGGTATGACTGCCGAGGTTGATATCATGACAGGGAAGAAATCTGTGCTCAGTTATTTGTTGAAGCCGGTTCTGAGGGCGAAGCAATACGCATTGACCGAGCGCTAGGAGAGAGCAAGAGGGAGGCATGGATAAGAACATGTTCGTGACCAGTAGCCGGGTGCCTCCGAGCCGCTGGCGAGAAGCTTTCCCGGATGCGGAGATACTGCCCATCCTGCCTGCGAATGTCGCCGCCGGTACAGTTGCCTGGCTACACAATTTCACGCCTGCACAACTTCCTGGAGGTGTGCGGCCGGCAGGCGTTCGCTTCGTCGTCATGTATGACAAGCCGAACGATGAAGATGGCTTGCTGGCCCTGTCCCAAGGTGCCTCCGGTTATTGTAATGCCCATGCCGCGCCTGAACTGTTGTTGGCCATCGAGTCCGTTATCCGCCATCAGGGTTTATGGGTCGGTGAATCCTTGCTGAACCGCCTGATCGGCGGGATCAGTGTGCGCTCACCAATGGCAGGGCATCATGGTGAGCATCCTCTGCTAGATACGTTGTCTGAGCGGGAGCGCGCGGTGGCGCTATGTGTGGCTCAAGGCGAAAGCAACAAGGAAATCGCACGCCAGCTCAATCTTGCCGAGCGAACCATCAAAGCACATTTGACCAGTGTATTCGAGAAGCTAGGGGTGCGTGACCGTCTGCAGTTGGCTCTTATACTAAGCAATCCAGACGAATAAACGCGCTAGCGGGCATTCGATGAGCCGAAAAAGGATGGTCTTTTTCGGCTTTTTTGTTGGTGCACCGCAATAACGTGAAATAGTTCTCAGGCTGCCCTAAAGGGCATACAAAAATGCCCTTCTGGGCAGTGGACTCTCCATACCAAAGGAATACAGTGAGTTCTGTAATCATCCATCTATTGGTAGGGAGACATCATGGCAACGAATAACTCAGCAGTCGGCGTCGTCACCGCAACGAAGGGTGAAGTTTTCGCTCGTGGAGAAGACGGCAAGATGCGTCGCCTGAATGTGGGCGATCAGGTTTTTGAACATGACGTTATCGTCACTGCAAACGGTAGTACAGCCGATATTTCCATGTTCAATGCGCCGCCGTTGAGCGTAAATGAGCAGCAGACGATTTCTGTCGATGCGCAGGTTACTGCTGTCGCTCCTGATGCGACGGCTGGTTCTGTTGCTCCGCTTGGCTCAACAGAGGCGGCTAAGGTCATTCAAACCGTGGCTACCGGTAGCGGTCTGGATGTTAATGCCCTGCTCGAAGATGATGCGGCGGCGGCAGGTTTGACTGGTGGTGAAGGCGCGGATGGCGGTCATACCTTTGTTGACCTGATGCGTATCGTCGAAAATGTGCCGGGCGCCGGTTATGACTTCCCCCTTTATGGGCCGGGGACTGCGCCAATTTTGGAGGGAGAGACTCTCGTTCAGAATGGCTTGCCTAGCGCCGGAGATATCACCATTGCTGTTGATGAAGATGATTTGGGAGGAAAGCACGGGGAACAGCTGCTTCTTTGGCGCGACGAGTTCAGCAGTGCTGTTGGTTGGTTTGTGTTTCCACATGTGCACGGTAACAGCAATGTGCAAGATGGCGATGATTTGCCCGATCCGTCACCGACGACAATCGCTGGAACCTTGAATTTCTCGTATGGCCCCGACGGAATGGGGGGCTTGGTATTTAATATGCCCACCGCTAGCCTGACCTCCGGTGGCGATCAGGTTCATTACTGGATTTCGGCGGATGGTCATACTCTGATCGGTTATATCGGCGAGACCGATGGCCAGTATCCTTCCGACAATGATGGGCCAGCTATTGCAAATGTGTTTAATGAAGGTGGGCACGTTACAGTCATCTTCTCGGCGGAAATTACCGATGTTGCAACGGGCAAGTTCTCATTCACCCTGTATGGCCCGCTTGACCACTCCATAAGTGGTACGGAAGACAATCTGGTTATTCCTCTGAGCTTTACTGTGACAGATAGTAGTGGTGATTATGTAGTCGGTACGCTGTCGGTCAATGTTGACGATGATATGCCGACTCAAATGCGCTCTGAAATTGCGGTAGTGGAAGACGAACAGTTCAATCCACCGACCGACGAATGGTGGGATCACCTACCCGATTACAGCAATGTTGCATTTGGTAATGTGGTCGACAACGGCAGGTGGGGTGCGGACGGATTCGACAAAGTCACGACGATCAGCATTGAAGGGGTGGACGGTTCCATTACGGTCAATCCGTTCTTTGGTGCGACCCTGTACTGGAACCAGGCTGGGCAGTTGATCAGTGGCCCGCTTGGTGCGGCCGCCAGCCTGCACGTGAATGCGAACGGCACCTACAGCTTCGTGCTGTTTGACAACATGCTGCTGGGTCAAGGGGAACCGGGCGAACAGATCAACACGTTGG
>JAYREE010000004.1:152724-225865 GCA_041909105.1 Azonexus sp.
ATGCGAACGGCACCTACAGCTTCGTGCTGTTTGACAACATGCTGCTGGGTCAAGGGGAACCGGGCGAACAGATCAACACGTTGGCGAACGTCGTCTTCACCGGCCAGGACAAGGACGGAGACCAAGCCACGATCACGGTCTCGCTGGACGTCAAGGACGATGTCCCGACCTGCATGCACGCCGAAATCGCGGTGACGGAAGACGAACAGTTCAACCCGCCGACCGACGAATGGTGGGACAACGTGCCCGACTACACGAACGTTGCTACCGGTAATGTCGCGAATAACGGCAACTGGGGTGCGGACGGATTCGACAAAGTCACGACGATCAGCATTGAAGGGGGGGACGGTTCCATTACGGTCAATCCGTTCTTTGGTGCGACCCTGTACTGGAACCAAGCAGGAGAATTGATCAGTGGCCCGCTTGGTGCGGCCGCCAGCCTGCACGTGAATGCGAACGGCACCTACAGCTTCGTGCTGTTTGACAACATGCTGCTGGGTCAAGGGGAACCGGGCGAACAGATCAACACGTTGGCGAACGTCGTCTTCACCGGCCAGGACAAGGACGGAGACCAAGCTACGATCACGGTCTCGCTGGACGTCAAGGACGACGTACCAGGTTGCATGGCGGCTGAACGTGCTGCAATCGTTGAAGACGAACAATTCAGCCCAGCGACGGATGAGTCCGACAACTTCCCGTTCCCCGACTACACGAATGTGGTGACAGGGGATGTCAGCAACAACGGTAACTGGGGTGCGGATGGGTTCGACAAGATCACAACGATCAAGGTTGGTGATAATGCGGCAGTGACCGTTGGTAGTGGTGGCGTAACGGTCTACTGGTCTGCTGACGGTACGTACCTAGGTACGTCTTCAAGCAACGCGGCCGCCAGCCTGCAAGTGGAAGCTGACGGCGATTACACCTATCGCTTGCTAGACAACATGTTACTCAGTGGAACTGGTGAGCAGACTAATGTATTGGCCACGGTCGTTTTCACCGGACAGGACAAAGACGGTGATCAGGCAACAATCAGCCTGACGCTGGATGTCATGGATGATGTTCCGGTCGCGCGAAACGACTTCGTTACGCAGGCAGTGGAGAACCAGTCGGTTACGTTCAGCGTATTCGGTAATGATTCCTTCGGTGCCGACGATGTAGATACGGATAACACCCCGGTTGTCGCGGTTACCTTTACTCAGCCGAGTCAGGGCACTGTAAGTTACGATGCACTCACCGGGCTATTCACCTACACGCCTGTTCCAGGGGCCGGTAGCAACTCAACCCAAGATAGTTTTACCTACACTATTAAAGATGGTGATGGCGATACTTCTATGGCAACAGTGTCGGTGACCTTGAAGCCAGACTCAACGCCAACGGTGCGAGTAACGGATGGTGTGGTCGATGAGCAGGGCCTGCCGACAGGTACTGGCGAATTTGCCGACGGAGATGCGACCAACAACTCCGACACATCCGAAACCACGACCGGTACGTTCACGATTGCGACCGGTGGCGACACGCTCTCCAAGCTGGAAGTGCAAGCGGCGAACGGCACATGGGTCGATGTGACTGGTGGCGGTATTGTTTCAGGTGCGAATGGAACGCTAACAGTGAGCGTTTTGGGCGGGAACTACACTTGGAGTTATACGCTGACCAATAACTTGACGACGCATGATGATACAAGCACCACCGATAATGACGGTATCAGCGGTACGGACGATCAGAAGCCTGGTGAAGCATTTGCAGTGCGTGTCACGGATAGTGATAACGATGTCTCGCCAACGACTACTTTGGACATTACCGTTAATGACGATGCTCCGGTCGTCGATGTCTCCAGTGCAGTGACCTACACTCTGCATGTCACCAACTATGGTGAAACTGAGGCAGGTTATGACAACAGCTTTGGTTACTACATTAAGGACGCGAGTGGGAACCCAACAAGCGGTGTGGTGGTATGGGACAACGTCAAGGGGTTCGTTAACGGTAGCATCGATATCACCGGCCATACACCGGATGAAGTTGGCTTCTTTATCATCCCGAACGGCAATAATCTGAACTATAACTTGGCCGCGGGAACGGAAGTGACCTTCGTATTGACTGCCAATGGTTGGCAAGCGGTTACGGTTTCTGGATCAACAGCTTTGCTTGGCCAAGATGCCAATGTCCTATTTGATGTCAGCAGTTTGAACACCGATGGGCTGGTACACGTTCAAGATTTGCCGAACAAGCCGGGCAATCTGAATTGGGAAGATATATCGGGTGGTGGTGATCGTGATTATGACGATGTGAATATCGGCGTAACCTGGACATCCAATCTGCCGGTTCTCACTACTCAGGATGCCGATACGATTGGTACCGATACGGATACTGCATCGACCTCTTTTGCCAGCATGTTCAGCATTGCCTCAAACCCCGGTGCGGATGGCTTGGGTTCATCATCGACCAGCTATACGCTGTCGATTACCGATCCAGACTCCGGTCTGACTAGTGCTGGCAAGCCGATCACCCTCGCAATGGATGGTGACGATATTGTCGGCAGCACGACCGATGGTGAAGTCTTCCGTATCAGTGTCGATGATGCGGGCTTGGTCACTTTGAGTCAAAGCACTCAGGTCGATCACCTCCCCGAAGATGTGGATGCTGTCAATGACAATTATTTGATTGCGCTGCCGGATGGCAAGATCGCACTCACGGCGACCGCCTCGATTACCGATGGTGATGGTGATGTTGCTAGCGACTCTCAGTTGCTCGATATCAGTGCATCCTTCCAGTTCGAGGACGATATCCCGACGGCTGCAAACGATCAATTGGTTGTGGTCGAAAGCGGTCAGGTTGGCAAGACCTATAACCTGATGCTCATAGTCGATATTTCAGACAGTATGAATCAAACCGAAGTCGGTCAGGAAGTGAGTTCGCTCAAGGCGCTGCTGGATCAGTATGCGTTGGTAGCTGACGGCGGAGCGGCCGGGGTACATGTGCAACTCGTGTCGTTTGCTTCTAATGCGACGCTGCTAACGCCGACTTTGGTTTCGATTGCAGATGCCAAGCTTGTCCTGGATGGTTTGGTTGCCCGCTCCATCGCTAATACCGACGGAACGATGACTGACTACGATGCTGCCGTGGCAACTGCGAGTGGGGCGATTAACAACTGGAGCTCAGCCACCTCGACGCACGCGAATGTGGTTTACTTCGTTTCGGATGGCGCGCCAACGGAAGGAAACAGCCCATCTTCTATCGGACTGACCGATGCAGAAGAGGCTGCTTGGGAAAGCACCCTTTCCGCCAAGGGAGTGACTGCCTGGGCGATTGGAGTCGGAACCAATTCGTCGGTTGACGACGATTTGGCTGACGTAGCCCTTCCGGATGGCAATGTTGTCTTGGCCAGCAACTTCTCAACATCACTGCTTGAGCAATTGGTCGGAACCGTTCCGCAACCCACAACATATAGAGGTAGCGTGCTTGACGGCGATACGTCAGGTGCAGATGCTTGGGGTTCGCCTGTGCTGGTGTCAGTGACCTACGGTTTGGATACCTACGCCTTTGCCGATGCCACCGATACACATACCTTCAGCTTGGGCAGTGTCGGCTCGATTACGATCAAGGCGGACGGTAGCTACGTCTTTACGCCGGCAAGCGATGTCAAGGACGACGTCAGTGCCGATATCAAGTACGTGGTGCAGGATGGCGATGGCGATACCGCAGGTGCAACGCTGACGCTAACCGTCAAGGATAGCAGCGAGGTTGCCGCTTTCGATAACTACGCAGTTGCTGTGGTTCATACGGAAGGTACTCCGCCGGTCGAAATCCCTGTTGATTGGGATGGAAGCAATCATGCTCAACAACATGTCTTGAACCAAACTCCTCTAGACAAGTGGGGGCGGACGAGTGCTAGCGACACGGTGGATAACGCTGACGGTTCGGTCACGGTGACGGATAACAATAGTTCCAGCACCAATTGGGCGGCTATTGTGACCAAGGGAATTGTAGTCAGCGCAGCCAACGCAACAATCTCTTTCGATCTTGACATCAACAACACCAATGGAAGCGGTAGCAGTACGGATAGGACCTCGTGGCAGTTGTACAAACTTGACGGAAGCAGTTGGGTTGCCGTCAGCGGGGCTGCATATAACGAAACCTACACCAGTAATTTCGATGACACGGTTTCGATTACCAATTTGGCTACTGGCACCTATCGCATCCTCTACATTGTGAATGACAGGTCGTTCAGTTCCGATTCGGGTGGTAACTACAACATGATCCTCGATAATGTGACGGTTAGTTATCCTGGAAGCTATCACACCGTTGCCTACGAAGTGAGTGGCAATGTCATTGATGATGCCAACACTTATGCCGCCAGTGCAGATCCTTGGGCAGCGACCGATTCTGTGGGTAGCGAAGGGGCGGTCGTGACGAGTGTCGTATTTAATAGCACCTCACATGCAGTTGCCTCTACCGGGACTACGACGATCGACAGTGACTATGGCACTTTGGTCATTGCGGCGAATGGTGAATACACCTACACGCCGGATGCCACGTCGGCCAATCTGACGCCGCACAGTGAAGTCTTCACGTACGTGCTGACTCAGCCTGATGGCGACACAGATAGCGCCAATTTAGTTGTTCAGATCGAGAACAACGCTGTGGTGGATTCGGTTGCCGGAGGTCATACCCTGACAGGTACGGCTGGTGATGACGTCATGCTGGCTAGTACCGGAGACGATTTGGTCTATGGTTTGGCAGGTAATGATCACCTGGATGGTGGTGCCGGCAACGACGTGTTGGTCGGTGGGTTGGGTAATGATGTCTTGGTCGGAGGCGCAGGTGCCGATACCTTTGTCTTCCGCCTGGCTGATGCAACCACTAGCCCAACAGATACGGTGACCGACTTTGGTTCCGGTGATACCTTGAGGTTCGAAGATGTGGTTTCGCTGGATGTGACCTATGACAGCACTAACAATGCTTCGACCATCATTGCTCACTTCAACGATAATTCCACCTTGCAAACCGTCCTGGTCAATGGGGATGTCTCTTCCTTAACGCAAGATCACAATGTTGTTGAAAGCGTTATCAAGATTACCGGATGATCTGGTTCCACTAAGCAAAACGGGCCTTCGGGCCCGTTTTTTTTGGGGGCAGTACTTGGGAGCCGCTTGGAGGCCTCAAATTGGATAGGGAATTAGAGTCAGCTTTCCAATCGACTTGCAACAAGGAAGATTGCTAAGGCTGAGTTGAGCCGTCCTCTGTCGTGAGTACGACAGGAACGCTTGAGCTCTTTGAGGTCAACTTTGCAGCCAATCCATAGAGAAATAAGCCAAAAAATGTGGTGCGCGGGGCTACGATTTCCGTGCATCCTTTTTCTTCGGCAAAGGTCAGTATCCCGCGAACCTGTTCATCTTCGCGGCAGTATCGGTGGCACGGAATGCCCTCTACTGACAGGGCATCGGCAGCATCTTCCAAAAAAATAGCCGAGCGCTCTTCAAAGCGCTGCCGAACTTCCTGTTCGGTATGAAAGCGCATTACCTCCCAGTTTCTGACAGGTTCAATGACGTACAGAAGGTAGACCTCGACCAAGGTTCCTGCTCGCGCACGACGGATAGCGTAATTGATGGCCCAATTGGACTGAGCTGTCGCATCGATGGGGATTAGGAGTTTGGCAACCTGATTATCACGGGCTTGGTTCAAATGCTTCATGATGGACAAGTTCCCCATGTCATTCCCTTCCCGGCTGAGGTAACGTAGCATCCTGTCTAGACTTTGCCGCTTCGTCCAAGCTGCGGCGAATGCGACGTAGAAAAAAAGGTCCAGCTGTCAGCAGCAATAGTGGAATCGAGAAAATCAATTGTGCGAGAAAAGCAAAAGGCACTGTCATGTCGCTATTCGCGCCTGGCCGAAGAAACCAACTCACCAATACAACGGCCGCGATGATTCCGATTCGCTCCACTTGGTCCAACTCCCTCGTTTGGGCGCTGGATAGGACTTCAGGCCATTCTCGCACTGGCCAAACCCGCAACTTTGGAAATATCTGCGCCAGAATCCATTGCAGGTAAGGGGAGCGAAGGATCATGCTGTTACTTGGCATTTTCGCTATCGCTTCGCTCATTGGCTTGTAAGGTTATTCCACGGCGGATGCGTCGAACAAAGAACGGGCCGAGTGCCAATGTGAGGAGGGGGCCAAGAAACAGAAACTGCCCCAGAAAAACCGCTACAGCAGTGGTGTCGAACGATGGCGCCGGCTTGACCAACATTGCAACTAGAATCACCCCCGCCATGGTGCCGATTCGCTCGAACTGGTCGAATTCAATTTCCTTGGCTTTGCCCAAAATATTTGGCCACTCGGGAATTGGCCACTTTCTTAGCTTCGGAAATATTTGGCCCAATAGCCACTGAAGATATCTAGAACGAAGGATGAGGCGATCATCCGCCATCACAAAGCCATGAATGCAAAAACAGCTACGCACGTTGGAGGCACAGCAGCCAAGAGCAAACCCAGCGGGCTTACAGACTCTTCATCGAAGCTCGATTTCAAGATGGCAATGCCGGCTGGGTTGGGGGCGTTGGCGATTATGGTCAACCCGCCGCCGGTGACGGCACCCGCAACGATGGCATATTTGAATTCCGGCGAGACCCCATCCACCAGTGACGCCAAGTAGGTTAGTGCCGCATTGTCGGTGATGGCGGTGAGAGCAGTTGCCAGGAAATATAGTAAGGTTGGCTCAACGCCCTTTAGCGTACTCTGCAACCACCATTGCTGAAGCCCACCAAGAACCACCAAGCCAGCCAGGAAGAATGCAACCAGCAGGCCCTCTCGCAGAATCAGACGATCTTGGTAGGCCTTGTAGGCCTCGGTGTAACCGAGGAAGAAAAGGAACAAGCCCATGAACACCACGGGGTGGTGGGCAAACAGCACGACCCCTACCAGAAAGGCTAAATGAACGCCTGCAACCGTCTTCGGCGTCCGGGCATTGGTACCTGTGCCATCGGGTTTTCCTTTGGCGGCAATTTCCTTTCTGAAGAACCAGGTCAGCACTGTCGCATTCAAGATAACGGCAAATGCTGCCTTCCACCCAAAATGGGAAAGCATGAACAAGGTGTCCCATTCCCATTTGCCCGCGACCATGAGGACGGGGGGCGCAGCAAAATTGGTGAGCGTGCCGCCAATCGAAATATTGACGAAAAGCATGCCAATCGTTGCGTACTTCAGGCGGTTCGACAGCGACTGGCTGAAATAGCTGTCCCGTAACATCAGTGCGGCCAGGGTCATGGCGGCCGGTTCGGTAATAAACGAGCCCAGCAACGGTACTGCGGACAGGCAAAGGAAAAATACCGCGACGGCCTTGGGTATCGGAATCATTGCTGCCAAAACTCGGACAGCGCTCATCACGGTATTCAAAATGGGGCGGCTCGCCGCAATGACCATGATGACGAACACGAACATCGGCTCAGTAAAGTTGCGGGCCTCCAAGTAGGCGACGGCAGCATCTTTCCCGGAGAGGAACACGAGTGTCGCTACAAGGATGAAGGCCCAGAAGCCGAATACCACCTCCACCTCGGACAACAAATGCCATAGGCCGGCATGTCTGGGTTGAATATGAGCCAGATGCGCAAAGAACTTGGTGGAGAAGGTGTGTATGACAGCGACTGCAAAGATAACGGCAGCGATGATTTCAGGCGTTGTTGCGATGGCGGATGGCATGGTGCGATAAGTTGGCTATTTCGGGGCAATATAGCCAACTGACTCTCGAAGCATAATTCGGGAGACGCTTAGTCGAAGCGCGTAAGGGTTTCTCGTATCACCCCCTGTGCGGGTTGCATCTCACAATTCGGACATGCTTTTCAATTTCATGGCAAATATCTCTTTCCGTCGCTTACTGACGCACATCGGCTTCATCGCTGCCTATGTCGCTTTGGATGCCGCAAGCTTTATCCATGCGCTGCATGGGCTAAACATTACCCCCTGGAATCCAGCGCCGGCTCTTGGCCTCGTCTTTCTGCTCCGGCATGGCACTGCGGGGCGCTGGGTGTTGATTGGCACCGTGGTCCTCAGTGAACTAATAGTCCGCGGAGTACCGCAAGCCTGGTGGGCGAGTTTGCTTTCCGCATCGGTCTTGGCAATTGGTTACGTATCTCTTGGCGAGTTTCTAAGAAAACGCCTGCTGCCCTCTTTTTTGCTGGATGACCGTGCATCGCTGCTGAAATGGTTGCTCCCTATCGCGGGCGGAACTTTGTCGATCAGCTTGATTTACTCGAGTGCTCTGCGATTGCTTGGATTGCTTCCGGCAGCAGATTGGCTGGTCGCAGTCATACAGTTCTGGGTCGGAGATGGTGTCGGCATTGCGGTCGCCATGCCTTTATTCTGGTGGTTGAGCAGCGAACGTGGTCTCACACTCCTCAAATCAGCCATCAGCCAGTGGGAAACGCTCGGATATGTCGTATTGAGTTTCGTTGCGCTCTGGGTGGTCTTCCATGCTGGAGGTCAAAGCGGCTTCAAGCTCTTTTATCTGCTTTTCTTCCCCATTGTCTGGGCGTCAGCCCGCCAAGGTATGGCAGGTGCGATCGTTTCCGCTTCGTTATTGCAATTGGAGGTTATCTCTACGGTTCTGTTTTTTAACTATGACCTTGTGCCACTTGCCGAACTTCAGATGCTTTCATTGGCAATGGCGCTCATCGGTTTCTATATTGGGGCGGTTGTCGATGAGCAACGGCGAACCAGTGAAGAACTCAGACAGTCATTGCGCTTGGCTGCGGCCGGGGAAATGGCCGGCGCTCTAGCCCACGAACTGAACCAGCCGCTGACAGCTCTGGATGCCTATGCAACTGCCTGTCGGATGTTGATGGATAACAAGGAGACAGGAGAGCGTCTCAATTTGGCCATTACTGGAATGCTCAAGGAGTCCGAGCGAGCCGGTAATGTTGTTCGGCGTTTGCGGGATTTTTTCCGGACCGGGGCGACGACTCTTGAGGAGGTGCCGGTGGTTGCGCTCATCGAGCAGGCCGCGGCCCACTATATTGAAAAAGCCCGCAAGGAAGGCATCGAGTTTCAGATTTCGGAAGCGCCAACCGAGCTTCTGTTTGTCGATAAGTTGCAACTCGAAGTTGTGCTGCGCAATCTGTTGGCTAATGCATTTGACGCGGCACAGGCCGGAGAAAAGCGCCCGATGACCGTTACGCTGTCGGTATCGCCGATAGCCGGTGGCCGGGTACAAATTTGTGTTGAAGACTCAGGCCACGGGTTGTCGCCCAGTGACGCGGCCCAACTCTTTGAGCCATTTCAATCCACCAAGTCCAGTGGGCTTGGGCTTGGGTTGGTGATCAGCAAAGCGATTGTCGAAACTCACGGTGGTAAGCTCTGGGGAGAAGTGGCTGACCATGGGATATTCAAAATAACTCTTCCGATACATGAAGCCAGGGCATGACCGATTATTTCACTGTTTTTATCGTTGATGACGATGCGTCGGTGCGCGATGCATTAAGCCTGCTGCTGGCCGTAAATGATTACCGAGTCGCCACTTTCGGCGACGCCGAGAGCTTTCTTGCTGCCTACAAGAAGGCATGGCGTGGTTGTGTCTTGCTCGATATCCGGATGCCAGGAATGGATGGGCTGTCGCTCCAGAAACGATTGGTGGAAATCGGCAGCGAATTACCGGTCATCGTCATGACCGGTCACGGGGATGTCGCATCAGCCAGAGAGGCCTTTCGTGCGTTGGCTATCGATTTCCTTGAGAAGCCGTTGGACCACAAGAAGCTCCTGGCGGGCATTGCAGAAGCATATTCCAGGCAGCAAGCTTTGGCCGTAGGCGAGATGAATCAATCTCAGCTTGAAAGGTTGTTTGCGACGCTTACTCCAAGGGAGCGAGAGGTGATGGATTACACGGTTGCTGGACGCCACAATCGGGAAATAGCTGCGGAGCTTGGTATTAGTCCCCGTACGGTTGAGGTTCACAAGGCACGGATGATGGATAAGCTAGGCGTCTGTAGTGTGGCAGATTTGGTTCGATTAAATTTGGCTTCGCCACTCCGCCATTGAGCTTGGGGGCGGCTTATTTTTCAGTGCCACCCTCCAAATTACAGGCGTTTAGAATCAAGCGAAGTCAACTTTCAGCCCGGTTTGCAGGAAGACGTGAACGAATTTGACCGCTTGGAGTCGATGCTTTAGGTATTGAAAGAAGGTGGGCCGGCTATCTGGTTGCCATTATTCTGAACCTTTCGCGTACGGACGATTTCGTGCGCCGCGTGCCTGATCCCCAAAGCGTTGCCGACACTGACTGCAACTCTTCATGCAGTTGTAGCTGGCGGCAGGAAATCCTTTGATAAAACATGATCATTGCTTGCAGTGAGCATGCTGAATTTTTCCATCTCTTTTCTCGGGGAAAATGCACCGTGCTGGACGTCGGTGCGCGCCATTGGTGCATGGAGGTATAGTTAAAAAGAACTAGTTATTTTTAACAAACCTCCATTAAATCATTGGCTTAATTTCTGGCACGAGGGTTGCTGATAGAGGGGCATATCGCGCATTTCCCGGCAAGGGCGTCGGGCGGTGATAACGGTTTCACGTGCGCACCCAGATTGGATGGCTTTGGCCGTCTCCCGATTTTTCAGCCCTTTACGAGTCAATATCATGGACAAGAAATCCTTCCTTCAGGCGGGGCATACGCCGACCTTGCTGGCCGCCTTCCTCTATTTCGACCTCGCCTTCATGGTCTGGGTGCTCCTCGGGCCGCTCGGGGTCGGTATCGCCAAGGACCTCGGCCTGTCGCACGCCGAAAAGGGCCTGATGGTCGCCACGCCGGTGCTCGCCGGCGCGCTGTTGCGCATCGTCATGGGCATTCTGGTCGATCGCCTGTCGCCCAAGAAGGCGGCGATCATCGGCCAGATCGTCGTGCTCGGCGCGCTGACCTACGCCTGGCTGGCCGGCGTGCATAGCTACAGCGAAGTGCTGATCCTCGGCCTCTTCCTCGGTGTTGCCGGCGCGTCCTTCGCTGCCGCGCTGCCGCTGGCCTCGCGCTGGTATCCGGCCGAGCACCAGGGCACGGCGATGGGCATCGCCGGTGCCGGCAACTCGGGCACCGCGCTGGCCGCGCTGTTCGCGCCGGGCCTGGCGGCTGCCTTCGGCTGGACCAATGTGTTCGGCATCGTGCTGATCCCGCTGTCCATCGTCTTCGTGGTCTTCCTGGTCATGGCCAAGGATGCGCCGGATGCGCCGCCGCCCAAGACGATGGCCGAGTACCTGAAGGTGCTGAAGGACAAGGACGCCTGGTGGTTCATGTTCTTCTACTCGGTGACCTTCGGCGGCTTCGTCGGCCTGGCTTCGTCGCTGGTTATCTACTTCAACACGCAATACGGCCTCGACCCCAAGATGGCGGGCTTCTTCACCGCCGGCTGCGTCTTTGCCGGTTCGCTGGTCCGCCCCATCGGCGGCAACGTGGCCGACCGCATCGGGGGCGTCAAGTCGCTGTCCGTGATGTACGTGTTCGCCGCCTTCTTCCTGGCCATCGTCAGCTTCGGCCTGCCGGAAGCCTGGATGGCGCTGGTCGTCTTCGTCTGCGCCATGCTTTCGCTCGGCATGGGCAACGGCGCGGTGTTCCAGTTGGTGCCGCAGCGCTTCAAGAAGGAAATCGGCGTGATGACCGGCCTGGTCGGCATGGCCGGCGGCGTCGGCGGCTTCTACCTGGCTTCCAGCCTCGGCTACTCCAAGCAGATGACCGGCAGCTACCAGATGGGCTTCCTGATCTTCGCCGCGCTGGCCGTGCTGGCCCTGGTCGGCCTGACCGGCGTGAAGACCCGCTGGCGCACCACCTGGGGCGCCAGCCACCTGACGGCGGCCAAGATCTGACATAGAGTAGCCATACAGACCGAACCGGGGAGCCTGTGCTCCCCGTTTTCTTGGGGAAGAACATGCCATTACAGGTTGCCGTCGGCCATGCTTCGCTGACCGGACCGCGCGAGCGCAACGAGGATTATTGCGGGATCGCCACGCCAGCCGGGCTGGAGCTTGACAACAAGGGCATGATCGCCGCCGTGGCCGATGGCATCGGCGGCCACAAGGGCGGGCGCGAGGCGGCGGAATACACCGTGCGCGGCCTGCTCGCCGACTACTACGCGACGCCGGATACCTGGTCGATCCCGCGGGCGGTCGAAACGGTATGCACGGCGCTCAACCGCTGGGTCATCGCCGAGGGCAGCCGCAACGCCGAGCTGACCGGCATGGCGACGACGCTGTCGGCCCTGGTGCTGCGCGGCACGCGCTACTACACGGCGCACATCGGCGACAGCCGCATCTACCGCTTGCAGGGCGGGCAATTCCAGCAGCTGACGGTCGATCACACCTGGGAGCACCCGGAGCTGAACAACGTGCTGTCGCGCGCCATCGGCCTCGACCCGCGCGTGCTGCTCGACTTCGCCGACGGCGATCTTGCGGTGCACGACCGTTTTTTGCTGATTTCCGACGGCGTCTATGGCGTGCTGCCGGATGCGTTGATGGCCGAAGTGTTGCTCGATCATCCCGAACCACAGGCGGCCGCCGCTGCGCTGACCAGCCTGGCGGTGGCGCAGGGCGGGCACGACAACGCCACGGCCGTGGTCGTCGATGTGCTGGCGTTGCCCACGGCCAACCTGCGCGACAGCCTGGAGAGCGAAGCGCACCTGCCGGTGCCGCGCAAGTTCAAGGTCGGCGAGGAAGTCGACGGGCTGGTGATCGAGGACATCCTGCACGATGCACGCGAAACGCTGCTCTATCGCGTACGTAACCAGCGCAACGGCCAGCAGCTGGTGCTAAAAACCTTGCAACCGACGCTGGCGGGCGACGCGCCGGCCATCGCCGGCCTGCTGATGGAAGCCTGGCGCGCCCGCCGGGCGATTTCGCCGTGCTTCCCGCAGATCGTGCCGCACGAGCAGCGCAGTTGCCTGTATTACCTGATGACCTGGCATGCGGGGGCGACCCTGCAGGCCCGGCTCGATGCCGACCAGCATTTTCCGGTGGGCGATGTCGTGCGCCTTGGCGTCGCGCTGCTCAAGGGCATCGCCACGCTGCACCGGCTCGACATCCTGCACCGCGACATCAAGACCGATAACCTGCACCTCGGCCAGGATGGCGTACTGCGCATCCTCGACCTCGGTGTCGCCCTGAGCCTGGCCGAACTCAAACCGGGCGAAGTGCCAGGCCCGGCCGGCACGCCGTCCTACATGGCGCCCGAGCTATTCGAAGGCGCTGCGCCGGAGAAGGGCTTCGACCTCTACAGCGCCGGCGTCGTGCTCTACCACCTGCTGACGCGCAAATACCCCTATGGCGAGATCGAGCCTTTTCAGAAGCCGAAGTTCGCCGAGCCGGAACGCCCGACCCGCTGGCGCACCGAGATTCCCGGCTGGCTGGAAAATATCCTGCTCAAGGCCGTCGCACGCGAAGCCAAGGATCGCTTCGAAACCGCCGAGGAATTCCTGCTCGCGCTGGAACGGGGGGCTTCGCGCCCGATCTCGGCACCGCGTCGGCAGCCCTTGGCCGAGCGCAACCCGCTGAAGTTCTGGAAACTGCTTGCGGCGGTTTCGCTGGCGCTCAACCTCGTTTTGCTCCTGCTGTTGATGCGTTAGACTCTCCGGCATGACTACTGCTCTCGTTCTCTTTGCCCATGGTGCCCGCGATCCCGAGTGGGCCAATCCGATGCGCCGCGTTCAGGCGGAGATTCGCCAACGCCTGCCCGGCGTGATGGTGGAGTTGGCTTTTCTTGAATTCATAGCGCCGACGCTGCTCCATTGCGTCGATGGTCTGATTGCTCAGGGCGTCAGGAAAATCGTCGTGCTGCCCATGTTCATTGCGCAAGGAGGGCATTTGAAGCGCGACGTGCCGGAGTTGCTCGAGCAGTTGCGCCAGCAGCATCCGGGGGTCGAGTTTTCCCTGAGTGGCGCTATTGGTGAGAACGAAATTGTCGTCCAGGCGATGGCGACAGCGGCCCAGAAGTTCGCTGGCCTGTAATTTGCTGGCAGGTAAGCATGCTTACCGTACTCGTCATCGATGAATCCCGCACCCGAGCCGGCGAAATCTGCGCCGGGCTCGCGCTCGCCGGTTACCAGGTCGCGGCCATCCTGGCCGATGCGGACAACCTGACGGCAGAAGTTGAAAAACTGAAGCCGGACGTGATCCTGATCGATACCGAGAGCCCCAGCCGCGATACCCTTGAAAACCTCGCCGTGATGAATGCCGGCATGCCTCGCCCTGTCATCCTGTTTACACAGGACGACGGGCAGGATGCGATCCGCGATGCCATGAAGGCCGGTGTGTCGTCCTATGTCGTGGCGGGCCTCGATCCCAAGCGGATCAAGCCGATTGTCGAGGTGGCGCGGGCACGCTTCGAAGACACGCTGGCCTTGCGCAACGAACTGGAAGAGGCCAACCGCAAGTTGTCGGACCGCAAGCTGATCGACAAGGCCAAAGGCGTGCTGATGAAGGCTCGCGGCCTCGAGGAAGAAGAGGCGTATCACGCCATGCGCAAGTTGGCGATGGAGCGTGGGCAGACCATGGCCAAGGTGGCGAAGGATGTTATCGACATGGCCAAGGTTCTGCTCTGAGGCTCACCGTTATTGTGCGGATGCACCATTTTTTGCACTGCAACAGTGCATGCCGATCAGGCAAAAACATTCCTCCAAGTGACTGAAAACAAAGTAGTTATTAGTAACTAGTCCTTTTTGACTACTCCTGGCACGACCGTTGCAATAGAGAAATCAAAGCGCACGGTCAAAGGCGACCGGGCGAGCGCGAGGCAGAAGCCAGCGCATAGGACAAGGGCGTCCATCCACGTTGCCATTCTTCGGCAGCCAGGATGAGACGCCCATTTTGTTTTTTGATTGTCGTAATCTAGGAGCAAGCAAATGGAAGAAAAGAAATTGGCACCGGAGAAGATTGAGTCTGAAAAGGCCGCGTTCTCGCGCCGCGATTTCATGTCTGCAACTTTGGGAGCCTCCCTCATGTCCATGGTCCCCCCGGGAGTTCGCAGTGCCGCTTGGGCGGCCGGTTCGGATGCCCCTGAAAAGAAGGAAGTCAGGATTGGCTTCATCCCCCTGACCGACTGCGCCTCCGTGGTGATGGCCGCGGTCAACAAATTCGATGAAAAGTACGGCATCAAGATCATCCCGACCAAGGAAGCCTCCTGGGCCGGCGTGCGCGACAAGCTGGTCAACGGCGAACTCGACATGGCTCACGTGCTGTACGGACTGATCTACGGTGTGCATCTGGGTATCGGTGGTCCGCAGAAGCCGATGGCCAACCTGATGACCATCAACAACAACGGCCAGGGTATCAGCTTGTCCAAGCAGTTGGCTGACAAGGGGGCGACCGATATCAACAGCCTGGCTGGGCTGATGAAGAAAGAGCCGCGCGAATATACCTTTGCTCAGACCTTCCCGACCGGTACCCATGCCATGTGGCTCTACTACTGGCTGGCCGCCGGTGGCATCAACCCGATGAAGGATGCCAAGTGTATCGTCGTGCCGCCGCCGCAGATGGTGGCCAACATGCGCGTCGGCAACATGGATGGGTTCTGTGTCGGCGAGCCGTGGAACCACCGCGCCATCATGGACGGCATCGGAATCTCGGCTGCGACCAGCCAGGATATCTGGAAGGATCACCCGGAAAAGATTCTCGGTACGACGGCCGATTTCGTCAAACAGAACCCGAACACCTGCCGTGCCGTCATCATGGCCGTGCTGGAAGCCAGTCGCTGGATCGATGCTTCCATCAGCAACAAGATGAAGATGGCAGAAGTGGTGGCGCAGAAGTCCTACATCAACACCAGCGTCGATGCCATCAACCAGCGCATCCTTGGCCGCTACCAGAATGGCCTGGGCAAGACCTGGGACGATCCCAACCACATGAAGTTCTTCAACGACGGCGCGGTCAACTTCCCGTACCTCTCGGACGGTATGTGGTTCCTGACCCAGCATAAGCGTTGGGGCTTGCTGAAGAGCCACCCGGACTATCTGAAGGTGGCCAAGGAGATCAACCAGATCGACCTGTACACGCAGGCCGCTTCCAAGCTGGGAGTCAGCATCCCGAAGAGCCCGATGCGTTCCTCAAAACTCATGGACGGCGTGGTCTGGGACGGTTCGAATCCCGCCAAGTACGCCGACGGCTTCAAGGTCAAGGTCTGATCAGTCGACTGAGTCGCCATCGCCCCCGCTTGGGCGGGGGTGGTGCAACCCGCAGGAGAACGACATGAATGCAACGACGATGAGTGGTGATTTTTGCCCGGAAAAGGCAGTGCACCGCAGCACAACCAATAAATCGGCCGCGGTCACGTCCGCAGAGCCGGTCAAGGAAACCCAAATGGAAAAAACCGCCCCCGCAGTTTCTGCCGGCATTCCGCTCGGCGAGCGTCTGAATAACCTGTTTCGCGCCGTCTTGCCGCCGGTGCTTGGACTGTTCGTGTTGATTGGCATTTGGCATGTCGCCACCCACAAGGGCGGCAGCATTCCTGCGCCGTCGGTGGTCTGGGATGCTGCGGTTACCCTGTTTTCCGATCCTTTTTATAGCAACGGGCCGAACGATCAGGGTATCGGCTGGAACGTCCTGTCTTCGCTGCAGCGCGTCGCCATCGGCTTCGGGTTTGCGGCGGCCGTTGGTATTCCGCTAGGTTTCATGATCGGTCGCTTCGAGTTTCTCTCGAAGATGATGAACCCGATCATCAGCCTGCTGCGTCCGGTTTCGCCGCTGGCCTGGTTGCCGATCGGTCTGCTGGTGTTCAAGAAGGCCGACCCGGCTGCCACCTACACCATCTTCATCTGCTCCATCTGGCCGATGATCATGAACACCGCCCAAGGCGTGCAGCGCGTGCCGCAGGATTACCTGAACGTCGCCCGCGTGCTGGCCCTGTCCGAGTGGAAGATCGTCACCAAGATCCTGTTCCCGGCCGTGCTGCCCTACATGCTGACCGGTATCCGCCTGTCCATCGGTACCGCCTGGCTGGTCATCGTCGCCGCGGAAATGCTCACCGGTGGCGTCGGTATCGGCTTCTGGGTGTGGGACGAATGGAACAACCTGAAGGTCGAGCACATCATCATCGCCATCTTCGTCATCGGTATCGTCGGCCTCATCCTCGAACAGGCGCTGATCCTGCTGGCCAAGAAACTGACCAAAGAATCCTCCGCTAGCTAACAGGAGCCAAGATCATGGAAAAGTTCGTAAGCATCGAGAACGTCGGTCAGACCTTCGATACCAAGAAGGGCAAGTTTGTCGCCCTGCGAGAAATCAACCTGAGCATCGCCAAGGGCGAGTTTGTCGCCCTGATCGGGCACTCCGGTTGCGGCAAATCGACCCTGCTCAACCTGATTGCCGGCCTGACCAAGCCGAGCAGCGGCGTGTTGCTGTGCGACGGCAAGGAGATCGCCGGCCCCGGCCCCGAGCGTGCCGTGGTGTTCCAGAACCATAGCTTGCTGCCCTGGCTGACCTGCTTCGAAAACATCTACTTGGCCGTCGAGCGGGTGTTCAGTGCCAAGGAAGGTAAGCCGAAGCTGAAGGCTCGTACGCAGGCGGCCATCGAATTGGTTGGCCTGGCCCATGCCGCGCACAAGTATCCGCACGAAATCTCTGGCGGCATGAAGCAGCGTGTCGGCATTGCCCGCGCCCTGTCCATGGAGCCGAAGGTGCTGCTGATGGACGAGCCCTTCGGTGCGCTGGATGCCCTGACTCGTGCCAAGTTGCAGGATGAGTTGATGAAGATCTGCGAAAAGACGCAGGCGACCGTCGTCATGGTTACCCACGACGTCGATGAGGCCGTGCTGCTCTCCGACAAGATCGTCATGATGACCAACGGCCCCGCCGCCACCATCGGCGAAGTGCTCGAAGTCAAGCTGCCGCGCCCGCGCGACCGCCTGACACTGGCCCACGACCCGGCCTACATAGACTACCGTGCCGCAGTACTCGAGTTCCTGTACGAAAAGCAGGCCCACGTCGAGAAAGAAGCCGCCTGACCGTTTTTTCTCTCCATCGTCGCTGCTCTCTCCAATAGCGACTTTTCGCCCGCCGCGTTATACCGGCGGGTTTTTTTTGATGCAGGTTCTTGCCAGTTGGCGCCTTGCCGACTATGTTTGCTCCCTTCGCATTCGGATCGCTAACGATGTTCGCCCAGCCCGGCAAACTCTCCCGCAAGATCGTCGGTATGTTGATGGCGTTTTTGATTGTCGCGACCACGGCGATCGGACTGACGCTGCTCATTTCTTGGCAGCTGGAAGGCGTTGCCGCGGCGATCAACGATGGGGGCAGCCAGCGCATGCGTACCTACCGCATCGGGCACTTGATGGCGCGGGGGTTGGAGTCCCATGGCTCCGGACAAACGTTGATACGCAATATCGAAGAGGAGGTAAAACGCTTCGACCAGGTATTGCTCGATCTTCAGCAGGGAGACCCCGTCCGGCCGCTGGCCGCACCGCGCAATCCAGTCGTGCAAGAGCGGCTGGCGGAGGTCGGGCAGACTTGGGGGGAGTTTATCCGGCCACTGGTTCGTGACTATCTGGATGGAAATGCGCAGCAGCGTGAGATGGCGCTGGATAGCTTCGATACCGAGTTGGAGCCTTTCGTCAGCCGGATCAATGATCTGGTGCTGGCCATGGAAAACAGCTACGCGAACGACACCAACCTGTTGCGCACCGTGCAGGCGGTGTTGGTTGTTATGGCCATGCTGGGTACTTTCATCCTGATCCGCTTCTTCGTCATTCTGGTCATCCATCCGGTCAACGTTTTGCATGCCGGCATGCGCCGGATGAGCGACAACGATTTGAGGGTACGTGTGCCGGTGCGCAGTGACGACGAACTGGGCAATCTTGCCCAGGGCTTCAATCAGATGGCCGAACATTTGCAGCACGTTTACGGCACGCTGGAGGAGCGCGTCGAGGCCGAGACGCGCCGACTGGCCGAGCGCAATCGCGAATTGAGCATCCTCTATTCGGTCACCGCCTTTCTCAGCGAACCGGCGCCATTGGATGCGCTTTGTTCAGGCTTTCTCCAGCACATCAAGTCGGCGCTCGGGGCCGATGCCGGGGCGGTTCGCCTGTACGAGCCGATTTCGCAGAAGCTGCATTTGATGACCCACGATGGCCTATCCGAGGAGTTCGTTGCCCGGGAAGCGGAATTGAATTGCGGCGAATGCCTGTGCGGCGAGGTGGTGCAGAGCGGCTTGCCGGCGGCCTTCGATACCGCTCATCCGCCGGCCAGCATGAAACTACGCACCTGCATTCGCGAGGGCTTCGGGACGGCGACCGCCTTCAGCATCGTCTACGACCGTCAGCAATTGGGCGTTTTCAACATCTATTTCCGCCGCCCGCAGGCGATTTCAGATCAGGAGATGCGTTTGCTTGAAACCCTCGGTCAGCATCTGGGCGTGGCGATCGAGAACCAACGCCTGAAGTCGCGCGAAAAGGAATTGGCCATCTCCGAGGAGCGTAACCTGCTGGCTCAGGAGCTGCATGATTCGATTGCCCAGGGCCTGGCCTTCCTGAATATCCAGGTGCAGTTGCTGCAGGACTCGCTGAAGAAAAACCGGCTGGAAGAGGCCATGCAGACGGCCGGACAGTTGCGGGAAGGGGTCCAGGAAAGCTACGACGACGTGCGGGAATTGCTGGTACATTTCCGGACACGCATGGATCAGGCCGATCTCGATACCGCAATCAATGCGGCATTGGAGAAATTCGAAGGCCAAACCGGAATTGAAACCGAATTCGATCGGGTCGGCAGCGCGCCGTCGCTGATTCCGACCGATGAAATCCAGATCATGCACATCGTGCAGGAATCCTTATCCAACATCCGCAAGCACGCTGGAGCAAGCCGGGTGTGCGTTACCGTCAGGCGGCATCCGGGGCAATTGGAAATCGTGGTGGGGGACAATGGCCAGGGCTTCGATCCGGAAACGGAACCGAAGTTGTTGTCAGACCGCCACGTCGGTCTGAAAATCATGCGCGAGCGTGCCCATCGAATCGGTGGTGAATGCAACATTACGTCGAAGGTTGGAGAGGGGACGAAGGTGGTCTTCAAACTGCCGAGGGAAACGAGGGAGACAAACTAAATGAGCGAAAAAATCCGTGTTCTGTTGGTCGATGATCACACGCTGTTCCGCAGCGGCATCAAGTCGCTGCTGCAACGTAACGACGACTTCGAGGTGGTGGGCGAGGCTGGCGACGGGCTGGAAGGGATCAAACGGGTCCGTTCGTTGAAGCCGGATGTCGCCCTGCTCGATTTGCACATGCCGGGGGTGTCCGGTCTGGAGGCGGTCAAGGTCATTGCCGAGGAGATGCCGGAAGTGCGCGTTTTGATGCTGACCGTCTCGGAGGACGCTCAGGATTTGATGGATGCACTGCGTTCAGGTGCGAGTGGGTACTTACTGAAGAATATCGAGACCGACACCCTGGTCGATGCCATCCGACGCGCAGCCCAAGGCGAATCGGTGGTGTCGCAGCAGATGACGGCGAAATTGATTCAGGGGGTGCGCAATCCGCCCAAGGCCGAATCGGCCATGCCGGATCGCGACAAGTTCTCGCCGCGCGAGCGTGACATTCTCGAATGCCTGGCACTTGGCGAGAGCAACAAGGAAATCGCGCGCAAGCTCGATCTGGCGGAGAGTACCGTCAAGATCCATGTGCAAAACATATTCAAGAAGCTGAACATGACGAGCCGCGTCCAGGTGGCGCTCTACGCCGTCGAGCACGGTTTCGGGCATCAACGCGGCAACTGATTTCCGGCGACCGCGTGTTGCTGCGGTGCACAGTCGTTTTTTGGCAAAAAACAAATGAAGAGGTCTCGGTCGTCGCGACCGAGACCCCGTGCCGGCAAGTGGCCAGCCAGTCCTCAGGTGAGGAGGATCAACTCAATGCATGGGCAGCGGATGCGTCCGCTGCAAGTGTTCGTAAGTCTGCGCCAATTCCTTGACGTGTTCGTAATGGCCGGCCTCCAAGGCCTCCTGCATGTTCTCGATGATCATCGCATGCAGGCGAAAAACGCCTTCTGGCGTGGATAGCAAGGATTCACCCATTTCCGCGGCGACGGCCATCGGAATATGTTCATGTTCGGCGACGGCTTCGATTTCGCCGCGGTCGAGATCGCAATAGTCGAGAACGTCCTGAATAGACAACATCGGCTCCTCCAGATTCGGCAAATGGACAATCACACCGGCTGATCTCCGGTTTTTCGCTATTGATTGTTATGTCCGCCTTGTGATCATTATGGGTGGAGGATCACTTTCTTTATAGGAAGGCTGGCTGAAAAACGCAAGAAAATGCACCAACTAGATGCGTAAACGCCCTTCAGGCAAGGGATAGGCGAGTTGCAGACGGCTGATTGTCGGTAACAGGTCGAGACGGAAGTCTTTCTTGATGCTCAAGGCGCGTTCGCGCATTGAATCCAGGCTGACATCGACTTGCTGGCCGCCGGTGGCAAAGGCAATCGTGTTGCCACTGTCGCAAGAGGGAAAAATGGCAGCTCGCCCGTCAAAGGCCTGCTTCAGACGTTCGACACTGCCCTTGAAACCCTTGTTGCGGCCGAGCAGGTTGACCCCCAGCAGGCCGTCGTCGCTCAGGCGGGCGCGGCAGGCCTGATAGAAGGGTAGAGTATCAAGCACGCCCGCATTCGCATCGGAATCGAAGCCATCGACCAGGATATAGTCGAATTGCCGCTTGCCGGAAAGCATGTAGTCGGCACCACAGGCGATGACCACGTCCAGGCGTTGTGGGTCGTAAGGCAACTTGAAATACTGGCGGGCAATGAATTCGACCTGTGGATTGATCTCGACGACAGTAATTCGACAGCTGGGTAGGTAGCGGTAGATGAACTTGGCCAGGGAGCCAGTTCCAAGTCCGATCAACAAGGCTCGACGCGGCCATTGGGCATGCTGTCTCATCAGGAGTCCGGCCATCATTTCGCGTGTGTAGGCCAACTCGAGCGACCACGGTCGGGCAATGCGCATTGCGCCCTGGATCCAGTCAGAGCCGAAATGTAGATAGCGGATGCCGTTTTCCTCGCTAATGTCGACATCGTGGGAGGGGAGGGGTGGGGTGGGGGTCACTTTGGGGGCAAGGTAGGTTAGTGCTCGAAAATAAGTCGAGCATGGTTAATGAGTAGAGTGATTGTGCATGTTTGCGCCAACACGGGAACCCATGGTTTTGGTGGGCGGGTGAAGTGTCAGTTCGTTCGGCTTGCTCTCAGCAAGGGACACACAAATGATCGCGCCGCCGGAGTGCCCTGCACCTGAGACTATCGACGCCGAGGGCGACAACTTCGGTCATGGCAGCTCAATACCGGACGCCCGCTGGCGGCGTGAAGCTATCGAGTGTATGCAGATAAGCGCTACGCGCATAGGCCGCTGGGTCGGGGTGATTGCGTTGGCTCATCGAGCCCTTGAGTTGAGCGACCGATTCATATTCGTGGACTTCCAGCCAATGGGTCAGCTCGTCGAGGGTTTGGCTGACGGCGCCGGCGCCTTGTTGCAGGATGGCGCTCGCCATATGGGTGACGTCGGCACCGGCGAGCAGCATCTTGGCGACGTCGCGGGCGTTGTGCACGCCGCCGGAGGCAGCCAGCGTGAGCGGCGTCTGGCCGCGCAGGATGGCGATCCAGCGCATGGCGAGCAGGCCGTCGGCCGAGCTGGAGAGCTGGACGCGGTCGATGACTTGCAGCGTATCGAGGTCGATGTCGGGCTGGAAGAAGCGGTTGAATAGCGAAACGCCCGCCGCGCCCGCCGCTTCGGCCTGGCGGACGAAGTGCGGCAGCGAGGAGAAGAAGGGCGAGAGTTTGAGGGCGATGGGGATGTTGACCACCGCGCGCAGCTCGCAGAGCAGGGCGATGTAGCGATCCTCGACGCTGGCGCCGGATTCGTCGGCGCTACCGGGCAAATGCCAGGCGTTGAGCTCAAGCGCATCGGCGCCGGCGGCTTCGAGTTCGCAGCCGAGCTCGACCCAGCCGGAGAGCGAGCTGCCGTTCAGGCTGGCGATGACCGGGATGTTGAGCCGGGCTTTCAGATACTGGATCTGCGCCAAGTAGCGGTCGAGCTTGCTCTGGTAGTCGTGCGTGCTTGGCAGGTGGCCGGCGGCCTCGCCGAAGGGTTCCGGGTGGATCAGGAAACGGTCGATCATGCGCTCGTCGTTGCGCACGTCTTCCTCGAACAGCGAGTGCATGACGATGGCGGCCGCGCCGGCGTCTTCCAGATGCAGCGGCGCATCGCCGTCGCGCGTCAGCGGCGTCGAGGACGGAACGATGGGATTCTTCAGCGGCAGGCCGAGATAGGTCGTCGATAGGTCAGGCATCTTTCTTCTCCTCATCGGCGGGGGCGGTTTCCGCGCCCGGCACGGCCAGGGCGGCGAGTTCGGTGTATTCCTGATGGCGCTCGCGGGCGGCGGTTTCGGCGTCGCGCATGAAGCGGGCGGCGGCATCCGGGCGCATCTGTTCGAGCACCGTGAAGCGCGCTTCGTGCTGGGCAAATTCACGGTACGGGATGCTCGGCGCGGCACTATCGACCGACAGCGGGTTTTTACCTTGCTCGCGCAGGCGCGGGTCGTAGCGCAGCAGCGGCCAGTGGCCCGATTTCACCGCCAGATCCTGCTGGCGCAGGTTGTTGGAGAGATCGACGCCATGTGCGATGCATGGGCTGTAGGCGATGATAATCGAGACGCCGGGGTAGCTCTCGGCATCGAGAAAAGCCTTCAGCGTATGCACGTCCTTGGCGCCGTAGGCGACCTGCGCGACGAAGACGTTTTCGTAATCCATGGCGATGCGCGCCAGGTCCTTCTTGCGGTTCGGCTTGCCGCCGGCGGCGAACTTGGCCACCGCACCGAGCGGCGTTGCCTTGGAGTTCTGCCCGCCGGTGTTGGAGTAAACCTCGGTGTCGAGCACGAGGATATTCACATCCTGGCCGGAAGCCAGCACATGGTCGAGGCCGCCGAAGCCGATGTCGTAGGCCCAGCCGTCGCCGCCGATGATCCACACGCTGCGGCGGACCAGGGTGTCGGCCACGGCGGCGAGCCGCTCGGCAGCCGGTGTGGCGAGGGCGGCGAGCGCCGCCTTCAGTTCGGCCACCCGCTCGCGTTGTTCGTGAATGCCGGCTTCGCTGTGCTGGTCGGCCTCCAGCAGGCTGGCGACCAGCGCCGGGTCGAGCTGGCCGGCCAGCGCCTGCAGCTCGATGCGGGCGGCGTCGGCCAGCTTGTCGGTGGCCAGGCGCATGCCGAGGCCGAATTCGGCGTTGTCCTCGAACAGCGAATTGCTCCACGCCGGGCCGCGCCCTTCTGCATCCTGGCTGTACGGCGTAGTCGGCAGGTTGCCGCCGTAGATCGAGGAGCAGCCGGTGGCGTTGGCGACCAGCATGCGGTCGCCGAACAGCTGGGTGGCGAGGCGGATGTAGGGCGTTTCGCCGCAGCCGACGCAGGCCCCGGAAAATTCAAAGTAAGGCTGCAACTGCATGGCGCCGGGCAGCGCGGTGCGCTTGACCTCGGGCCGCGGCAGGGCCGGCAGGGTCAGGAAATAGGCCCAATTGGCGGCTTCGGCCTCACGCAGCGGCGCTTGCTCGACCATGTTGATGGCCTTGTGCGAGATGTTCGACTTGTCGCGGATCGGGCAGGCTTCAACGCACAACGTGCAGCCGGTGCAATCCTCGGGCGCGACCTGGTAGGCCATGCGGCTGCCGGCCGGATAATCCTTGCTGCGCGCCGCCATGTGCTTGAAGGTGGGTGGCGCGTCAGCAACGGCTTCGGCCGGGAAGGTCTTGGCGCGGATGGCCGAATGCGGGCAGACGAAAACGCACTTGCCGCATTGCGTGCACAGCGCTTCGTCGAGCACCGGGATTTGCAAGGCCAGATTGCGCTTTTCATATTGCGCCGTGCCGGTCGGCCAGGTGCCGTCGACCGGGAAGAGCGACACCGGCAGGCGGTCGCCGTGGCCGGCGATCAGCGGCAGCGTGACGCGGTGGATGAAGTCGTCGGCCGGGGTGGTCGGTGTGGCCTCGGCGGCGATTTCAGCCGCCGTCGGAATGGCCACCGCATGCAGGCTGGCCAGCGTCTGGTCGATGGCGCGGAAATTCAGCTCGGCGATGCGCCGGCCCTTGCGGCCGTAGGTCTTCTCGACGGCATGCTTGATCGCGGCGATGGCCTGATCCTGCGGCAGGATGCCCGAGATGGCGAAGAAACAGGTCTGCATCACGGTGTTGATGCGCCGGCCCATGTTGGCGGCTTGCGCTACCTGATAGGCGTCGATCACGTAGAGCTTGATGCGCTTGGCGACGATCTGGCGCTGGACGCGGGCCGGTAGCGTCGGCCAGACGGCGTCGGCGGCGACTTCGCTGTTGAGCAGCAGCACCGCCTCGGGCGCGGCGTGCGCCAGCAGATCGTGCGTTTCTAGGAAGTGCGGCTGATGGCAGGCGACGAAGCGCGAGTCGCCGTCACCGGTCAGGTAGGCCGAGCGGATCGGTTGCGGGCCGAAGCGCAGGTGCGAGACGGTCATTGCGCCCGACTTCTTCGAGTCATAGACGAAATAGCCCTGCGCGTAGAGCTCGGTTTCGTCGCCGATGATCTTGATCGAATTCTTGTTGGCCGATACCGTGCCGTCGGAGCCGAGGCCGTAGAAGACGGCGGCAAAGTTGGCGCGGGCGGCGGCGGTGCGGAATGCGGCGTCGTAGGCCAGCGACAGATGCGTCACATCGTCGGCAATGCCGACGGTGAAGCGCTTTTGCGGCACTGCTGCGGTGCACTGCGCAAAAACGGCAAAAACCATGGCCGGGGTGAATTCCTTGGAGCCGAGGCCATAACGCCCGCCAATCACGCGCGGCATGGCGGCGAAGCGCGGCGTCGGGCTGGCGGCGTCTTCGGCAACGGTGACCAGCACATCCTTGAACAAGGGTTCGCCATCGGCCCCCGGCTCCTTGGTGCGGTCGAGTACGGCCAGCGTGCGCACGCTGCTCGGCAAGGCGGCGAGCAGGGCGGCAGGCGACCATGGACGGAACAGGCGAACCTTGAGCAGGCCGACCTTCTCGCCGGCGGCGACCAAGTCAGTGACAGTTTCCTCGACGGTTTCCGCGCCGGAACCCATCAGCACGATGACGCGCTCGGCATCCGGCGCGCCGACGTAATCGAACAGCTGGTATTGCCGGCCGGTCAGCGCGGCGAAGCGGTCCATGGTCGCTTGCACGATGCCGGGGAAAGCATCGAACCACGGGTTCTGCGCCTCGCGGCACTGGAAGAAGGTGTCGGGATTCTGCGCCGTGCCGCGCAGTACCGGGTGTTCCGGCGACAGGGCGCGGCGGCGCTGGGCGTCGATCAATGCCGGGTCGAGCAGGGCGCGCAGGCTGTCATCCGCCAGCGGCACGATCTTGGCGACTTCATGCGAGGTGCGGAAGCCGTCGAAGAAGTGCAGCACCGGAATACGCCCGGCCAGCGTGGCGGCGGAGGCGATGGCCGCCATGTCCTGTGCTTCCTGGACCGAGTTGGAGGCGAGCAGGGCGAAGCCGGTAGCGCGCGTGGCCATCACATCGGAGTGGTCGCCGAAGATGGAGAGGGCGTGGGTGGCGACGCTGCGCGATGCGACATGAAAGACGCTGGGTGTCAGTTCGCCGGCAATCTTGTACATGTTGGGGATCATCAGCAACAGACCCTGCGATGCCGTGAAGGTCGTCGCCAGCGCGCCAGCCTGAAGCGCGCCATGTACAGCGCCGGCGGCACCGCCTTCGGATTGCAGCTCGACGACGGTAGGTACGGTCCCCCACAGGTTCTTTCGGCCCTGGGCGGCCCACTCGTCGGACAACTCGCCCATGCTGGAGGAGGGGGTGATCGGGTAAATGGCGATCACTTCGGAAACGCGGAAGGCCACGTTGGCGACGGCTTCGTTACCGTCGATGGTGAGCATTTTGTTCATTATTCAGCCTCGTGTGCTGCAATGCACGGGATCATGATACGCCCGATTGTTGCCGATGGCATCAGGAATGGCCGTCTCAAGCGGCTTTCGGGCAATCGCTTGACGAGGCGGTATACTCCCGGACTCCTCAAGTTGAAAGCATTTCATGGCCGCTTCTGCCGACAACGCCAGCATGGCGCTCTTTTGTGATTTCGAGAACATTGCCCTCGGCGTGCGCGATGCCCAGTACGAGAAGTTCGACATCCGGCCAGTCCTTGAGCGCCTGCTCGCCAAGGGCAGCATTGTCGTCAAGAAGGCCTATTGCGACTGGGAGCGCTACAAGGGTTTCAAGGCCGCCATGCACGAGGCCAATTTCGAGCTGATCGAAATTCCCCACGTGCGCCAGTCGGGCAAAAATTCGGCCGACATCCGCATGGTGGTCGATGCGCTGGACCTTTGCTACACCAAGTCGCACGTCGATACCTTCGTGATCATTTCCGGCGATTCCGACTTCTCGCCGCTGGTCTCCAAGCTGCGCGAAAACGCGAAGCGGGTGATCGGCGTCGGCGTCAAGCAAAGCTGCTCCGACCTGCTGATCACCAACTGCGACGAATTTATCTATTACGACGACCTGGTGCGCGACCGCGAAGGTAGCCGCGGGCCGCGCCGCGAGCGCGAGAAGCGTTCGCCGGAAGAGGAAGCCAAGCGCCGCGAGAAGCAGGAGGAGCGTAAGACCAAGGCGGTCGATCTGGCGGCCGCCACCTTGCTGGACATGATGGCTGACCGCGGCGAAAGCGAGCGCATCTGGGCCTCGGTGCTCAAGGAAGTGATTAAGCGGCGCAATCCCGGCTTCAACGAAACCTATTACGGCTTCCGCAGCTTCGGCAACCTGCTTGAAGAAGCGGCCAGCCGCGGCCTGCTTGCCGTCGGGCGCGACGACAAATCCGGTACCTACGTCATGCGCGCCAGCGGTCGCCCGGTCGAGCCGGCCGTCGAGATCGGCAGCGAATTGGCCAGCGATGAGGCGACTGCTGCGGTGCACGTGCCGGAAACGGCAAAAATCGAAGCCGAGCCGGTGACTGAAGCGCCGGCGGGCGAGAAGGCCGAGAAGTCGGAGATGGGTAACGGTCGTCGCCGTGGCGGTCGCCGCTCGCGTAAGGACGGTCGCGAGCGCGAAGCGATGCCGGCTGGCGAAGTGGTCGAGGCGCCGGTTGCGGTTGAGGCTGTGGCCGAGCCGGTCACGGTGGCAGAGAAGGCGCCGGAAACGGCACCGGTCGAGGCCGCCTCAGCCAGCGAAAGCAAGCCGAAACGCAGTGCTCGTCGTCCACGCAAGACCGCCGAGGCCGCTTCGGCGGGCGATGCTCAAGCAGCGGTCGAGCCGGCGGCCGCACCCGCTGCGCCGGTCAGCGAAACTGCCGAAAAGAAGCCGGCGCGCCGTGCGCCGCGTACGCGCAAGCCGAAGGTGGCGAGCGAGTAAACATTCGCGGGTTCGGGGCGTTGGCGGCTGTCCGCCGCTGACGGAGAAGACAAAGCGGCCGGTCTGGTGCCGGCCGTCTGCTTAAATGACCTGCAGCAACTTGGCGCGCAAGGCCTCGGCCTCGCGCTTGCCTTCGCGCGACATCACCATCGCGTGGAACCACTCATCGTACAGGGCGCGCAGACCGGCATGGCCTTGGGCGTCACCCAGGCGGTCGATCAACGAACTGGTGCCGAGCGAACCGACGAATGTGTTCAGCGTGTTGATCATGAAATTGCGTGCCTGCTGCAGTTGCAGGGGGTCGGGCGTGGCCGGAAGTTCGCGGAAGGCGGTGATCGGCGGCAACGGTGCCGCGGGTGCCGGGGCTGCCTTGCCCTTGGCGTCGGTCAGGCCGGCGACTTCGATATAGCCATCCTCTTCCAACTGGCCGAGGGTGTTCTGCAGGTCGTCCGATTGCAGCATGCCGCGCAGTTCATCGACCGTGCGCTTACCGTCGACAAAAATCAGCACCCGGCGGACGCGCGGCGATAGCCCGCCCGATTTGGTGGCGATCTCCTCCTGACCCTTCTCGGTCTTGGTGAATACAACACCCATTGTTTGTCTCCAACTTAATTATGTTTAGTGCAGGGTATTGTATAAAAAGAAAAACCCGCCGGCAGGCGGGTTTTCCATTAGCGTGAAATATTTCGCGTTTAGGCGGCGGCTTGCACCGGAATCTTGTGGCCCTTGCGGACGATGCGGTTCTGCGAATCGACGTAGATCAGGCTGGGCTCGTGCTTGGCCAGCTCGACTTCATTGTAGACCGCGAAGGTGGCGATGATCAGGATGTCGCCAGGGGCAGCGCGACGGGCGGCGGAACCGTTCACCGAGATGACGCCCGATCCGCGTTCGGCACGGATGGCGTAGGTGGTGAAACGCTCGCCATTGTTGACGTTCCAGATATCGATCTGCTCGTATTCCTTGATATCGGCAGCGTCGAGCAGATCCTCGTCGATGGCGCAGGAACCTTCGTAGTGCAGGTCGGCGTGAGTCGTGGTCACGCGGTGCAGCTTGGATTTCAACATTGTTCTCTGCATGGTTTCACTCATCCAGAAAGTTGGGGGAAGCGCATTGTAACGGCAATAGTCCCACTGTCAACGGGTGTAATTATGGATATTTTACCGCGGCGAAATTTCAATATTGTCAATCAATCGGGTCGTCCCGAGCCGACTGGCTGCAAGCACCACCAGTGGGGCATTTACGCCTTTCGGGATAGAAAGGTCGGACTGTTGCCGCACTGCAACATAATCGGTTTTCCAGCCGGCTGAAGTCAGTTGATCGACGGCGTTTTTCTCCAGTGCGGCGTAGTCGTTATTGCCGCCACGAATGGCATCGCGCATCTCGTTGAGCAGGCGATACAGGCGCGGCGCCTCGGCGCGCTGGGCGTCGCTGAGGTAGCCGTTGCGCGAGGAGAGGGCCAGACCATCCTCGGCGCGCACGGTTTCGCCGCCAACGATGTCGATCGGCAGGGCGAGCTGGCGGGTCATGTTGCGGATGACCATCAGCTGCTGGTAGTCCTTCTTGCCGAAGACGGCCGCAGCGGGCTGGACGCAATTGAACAGCTTGGTGACGACGGTGGCGACGCCACGGAAATGGCCGGGGCGGAATTCGCCGTCGAGCACATTCTGGATGCCCGGCGGCTCGATGAAATATTCCTGCGGCTCCGGGTAGAGATCGGCCTCGGTCGGCGCGAACAGCAGATCGACGCCGGCGGCGGCGAGTTTGTCGCAATCGGCCTGGAAAGTGCGCGGGTACTTGTCGAAATCCTCGTTCGGGCCGAATTGCAGGCGGTTGACGAAGATCGAGGCGACCACGGTGTCGCCGTGGGCGCGTGCCTGTTGCATCAGACTGATGTGGCCGGCGTGCAGGTTGCCCATGGTCGGCACGAAAACAATGCGGCCACGGTTCTTCAAGGCCGCGCGGAGGTCGGCGATGGCGGAATGGATTTGCATGGTCGGGGTCTCTTGCGTAGAAAGGCCGGGTCTGACGCCCGGCTATTCAGAATCAGGCCGAATACGTGTGTTCCGGACCCGGATAGCTGCCATCCTTGACGGCGGCAACGGCACGGCAGGCGGCGTCGTGGATGGACGATGCACCTTCCATGAAATTCTTGACGAACTTGGCCTTCTTGCCCGGTGGGATATCGAAGGCATCGTGCAGCACCATGACCTGGCCGGAGCAGTCCTTGCCGGCGCCGATGCCGATGGTGATGATCTTGAGTTGCGCCGTGACTTCGGCGGCGAGCACGGCAGGAATCGCTTCCAGCACAATCATGGTCGCGCCGGCATCCTGCAGGGCCTGGGCATCGTCCTTCAGGCGCTGAGCGGCGGCATCGCCCTTGCCCTGCACTTTGTAACCGCCCAGTACATGCACCGACTGCGGCGTCAGACCGACGTGGCCACAGACCGGAATGCCACGGCTGACCAGAAAACGCACGGTCGTTGCCATTTCGGCACCGCCTTCGAGCTTGACCATCTGCGCGCCGGCCGCCATCAGCGTCACGGCGTTGCGGAAAGCCTGTTCCGGCGATTCCTGATAGCTGCCGAAGGGCATGTCGGCGATGATGAAGGCACGGTCCGAGCCGCGCTTCACGCAAGCGGTGTGATAGGCGATGTCGGCCACGGTGACGGGCAGGGTCGTGTCGTGGCCCTGAATGACGTTGCCCAGCGAATCGCCGATCAGCAGCGATTCGACACCGGCGCCGTCAAGCAGCCGGGCGAAGCTGGCGTCGTAGGCAGTGAACATGACGACCTTCTCGCCAGCGGCGTAGAGCTTGGCGAGATCGGCTTGGGTCAGGCGACGGGTGATCGTTTGGGTAGACATCAGGTACGAAATACGAAATATACGGCGCCTAGGATACACAGAGCCGCCCACAGGTAGTCAAGCTTTAGTGGTTGGTTCATGTAAAAGACGACGAAGGGCACGAAGACGGTCAGCGTGATGACCTCTTGCAGAATCTTCAATTGGGCCAGCGACATCTCGGTATTGCCGATGCGGTTGGCCGGCACCTGGATCAGGTATTCGAACAGCGCAATGCCCCAGGAGATCAGCGCGGCGATCCACCAGGGCTTCTCGTTCAGGTGCTTCAGGTGCGAATACCAGGCGAAAGTCATGAAGACATTCGAGGCCGCCAGCAGCAAGACGGTCTGCCAGATGACCGGGATGTCCTTCAGGAAGTTCACAGCCGGACGATGCCCTGGTTGGCTACCGCCGGCAGCCAGGCGGCCAGTGTGCCGCGGCCGGGTAGCGGGAAGTCGGGGGTGGGCACGACATCGGCCAACGGGTAGAGGACGAAGGCGCGCAGGTGCAGGCGCGGGTGCGGCAGGGTCAGGCGCGGCGTATCGAGCACAAGATCGTCGTAAAGCAGCACGTCGAGGTCGAGGGTGCGCGGGCCGTTGCGCAACTCGCGGACGCGGCCGAACTGCTGTTCGATGCCGAGCAGGGCGTCAAGCAGGGTTTCAGGACTCAGCTCGGTTTCTACACGGGCGGCGGCGTTGATGAATTCCGGTTGCTCGGTGATGCCGACCGGCGCCGTGCGGTAGAGTGCCGAGGTGGCGGCCAGCGTGGTCTGCGGCAAAGCGCCCAGGGCGGCGAAAGCCGCGTTAACGGTGGCGACCGGGTCGCCGAGGTTGGCGCCCAGGGCGATGTAGGCAGTGCTCATGGCAGGTCCGGGTTTATTCGCCGGCGGAAGGGCTGGCGGCGGCCGGTTTTTTCTTGCGGCGGCGACGCTTCTTCTTGTCGCCGGCTTGTTCCGGTAGCAGCATTTCGCCGCGCTTGTCGCCTTCGACATTCTGGAAGCGCGTCCACCAGTCGGCGATTTCCATGTCGATCTCGCCGGCCTGGGCGCGCAGCACCAGGAAGTCGTAGGCGGCGCGGAAGCGCGGCTGTTCGAGCAGTGCGTAGGGACGCTTGCCGGCGCGCTGTTCGAAGCGCGGCTGCAGGGCCCACAATTCCTTGATGTCGCCGGTGATGCGGCGGGTGATGGCGAGTTTTTCGCCCTGCACGTCGAGCACGTGATCCATCGCCTGGTAGAGGGCGGGAATCTTCAACTGGCCTTCGGCGAGCAGTTTTTCCCAATGCGCCAGCACTTCGTGCCAGAGCAAGGTGGCGAACAGGAAGCTGGGCGAGGTGCCCTTGCCGCGACGCACGCGGTCGTCGGTGTTGGCCAGCGCCAGCATGACGAACTTTTCGCCCATCGGCTGTTCGAGGATGACGTCGAGCAGCGGCAGCAGACCGTGGTGCAGGCCTTCGTCGCGCAGTTGGGTCAGGCATTTGACCGAGAAACCCGAGGTCAGCAGCTTCAACATTTCGTCGAACAGGCGGGCCGGCGGCACGTTTTCCAGCAGATCGGCCATGTCGCGAATCGGCTTGCGCGCTTCCGGGTCGATCTGCAAACCGAGCTTGGCGGCCAGGCGCACGGCGCGCAGCATGCGCACCGGGTCTTCCCGGTAGCGGGCGCGCGGCTCGCCGATCATGCGCAGGGTCTTGGCCTTGAGGTCGCCGACGCCGTGGTGGTAGTCGAGCACCGCCTCGGTCGCCGGGTCGTAATACAGCGCGTTGGCCGTGAAGTCGCGGCGGGCGGCATCTTCGGCCTGGGTGCCGAAGACGTTGTCGTGCAGCACGCGGCCGTGTTCGTCTTTTTTCGTGTTGGCGTCGAGTGCACCGCGGAAGGTGGTCACTTCGATGGTTTCCTGCCCCATCATCACGTGCACGATCTGGAAGCGGCGGCCGATGATGCGCGAGCGGCGGAAGCAGTGGCGTACCTGCTCCGGCGTGGCGTCGGTGGCGACGTCGAAATCCTTCGGCTCGGCGCCGATCAGCAGGTCGCGCACGGCGCCGCCGACCACATAGGCCTTGTAGCCGTGCTGTTGCAGCGTCTCGCAGGTGCGGCGGCTGCCGCTGCTGATGCGGTCGCGCGTGATGCCGTGGCTGGACACCGGAATGACAGCGGGTTCGTGGCGGTTGGCGGCGGCTTTCTTGCCGGTGAAAACGCGGGAAATGAGTTTACGGATCACTGGACTCTGATCGTGGCGCGCGTGTGGCGCTGCAGAAAAACGCGGATTCTACCGCAAAGTGATGATTTTCCAGCCCATTTGGCTGGCATGGGCGCGCAGTTTGTCGTCGGGATCGACGGCAACCGGCATCTTGACCTTCTGCATCAGCGGCAAGTCGTTGTGCGAATCGCTGTAGAAATAGCTGTTTTCGAAGCTGCCCCACCACAGGCCGAGTTCCTGTAGCCACTGCTCGACGCGGACGATCTTGCCGCCCTGGAAGGATGGCGTGCCGGTCGGTTGGCCGGAAAATCGACCGTTTTGCACGTCCACCGCAGGAATGGTGCCGATCAGGTGCTGGATGCCGAATTCGCGGGCGATCGGGCTGGTCACGAAGCTGTTGGTGGCGGTGACGATGGCGCACAGGTCGCCGGCGGCCAGGTGTTCGAGCACCAGCGTACGCGCCTTGATCGCCATGATCGGACGGATGTGGCGCTCCATGTATTCGGCGTGCCAGGCGTCGAGTTCCTCGCGGCTGTGGCGCGCCAACGGGGCGAGCTGGAAGTTGAGGAATTCGTAGATATCCAGCGTGCCGGCCTTGTAGTGCTCGTAGAACTCGACGTTCTTGGCTTCCTGGATTTCGCGGTCGACGACGCCCTTGGAGATGAGGAATTGCGCCCACTCGAAATCGGAGTCGCCGGCGAGGAGGGTATTGTCGAGGTCAAATAAAGCGAGATTCATATTGTTCTTCGGTTGGGGATTAGCGCGGTCGGCGCAGTTCGTTGAGCAGGTCGAGCTGGACTTCCTGGATTTCGATCATCCGTTCCCACTGATGCGACAGCAGGTGGTCCATCTTTTCGTGCAGGTGGCGGATTTCCAGTTCGGCCTTGAGGTTGACCTGGTAATCGTTGCGGGCGCGCAGGCGATCCTTCGCCTCCTGCCGGTTCTGGCTCATCATGATGATCGGCGCCTGAATGGCGGCCAGGCAGGAGAGCAGCAGGTTGAGCAGGATGTAGGGGAAGGGATCGACCGGCCGCCAGTACAGCACCAGCGAGTTCATCGCGATCCAGATGACGATAAAGACTGAAAAGCAGATCAGGAAGGTCCAGCTACCGCCGAAATCGGCGATGCGATCGGCCAGCTTTTCGCCGAAGCTCCAGGTTTCCTCGTAATCGCTATCGACATCGGCGGCCAGCGTTTCATGCGTTTGCAGGCTGCGCACGACTTCCTGTTCCAGTTCCGACAGCTCGCCCTTCTCGGCGACGAGCAGCGTATGGACGTACTGGGCGCGGTAACGGGCCAGGTCGTTGCGACAGATCTGGCTGCCTTCCGTCCACTCAGGATGGTCGCGCCGGATTTCCTGCACAATGGTTTCCCGCACCAGCGCGCCTGAAACCAGTTCGCGTATCGGCACGGTCTGGCCGCAGACCGGGCAGGTGCCTGAACTGGATTTGCTGTGACTCATGCCGTCGTCGCCTGAGAGAAGGAAGGAACGCCGCCCGGCGGGTTGCCGGCCAGCGGTGCATATCAGTCCGGCATTATAGCGGCCCCTGGGTTCAGGCCGTGATGCGACGTCCCTTTATCCAGGCATAGATGGCCGGGATCACCGCCAGCGTCAGCACGGTCGACGACACCATGCCGCCGACCATCGGCGCGGCGATGCGGCTCATCACTTCGGAGCCGGTGCCGGTGCCCCACAGGATGGGCAGCAGGCCGGCCATGATGGCGGTGACCGTCATCATCTTCGGCCGGACCCGCTCGACCGCACCTTCCATCACGGCGGCGTACAGATCGGACTGCTGCGGTGCACGGCCCATTTCGGCACATTTTGCCTGCACGTCGCGCCAGGCATGGTCGAGGTAGATCAGCATGACCACGCCGGTTTCGGCCGCGACGCCAGCCAGCGCGATGAAGCCGATGGCGGCGGCGACCGACAGGTTGTAGCCGAGCGCCCACATCAGCCAGATGCCGCCGACCAGCGCGAAGGGCACCGAGAGCATGACGATCAGCGTTTCGGTGACGCGGCGGAAATTGAGGTAGAGCAGCAGGAAGATGATGAGCAGCGTGATCGGCACCACCACCTTGAGCTTGGCCGTGGCGCGTTCCATGTATTCGAACTGGCCGCTCCAGGTGGCGTAGGTGCCGGGCGTGAATTTGACCTGCTCGGCCACCGCTTTTTTCGCCTCGGCGACATAGCTGCCGATGTCGCGGTCGCGGATATCGACGTAGATGTAGGCCGAGAGCAGCGCGTTTTCGGTGCGGATGGCGGGCGGCCCGGTGGTGATCTTGACCTCGGCCACCTGGCCGAGCGGGACCATCGGCGTGACGCCGCCCATTTCGCCCGGTAGCGGCACCAGCACCTCGCGGGCGATGGCCTGCGGATCGCTGCGCCGGTCCCGCGGGTAGCGCACGGTGACGCCGAAGCGCTCGCGGCCTTCGACGGTGGTCGTCACCATCTCGCCGCCCAAGGCGGCCGCCACCACGTCCTGCACTTCGCCAACGGTCAGCCCGTAGCGGGCCAGCGCGGCGCGATCCGGCACGATGTCGAGATAGAAGCCGCCGGTGATGCGTTCGGCGAAGGCGCTGCTGGTGCCGGGCACCTGTTTGACCACGGCCTCGATCTCCTTGGCCAGCCGTTCCATTTCATTGAGATCGGTGCCGAAGACCTTGATGCCGATGGGCGTGCGGATGCCGGTCGACAGCATGTCGATGCGCGCCTTGATCGGCATGGTCCACGAATTGGCCACGCCGGGGAATTGCAGCGCCTTGTCCATCTCGGCAATCAGCTGGTCGGTGGTCAGGCCCGGCCGCCATTCGCTTTCCGGCTTCAGGTTAATCACTGTCTCGAACATCTCCAGCGGCGCCGGGTCGGTCGCTGTTTGCGCGCGGCCGGCCTTGCCATAGACCGAGGCGACTTCCGGGAAGCTCTTGATGATCTTGTTCTGCGTCTGCAGCAACTCGGCCGCCTTGGTCACCGACAGGCCGGGCAGGGTGGTCGGCATGTAGAACAGCGTGCCTTCGTTCAGCGTCGGCATGAACTCGCTGCCCAGCCGGGTAGCCGGCACCAGACTGACGGCCAGCGCGAGCAGGGCGATGCCGATCGTCGCCTTCTTCCAGCGCATGACGCCGGCGATCACCGGGCGATACAAGCGGATCAGGAAGCGATTGACCGGGTTTTCGGCTTCCGGCCGGATGGCGCCGCGAATGAACAACAGCATCAGCACTGGCACCAGTGTCACCGAGAGCAGCGCGGCGGCGGCCATGGCGAAGGTCTTGGTCCAGGCGAGCGGCGAGAACAGGCGACCTTCCTGGGCTTCGAGCGTGAACACCGGCAGGAAGGAGACGGTGATGATCAGCAGGCTGAAGAACAAGGCCGGGCCGACTTCCTTGCAGCCGGCAACGATGGCCTCGGTGCGCGACTCGCCCGGTTGCAGGCGCTCCAGATGCTTGTGCGCGTTCTCGATCATCACGATGGCGGCGTCGATCATCGCCCCGACGGCAATGGCGATACCGCCCAGACTCATGATGTTGGCGTTGATGCCGAGCGCCCGCATGCCGGCGAAGGCAGCCAGGATGCCGACCGGCAGCATCAAAATGGCCACTAGTGCCGAGCGCAGGTGGAGCAGGAAGACGACGCAGACCAGCGCGACGATCAGGCTTTCCTCGGCCAGCGTGCGCTTCAAGGTGGCGATGGCGCGCTCGATCAGTTCGGAGCGGTCATAGACCGTCTCGATCTTCACGCCTTCCGGCAGGCCGGCCGAGATTTCCTTGACCTTGGTCTTCAGGTTGTCGATCACCTCCAGCGCGTTCTGGCCGTAGCGCGCCATGGCAATGCCGGATACCACCTCGCCTTCGCCGTTCAGTTCGCTCAGGCCGCGCCGTTCGTCCGGCACCAGTTCGACCCGGCCGAGATCGGCGATGCGCACCGGCGTGCCGTTCTGCGCCTTGACCACCAGCTCGCCGATATCCGCCGCGCCGCGCAGATAGCCGCGGCCGCGCACCATGTATTCGGTTTCCGCCATCTCCAGCGAGCGGCCGCCGACGTCGCGGTTGGAATTGCGGATCACCTCGGCCACCCGCATCAGCGGAATGCCGTAGCTCTTCAGCTTCACCGGATCGACCGTCACCTGATACTGCTGCACGAAGCCGCCGAGGCTCGCCACCTCGGCCACGCCCGGCGCCTTGGCCAGCTGGTAGCGCAAATACCAATCCTGCAAGGTGCGCAATTCAGCCAGCGTCTTGTCCTTGGCCAGCACGGCATATTGATAGACCCAACCGACGCCAGTCGCATCCGGCCCCAACGTTGGCGTCACGCCCTTGGGTAGCTTGCCGGACACCGAATTCACATACTCCAGCACGCGCGAACGCGCCCAGTAGATGTCGGTGCCGTCCTCGAAAATCACGTAGACGAAGGACGCGCCGAAGAAGGAAAAGCCGCGCACGACCTTCGATTTCGGCACCGAGAGTAGGGCGGTGGACAGTGGGTAGGTCACCTGATCCTCGACCACCTGTGGCGCCTGGCCGGGGAATTCGGTGTACAGGATGACCTGCACGTCGGACAGGTCCGGAATGGCATCGAGCGGCGTCTTGAGCAGCGCCCAGGTGCCGGCGAGGATGGTGAACAGCGTCGCCAGCAGAACGAGGAAACGGTTTTTGGCGGACCAGGAGATGAGGTGGTTGAGCATTATTTGGCTCAGACTTTCTGGCTTGATGCCGGGGGAAGGATTTTGCTTCTTGCTTGGCGTTGGTTTTCGCGCCTGATGCGCGACATTACTTTTTCTTGCTTCGCCAAGAAAAAGTAAGCAAAAAGAAGGCGACCCGAGGTCGACGCCGGGCTGCGCCCGATCCCCTGCGCTACTCGGTCTGGACGGGGGCACCCCAAGAGTACTTCTTCACGATGCTGCGCATCGCTCAGGGCGCTGCGGAATTCGGCCCTGCGGGCCTCAGACAGTCCTCGCCCTTTTTCCGCCAACACCTGCGTTGCTCGGCACCTCCCACGGGGAGAGTTAACACCCACCGGACTCTGGCAGTGTGCCGCTTGGTTTTTGGCCTTTTTGGCTAGTGCACCGCAGCAGTCGCTATTTTTGCTCGGATGGTAGTGCCTCGACGCCTTTGGGGTCCCCTTGGGAGGCGCTGAGCAACGCAGGTTGGCCGGGGGCTGTCGGTTCGCATTGTTTGAGCCGTAGGCGAGTTCATGCGAACCGCGCCCTGAGCGGTGCGTAGCATCGCGAAGAAGTACTCTTGGGGTGCCCGGCCGGCCAAGTAGCTGAAGGGATCGGGCGTAGCCCGACGCCGACCCAGGGGTTGCCTTTTCTTTGGCTACTTTCCTTTGGCAAAGCAAAAGAAAGTACGCCCGCCGGCCAGGCGGAAAGCAGCGCCGAAATGAAGCGGGCAGTTGGGGGATAGCGCTGAAGGTCAGCATCATCAACCCCTCAACGCTTCCTCAACGAGGTGATCACCCACTCGCCGGGCGCCCGTTCGACAAACTCGAAGGCGATACCGGTTCCCGGTTTCACGCCGGAAGCCAGCGACGGATTCGCCAACACGAAATCCATCTTCATGGCCGGCCATTTGAGGCTGGCGATGGGTTCGTGCGTGATGGTCACTGAACCGCTGGCGGTGTCGAAGGCGTTGAAGATGCCGACCGCCTGATGCCCGACCTTGGCCGGTGCGGCCGGCTCCTGGGCCTTCTGCATGCCGCCGAGCGCTGCCTTCAGGTTGCTTTCGGCATCGATCAGGAAGTTGGCGGCGGTGACCACGCTTTCGCCTTCCTTGACGCCGTCGATGATCTCGATGAAATCGGCGCCACGTTGGCCGAGTTTGACCGGGCGCGGTTCGAAACGGCCTTCGCCGAGCTGGACAATGACCACCTGCCGGCTGCCGCCGTCGATGACTGCCGAGCCGGGTACGGTCACCACCGGTTCGCGGTCGCCGGCGGGAATGTCCACGTCGGCGAACATCGCTGGCTTGAGCTTGCCCCGCGGGTTGGCCAACTCAATGCGCACCGGCACGGTACGCGTGTCGGCATTGAGCGTCGGGTAGACGTAGGCGATGCGCCCTTCAAACACCTCGCCGGGGTAGGCGTTGATCCGGATTTTTGCCTTCTGGCCGACGTGCACCGCAGCAATGTCCTGTTCGAAGACATCGGCCTGCACCCAGACGCTCGAGAGATCGGCAATCTGGTAGAGCGCCTCGCCCGGCATGAAGCGCATGCCCTGGATGGCCTTCTTTTCCGTAACGACGCCGGCCACCGGCGAGCGGAAGCTCAGGGTGCGGCGCGCCTCGCCGTTCTTGGCCAGTGCCTTGATCTGTTCGTCCGAGATGTCCCAGTTCTTCAGGCGCTGCAGGGCCGAGTCGGCCAGTTGCTTCATGGCGCCCTGGGCTTCGCCGCCGGCTTCGTTCAGCTTGCCGATGCCTTGCGCAGCGAGGGCGTACTCGCGCTGCGCCGAGACCAGTTCCGGACTGTAGACCTCAAACAGCGCCTGGCCGCGCCCGACCGGCTGGCCGGTGGTGTTGACGTGCAGGCGTTCGATGTAGCCCTCGTATTTGGCGCTGACCGTGACCATGCGGCTTTCGTCGATCTCGATGCGGCCGCTGGCGCGCACGCTGCGATCCACTACCTGGCGCTTGGCCGTTTCGCTGCGCACGCCCAGCTTCTGGATTTTCTCGGCGCTGACCTTGATGCCGCTATCGCCGGCACCGTCCTCCTCGCCTTCATAGACCGGCAGGTAATCCATGCCCATCGGGTCTTTTTTCGGTACTGGCGAGGTGTCGGGCAGGCCCATCGGGTTGCGGTAATAGAGCAGCTTTTTTGCCGGTTTGGCGCTGTCCACCGCAGCTGTCATTTCGGCCGGGTGTTGGGCGGCCAGCTTGTAGCCGGCGGCGCCGCCAAGGGCGAGGGCCATGGCCAGGGCCAGCAGATGGGTGCCGGTTTTCACAGGTCTTCTCCGATCAGGCGTTCGAGGTCGGCCAAGCGCATTTGTTGGCTGGCCTGGGCGCGCAGCAGGGCGAGCCGGGCGTTGCGAATCTGGCGCTGGGCGTCGAGCAGGGTGGCGAAATCGACCTTGCCCGTTTCGTAGCCGGCCAGCGCCGACTTGAAGGTGAGTTCAGCCTGCGGCAGCAGGCGGTCGCGGGCGATGGTCTCGGTGCTGCGGGCCGCTTCGAGGCTGGCCAGGGTGCCGGTCAGTTCGCCATGCAGGCGATGGCCAAGCGCCTCGCGCCGGGCCTGGGCGGCTTCGAGCATGCGTTCGCTTTCGCGTTCCATGCTGCGTCGGCTGCTTTGTTGCAACGGCAGATTGAGTTCGAACATCAGGCCCCAGGCATCGACCTTGTCGCGCACCTGCATCGGCGACACGCCCAAGGTGACGTCCGGGTAACGGTTGCGGTAGGCCAGGTCGCGATTCTTCTCGGCGCCACCGATACGTGCGGTTTCGATGGCGAGTTGTGGGTTGGCCGCCTGCAGGCGCTCGCTCAGGCGGGCCGGGTCGAGCTTGGCGGGCAAGGGGCGCAGTTGCGCCGGCTCGGCGAGCGCCGCATTGCCGGGCCGGGCGAGCATGGCGTTGATGAAGCTGGCGAGCTGCTTGAACTCGTTTTCCATGCCGATCAGTTCGGCATCCATCGTGCTGCGCTCGACCTGGGCGCGGATGGTGTCCTGCTGCGCGGCCAGCCCGTTGGCGTAGCGCACCTGGGCAATCTGTTCGAGCTGGCGGGTCAGGGCGATGTTTTCGCGGATCAGGCGGGCGGTCTGGTCGGTCAGCCAGTATTGGGCATAGAGCCCCTTGAGGCGGGCGGCGATCTCCGACCAGGCGTCGGCATTGCGCCCCTCGGCCTGGCGGGCATCGGCTTCGGCCACCTCGCGACGCAGGTCGCGCTTGCCCCAGAAGGGCAGGGGTTGCATCAGGGTGTATTTGGTGTCGCCGGTACGCGACGGATCGAGCGTCGCGCCCTGGCTGCCGTTCTTGGTGATGTTTTCCAGTTCGATGCGCAGCACCGGGTCGGGCAATGCGCCGGCCGGCTGGATGCGCTCGCGTGCCGCTTCGGCCTCCAGGCGCGACATGCGCAGGTCCGGGCTGGCCTCGCGGGCGGCGGCGAGCAGCGAGTCAACGCTGCCGCCCGGCGCCGTCCCTTGCCCAAGGGCCGGCTGGGCAAGGCCGATGAGAGCTAGGCTGACAATAAGAGCAATCCGCTGTGTCATGGCATTCCTCAATGGCGGTGACGTTTGCCGTCGGCGTGAACGTGCGGCTCACCCGCTTTCGCCTGCGGTGGGGCAGAGGGGGCGGGTACACTGGCCATCGGCGCTGGAGAACAGGCCGGCGTTTCCGGGCAACTGACCGGGGGCAGCTGGACACCGATCCCGTGGCGATAGACCAATTCGCCACCCCGCCAGCCGGTCACGACAAAGAGGCCGGCAAGCAGCACGCTGCCAAACGTTATCCACGGGGTAAGCGGGCGCCCGGCTCGTTGGGCGACGATCAGTCCCGCCGCCAGCACCAGCGAGACCGCCGTGGCAGCCAAGGCCCAGTTGCGGTGGCCGAGCATGGCGATATGCCCGGCTGCATCGTGTTCCGCCGTGTTAAAAGCATGCCACCCGAAAGCGGCGGCAATCAGGGCAGAGAGGGCTGTCAGTGGCAGCAACAAGTGGGCGCCGGTAATGCAGCTTTGGGCTGGTCGCGGGGCCGCCACTTTGGCGAGCAGCAGAAGGAAAGCTGCCGTCAGGCTCAGTGCAATCGGGAAATGGACCGCTGCCGGGTGCCAGTGCGGCAGAACATCGGGCATGGCAATTACTTTGCCGGTTCGTAGCGGCTAACGACCGGGTTGCCGCCTTTCATTTCTGCCGCGAAGCGAATCTTGTCGCCGGCCTTCATCTTGTCCAGCCAGGTCTTGTCGGCCACGCCGAAAGCCATGGTCATCGGGGGCATGCCGATACTGTCGAGTTGGCCATGCTGAATGACAATTTCGCCGGCCTTCGTGTCGATTTTCTTGATGATGCCGCCCGTCAGCGGCGGAGTGGCTGGCTGAGCGGCCTGCATGCTGCCGTGGTTGTGCTCGTGTTGGGCGAAGGCGGGCAAGCTGATGGCGAAAAGCAGGGCGGTAATCAGACGCATGGGGTTCTCCTCGGTTGCAGATGGGGGCAGTATCGGCAAGCGAGCGCGACAGGCGGCTGACGCCAGGATTACAAGTTTGTAATCTAGCGTTGTCGCTACGGGTAGCTGAGGCACAATCCGGTTTCATGAAGATTCTTATCGTTGAAGACGAAACCAAAACGGGCGATTACCTGAAGCAGGGCCTGGGCGAGGCCGGCTTCGGGGCCGACCTCGTGCGTAATGGCCTCGACGGCATGCACGAGGGCTTGGCCGGCGACTACGACCTGCTGATTCTCGACGTGAACCTGCCAGGCCTCGATGGCTGGCAGGTGCTTAAGACCATCCGCGCTGCCGGGCGCGACCTGCCGGTGCTCTTCCTGACCGCGCGCGATCAGGTCGAAGATCGGGTCAAGGGCCTGGAGCTGGGGGCCGACGATTATCTGGTCAAGCCCTTTGCCTTCTCCGAATTGCTCGCCCGCGTACGCACGCTGCTGCGTCGCGGCCGGCCGCGTGAGGCCGAGCGCCTGGCCCTGGCCGACCTCGAACTCGACGTGCTGAAACGCCGCGCCAGCCGAGCCGGCCAGCGTATCGACCTGACCGCCAAGGAATTCGCCCTGCTCGAACTCTTCCTGCGCCGGCAGGGCGAAGTGCTTTCGCGCAGCTTCATCGCCTCGCAGGTGTGGGACATGAATTTCGATTCCGACACCAATGTCGTCGAGGTCGCCATCCGTCGCCTGCGCGCCAAGGTGGATGACGATTTTTCGCCCAAGCTGATCCATACGCTGCGCGGCATGGGTTACGTGATGGAGATTCGCTAGTCCATGGCGAACTGGCACCGTTCCCTGACCCTGCGTCTGTCGCTCGCCTTCGGCCTGCTGGCGATCCTGGTCTTCTCGGCGCTCGGCTTCTACCTCGGGCGCTCGGCCGATGCTCACATGGCGGAGCTGGATGCCCACGAACTGCACGGCCGCCTGAGCCTGATCGAACATCTGGCCGCGAATGAAAACTCAGCGGCCGGGCTGGCGCGTCGTTTGGGCGATGTGCTGGTCGGCGAGCATGGCGTGATTGCTGCGGTGGACGGGCCGAATGGGCCGATTTTCCGCTGGCCCGACGCGGCGGCGGCCGACCCTTTGCCGGCCGTAGCCGACGGGCCGGCGCATGAACCGCGCACGCTGACGGTTGGCGCCAGTCAGTTGCGGGTGATTGCCGCCACCATCACCCTCGGCGACGGCACGCCGCTGCGGGCTGCGGTCGGGCGCGACATCCATCACCACACCGATTTCCTTGACCAGTTGCAGCGCGACTTCCGCCTCGCCATGCTGGCCGCCGCCCTGCTGACCATCGCCGTCGGCTGGTGGATCGCCCGCCACGGCCTGCGCCCGCTGCGCGACATCGCCGCCACCGCCGGCCGCGTCACCGCCGGGCGCTTGGGCGAACGCCTGCCGCAAGCCGATGTGCCGCCCGAGCTGGCCGAACTGGCCAGCGGTTTCAACGCCATGCTGGAGCGGCTGGACGATGCTTTCCAGCGCCTGTCCAATTTCTCGGCCGACTTGGCGCACGAACTGCGCACGCCGCTGCACACCCTGCGCATGCAAACCGAGGTGTCGCTGAGCAAGCCGCGCTCGGCGGACGAATATCGCGACCTGCTGGCCTCCAATCTCGAAGAGTACGAGCGCCTGTCGCGCATCATCGGCGACATGCTGTTCCTGGCCAAGGCCGACAACGGCCTCGTCGTGCCGCAGCGCGAGGCGGTCGAACTACGCGCCCTGTTCGAGCGGCTGATCGACTACTACGGCCTGCTTGCCGATGAAGTCAGCCTGACGCTGGAGGGCGAGCCGCGGGTCGTGCAGGGCGACCGCCTGATGCTCGAACGCGCCATCGGCAACATTCTGGTCAATGCCATCCACCACACGCCGGCCGGCGGCCGCATCGTCATTGCGCTAGCCGAACGGGCCGGTCAGGCTGAGGTCGCCATCACGAATAGCGGCCAGCCGATTCCGGCCGAGGCCTTGCCCCGCCTGTTCGATCGCTTCGTTCGGCTCGATGCGGAGCGCGAAGGCAACGGCCTGGGCCTGGCCATCGCCCGCTCGATCCTGCGGGCGCATGGCGGGGATATCGGCGTTGAGGTGGGGGCGGCCAGCAACGAATTTCGCCTGAGTCTGCCGCTCGGCTGAGTGCCGGCAGGCGTGCAGGAAAGGCTGGTTTTTGCCCAAAACGGGCAGTGCACCGCAGCAGTGAGATTGATTGCCGAAAAGCGGCTCAGTCGGTCTGCAACATCTCGCGCAGCAGCGGCAGCGTCACCGGGCGTTTCTGTTCCAGCGTGTACTGGTCGAGCGCCACGACCAGCATGGCCAGCGTGCGCATGTCGCGCGACACATGGCGCAAAAGGTAAGCGATCACTTCCGGCGAAAGCTTGAGCGCCCGTTCCTTGGCCAGCCCCGCCACGGCCGCCGCCTTTTCCTCGTCGGACAAGGGCTGTAGGCGATAGATCAGCCCGGAGCCCAGGCGCGTGCGCAAATCCTCGCGCAAGGCCAGATGGGCCGGCGGCTGGGGGGCGGCGGTCAGCAAACGGCCGCCATCGGCCTTGATCTGGTTGAACAGCGCAAACAGCGCCACCTGCCCGTCGGCATCGAGCGCATCGATGTTATCCACCGCCAGTGATTCCGCGACCGTCACGCCGGCCAGCGCCGGATTGAGCGCCGCATCGACATAGGGGAAGCCGCTCGCCTGCAATAGATGCGATTTGCCGCAACCCGCTTCGCCATGCAGGCAAAACGCCGTCGCTTCCAGTTGCCCAGCCAACCACCCGGTCAACGCCGCCACCGCCTCGCCATTGCCGCCGGCAACGAAGTTGTCCAGCGTGGGCGGGCTATCGGGCAGGAGGTCGAGAATGAGCTGGCGCATGGTCGGAAGCGTTTGGAGGGGGCGGATTTTAGCATTGCTAAATGGGGGGCAGGCTGGATGTTATCGACCGTGTAGGTTTTGCCGATGAGAGGAAACGGCCCGTAAATCTAATGACATAATCAACTAATGCCTGTCATAGGTTACTTATCGAGGATAGTGATGTCGCGGGTAATTATTGTTGGAGCAGGGGCTTCGATAGCAGTGTCGGGGGGAAAGGTTCCAAGTGCGACTAATTTTTTCGAAAAAATTCGCGCTAACTCCGAATTAGTTCGCTTACTTGAACACCCTGATATCAGGGGCGCGCTAACAAGTTTGTTGCCGATTGCACTTGATAGCGAAGCATCATATAAAAATCTAGATAAGCTAAATATCGAAGAGTTGTTCACTCTCGCCAGCCTTGAATCGGAAATGGACTCAACCGATAGGCGACTTTGGCATCTTACGGAATTAATTCGAAAAACAATCGTTACCTGTAGTGAATCGGTTGAGCAAGTCGGCTGTTATAAATCGTTTGTGGACGAACAGCTCGATGACCAAACGAGTGTAATAACTTTCAATTGGGACACTCTTTTAGACCGGGCACTACCGGACTACAGCCCACCTGGTGCACCAATGCCGAATGGCTATGGGCTGCACTGGTCGTTCAGGGAAATCTGTACAGCGGAAACATCTGGGGTAGTGAAAAGCATGGATAGGGGTCTTCCTCTTCGTGAGTTTGTACCTAAGCCCGCTTACCTGAAACTGCATGGATCAATTGATGCGGTTGTTTGTAAAAATTTAAATTGCAGAAAATATATGCAGCCTTTTCGGGTTACGAGATGTACCGAAGATCATTACTGCTTCGAGTGTTACGAAAAAGTTGCGCCATATATTGTTCCTCCCATCCAGAATAAGCCGATACGGCAATATCACCATATTCGAAGGTCTTGGATGCTTGCGAGCAAGCTTATTCAGCAGGCAAGTGAAGTGATGGTCTGGGGCTACAGTCTCCCGGTCACTGATCATTGGAGCAAGTGGTTGTTGGGACACTTGTGGAGAGCTGAGTCAATGTGCACGAAGCTGGTGATTATCAATCCAGAAAGCGCAAGTATTGATCGCGCTAAGAGAATTGATAAGCCGCGAAAGGCATTTATTGACAAATTTTTGCCTTGGAAAGGTTTATCTACGAGGGAACTGACCGTCGAGGCTTTCAAATATTACGAATTGTTCCAAAAGGGCGAGGCGGTCTTTCACGAAAAGAGGGGTAGGTAATAGGTCGTTGCTCTGATGCAAAAGCCCCCGGTCTGCCGTTGCAGCCGGGGGCTTTGATTTTTCGTGCCTCTCGTGAGGCGGCGCGGCTTATTGCCAGCTCACCAAACCATAGTTCTTCTTACCCCTGCGCAAAATAGTGAAGCGGCCGTAGAGGCGTTCTTCGCCGGCGATCTGGTGGTCGAGGGCTTCGGCCTTGGCGCCGTTGATGGTGACGCTACCGCTCTGGATGAAGCTGCGGGCTTCGGACTTGGACTTGGCCAGGCCGGCGGCGACGAGGGCGTCGATCAGGCTGCCGTTGGCGGCTTCGAGCGCGACGCCGGGCATGCCGTCCTGGGCCAGCTGTTCGAGGTCGTTTTCGGTCAGGTCGGCGAGTTGGCCGGAGAAGAGGCTCTCGGTGATGCGGCGGGCGGCCATCAGGGCGACTTCGCCGTGCACCAGGCGGGTGGCTTCCTCGGCCAGGATGCGCTGGGCTTCCGGCTTGCCGCCATTGGCCTTGTCGGCGGCTTCGATCTCGGCGATGCGGGCGACCGGCAGGAAGGTGAAGAACTTGAGGAACTTGTAGACGTCGGCGTCCGCCGTGTTCAGCCAGAACTGGTAGAAGGCGTAGGGCGAGGTCTTCTTCGGGTCGAGCCAAACGGCGCCGGATTCGGTCTTGCCGAACTTGGTGCCGTCGGCCTTGGTGATCAGCGGCACGGTCATGCCGTAAACCTGGGTGTGGTGCAGGCGACGGGTGAGGTCGGTGCCGGCGACGATGTTGCCCCACTGGTCGGAGCCGCCGACCTGCAGCACGCACTTGTGGCGCTTGTAGAGCTCGGCGAAGTCGTAGCCCTGCAGCAGGCTGTAGGAGAACTCGGTGTAGGAAATGCCCTGGTCTTCGCGGACCAGGCGCTGCTGCACCGATTCCTTCTTGATCATGGCATTGACCGAGAAGTGCTTGCCGATGTCGCGCAGGAATTCGAGGCAGTTCATGCCGCCGAACCAGTCGTAGTTGTTGGCCATCTGCGCCGGGTTGCTGCCCTCGAAATTGAGGAAGGGCATGACCTGGCCCTTGATCTTGTCGACCCAGGTGGCGATCACGTCCGGCGTGTTGAGCTTGCGCTCGGTGGCCTTGAAGCTGGGGTCGCCGATCATGCCGGTGGCGCCGCCAACGAGGGCGATCGGGGTGTGGCCGGCTTCCTGGAAGCGCTTCAGGATCAGCACCGGCACCAAGTGGCCGAGGTGCAGGCTGTCGGCCGTCGGGTCGAAGCCACAATACAGCGTGACCTTCTCCTCCGACAGCATCTTGTCGAGCGTTTCCGCATCGGTCAGCTGGGCGATCAGGCCGCGATCCTGCAGGTCCTGAAGGAGGGGGTTCTGGTACATGGCTTTCTCCACTAACGGGCGCAAACGATAAATGGCGCCGGCAAAAATCGAACGCGCGATTTTAGCAGAGCCTGCTGCGGTGCACAGGCGAAAAGGGGCAATTTTCAGGCACATCCTTGGTGTGTCTTACCCAATAAAAATCTATATTGTTGGGTAAATTGTTTGCGCATAAAATTACCCAATGATTTTCTGAATCGTTGGGTAATTCGATGAATGCCTTGCCGCTCTATCGTTCGCAGGAGCTTGCCTTCCGCACGCAATATGCCGAGTTGAAGGAGCGCTCGCAGCAAGCCGGTGCGCTGTTGCCTGGTACGCCGGGGGCGCTCTATCTGCGCACCGGTACAGGCAGCGGCTATTGGTATCGGGTCTATTACGCGGTGCCCGGCAAGCAGGCGGAAACCCTGGTTGGGCGAGAGGACGACGCGGCTGCGCGGCAGGCCATGCAGGAGCGGATCGATTTCGCCAATTGGTCGGCGACTCAGGTTTCCAGCCTGCGCAAGCTCGGCTTTCAGGTGGCCGACAAGGCGGTGGCCAGGGTGCTGGTCGAGTTGCACAACATCGGCGCCTTCGAAGCCGGCCTGGTGCTGGTCGGTACGCTGGCCTACATGGCGTGGCTGAACGAATTCGGCGCGATCACGGTCAGCGCCCGCACGCAGGACATCGACCTGGCACGCGGCCAGGCGCTCAAGTTCGCAGCGCCGGTTGAGTTTCTCAAAACCCTGCAGGCGACCGGCTTGCCCTTCGTCGAGGTGTCGGGCATGCCTTCGTCGCGCCCCTCGACCTCGGTCAAGCTTCCCGGCGTACAGGGGTTGCGGGTCGATGTCCTGGCACCGGGCGAGCCGCTCGGTGGGGTGATCCGGCTGCCCGAGTTGGCCTGGGCGGCGCAGGCCGTGCCGCATTACGACTACCTGTTGGCTGACCCCGAACCGGCTGCACTGCTAGCTGGCGGTCATTGCATCCCTTTGCGCTTGCCGCAGGCCGGGCGCATGGTCTGGCACAAGCTCTACGCCAGCCAGCAACGCCAGGGTTTTCCGGAAAAAGCCGTGAAGGACCGGGTACAGGCGGCGACGCTGGCGGCCGTGCTGGTCGAGCATTTTCCCGATCATCTGATTGACGCTTTTAGGCAAGCACCGAAGGAGATCCGCTTGGCGGCGCTGGCTCAACGCACCCAGTTGGAGCAGCTATTGGCCAAGCACCCCGAAGCCGGTGACTTGGTCGAGGCGTGTTTCGCGAATTGACCGACTGCTGCGGTGCACTACCCAAAACGGCCAATTTTCATTGACAATTCGGTGCTGGCTGCCGGATACCAAGGCAGCGGCTAAACAGGGCGGTGCGTTCGACGATGATGGCGTCGCCGGGAGCGAGGGCGAGAAAGCGCTTTTCGTCGATGGCGCAGCGCCCCATTTCTCCGCCGCTCAGCGGGATGCTGTAATCGATAACGCTATCGGCATGCAGGTAACTCATCGGATGCACCGCCGTTTCGATACGTTCGGGTGGCAGCAGCGTATCGACGATCAGTGCGGCGAGGGCAATACCTGCGAGTGTCAGGGCGTCGGCCAGGCGCTTGCGCCAGCCATAGGGCGCGAATGGGCGAGCGGGTTCAGTCATGGCGAGCTGCTGCAGCAAGTTTGGGCGAAAGGGCTGCGGTCGGCTGGAATCGCGTGGCGCGCCAGGCGGCCAGCCGTGCCTGGCTTTGCTCCAGGCGGAAGGGCGCGATGTCGTGCCTTTCCAGCGCCTGTGCCGCACCGTAGAGGGCGCGATAGACCTGTCGCGGGTCGTAGGTGACGACCACGAGATCGACACCCGCCGCCAGCGCTTCGCCGGCCACCCGGCCGATGCCGAGGTTGTAGACGGCACCCATGTTGAGGTCGTCGGTGAGCAGCAGGCCTTCGTAGTTCCAATGCTCGCGCAGCACTTCGACCACCGCCGGCGAGTGCGAGGCGGCCCGTTGCGGATCGAGGGCGGCGAGGGTGACGTGGCCGAGCATGATGGCGCTGTCTTCGCGTTGGCCGAGTTGGCGGAAGGGCTGCCAGTCGGCGGCGAGTTGGGCTGGCGTCTGGTTGAGCACGGCCGGGTGTAGGTGGGTGTCGGCCCGCACGCGGCCGAGGCCGGGGAAGTGCTTGAGCGTGCCGCGCACGCCTTGGGCGGCGAGGCCATCGAGGTAAGCGGTGGCAATGGCTTCCACCTGCGCCGGGGCGCTGGCGATGGCGCGGGCGGGGATGTTGCTGAACTTGTCTTCGCTCGCACGGCCGGCTGGCTTCAGATCGACCACCGGGCCGAAATTGAGCGTGATCCCGAGCTCGGCCAAACCGCGCCCCTGGCGCTCTCCGTAGGCGCGGGCAGCCGTGGCCGGTTCGGGTGTGTCGTTCAGGTCGGCGAGCGGCGGCAGTGTTTCCAGCAAGGGAGACAGGTGCGAAACCGGCCCGCCTTCCTGGTCGGCGGCGACGATCAGCGGCGGCAGTTCGGCGCGCTGGCGGATCGCCTGCAACTCGGCGATTTCGGCCGCGACCTCTTCAAAGCTGCGGTCGCGTGCGTTGCGCTTGCCAATGTAGATGCCGCCGATCAGGCCCTTGGCGGCCAGTTCGCGCACCGCATCGAAATCGTTATAGCCGACGATGAAGTGCTGCCCGACGGCCTGCATGCTCGGCCCGGCGGCGAGCACGGCGTCGCGTTGCAGGCGATATTCGACGCCACGTTCCAGCGTAACTAGAACTACCAGTATCCACAGGGCGGTGCTGGCGGGAGATCGTTTTACGTCATTCCCGCCTGCGCGGGAATGACCGAGGTGTTGACGACGCGAAAGGATACGCCGGGCGTGGAAGCGATGTATCAGTATCCATAGGGGCAGGCCGACCAGCAAGGGCGTTTCCAGATAGCGCAGGCTGTAGAACAGCGGGTGATGGAAGTACCAGGCGAGCGGCAGCAGCAGGGCGGGGAGGGCGATGCTGGCGAGCGTGCCGGTGAGGTTGGCGACCTTGAGGCGCGGCAGGCTTAGACGGCGCAGGCCGGGCAGATGGAGGGCAAGTGTGGGCATGGGTGTTCTCCGGTGTCAGCGTTGCTGGCGGATGGGCTAGCCAGCCGCCAGCGACGCGTTGCCCGCTTACTCGGCGTCTTCCGTCAGCCGTTGGCCGAGGCCGTACCAATTGACGCGGCGGGTGGCGAGCATGACCGTGGCCAGGGCGAGGAAGAGCAGGACGCTGCCCATCAGCAGGGCGTTGTCTTCGGAGAGCAGCACGCCGTAGAGCACGCCGTAGAGGCCGGTCAGCCCCGCGCCGAAGGCCGCGCCTTGCCGCCAGCCGCCGAGCGCGCCGGTCAGGTAGTAGGCGATCAGCGCGATACAGGCCGCCGCCGCCAGACCGTAGGAGGCGAAGAAGGGCAGGTGCTCGGAGAAGGCAATCAGCAGCAGGAAGAAGATGGCCAGCGCCAGCCCGACCAGCAGGTATTGCATCGGGTGGATGGGCGTGCGGCGCAGGATCTCGGTCAGGAAGAAGCCGGCAAAGGTCAGCACGATGAACAGCACCCCGTACTTCACCGCGCGCTCGGCCTGCAGATAGACATTCACCGGGTCGATGAAGTCGATGCTCAGTTGCTCGCCGCTATTGGGGTTCTGTGCCGCCTCGAAATTGCGCGCCAGGTGCGAGACTTCCCATTGCGCATCGAAGCCGGCGCTGCTGACCGAGCGCGTCTGCGGCAAGAAGCGGCCGCCGAAATTGGGGTGCGGCCAGTCGGATTTCAGATGGATGCGGTTGGCCTCGCCGACCGGCGCGATGGCCAGTCGCGTTGTGCCGGTCAGTTGCAGCGGAAAGCTGAAGTCGAAGCGGGCCGGCAAGGCTGGGTCGAGCGTGCCGAGTTCGACATACAAACGACGCAGGCCGCCTTCGCCGCCTTCCTTTGGCGAGGCGAAGCGGAAGGCTTTGCCGTTGACGGTGATCTTGGGATCGTTGCTGATGCCGCGCGAATCGCTGACGCCCAGCACCAGGCGCAGGCGGGCATCGACGATGGTCTTTCCAGTCAATTCGGCCAGCGGCTTGAGATCGAAATAGCCGCTGCCGTTGGCCGTCAGCCGGAACAGCCGCGCCCGGTAGATGCCGCGCTGGCGCGTTTCGACGCCGGTTTCGCCAGCGAGCGTGAATTCGGCCGGCGGCAGGGTCAGGACGCGTTCGACCAGTTGCCGGCGCGGCTTGACGTCGTCCTTGTCCGACGCGGTTTCTTCAAAAAAACGGTAGTGCACCGCAAGCGTCGGCCCAGCCAGCGTCTGCGGCCCCGCCGCGCTCTGCGCGATGCTTTCCTGTACCTCCTGCTGCCGGTGGCTGCGCTCGCGGATCTGGCCTTCGACCATGCCTAGCGGCACCAGCAGCAAAATCGCCATGATGCCGATGGCGAGCAGTTTGTAGAGCAGTTTCTTGTCCATGTTCGACTCCCGTGTTGAAAACGATGGGCCGAGTATGGAAAGGCCAGGTGAGGCCTTGTTGAAGCGAAGCCGGGCTTGTGTGAAGCGGGGGTGAAGTCAGGGGCAACCCCGCTTTGGTACTTGTTGGGAAGTTTGGCGACGCCATCGGCTTAAAGATCGGAAAAAACATCGGCAAATTATGTTGAAAATTTTTGTATAAATAATTGATATACAAGTTTTATAATCGGAAAAAATATCGGCAGAAATGCGAGGTTAAAAATGGTTGATTTCTACGATGACCCCGTTCAGATGGAACCGCTGGTCATCGACAGTTCTCGCCCCATTTATCCGGAACTGATCGGCCTCGCGCACGAGCTTTCCGAGGCCTCTGCGTGTCTGGATGCCGCCGTTGTCCCGGCGACCGCAAGAAGCCTGTCCGAGTTGGTCGAGGGCATGAACTGCTATTACAGCAACCTCATCGAGGGGCATAAGACGCTGCCCATCGACATCGAGACGGCGCTGCATGAGGCGACCGAGCGGGTTGAACGGAAAAACCTGCAAAGCCTCGCGCTCGCCCACATCCAGGCGGATCGATGGGCCAAGCGGCAGTCCTTGTCCAAGGAAACGCTTGAGCCCTTCCTGCTTGAAGTTCATCGTCTGTTTGGTCAGCATCTGCCCGCCGAGCTATTGATCCTCGACGACGGCTCAAGCATGACGCCGGGCGAGTTCCGGACGCGGGAGGTCAAGGTCGGGCAGCATCTGGCGCCCAAGGCCGATACGCTCGGACGTTTTCTCGAGCGCTATACGCAAGCCTACGGGCAGCGACTCGAATGGGCGCAGAAAGGCGGTATTGCCAAGCTCGACGGCATCGTCTCAACCTTCGCGGCGCACCATCGCCTGGCCTGGATACACCCCTTCCTCGATGGCAACGGCCGCGTCGCGCGGATCGCGCTCGACGCCATGCTCAGAGCTTGCAGCGTTAACGGCGCTAGCCTGTGGTCGATGTCGCGCGGATTCGCCAAGAGCGCCGACGAGTACAAGGCCCGCCTGGCCCGCGCAGACGAGCCGCGCCACGGCGATCTGGATGGTCGGGGCAACCTGACCGAGAAGGGGCTGGCCGCGTTCTGCGCCTATGCCCTGCAAACCGCCATCGACCAGGCGAAATTCATGGGCCGAATGTTTGCGCTGGAAAACTTCCGTTCTCGGGTCGAGGGCTACTTCCGCCGAGTCCGCTTCGACCTCAAGCCGGAAAGCGCTTACCTCTATCTGCACGCCTTCGGAATGGGCGAATTCGAGCGCGGCGAAGCCAGCCGGATCACCGGTCTGCCAGAGCGGACGGCCCGCGTTGTGCTCGGCGAGTTGCTGAAGGAAGGTTTCCTCGTCTCGGACACGCCCAAAGGCAAGGTACGAATCGGCTTGCCGGTGCACGCGCTCGGCTCGCTCCTGCCCAATCTCTACCCGGCGGGAGATGTCGATATCAGCCCGGAGGCGTTGGCGCAGGTCAAGGCGGAGCGAGGCGGGTAGGCTGGCAAAAGGCGGAACCGGTAAGTTGATGCGGTAAGCGCATCGGCCTACCATGATGGTATCCGGCCACTGCAAGCGGCCGGGAAATCAATCCTAGAGGCTCACTTGGTATGTTGGAGATTGTAGCAATCCGATAACTCACGCTTTTTCCGCTCGGCGGAAGGTGGGTTATCGCTATGCAAAAAGAGGGTAACGACCCCATGGGTCCGTTGCCTGTTCTGCATTTTGATTGCTAGAGATTGTCCAACATGAACATTTCCAAGCCTGAGCAGAGGACACTGCATGTCCTCGCCAAAGGTGGCCGCATAGTGCACAGACGCGACGACGCCGGCCGCATTTCAACCGTCGATTGCTATACCCGCGAAGGTTTCGTCCTGGCGGACTGCACGCTTCTGGTCTTCCAGCGGCTGCGCGGCAAACGCCTGATCAGCTCGAAAGACGGCCAGCCCTATCTGATCAACAAGGCCGGGCTGAGAGCGGTAAGGGCACAGCTCGATAATCAGTAACCCTTGTCCGCGGCGGCCGAGGTTTGGTCGCCGCGGCATGACGATGCGGCCCGGCCTGTATTCGGACGTGTCAAGAATGAATTTTTGCGTCTCACTCGTCCTGATCTTCGATTGGAGCATCAGTCAATGGGGTTGGGGTTGCGATTTTGCATTTTCGAACAATATTTGTTCCTTGGACGCTACCAACAAGAACTCGCCCTTCACGCCAGAAAACTGAACCCCATGCTTTTACCAATGCCACATTTAATGCTGAGAAAAGTGTTCTGGATTCTTGAGTAGCAAATGCATCTGGCAGTTGATCAATCCATCGTGGTGCACCGCTGTAATCGTCAGTAATCTCCAACAGATAGGAGCTAGGTCGGAAATCGGGAAAGTCTCGCCCCAGAACTTCATCGTCTGCATCGAAATCCACCTCACCATCGTGTACCAACAGCAACTCTAAGTTACGTACATCTTCCATTAATTCTTCAAAAGAGACTTCGGTGCCACGGAATGTGCCAAGGATTAGTCCCTCATAGCTGGCACCGGCATGCGCCAATTGCTTGCTGTCTATGCTATCTAACGCATCTAGGGCTATTAGCTGACGCTTTTGTCCTTCAGCCCATTCTCTTAAAGCATGAAATGAGATGGCTGGTAATGCGTCCTGGCGCGCTAAGTCTGGTTGGGATTTGCAAAAAATAAGTCCGGAAATATTTTCGATCTTCCCGGCAAGTATTCCTTTAACCACGCCTAAACCGGCATTCCTAAATCCCCCAATTGCACAACGCCCCGTAAGAATCCCATTATCTCCATGCAACGGCGCAAGGTGGGACCAAAGACCAAATTCATCAGGGTCATCATTGTCAAACCAATCAGGGGCGATGCGCCGGAGTAGATTTAAGGCTGAAAGGTGCTTCCAATCGTTCGCGAGAACAAGCTGTTGTCGGCTGGAGTTGTTTTCAAGCAGATACAGATTGATATCCAGGGCCGGACCAAGGTGGGCGCAGACCTGCGCAAGGGTCCAACGTTTTGGTGCGCCTTCCCTCCATCTGGGGCCCCATTCTGGGCGCATCGTTTCATATTTGTGCGCTGTTACGAAAACAGAGATGCGAGTACCTGGCCGTTTGAGTTGCTCTCGATTAGATGGTGGGTGGAGCAAGGGGCGGCTAAGCGTTCCCTGATCGAATTCAAGAATCCAGCCTTGTGCATTTTCATCTTCCTTGGGATCACAGCGACGGGTACAGACTCGAACCTTCTCTCCCAGCATAAACACTGAGAAAAAACCAATCCCAAATTGTCCGACTGCCTCAAAACCGCTTGATGCCAAGCCACTCCACTCACCGCTGAGATCGGTGCTGCGCCACAGCGAATGCCCAAAGTCGAGCAGGACTTCGGTCAGGACGTAGCGGCTCATACCGATACCGTTGTCAGTGACGTGCAACCAATGCCCACCGTCGACATCTTCAATGGCGATTTCTATCTCGCCTTCGTCTTCATTGAGGTATTGAAGGCTGCGGGCGGCATGGATCGCGTCGCGGGCGTTCTGGATCAGTTCGCGTAGTGCCAGCCAGGGTTTGTCTCCATATAGTTTTTCGCCGCCGAAGCGTTCGACGACGGACTGGATGTTGCTGATGCGCAGCGAGGTATCTACGGGATACCAACTTTTGGTCGGGACGTGTTTGGCAAAACGTTCCGGGGTGCGTGCTCCGGCAACTTCTCGCGCCGCCAGGCGCTCGATCTTGAAGTCACGCAGCAGGCTATCAGCGGCGTTGAGTTCCCTGTCAGCTAGGCAAGCGGCATCGTAGGCTTGCCACCAGGCAGCTTGCTCGTCCGGGCCGAAGGTGCTGCCTGTAATCAACAATTCTTCACGTTCAATATCGCATTTCAGCTGGTGGATTTTTGACTGAAATTGCCAGTGCACCGCAGAAATGCCGTTTGGCTGGTTAAGTAACATCAGAAAGCGCGGCGCGCGCTTGGCATCGAGATGGCAGGCATCGGCGGTGCGTAGCATGATGGCGATTTTGAGTGGATCGACTGTCCAGTTGGCTGGGGACAGGCAAACCGGGGCAGTTTTCGGCGAGTCGCCGAAATTTTCCAGTTGATGCGGATGAAACCAGTGGCTCTCGGCGATTTCGCCGATCAGGTCGCCGTAGGCATTCCGTAGCTCGCTGTCAGGAAACAGAAATTCGTCGTTGTCCTTGTCTTTCCATTTCGCGAAAGCCAGTGCTTTGGCCTGTTTGGGATGGAGGACGCGCAGGGTATCGAACAGCACCGCCTGATAGTCATTGCTGCCGGGGGAAAGCGTGTGTGGGTCGAGGTTGCGGCGGGCGGCGGAGTCGCGCCATTCATTGAGCTTGCGGATTTCATCCAGGCCGCCGGGATAGGCGGCTCGACAGTGTGCCGCATCATGGAGCAGGAAAGCCCCACCAAGGACGAGCGCCTCTGCCGGGTTGAGTGGGTAATTCGGTCCGGCGATTTGCGAAGCGACTTCCCAAAGCGCATCGACATGCGTGATGTCGTGCAGCGTCAGATTGGGGAGCTCGCACTTGATCTGCCCAAGCAGGTGTGAAACCCGCTCACGAAAACGTTCGTAAGCCTGAATAATGCGCTGACGCTGTTCGGGATAATCCGTGGCGTTTTCCGGAAAAGCGGTTTTCCAGAGGGAGCTTTGTTTGTAGGCGTCCATAATGCAAGCGGCAATTTGTATCGAATCGGGAATTATCCCCGGAATTTTGATGCAATTTGCGTGGAAATGATGAAACCGCTCGCTTCAGTTCAGCCCCAGATCATGGACGAAGTGTTTGTCCGGGTCGATTGCTTCGATAGTCAGGCCGAGCTGACGGGCGGTCAGTAGGCGGACGCGGTAGAGAATCTCTTCCGGTGGTCGGTTACGTTGAGTTCGGGTCAGCAAAATTTGCACATGATCGGCCAATTGGCGTGGCGTTAGTAGCTTAGTTGCATCGCTATCAGTGATATGGATATCGAATTCACTTTCCACTGCCATCACCAGTTCCACACTATCAAGTCCCACGCGATGTCCTCAAAGTTTGGGTTGGCAGGGTAGGCTCAACCATGCAACTCCACCCCCCTCAGCATGATTCTCAAACCCCGCCTCACCTCCATGTAGCCGCGCCACTTCGCGCACGAAGGCTAGTCCCAATCCCGTGCTCTTCCGCCCAGTGGCCGGGCGAGGGAGGGAGTAGAAGCGGTCGAAAAGTTGGGGCAGGGCGTAGTCGGGGGCGCCCTGGCCGTGGTCGCGGATGGTGAAGGTGGCCAGGCTGGGTTCGCTGGTGTCGAGGCTCAGTTCGATCTGGCCGCCTTCTGGCGAGAATTCGATGGCGTTGTCGAGCAGGTTGAGCAGGGCTTGTTGCAGCAGGAAGGCGTCGCCGTGGGTGGTGGCGTCGGGCGGCAGGTCGAGCTTGAGCGTTAGGCCGCGGGCGGCGATGGCTTGCTGGCGCAGGTTGGCCACGGTTTTTGCCATTTCGGGCAGGTGCACCGCAGCCGTGGCTTCTGGCGACTGGAGTTGCTCGACGCGGGCGAGCATCAGCATGCGTTCGATGATCGCCTGTAGGCGTTGCGATTGTTCGCCGATGCTGGCGACGAAGCGCTGGCGGTCGTCGGCCGGTAGCTCACCTTCGAGGATTTCGGCAGCGCCGACGATGGCGGTGAGCGGGCTTTTCATTTCGTGCGCGAGGTTTTGCACGTAGCGCTCGACGTATTGCTTGCCTTCGAGTTTTTCGCGCATCTGAGCCAGGGCGCGGGCGAGTTCGGAGAACTGGGTGCCGCCGCCGGTGGGCGGTTCGGCCTTGCCGCCGGCGGCGACGGTGCGGGCGTAGGCGTGCAGGCGGTGGATGGTCCAGGTCAGCCAGCCGGTGAACAGTAGGCCGATGGCGGCGGTGGCGGCGAGCAGGATGAGGCCGGAACGCTTGACGCGCTGGGCGGCGCGGTCGACGTAGGGGGCGACCGAGGACATGGGCTTGGCCAGTGACAACACGCCGATCAGTTCGCCCTGCCAGAAAATGGGGGCGGCGACGTGCATGACGGTGCTGCTCGGGTCGTAGGGGTCGTCGCGCGTCTGGCGGGCGCCGTATTCGCCGCGCAGGACGCGGGCGATATCGCGCCATTGCGAGAAATCCTCGCCCAGTGCGGCGCTGCGCGAGTCGTAGACGACGATGCCCTTCGCGTCGGTGACATAGACGCGGAAATCGACGCTTTCCTTATGCACGCCGGAGATGTCGGCCTGCGGGCTGCGCCGGATGGCGGCGCGCACCGAGTCGGCGAAGGCGCCCTGGCCGATGCGGCCGCGCGAGAGGTCGAGGGCGGCCATTTCGGCCAGGACGTGGGCGGAATCGACCAGCGTTTCTTCGGTGGCCTGGCGGATGCCGGGCTCGGTTTCGTGCGTGAAGGTGTTGAGGACGAACCAGGCGGCCAGGCCGACGATCAGGAAGTAGCCGAAGAGCAGGCGGACGGAGATGTTCACCGCGGCCTCAGGCGCCGGCCATGCTGTAGCCGAGGCCGCGATGGGTGACGATGACTTCGTCGTCGCGCACCGCGCGCAGCTTGCCGCGCAGGGTCTTGATGTGGGTATCGACGGTGCGTTCCAGGCTTTCACCGCCGTCCTGCCAGACGCTTTCCATGATCTGCTGGCGGCTCAGGATGCGGCCCGGCCGTTCGAGCAGCAGGGCCAGCAGCAGGTATTCGTAGCGGGTCAGGGCCAGCCATTCGCCGTGGTAGGCGATGCGCAGCGCCTCGCGGTCGACGTTGAAAATTGCCGTTTTTGGCCGGTTCACCGCAGCAGGCTCGCGGTCGAGGCGGCGCAGGATGGCGCGGATGCGCGAGACGACTTCACGCGGGCTGAAGGGCTTGGCGACGTAGTCGTCGCCGCCGAGTTCGAGGCCGACGATGCGGTCGATCTCGTCTGAACGGGCTGTCAGGAAGAGCACCGGGATATTGGAATGGCGGCGCAGCGCACGGCAGACGTCGAAACCGTTGAGGTCGGGCAGGCCGACATCGAGCACGACGAGATCGTGTTCGCCGGCTTCGAGTCGGGCCAGCGCCTCGCGCCCGAGCAGGCAGTGATCGACGGCGAAACCCTCGGCGCGCAGCGCGTAGGCCAGGGTGTCGGCAATGGCGGGTTCGTCGTCGACGATCAGGATGTTCATGCTCAGCCGTTATTGTTGTTGTTATTGTTATTATTGTTGTTATTGCTGCTGCGTTCCTTCTTCTTGATCGCCGGCTCGTTACCGCTGCCGGGCAGGGTGAGGATCAGCCCGGCGGTGCCGAGCATGAGCAGGCGGCCGTTGTCGGCATAGGCAATGCCGTCGATGATGGAAAGCTTCTTGCGGTCGCACCACAGGGTGCGCGGCTGCTTGGCCTGCGGCAGCGCCTGCGTGTGCATGACGACGCGGCCGCGATGCTGGAAGAGATTGCCCTCGTGGAAGACGAGGTAGCCGTCGCGGTTCTTCGGTTCGCCCAGCCAATGCACCAGCCCGGCTTCGAGCTGCGTGCGTTCCTTGCCATCTTCAAGGCGCAATGCGTTGAGGAAACATTCGACGGTGTAGGCGGTGCGCGCGAGCTCGTCGGGTTTCATGCGGCGTCTCCCGGCAGGTAGTTGAAGTCCAGATTCTGAAACGGCAGGTTGATTGCCTGGATGTGATAGAAGGCGTTGGCCTTCTGCTTCTGGTAATGATAATCGCGTAAATAGCCGGTGGTCACCAGCAGGTTGTTGCGCACGCCGCGCTGGAAAAGCGGGCGGTGCAGGGCAAGCAGGCCGCCGAGGTCGAGCATCGCCCAATCCGCGCCGAGCGGGCTGGTTTGCAGGCAATGGGCGAACAACTGGTAGGTGAAGAGGTGTTCCTGCTTGCTGCGTGCTTCGTCGCCATAGACCACCGCCGTGTCGCGCAGCACCTGCAGGTAAACGGTGTTGCGGATGATTTCCGGGCAGGCGGCGGCGAGCAGTTCGCGGCGCAGGTGCAGGCGGATTTCATCGCCGGCGAGCAGCGTCGGGCAATCGTGGCGGGTCTTGAGGAGTTGCGATTCGAGCGCGCTGAATTCGCCATTGATCTCGATCTGCCAGCCATCGGCGCGGTAGAGCTGGTGCAGCACCGGGTCGGCGGCGATCAAGGCGCGCAGGCCGTTCTTGGCGTCGGCGAGGTCGTTGGGCAGGACGAGTGCTGAAGCCGGAGCGGGCGGCGGCGCTTCGGCGGCGGCGAGGGCCGGATGAGCGCGTTCGAGGTAGTCGCGGGCGTAGAGCGGCTGTTCGACGGCGGGCAGCGGCGGATAGCTGAGCGGCGCGTCGCGGTAGATGGCCTGCTGCAATTGGCAGGTGTAGGAGCGGGCGCTCTGTTTTTGGAACTTCACCACCGGGCAGCCGGTGTGGCAGTTGGCGAGGTGGCCGCACTGCCGGCAGCCCTCATCAAAGCCGAATTGCTGGTGCATGGCGGCGACCTTGCCGGCGCCGGTGGCGAGAATCTGCTCGATGGAATCCGTGAATACGTTGCCGTAGTGGAATTCTGGCAACCCCTGGCCGCGCACGCAGGAATAGACGTTGCCGTCGCCTTGCAGCAGATAGAAGCGCTCGCCGCAATTGACCGCGTTGGTGCAGTAGCTCGGCGTGAATTCGTCGAACCAGTGGCGGCGCAGGCCTTCTTCCAGTTCGGTGCCGACAAAGGCAGCGTGCAGGGCTTTGTAAAGCGCCACCTGCTGCGCCTCGCTGGCCGGTTCGAGCACTGCCGGGCCGTGGCGGCCGGCGTTGAGCGCCGAGGGGAAGGCGAACATCAGGTTCAGCCGGTTCATGTCGAAACCGAGTTCGCGGTGGATGAACCAGATGTCGGCGATCAGCGCCTGCGGATCGGCCAGGTGGATGGCCGAGAGCGTGGCGGAAATCTTCTTGGCGTGCGGGTAGGCGGCGAGTAGGCGCAGGTGTTCGTGCGTGCGGGCCAGCCAGCCTTTGCCGGAGAGCGTTGGGCGATGTTGCTCGTGCAGCGCCAGCGGCAGGTCGATGGAGGCCGAAATCGAAACCTTGTGCCGGTCGAACAGGTCGTAGAGCGCCGCGAACTTGTAGAGATTGGTCTTGATGTGCGGGGCCATCTTGTTGTGGCCGAGCGCGCTGATGGCATCGAAATGCTTGAGGTAGTGGCCGCGGATCAGCGTGAATAGTTCGTCGAGCACCGGCTCCGGCAGCATCGTGACTTCGCCGCCATGCAGCGAGACGTTGAAGGCCAGCACGTTAGCGGCTTCCAACTGTGCTAACGCATGGCGCAGCGTGGCGACGGCACGCTCGGCATCGGCTTTGACGGCAGCGTCGGTGGTCTGCTTGCCGAGATAACAGTAGGTACAGCCGAGATTGCAGGCGAGCGTCGGGACGTAGAGCAGATGGATAGGGCGCATCGTTACCGGCACTCAGCAATGCACGCGAATATCGGCGGCAGGATTGGCGGCCTGGATGTGCAGCACGATGCGGTCGGCCACCTTGGCGAACTTGGCGTCGCGGTTGCGCTTGATCTTGTCGGCCTTGCGCGCATTGGTCGGAAATTTCTCGCGTTCCAGCGTGAAGGGAACGGCGTCAGGCAGGCTCAGGCTGAGGCGGCCGCCGACGTTGTCGCGGTCGATACGCTGTACGTTGGCGTAATAGATGATGTCGCCGCCGCAGATCAGGTAGCGCGAACCGAGGAGGATTTTCCGGCTGGTGACCAGCAATGCGAGCAGCGCGATAACGAACAGGGGCAAGGCGAAGTGTGGCCGGGATATCGCCAGCAGAGAACCGACGAAGCAGATGGCGGCCAGCGGCAGTTGCCAGCGCTGGCGCTGGCCGGGGCCATCGTGGCGATACTTCCAGGTATTGAAGCGGCTTGTGTCCATGACATGCTCTTGATATGGCCGAGATCATACCCGCAGATCATGGCCGGGCGAAGACAGGCGATGGCAGATAAACCGAGTCTTGGCGTCAAGGCTTAGGGAGTCGGACGGTTTCGGGTAAAATCACCTTTTTTCAGTTGCTTGGCCTTGCCTACCATGACCCAGAATACCTCCCTTTCCTACCGTGATGCCGGCGTCGATATCGATGCGGGCGATGCCCTGGTCGATCGCATCAAGCCCTTGGCCAAGAAGACGCTGCGCGACGGCGTGCTGGGTGGTATTGGCGGTTTCGGTGCGCTGTTCGAAGTGCCGAAGCGCTACAAGGAGCCGGTGCTGGTGTCCGGCACCGACGGCGTCGGCACCAAGCTGAAGCTGGCCTTCGAACTGAACCGTCACGACACGGTGGGCCAGGATTTGGTCGCCATGAGCGTCAACGACATCCTGGTGCTCGGCGCCGAGTCGCTGTTCTTCCTCGATTACTTCGCTTGCGGCAAGCTGGATGTCGATACCGCTGCCGCGGTCGTCGGCGGCATCGCCAAGGGTTGCGAACTGGCCGGCTGTGCGCTGATCGGTGGCGAAACCGCTGAAATGCCGGGCATGTACCCGGCCGGCGAATACGACCTGGCCGGCTTCGCCGTCGGCGTGGTCGAAAAGTCCAAGGCCATCGACGGCAAGAGCATTGCCGCTGGCGACGTGGTGCTCGGCCTGGCCTCTTCCGGCGCCCACTCCAACGGCTACTCGCTGGTGCGCAAGATCATCGAGCGTTCCAACCCGGACATGAACGCCCCGTTCGATGGCGAACGCACTCTGGCCGACGTGGTCATGGCCCCGACCCGCATCTACGTCAAGCAGGTGCTGGCGACCATGGAGAAGGTCACGATCAAGGGCATGGCCCACATCACCGGCGGCGGCCTGCTCGAAAACGTGCCGCGCGTACTGCCGGAAAACACCGTGGCCGAAATCGAGAAGGCTGCCTGGCCGCGTCCGAAGCTGTTCGACTGGATGCAGAAGGAAGGCAACGTCGACGAGAAGGAAATGCACCGCACCTTCAATTGCGGTATCGGCCTGGTCATCATCGTGGCTGCCGCCGATGCCGACGCCGCCATGGCTGAACTGAAGGCGCAGGGCGAAACCGTCTATCGCCTTGGCAAGATCCGCGCTCGTCAGGGCGACGAGGCGCAAACCCTCGTCGTTTGACGCGATGAAGCGGGCTGCAGCAATTCTCGCTGGCAGCCTGCTCTGGCTGACCGCACCGCTCGTTCCCGAGGCCGGTGCGGCGGCCAGCAAGCCGGCCGTTGCCGGCAAGACGGCACACGCTGCCGCCCGTAAAGTCCCCGCCAAGAAGAAAGCGCCTGCCGCCGCGGCAAGCAGCGAGGTGTTCGTCGCCGAATTGGAAGACGATGCAGATTTCGGCCTGCGCGGCCACGCCAGTTTCTACGGCCATGGTTTCCAGGGGCGCAAGACTTCGACCGGCGAGCGCTTCGATGTGCGCGACTTCACCGCGGCCAGCAACCACTTCCCGCTCGGTTCCTGGGTGGCAGTCCGCCGCCTCGACAGCGAGCGTTGCGCCATCGTCAAGGTCAATGACCGCATGCATGCCAAGCACCGCAAGCGTATCATCGACGTGTCGCGTGGCGTGGCGGAGTATCTCGGCATGCTGCGGGCCGGTGTCGTGCTGGTGCACGTAGCCGCCTTGAAGAAAGCAGTGGGCGAAAAGGATCTGGCGGCCTGTCATGCCGCGTTCGAAGCTGAAAACGAATGCGATTCCTGCGGTGCACCGCCCAAAATCCCGGAATTCGGTAGCCGTATCGAATAGTGCCTCACCCGGATGGCTTAGGTGGTTCGCTTGGCTGTCTTGCAGGCTGACGGCAAACCGATAACAATGCTTTTCAAATAGATAATTCGGAGGAGAGATGGACGGAGGCTTGCGGGTTTTTGTCGTCGATGACGATTCAATAATGCTGGACATCCTGCTGGCCTCGCTCGAGGGTATCGGGCCGGTCGAGGTGTTCACCAGCGGCGCGGCCTGCCTGCAACGGCTCGGCGAGAGCAAACCGGATCTCTTCGTACTCGACGTGTCCATGCCGGAAATGGATGGCTACACCTTGTGCCGTCATCTGAAAGACGATTGGGAGACGCAGGACATCCCGGTCATCTTCATGTCGGCCAGCGACGATGGGCAGACCCGCCTGGCCTGCTACGAGGCGGGCGGCGACGATTTCATCCAGAAGCCCTTCGAGGCGGCCGAGCTGCTGAGCAAGGTGAAGGTCGTCGGTCGTACCCTGGGCGAAAAAGCCGCCTTGCGCGAGCAGGCCGGCTATGCCCAGCGCACGGCGATGTCGGCCATGGTCAGCATGGGCGAACTGGGGGTCGTCCTGCAATTTCTGAGCAAATCCTTCGCCTGCCAGGATGCCGAGGAACTGGCGGCGGCGATCCTGGAAGCGATGCAGAGCTATGACCTCGATACGGCGGTGCAGTTGCGCCTGCAGGGCGAAACCTTGTCGCTGAGCCGCAACGGGCGCAATCTGCCATTCGAGGTCTCGGTGCTTAACCACGTCAGCCAGAGCGACCGCATTTTCCAGTTCAAATCGCGCTGTGCCTTCAATTACGGCCATGTCACCCTGCTGGTCAATAACATGCCGTTGGACGATGCCGAGCGTTCCGGGCGCATTCGCGACAACGTCGCCTTGCTGGCCGAGGGGGCGGATGCGCGGGTCAAGGCCATCGAGACCGATTTGATCGCGCAACGCCGTCGTTCCGGTATCGAGTCCGCCTTGCCGACGCTCTACACCACGCTGGATGCCGTGCAGACCAACTATCGGCGCAACTGCTTCGAGCTGACGCAGGTGATGATCGATTTCCAGGAGGCGCTGACCAAGGCCTTCGTTCACCTCGGGCTGACCGAGTCGCAGGAAGAAGAAGTGAACCAGTTGGCCAATGCCTTCATGGCCCGCGTGGTCGGCACGCAGGATGCCAGCCTGCACATTGTCGGCGACCTGGAGCGGCTGGCCGAGACCCTGAAGGAGCTACTCAGGCATTGAGGAAGGCGGCGGCCCGCTCGGCGATGCGCTGGGGCAGGGCCGGGTCGAGGCAGTCGAAATTCTCGTCGGCGGGAAAACCGTTGCCCAGCCAGGTGATCTGGCGCTTGGCCAGCTGGCGCGTGGCGTAGATGCCGCGGTCGCGCATCTCAGGTTTGCGGTAAAGCCCTTCCTGGTATTCCCAGGCCTGACGGTAGCCGACGCAGCGCATCGACGGCAGGCCGAGATTGAGGTCGTATTTCTGGCGCAACATGCGCACTTCTTCATCCAGGCCGGCCAGCAGCATCTCGTCGAAACGGCGCTCGATGCGCTTGTGCAGAACCGTCCGGTCGGAGGGCAGCAGGCCGATGGACAGGAAGTCGTAGGGCGGCTTCTGGCTTTCGCTCTCGGCCAGCAATTCGGACATCGGGCGGCCGCTTAACAGACAGATTTCCAGCGCACGCTGGATGCGCTGGCTGTCGGTCGGATGTAGCCGTGCTGCGGTGGACGGGTCCAAAGCGGCTAATTTCGCATGCATGGCCGGCCAGCCGAAACGTGCGGCTTCGGCGTCGATCTCGGCGCGCAGGCCGGCGTCGGCCTGCGGCAGGTCGGCCAGCCCCTGCAGCAGGCTGCGGAAATACAGGATGGTGCCGCCGACCAGCAAAGGCACCTTGCCGGCAGCGGTGATTTCGGCCATGGCGGCCAGAGCATCTTCGCGAAAACGCGCGGCAGAATAGGATTCTTCCGGCGTGATGATGTCGATCAGCCGGTGCGGGTACTGCGCCAGCATCGTCTTGTCCGGCTTGGCCGTGCCGGCATCCATGTCGATGAAGACCTGGGCCGAGTCGACGCTGATCAATTCAACCGGGAAACGGTCGGCCAGCGCCATGGCGGCGGCGGTCTTGCCCGAAGCGGTCGGGCCCATGATCAGGATGGCAGGCGGCAGGCGGGTGTCTTTCATGGCGGCGAATGCTACCACGCAGCGCACCGCGCTTCGGCCTATAATCGAAACGAATACAGGGAGCCAACATGTCACTCGTACCCTGCCGTGCCTGCGGGCACCAAGTCGATACTTCAGCCATGGCCTGTCCGGGCTGCGGCGCCACCAATCCGGGGCGCAAGATGAGCAAGCAGCAGTCGGATTTGATCGTGCTGCTGATCCAATTGATTCTCGGCTTTGCCCTGCTCGCCGGGGGGCTGACCGTAGCCTGGAATGCGGTTGAGCCCATCCTCAAGATCCAATTGAACAAGCCGCCCAACTAAATCCTCCGAGAGGTCGCGCCATGCGTCCGGACCTGCCATCCTTCACCCGCCGCCGACTGGTCTTTGCCCTGGCCTTGGCGCCTATGGTGGGCGTGGCGGGCGAGGTGAACGCACCCAGGCTGACGGCGCGCCACGCGTTCGTCGGCAATTACGAACAAACCCTGCTGGCGCTCGATGCCGAGACGCCGGTGCAGATTGCCTCGATCACCAAACTGATCACGGCGTGGGTGGTGCTGAGTGCCGAACTGCCGGCCGATGAGCGCATCCGTATTAGCGAGGAGGATGCGGTCGCGTCGGAATTCACTCACTCGAATCTGGTTATCGGCTCGTCGTGGCGGCGTGACCAGTTGCTCGAGTGGCTGCTGGTCACCTCGGACAACCGGGCGGCGGCGGCACTGGCGCGCAGCTATCCAGGCGGCTGGCCGGAATTTCGCTACGACATGCGCATGCTGATGACGCAGATGCAGCTGTTCAGCTTCGATTTCGGCGATTCGTCAGGCCTGTCGACCATCAACCGGGCCTGCGCCCGCGACCTCGGCGTCTTGCTGGTCACGCTGGCGCAGCTACCCGAATTTCGCCGCCTGTCGCATCTGCTGGCCGTAGGTGGCCGGCCCAACATCAACCGCTTCGCCCACGACCGTTCGGTTGCCATGCTGACCGGCAAGACCGGCTTTACCTCGGCCGCCGGTTACTGCCTGGCGATGGCCGAGCGATTCGGCTCCGAAGTGGTGGCCATGGTGGTGCTCAAGTCCGCTGGCAAGGATGCGCGGGCACAGGACATGAACAAGTTGCGCCAGTTTGCCCGCGAGCGACTGGTTTTCTAAGCTCAGGGAACGATCGCCAGGAACAGGAAGGCGGCGAACAGCACCAGATGCACGGCGCCTTGCAGTACGGTGGCGCGTCCACCGGCCAGCGTCATGGTGCTGATGACCAGCGTGAGCGACAGCAACACGAGTTCTTTCGCCGGCAATCCCAGGATCAAGGGCAGGTCGAGCCAGAGGGCGACGACGGCGACACACGGGATGGTCAGGCCGATGGTGGCCAGCGCCGAGCCGAGGGCCAGGTTCAGACTGATCTGCATGCGGTTGCGCAGTGCAGCGCGTAGGGCAGCCCAGGTTTCGGGTAGCAGAACGAGCAGTGCGATGGCGATACCGACTACCGAGGGCGGCGCTGAGGCGGCTTCGACCGCGTTTTGGATGGCCGGAGCCAGTTGCTTGGCCAGGCCGACCACGGCGAGGAGCGAAACGACCAGCAGGCAGAGGCCGAGCAGTGCGCCGGCATTACCCACCGATGGCGCATGTTCCTCGCCCATTTCGCTTTCGGCCGGCAGGAAGAAATCGCGATGGCGCACCGTTTGCACGAAGACGAAAACGGCATAGAGGACGAGCGACATCAAGCCGGCAAAGGCGAGTTGCGAAGCGGAATAGGTGGGGCCGGAGGTACTGGTCGTGAATTCGGGCAGTACCAGCGTCAGCGTGGTCAGCGCGGTGAGTACCGATAAGGCCGAACCGGTGCCCTCGACGCGGAAGGCGATGATGCGGTGGCGGATGGCGCCGGCCAGCAGGCAGAGGCCGACCACGCCGTTGCAGATGATCATTACAGTGGCGAAGACGGTGTCGCGGGCAAGCGCACCGGCCTGCTCGCCGCTCGACAGCATGATGGAAACGATCAGTGAGACCTCAATGACGGTGACGGCCAGTGCCAGCACCAAGGTGCCGAGCGGTTCGCCGATGCGATGGGCGACGACTTCGGCGTGAAAGACCGCCACCAGCACGGCGGCGATCAGGCAGACGGCAATCAGCAGCAACACCGGCCAACCGGTACCGCCGGCAAAGAGCAGGGGCAGGCCGGCGGCGGGAGGCAGGAGCAGGCTCCACCAGGGGAGGCCGAGAATCTTGGCTTGGCTCATAAGGCGCGTTTTCGGTTTTTCTGGGTAGATCGGCATTATGCCGAGGGGTTCCCGCCAGTGGTCCGCTTCGTGATTGGCTGAACAGGATGAAAGTGCTGGATTGGTGCCGTTGGCAAGGCTCGAACCACTGCGATAGCCTTAGCTATCGCGAGGATGGGCAACGACGCCAACGGCGTAAAGACAAGCTTTCATGTCGGTCAATTGCCAAACAGACCATCTGATTCAGCGGCGCGTCAGTAAGTCCTGCAGCTTGAGCAGCAATAGCGTCAGCAGGGTTCCGGCGATGGGTAGCAACAGGCAGAAGGCGATCAGGCCAACCAGCGCCCCGAACATGGTCGGGGATTCGGCGCCGATTTCCTGAAAATGGACGATGGCCTTGGCAAAAGCCCAGCCGGCCCCCTGGAAGGAGAGCCAGAAGCCGCCGATGGCGCCGGCGATGGCGCTGCCCAGGTCGCGTAGGGCGATCGGTTTCTTGCGCTCGCGCGTGAAGCGTAGCAGGTTGTGCAGCAGCCAGGCGGCGAAGGCGAGCACGGCGAGCAGGGTGGCGAAAAGCAGGGCGGGCAGTTGCCAGCTGGCGTGTGCCGGTAGCGCGGCGGCCGGCTCGCTCGGGGCGGTCGCTGCTGCCGGAGGCGGCTCGTGGGCCAGGCGCTCCGGCCGGTTCGGCCGCTCGCTCGGGCGCTCGCGCGGAATGGCAGCGTCGCAGTCTTCCTTGCCGGGCGGGCGCAGTGTGGTCGCTTCGGCCGGGCAGGGGCCATCGTGCGGAAACTGCGTTTCGCCGATCTGGCACAACGCGGCGTTGCGCAGCCGGCAATCCTGGCCGCCGTTGGTCAGTCCTTCGGCCTGGGCCGCAGCGTTCAGGCCGAGCAGCAATAGGAGGGGCAGCAGCCAACGGCGCATCATTGACCCCGCAGGAAGAGTTTGTCGAGTTGATCCATGGAAAGCTCGGTCCAGGTCGGGCGACCGTGGTTGCACTGGCCGGCGCGCTCGGTTTCTTCCATCTGGCGGAGCAGGGCGTTCATTTCCGGCACGGTCAACTGGCGGCGGGCACGCACGGCGCCGTGGCAGGCCATGGTGGCGAGCAGTTCGTTGCGCCGCGCCGTGGCGAGCTGGGTGATGCCATGTTCGCGCAGTTCGCCGATCAGCGATTTGGCTAGGGCGGCCGGGTCGCCGGATTGCAGCAGGGCCGGCACGGCGCGTACAGCGAGCTGGTTCGGGCCCATCGGGGCGATGGCGAAACCGAGGTCGGCCAGCGCTTCGGCGTGTTCCTCAACGGCGGCGACATCGAGCGCATCGGCCGAGAACACAGCCGGGATCAGCAGATTCTGTGTGGCGATCTGGCGATTGTCGAAGGCAGTTTTCAGCTTTTCGTAGAGGATACGTTCGTGCGCCGCGTGCATGTCGACGAGGATCAAGCCGCGCGCATTCTGCGCCAGGATGTAGATGCCGTGCAGTTGCGCCAGCGCGTAGCCGAGCGGCGGGCCGTCGCGCTCGGGGCGTTCTTCGGTGACGACATTGCCAACGGGGGCGAATTGCGGCGTGGCTTCGCGCGCATACGAACTGTTGGTCGGAATACCCTGCGCGGCGCGGGCGAAGGCGAGGTAGGCGGCGGCCGCCGGTTCTGCGACGCCAAGGCTGGCTTGCTGCGGCTCGGGGCGGTAGGGAGTGAAATTCGGCGTGAAATTTGCCGTTTTTTGCCCGTGCACCGCAGCAGTCTCTCGTTCGACCAAGGCCGGGGCTGTGTCGGCCTGTACCGGGGCGGCCAGTGTGCGCTGGATGGCGTGGAAGACGAATTGATGCACGGCGCGCGAGTCGCGGAAGCGCACTTCGGTCTTGGCCGGATGCACATTGACGTCGAGCAGCGTCGGGTCGATGCTGAGGAAGAGGCAGACGGCCGGCTGGCGGCTACCGTGCAGCACGTCGCGGTAGGCTTCGCGCAGGGCATGGCCGATCACCTTGTCGCGCACGAAGCGGCCATTGACGAAGACGTACTGGCCGTCCTTGGCGTCGGTGGCGCGGGTCGGGTCGATGGCGAAGCCGGCCAGGGTGAGCGGGCCGGCGGCGGCCTCGACGGCACGGGCCGCGCCGAGGAAGTCGTCGCCCAGGATGTCGGCGATGCGTCGCGCCGGGTCGGCTGGCGCGAGTTGGAACAGGCTGCGGCCGTTGTGCGTCAGGCTGACCGCCACGTCCGGCCGGGTCAGCGCCAGGCGGCGCACGGCATCGGCGCAGTGAGCGAATTCGGTGCTGTCGGACTTGAGGAATTTACGGCGGGCCGGGGTGTTGTAGTAGAGGTCGCGCATCTCGACCACGGTGCCAGCCATCAGTGCCGCCGGCTCGGGCTGGGCATCGGGCTCGCCGCGCAGCTTCCAGGCATGCGCCGCGCCGCGCTCGCGGCTGGTCAGGCTGAGGCGGGCGACAGAGGCCACCGAGGCGAGCGCTTCGCCGCGAAAACCGAGGGTGGCGACCGCTTCCAGATCGTCGAGGCTGGAAATCTTGGAGGTGGCGTGGCGGGTCAGGGCCAGCGCCAGTTCATCCTTGGCGATGCCGCAGCCATCGTCGGTGATGCGGATCAGCTTGATGCCGCCTTCTTCCAGATGCACCTGAATGGCTTTCGAGCCGGCATCGAGGCTGTTTTCGAGCAGTTCCTTGAGGACGGAGGCGGGGCGTTCGACGACTTCGCCAGCGGCAATCTGGCTGATCAGCAGGTCGGGGAGGCGGGCAATATGCGGCATGCCGGGATTATCCCAGATTGGCCCCGGCGAAGGGCAAGACGCGATTGTTTCAGGGGTGACTTCAGGACGCTTTTAGCGGAGCAAGCGGCCCCGGTCTATTTTTCCAAGGCGAGCAGATGGTCGCGGTAGGCCATGTCGGATTTCAGGATGTGGCGTAGCCACCAGGCAAGGACGAAGCGATGCACGGCAGGTTTGTCCAATTCGCCCAGGCAGGCGGAAAACATGAAATCGGTAAGATCGGATTCGTAATTGCCGTGATCGTCGCGATGTGAGGCCAAGTCACTGTAGCCGGTACGGTCCAGCAGCTTTTCTTCGTCGGCGAAATGCGTACGAGCGTAAATGGCCAATTCGTTCAGAATGCGATGGAAAGCAGCATCGCTCCCCTGCGCACCGTCTTCCGCACAGATCGCGAGCTCATTGCAAAGCTGTAGAAGACGACGATGCTGGCGGTCCATCCCCGGGTCGCCAACGCTAAAGCCGTCTTTCCATTCGATCATCTGTGGCATGGCAGGCATTATAGGCGAATATCCCTATGGTTCAGAGGGCTTTGGCCCATGTTTGGGGCGCGTATTTTGCTCCTCGGATGCGATCGTCGGCATCAGGTAAAATGCGCCAGTTTTCCCCTCCGCTCCTTACTGATGGAATTCCTCGCCCAATTTATCGATATCGTCCTGCATCTCGACAAGCATCTGGCCATTCTGGTGCAGCAATACGGGCTGTGGATCTACGGCATCCTGTTCTTCATCATCTTCGCCGAGACTGGCTTCGTCGTCTTTCCCTTCTTGCCCGGCGATTCGCTGCTTTTCGTGGCCGGGGCGCTGGCCGCGATTGGCCAGGGCGGCATGGAGATTTCGACCTTATGCGGTGTGTTGCTGGCCGCTGCGGTGCTGGGCAATACAGTCAATTACCAGATCGGTCGTTTTCTTGGGCCAAAGGTCTTCCATTGGGAGAATTCCCGCTTCCTGAACAAGGCAGCGCTGGAAAAGACGCATGCCTTCTATGAAAAGCATGGTGGCAAGACCTTGGTCATTTCACGCTTCCTGCCGTTATTTCGCACCTTTGCGCCCTTCGTTGCCGGGATTGGCGCGATGTCCTATGCCCGATTTACGTTGTTCAACCTGATTGGCGCGACGGCCTGGGTTGTTTCGCTTTGTCTGGCCGGCTTCTGGCTGGGCAATCTGCCTTGGATAAAGGCCAACCTCTCCCTGCTGATCATCGGCATCGTCGTCGTTTCCTTGCTGCCGGTGGCAATCGGATATATCAAGCATCGGGTCGCCGCCTGATGCGCTGGCCGGCCATCCTCCTCGTTTTGATGATGATGGCCTGTTCGACCAAGTTGGGTAGGGACGGACGTACAGAAACCTCGGTGAACGCGAAGTACCTGGCCAAAAGCGAAATCGACCGCATCGCCGATACCAATCGCGAAGAAGTGGTCAATGGCCTGCTGCTGATCGCCGACAAGCTGTACAAACGCAACCCGAAGGAGTGGAAGAAGGGCGGGGCGGCCAGCCGCGAGGCGGCGGTGGACAAGCTGAAGCAACGCGTCTATCGCGACTGGCCGGAGCTTTCGGGTATGCGCGAGGGGCAGGCGGCGGCGCTGGCCTTTACCGAAGCTTATTCCGGCGATCGGGTCGCGGCGCTGGTTTTCGGGCTATTGACCATGGTCGATGCCGCTTTTGAACACAAGGAGGAGTTCTACATTCTCGACAGCCTGGATGAGCGCAAGCTCTACAACTCGGCGCGCAACATGGAGGTGGCGATTTGGAAGCTCGGCCATGACCGTAACGCGGCCGGCGAACTCTTCCTGCTGTCGAACGAACTCGACCCGAACAACCGCAATCTTTCCTTCGAACGCGAGTTTGGCCGCCTGACGGGGCTGCTCGACTTCATGGCCAAAGTGGTCGCCGACCGCAATGGCCGAGGTTTTTCCCGGCTGACCCATTCGGTGGTCAGCACGATCTTTTTACCGGTGAGTTTTTTGAAATGAAGAATATCGTCATCCTGATTTCCGGCCGCGGCAGCAA